>NZ_BAAGPQ010000038.1:0-248293 GCF_054783995.1 Actinocorallia aurea
CGGACGCCGCGGGCGGGGCGCGGGGCCCCCGGCGGCGCGCCGCGCCGGGCGCGGACCGCGCGGCGAGGGTCGGCGCGCCGGTGCGCCTGCGGATCCCCGCGATCGGGCTCTCGACCGCGCTCGTCCCGCTCGGCCTCGACCGCCGCGACCGGCTCATCGCGCCCGCCCGGTTCGACGTCGCGGGCTGGAACCGCTCGGGTCCCGAGCCGGGCGAGCCGGGCGCGGCGGTGATCGCCGGGCACGTCGACTCGCGGTCGGGCCCCGCCGTCTTCCACCACCTTCCCGACCTGGTTCCGGGCGCCGTCGTCCACGTGGACACCGACCGCTCGCAGACCTTCTCCTTCGCCGTCCGGCGCCTGGAGCACCATCGGAAGGCGGCCGTCCCCGACTCCGTCTACCGGCCCACGGAGTCGCCGGAGCTGCGCCTCATCACCTGCGGCGGCCCCTTCGACCGGGCGGCGGGCTCCTACCGGGACAACGTCGTCGTGTACGCCGCCCTGCGGAGCTGACGGGTTTCAGGAGGGATCGGCGTCGTCGAGGAACCGCAGCAGTCGCGCGAGGACGCGCACGCACCCGTCGAGGTCGGCGGCCGTGAGACCGCCGCCGACGGCCGCCAGCATCTCCCGCTCGCGCGCGAGCAGCCCGGTGATCGCCGAGGTCCCCGCCGGGGTCGGCCGGACCAGGGAGGACCTGCGGTGCGCCGGGTTCTCCGCGAGCTCCACCAGCTCCCGCGCCAGCGCGTCGTTCACCATGCGCTGCACGAACTGGCGGCTCAGCGCCAGCTCCCGGCCCATCTGCGGGACGGTCAGGGGACCGTGTTCGGCCAGGAGGGTGAGCACGGCGCGCACCCCGACGGACATCTCCTCTCCGGGGAGGTAGCCCTCGACCTTGCGCTGGGCGCGCCGGTAGACCGGCCCGACGAGGTCGAAGACCTCGGCGAGGCGTTCGGCGAGGGCTTCTGGCGCGAGCGGGATCTCCCTGTCGGTCACCCGCCCATCATGACACCTGGGTTGTCATCTTCACGCAAAAATGACACCTTGGTTGTCATGATTACCGCAGCGAGCACCGGCGACCTCTTCTGGACCGACACGGGCGCGGGCCGCCCCGTCCTCCTCCTCCACGGCGGCTTCCTCGACCACCGCATGTGGGACGACCAGGCACCGGGCCTGGCCGCCGCGGGCCACCGCGTCATCGCGCCCGACGCGCGCGGCCACGGGCGGTCGGCGAACGCGGCCGGGCCGTTCCGGCACGTCGACGACGCCGCCGCGCTGATCCGGCGCCTGGACGCCGGGCCCGTCGTCTGCGTGGGGGTCTCGATGGGCGCGAGCACCGCCGTGGACCTGGTCCTGGAGTACCCGGAGCTGGTCGAGGCGGTCGTCGTCAGCGGGGCCGGGACGAGCGAGCCGTCCTTCACCGACCCCTGGACCCGCGACGTGCTGGGCCGCTGGCAGGCAGCGATGGCCGGGGGCGACCTCCCGGGCTCGGTGGAGGCGTTCCTCGCGTTCGCCGCGGGGCCGCGCCGCACGCTCGGCGACGTGGCCCCGGAGGTCGTCGCCCGGCTGCGCGCGATGGCCGGGGCGACCATGGCCAAGCACACGGCGGGCGAGCCGGGCGTGCTCGTCCCCGTCGCCGACACCTGGCGCAGGGCCGCGCGGATCGAGCAGCCCGTCCTGGCGCTCTGCGGCGCGCTCGACGCGGCCGACCACCTCGCGATGGCGGACCGGCTCGTCTCGACGGTCCGGCGGGGCCGCGGGATCCGGATCGACGGCGCGGCCCACTACCCGAACATGGAGCGCCCGGAGCGCTTCACCGCTCACCTGGCGGAGTTCCTGGCCGGGCTGTGAGCGCGCTCAGGCCGAGCGCAGCGCGCCCTTGCCGATGAGGCGGCCGAGGGCCAGCTCGGTGGGCGCGTCGGCCGGCAGGTGCACCAGGAGGCGGTGGTCCTCGGCGGCGGCGAGCACCTCAAGGTGCAGGCGCAGCGAGCCCGCCTCCGGGTGGCGGACCGTCTCCACCGACGGGCGGGGGTAGGAGACGGGCGCCGGGCGGAACCTGTCGCTGAAAGCCGCCCCGGCGAGGACGGCGAGCTCGGCGGCGAGGGAGTTCAGATGGTCGTCGTCCGGCGCGGAGGTCAGGCGGACCGCGGAGAGCTCCGCGTCGGCCCTGGCGTCCCAGTCGGGGTGGGCCTCCCTGGCGCGCGGATCGGTGAAGATCCACCGCAGGAGGTTCGGCTCGGGGCCGTCCAGCACGCCCAGCGGGCCCGCGAAGCGCGCGTAGGCCGCGGTGTGGGCGAGCACGTCGCTGATCCGGTTGAGCAGGACGGCCGGGGTCGGCTCCAGGGCTCGCACGAGCGCGTGCAGCGCGGGCCTGACCTCGCTGGCCGGCGGGTCGAAGGCCGCGCACGGGGCCGGATGCCCGCCTGCGGACTTGGCGGCGAACTGGAGGTACATGCGCGCCTCGCGGTCGAGGCGGAGCGCGTCGGCGAGGGCGCCGAGGACCTGCGGCGAGGGATTGCGGTCGCGGCCCTGCTCCAGCCGCGTCAGGTACTCGACGCTGACGCCCGCGAGCATCGCCAGCTCCGACCGGCGGAGCCCGGGGGTGCGGCGCCGGGGCCCCGTCGGCAGGTCGACCGCCTCGGGGGTGAGGAGTTCGCGCCGCTGCCGCAGGAAGGCACCGAGTTCGTTGTCGGCCATGCGCCCGAATCTACTCGGCGGCGCCGGCCGGATCGTGGCCCCGGCAGGGCCAGTCTCGGCGCGGTCTCCCTAGCCGCGGACCCCGGCGGCACTCTGGTCCCCATGACTACTGAAGCACCCCTCAAGCTCGCGGTGATCGTCGGCAGCGTCCGCGACGGCCGGTTCGGCCCCGTGGTCGCCGACTGGTTCGCCGCCCACGCCGCGGCCTCCTTCGAGGTCGACCTCATCGACGCCGCCGAGCACACCGACCTACCGATCGCCCTCCCGGACAAGAGCACGGAACCCTCCGCCGAGGTCGTCGCGGCGATCGGCCGGATCACGCCCCGCCTGGAGGCCGCCGACGCCTTCGCGGTGGTCACCCCCGAGTACAACCACAGCTACCCGGCCTCCGTGAAGCACCTCGTGGACTGGCACTTCACCCAGTGGAAGGCCAAGCCCGTCGGGTTCGTCTCCTACGGCGGGGTGTCGGGCGGGCTGAGGGCCGTCGAGCACCTGAGGGGCGTGTTCGCCGAGCTCCACGCGGTGACCGTCCGCGACCAGGTCTCCTTCGCCTCCTACTGGGAGCGGTTCGGCGAGGACGGCTCCTTCGCTTTCGGCGAGGACGCCGACACCGCGGCCAAGCAGCTGCTCGGGCAGCTCGACTGGTGGGCCAGGTCGCTGGCCGAGGCCAAGGCCCGCCGCCCGTACCCGGACTGATCGCGGCCCCGGCCCCTACGCCGCCCCCGCCCGGCCGCACAGGGGCGATGGTCCCTCGCGACCGTCTGTGTTCTCACACGGGGGTGCGGGCGGGACACCGCGCCGGTTCTGCCATGGTGGAGGGGTGAAGTCGAAGCATGTGGTGGTCGTCGGTGGAGGGATCTCGGGGCTGGGCGCGGCCTGGCACCTGAGCCGGGCGGGGCTGCGCGTGACGGTGCTGGAAGGCGGGCGCCGGCTCGGCGGGAAGCTCAAGGTCAGCGAGCTGGCCGGGGTGCCCCTGGACGAGGGGGCGGAGTCGATGCTGGCCCGGCGGCCCGAGGCCGTGGGGCTGGTCGCCGACCTCGGCCTCGACGATCTGCTGCGGTATCCGGGCACGGCTTCGTCGTCGATCTACAGCCATGGCGGGCTGAAGCCGTTCCCCGCCGGGCAGGTGATGGGGGTGCCGTCCGACCTGACGGCGCTCGCCCAGTCCGGCGTCCTCGACGCCGCGGGCGTCGCGCGGGCCGCCCTCGACCTGGCGCGCAGGCCGACCCCGCGCGGCGGCGACCTCTCGGTGGCCGACTACGTGGGCGACCGCCTCGGCCGCGACGTCGTGGACAGGCTCGTCGAACCCCTGCTGGGCGGCGTGTACGCGGGCCGGTCGGAGCTGCTGTCGTTCGAGGCGACGCTCCCGCAGCTCGCCCACGCCAGCCTCGGTCAGCGCTCCCTCATCCAGGCCGCGAAGGCGATCACGGAGGCCGCCCCGAAGAACCAGGGCCCCGTCTTCACCACGATGCGCGACGGGATGGGCTCCCTGCCCGGCCTCCTCGCGGAGGTCCTCGTCAAGAACGACGTGGAGATCCGGACGGAGGCGATGGCGCAGGAGCTCCACCGGACGCCCGAAGGATGGCGGGTCGTCCTCGGCCCGAAGACGGCGCCCGTGCCGGTGGACGCGGACGCGGTCGTCCTGGCGGTCCCTGCGGCCCCGGCGGCACGGTTGCTCGCGGCCGAGGCGCCCACCGCGTCGGCGGAACTGGCGGGCATCGAGTACGCCAGCATGGCGATCATCAGCCTCGCCTACCGGGCCTCGGCCTTCCCCGAGCGTCCGAAGGGCTCGGGCTACCTCGTGCCGCCGGTGGAAGGCCGCCAGGTGAAGGCGGTGACGTTCAGTTCGGTGAAGTGGCCTTCGCTCACCGAGACGGACCCCGACCTGGTGCTGGTCCGCGCGTCGATCGGCAGGTTCGGCGAGGAACGGACGCTGCAGCGCGACGACGCCGAGCTGAAGGCCGCCGCGATGGCGGAGCTGGCCGACACCTGCGCCGTCCGGGAACTGCCCGTGGACGCCCGGATCACCCGGTGGGGCGGGGGACTTCCGCAGTACAACGTGGGGCACCTCGACCGCGTCGCCAGGACCCGGAGCGCGGTGGCGGGGCACCCCCGGCTCGCCGTCTGCGGGGCGGCCTACGATGGGGTCGGCGTCCCCGCCTGCCTGGCCACCGCCAAGGCGGCGGCCGTCCGCATCATCGATCAGCTGAGGGAAGTGCAACCGTGACCGACAAGCCCAAGGCCCGCGACCTCAACCAGGTCATCCGCTACACCATGTGGTCGGTGTTCAAGGCGAACGGCCTGCCCGAGGGCGACCGCAGCGCAGTCGCGACCGAGGTCCAGGACCTCCTCGAAGGCTACGCGGCCAAGGACGTCACGACCCGCGGTCTCTACGACGTGGCCGGCCTGCGCGCCGACGCCGACTACATGTTCTGGTGGCACGCCGAGAGCAGCGACGACCTCCAGGAGGTCTACCACCGCTTCCGCCGCACCGAATTGGGCCGCAACTCCACCCCGGTGTGGTCGAACATGGCGCTGCACCGGCCCGCGGAGTTCAACAAGAGCCACATCCCGGCGTTCCTCGCTGACGAGGAGGCCCGCGCGTACGTCTGCGTGTACCCGTTCGTCCGCTCCTACGAGTGGTACCTGCTGCCGGACGCCGAGCGCCGCCAGATGCTCGCCGAGCACGGCAAGATGGCCCGCGGCTACGCCGACGTCCGCGCCAACACCGTGTCCAGCTTCGCTCTCGGCGACTACGAGTGGATGCTCGCCTTCGAGGCCGACGAACTCCACCGCATCGTCGACCTGATGCGCCACCTGCGCGCCTCCGAGGCCCGCCGCCACGTCCGCGAAGAGGTCCCCTTCTACACCGGCCGCCGCAAGTCCGTCACCGAACTGGTGACCGAACTCCCGTAGCCCCTGCGCTCCACCCGGCCCTGCGCGCTTACCCGGCCCTGCCCGTCACCGACGGGCAGGGCCGCGTCCGTACCCGGACGAGGATTCTCGCCGAGGGAGCGCGGGGCGCGTCCGCGCTGTCAGGGGCGGCCGAAGAGGCGGGCGGTCAGGGGGCGTTTGCGGCCGTGGATGAGGCGGCTGGCGCGCTTGCCGATGAGGAGGTAGGCGAGGAGGACGCCTACGGAGTTGAGGATGATGTCGTCGACGTCGAAGGTGCGGCCGGCGACGAAGTAGTGCTGGACGATCTCGATGCAGAAGGAGAGGCAGGCGCCCACGATCGTGAGGCGCAGGGGGCCTCGGAGGCGGCTGAAGAGGATCGGGAGCATGAGGCCGAGGGGCGCGAGGAGGGCGAGGTTGCCGCCGATGGCGTGGACGGCCTCCTTGACGCTGGGGCGGTCCAGGTAGAAGCGCAGGGTCTTGCCCGGTTCGCCGTTGCCGATGGCCCAGCCGTTGGGGTCGGGGACGGGCGTGAGGGTGAACCGGTACGCCCAGTAGAAGAACACCACGAGGGCGGCGAGGGTGACGACCGCGGTGAGGAACCGGAAGGTCCGCCGCAGCAGGCCCCGGCTCTTCCGGCGTGGCGGCGCAGCTTTCGGCTCCGCCTCCGCCTTCGGCGCGCGGCGCCAGAAGCGCCGCGCGGGTTCCTTCGGCTCCGTGGCCTCGGCGGGCTCCGCCCGCGTGAACCAGGTGCGCATCGTGCCCGTCGCCTTCGCCGTCTCGCCGCTCAAGGTCAGCCTCCCGGAAACCCTCATTCCCGGATAGATAAGGCGATATTCAATGAACAGGACGGTCAAGGTGTGTCCGGGCCCGGTCAGGACGGGGCCCGGATCGGGCGTCAGGCCTCTTCGAGGCGCAGCGAGACGCTGTTGATGCAGTACCTGTCGTCGGTCGGCGTCCCGTAGCCCTCGCCGTGGAAGACGTGGCCGAGATGCGAATCACAGGCCGCGCACAGCACTTCGACCCGGTGCATGCCGAGGGAGTCGTCCTCGCGCAGGATCACCGCGTCGGAGTCGGTCGGGGCGTAGAAGGACGGCCAGCCGCAGTGGCTGTCGAACTTGGTCTCCGAGCGGAACAGCTCGGCCCCGCAGGCGCGACAGTGATACACGCCGACGGTCTTGGTGTCGGTGTACTCGCCGACGTAGGGGCGCTCGGTCCCCGCCTGGCGCAGGACGCGGAACTCCTCGGGGTTGAGGATCGCCCGCCACTCGCCCTCGGTCTTGTGGACTTTCTCCATGCCCGGCACGCTACTTCCCTTCCTGTCCAGAGGTTGCCATCGGGTGCAACCTTGGACGGGTTGCGGGTGTTCCCTGAGGGTAGGCGTGGACCATGGCCTTCCTCGAACTGCCTGTGGGCGACCGGATCGTCAAGGTGACCAACCCGGACAAGCCGTATTTTCCCCAGGCGGGGCTGACCAAGCTCGATCTCGTCTCCTACTACCTGTCGGTCGGCGAAGGCATCCTGCGCGCTCTGCGGGAGCGTCCGACGACCCTGGAGCGCTGGCCGGGCGGGGTGGTGGAGGGGGCCGTCATGTCCACCCGGGCCGATCCGAGCGGCGGCGACGCCTTCTACCAGAAGCGGGTCCCCAAGGGCGCGCCCGATTACGTCGAGACGGCGAGGATCGACTTCCCCTCCGGCCGCTCCGCCGACGAGGTGCGCCCGACGGAGCTCGCGGTCGTCGCCTGGGCGGCGAACCTCGGCACGATCACCTTCCATCCGTGGCCCGTGCGCGCCGCGGACGTCGACCACCCCGACGAGCTGCGGATCGACCTCGACCCGCAGCCGGGCCGCGACTTCTCCGACACCGTCCGGGTCGCCCGGGAGGGCGTGCTGCCGCTGCTGGACGAACTGGGCATGACGGGCTTCCCGAAGACGTCGGGCGGCAGGGGTCTGCACATCTATGTCCGGATCGAGCCGCGCTGGAGCTTCACCCAGGTCAGGCGGGCCGCTCTCGCGTTCGGCCGTGAGCTGGAGCGGCGGATGCCCGAGACGGTGACGACGAAGTGGTGGAAGGAGGAGCGGGGCGAGACGGTCTTCGTCGACTACAACCAGAATGCCAGGGACCGGACGATCGCCTCCGCCTACAGCGTGCGGGCCCGGCCGAACGCGCCGGTCTCGGCGCCGCTCCTCTGGGACGAGCTCGACGACGCGGATCCGGCCGACTTCACCGTCAAGACGATGCCCGCGAGGTTCGCGGAGGTCGGCGATAGGCACGCCGCCATAGACGACGCCGCCTTCTCCCTGGAGTCTTTGCTGGACATGGCCGACCAGGACGAGAAGGATCGCGGCCTCGGCGACATGCCTTATCCGCCCAACTATCCGAAGATGCCCGGGGAGCCGAAGCGCGTCCAGCCGAGCAAGGCCAAGGACTAGAAGGGCCAACGGCCAGGAGGGCCAGAAACCAGATCAGGCCCGGCGCAACGCGTCGGGCCGGTGGACGGCGGTGCCGCCGGACGCCTCGCTGCGCACGAGGTACTGAGGGTCGTCGGGGGAGGCCCGGACGGTCCGGCCGGCCTCCTCGGTGTCGGAAGTGATCTTCTTGAGGACGGTGCCTTCGGCGGTGGAGCCGTGGGAGTTCCACCGGACGCGGTCGCCCCTCCTGAACTCGGTCATGGGGAAGTCGTACCCGAAGCGGGGAAAACAGCGGGTGATACGGGGGTAAGCGCACGTTATGACGGATACGGATGTGCTGATCATCGGCGCGGGGATGGCGGGGCTGGCGGCGGCGCGAAGGCTGCACCGGTCGGGCCGGCACTTCCTGGTGCTCGAGGCCGCCGACCGGGTGGGCGGGCGGGTCGCCACGGACGAGGTCGACGGGTTCACCCTCGACCGGGGCTTCCAGGTGGTCAACACCGCCTATCCGCGCCTCGCCTCCCTGGTCGACCTCGACGCGCTGCACCTGGGCTTCTTCCGCGCCGGAGTCCTCGTACGGCACCGGGGCGCCCTGGTCCGGTACGCGCACCCGTTCCGCGACCCGCGCGGCCTCCCGGGCATGCTGCGGGGCCTGGCGGGGCACCGGATCGGCTCGGCGGCCGACCAGGCGGCGCTCGCCGCTCTGCTGGCCCGGTACGCGGGCCTGCCGCCGCAGCGCCTGCTGGACGGGCCGGAGCGCACCGCGGCGGACGCGCTGGCCGGGCTCTCCCCGGAGATGGTCGACGGGCTGGTGCGGCCGTATCTCGCGGGGGTGTTCGCCGATCCTGACCTGCGCGTCTCCGAGCACGTCCTGGCCATGGTCGTCCGCTCGTTCGCGCGCGGCAGGATCGGGCTTCCCGCGGCGGGCGTCGCCGCGGTGCCCGAGGCGCTGGCCGCGCGGCTGCCCGCCGGGTGGATCCACCTGTCGCAGCGGGTCGAGCGGCTGGACGGCACCGCGGTCCTCACCTCGGCGGGCCGGATCACCGCCCGGGCCGTCATCGTCGCGACCGATCCGCGGACGGCAGCCGCCCTGCTGCCCGACCTTCCCGCGCCGCGCATGCACCCGCTGACGACCGTCTACCACGCCGCTCCGCGCTCTCCGGCGGCCGAACCCGTCCTGTACGTGAACGGGGACGGACGGCGGTCGGGCGGCGGCGTCGTCAACAGCGTCGTGGTGAGCGACGCGGTGCCGTCCTACGCGCCGCCGGGCCGCGCCCTGATCGCCTCGACGCTCGTCGCCGCGGACGCCGACGAGCGGGCCGTCCGCATCGAGCTGGCCGGCCTGTTCGGGGCGCGGACCGCGGACTGGGAGCACGTGGCGACCGTCCGCATCCCCGAGGCCCTGCCGGACGCCGCGCCGCCCACGCACCGCCTGCGCCGCCCCGCACGCGTCGCCGAAGGCGTCTACGTGGCCGGCGACCACCGCGACAGTCCGTCCGTCCAGGGCGCGCTGACCAGCGGCTGGCGTGCCGCGGGCCTGGCCGAGACCGACCTGGTCCGCCTCGACGGGCGGTTGGCCTCGGCGCACGGCTAGGCGGGGCGGGCCGGACCGCGCAGGACCGTCCAGCCGCAGCCGCCGAGGAGGACGGCCCCCGTGCCGACCCCGGCCGTCAGGGCGATCGCGTCGCCGGACGCGCCGGCCACCGCCATGCCGACGCCGATCGCGCCGAGGAGGGCGGCAGCCCCGCCGACCCAGCCGATCGACGGCTCCCGCCACACGCGGGCGAGCGCGACGAAGTGCGCGCCGACCACGAACGCGATCCAGGCGGGCACCGCGTCCGGCAGGCCGAGGGGACCGTTGAGCAGCGCGTTGCCGCCGAGGAAGGCGGCGAGCTCCACGGCGAGCACCAGCCGGTAGCCGGGTCCGAAGCCCGGCCGTCCCGCGCCGTCGGGCGGGGCGGCTCCGCGGGCGCGCCACAGGCCCGCGAGAACGGCCAGGAAGGCGACGGCTCCGGCGACGCGCAGCACGAGGTCCACCGGGGCGCCCGCCGCGCCCGCGTTCACCTCCACCCACACGAGCCCGAACACCGCGCCGACGAGCACTCCGATGCGATCCGGTGTCATCTCCGCCTCCCCCGCACGACCGGGGCGGACGGTGGCCCGCTGCTGCCCGATCATGCAAAGCTCCGCATTATGGGGGCTCTTGCGGCTTTCGGGCTAACCGGATGTGCCGCGCCGCCCGTCCGGAGCAGTGCGGCACGGGCGCCTAGAGGTCCAGAACGACCGACTTCTCCCGGGTGTTGTCGAGGAGGGCGTCGTGGCCGTAGCCGCTGTCGTTCCAGCCGCCGAAGGGCAGGCCGGGGGCGACGCGGCGGAAGGTGTTGACCCAGACGTAGGCGGCCTGGATGTCCTGGGCGGCGCGCTGGGCGGTGGCCAGGGACTTCGTCCAGACGCCGGAGGCGAGGCCGTAAGGGGAGTCGTTGGCTATCGCGATGGCCTCTTCGTAGGTGTCGAAGGGCAGCACGACCGCGACGGGGCCGAAGATCTCCTCCTGGCAGACGCGCAGGGAGTTGTCGGTGGTCGCCAGAAGGGTGGGCTCCACCCAGTAGCCTCCGGCGAACTCGGCGGGGACGAGGTCGGCGCCGTGCCGTCCGCCGTAGAGGAGTTCGGCGCCTTCCTTCTGGCCGAGTTCGATGTAGGAGAGGACCCGTTCGTACTGCTCGCGGGAGACGATCGGGCCCATGGTCGTCTCGGGGGACTGCGGGTCGCCGAGGCGGATCGCCGCCATCCGCTCCTTGATCTTGCCGATCAGCTCGTCGTAGACGGGCCGCTGGACGAGGATGCGGGAGCCCGCGAGGCAGGCCTGGCCCGCGTTGCCGGTGAAGATCGCGCGGGTGGAGACGCCGTCGGCGGCCTTGTCGAGGTCGGCGTCGGCGAAGACGATGTTGGGCGACTTGCCGCCGAGCTCCAGCGTGAGCGGCTTGATGGAGTCCGTCGAGGCCCTGGTGATGAGCTTGGCGGTCTCGGTGGAGCCGGTCAGGCTGACGCGGCCGACGTCCTTGTGCCGCACGAGCCGGTCGCCGACCTCCTCGCCGAGGCCGGACACGATGTTGAGGACGCCCTTGGGCAGCACGTCCTTGAGCAGTTCGCCGAGCCGCAGCATCGACACCGAAGCCTGCTCCGCGGTCTTGATCACCACGGTGTTGCCGGCGGCGAGCGCGTAGGCGGCCTTGGCGGAGAAGGTCGAGATGGGGGAGTTCCACGGGATGATCCCGACGACGACCCCGTAAGGCTCGCGCCGCGTGTAGCCCATGCTCCCCGGGCCGAAGATCACCGACTTGCCTTCGACGGCCTGGGCCGCCTCGCCCGCGGCGTTCTGCCACAGGTACGTCATGCCGGGCAGGTCGAGTTTGGCGGTCTCGTTGATGATCCGGCCGTTGTCGCGGGTCTCGAGCGCGGCGAGTTCCTTGGCGTTCGCGGTGAAGACCTCGGCGACCTTGCGGAGCATGAAGGTGCGGGCCGGGGCCGACATCGCCGACCACCTCGGGAACGCCTTCTTGGCCGCGGCGACGGCGTCGTCGGCGTCCTGGGCGGTGCCGCGGGGGACGCGCGCCCAGACCTCGCCGGTGGCCGGGTCGACCGAGTCGAGGGTCTGCTCGGAGTGGCGCAGTTCGCCGCCGATCAGATGCGCATAGGTCTTGATCTCGGTCATCGGTTCCCTTCCCGCGAGATAGCGGGACCAAGCGTACGCTTGGTTGTGCGGGAAGGGAACCCGGGGGCGTCAGTCCGCGATGGCCTCGTAGTTCACGACGCGCCAGCCGGTGGCCGGGTACGGGTCGACGAGGTAGTGGCTGGAGCCGCCCTCGTAGCGCCGGTAGCAGTCGAAGGCGTAGCTGTAGCCGTGCTCGCTGCCGGCCTCGCAGCCGTCGAGCTCGTCGGACAGGGGGGCGGAGGCGGCGAAGACCTTCTCCACGGTGCGGGGGCCGGCCGCGATCAGCGCGGCGGTCTTGTCGCCGGCGATCCGCGCCCTGAGCAGGATGGTCACGGCCTCTCTGGCGTCGGCGAACATGACCGCGGTGGGTGACGACGCCGCCGGGCTCGGCTGCGGGCCGCCCGACTCGGCGATGCCCGCCGGGTCGGCGGTCCCGTCCTGCGGGGTCTCGGAGGTCTCGTCCTGCGGGGCGGCGCTCTGGGAGTCGGACGCCGAAGGGGTCGCCGCCGGATCGGGGCGGAGCCCGCCGTCGGTGTCGGCCTTGGTGCAGCCGGCCAGGGCGAGCGAGGCGACGGCGACGGTGAGGACCAGCAGACGGGGCACGGGGACTCATCTCTCTCGGAGATCTCTCGAACTGGGGCGTTCATCCCATCCGATGCGCCGTGCCGAGTCCCGGTTCGCCCCGCTAGGTGAGGATCTGGTCGAGGTCGAACTCGACGGGCATTTCGAGCTGCTCGTAGGTGCACGAGTCGGGTGTCCGGTCGGTGCGCCAGCGGCGGAAGCGCGCGGTGTGGCGGAAGCGGTCGCCTTCCATGTGCTCGTAGGCGACCTCGCAGACGAGTTCCGGGCGCAGCGCCACCCACGACAGGTCCTTCTTGCCGGTCCAGCGCGACACCGCGCCGGGCATGCGGTCCGCCTCGCCCTGGGACGCCCATTCCGACCAGGGATGCCCGGCTATGTCGGACATCCGGTACGGCTCCAGTTCGCCCACGAGCTCCTCGCGCCGCTTCATCGTGAACGACGCGGCCACGCCCACGTGCCGCAGGGCGCCGTCGCCGTCGAAGAGGCCGAGGAGCAGCGACCCGACGACGGGGCCGCTCTTGTGCCACCGGAATCCGGCGACGACGCAGTCGGCGGTCCGCTCGTGCTTGACCTTGAACATCAGCCTCTTGTCCGGCGCGTAAGGCAACCCGACGCCCTTGGCGACGACGCCGTCGAGCCCGGCGCCCTCGAACTCGGCGAACCAGCGCTCGGCCACGTCGAAGGAGTCGGTGATCGGGCTGAGGTGGACCGGCGGCTTCGCCCGCGCAAGGGCCCGCTCCAGAAGCGCTCGCCGCTCCTTGAACGGGGTCTCGAAGTACGTCTCGTCGCCGAGGGCCAGCACGTCGAAGGCGACGAAGGAGGCGGGGGTCCGCTCGGCGAGCATCCTGACCCGGGAATCGGCCGGGTGGATGCGCTGGGACAGGGCGTCGAAGTCGAGCCGCGAGCCGCGCCGGATGATCACCTCGCCGTCGATCACGCAGCGCTCGGGCAGCTCGGCCCTGACCGTCTCGACGAGGTCGGGGAAGTAGCGGGTGAGCGGTTTCTCGCCCCGGCTGGACAGGACGACGTCATCGCCGTCCCGGAAGACGACGCAGCGGAAGCCGTCGAACTTCGGCTCGTAGTAAAGGTCTCCCCGCGGCATGGTCTTGACCGCCTTGGCCAGCATCGGCGCGACGGGCGGGCTGATCGGCAGGTCCATGCCCCAAGATAACCTGGGACGCATGAGGCGTCTGCTGCCGGACCCCAGTGGGCCAGACGAGGTCATCGACCCGTACTACGAGTACGGCGTCGCGGGCGACTGGCTGCGCGTGCACATGGTGGTGAGCGCCGACGGGTCGGCCACCGACGAGGAGGGCTGGTCCGACGGCCTGGGCGGTGACGCCGACTTCCGGGTCTTCCGCGCGCTGCGCGCCCTCGCCGACGGGATCATGGTCGGCGCCTCGACGGTCCGCACCGGGCGGATCAAGCCCGCGCGGCTGACCAAGGAGATGGCGGCCCGGCGTGGCCGCCCGCCGGCGCCGATCATCGTGGTGTCCCGGTCGCTGGACCTCGACTGGGAGGCGGCGCTGTTCGCCGAGGGCGAGCCGATCATCGTCACCTCCGACGGGGCGCACTCGCCCGCGCCGTCGCATGTGCGGGTGGTCTCGGCGGGCGACGGCGACGTGGACCTCCGCCTGGCCGTGCGGAGGCTGCGCGAGGAGCACGGCATCCGCCACCTCCTGTGCGAGGGCGGGCCGGGCCTCACCACGTCGGTCCTGCGCGAGGGCCTCGTCGACGAGCTGTGCCTCAACATCGCGCCGACGCTGCTCGGCACCCCGCACCACACGAGGCTCGTGGGTGATCTGGACGGGCGCCGTGAGCTTGCTCTCGACGCTGTCTACGAGGACGAGGGCGTGCTTTTCCTCCGTTATCGACCGAAGAGCCACCGAACCGCTTGACACCGGACGCAGTGGAAACAGAGTCTCCAGGACAAACAAGTACAACATGTCCATCACAGGCCATCCTCCGATCTTGATCTTGGATGGTCCAGAACGGGAATCTCTGATCATCGTTTCCGCACGGTGCGTCTTAGGAGTCGTCTTGTTCAAGGCCGTCACGGTCCTTGCCGCCCCCCTTCTCGCCTTCGCCCTCGTCTCCCCGGCCCAGGCCGCGGCGCCGCCCGATCTGGTCGAAGGCGCACAGCAAGCGGTCACCGAATCTCTGCCGAACGTGGTGATGACCGGGCACAACGCCGGCACTGTGCCCGGGGAGATCCCCGGAGGCGGTACGGCGAACGTGGAGACCGTGGAGTTCCACGGCGCGAAGACCGTCGCCGTCTCGCGGGCGGTGGGCGCGGTCTATGAGGTGTCACCCGAGACCGTCTCGGGACGGGTCGTGCAGACGACCACCGTCAAGCGCGCCAAGGCGGGCAACCGGAAGGTCCGCTTCGTGCACACCGGCGTGCCCGGTGCGTCGGGTCTGCTCGGCGCGACCTGGACCGAGCGGAGCGGCGTCAACTACAGCGTCGTGGCCCGCGAGCCGGTGACCCGGGGTGAGCTGCTGAAGGTCGTCAAGGCGCTGCCCGCAGACACCGCGCGGGTCCCGGCCAAGGTGCGCAGGCTCGTCGAGAAGGCCGTGCCGCCGAAGCGCGCGGCGGAGCGCTCGGTTTCGAGCCAGTTCGTCGACGGAGCGAACGCCACCAATGACGACTGGGGTGACGAGGCGACGCTGTGCAACGGCTGCGCCTACTCGAACAGCAACTACACGTGGTTGTGGCAGAAGGTCCTCGCCGCAGATGGCATCTCGATCACCATCGACTGCTCCTTCGGTCCGGCCACCGCGACCGCCACCCGCAGTTGGCAGAGCAAGTGGGGACTCGGCGTCGACGGGATCGTTGGTCAGCAGACCCGTAGCTACGCCGACGACAACGTGTGGGCGAACCTCGGTTCGGAGGTCTTCTACGCGGGGACGAGCTCCTTCGTCTACTTCCAGCGGCTGGGCTCGAACGCCTACTACAACTCCAGCGGCACGAAGAAGATCGCGTACACCTACACCTCGCTCTGCTGAGCCGCAGGCGTCCGTGGGGTCCGTGGGTGCCCCCGAGCCCGCCGGGATTCGGGGGCATTCGCGTGACAACCTCCGGAGGCCGCCGGACGTGTATGGGATGTCAGCCAGAGGGAGGGACCTGTGAACGAGACCGAGGCGGACTTCACGCGGTTCGTCAGGGATCGCGGTACTGTGCTGCTCCGGTTCGCAACCGCCCTCACCGGCGATCGCCACCACGCGGAGGACCTGGTCCAGGCCGTGCTGGAGCGGGCCTTCCCGAAGTGGAAGCGGATCTCCCGGCGGGGTGATCCCGAGTGGTACATGCGGCGCTCGATCGTCAACGCGGCGAAGGACGGCTGGCGGAGCGGCACCCGGGCGCTCACCCTTCTGGAACGGGTCGGCGGTGAGGAACCCGTCGTGGTCCCGTTCGATGACTACGTCCGGCGCGACGCCGTCCGGCGGGCGCTGCGCGGGCTGTCACCGGGACAGCGGACGGTGATCGTTCTGCGGTACTGGGAGGGACTGTCCGAGGCCGAGACCGCCGTGCTGATGGAGGTCTCCGTCGGCACGGTGAAGAGCCAGACGCACCGTGCCATGCGCGCGCTGCGCGCATCGGTGGAGCTGGCGGACGCTCCGTCCTCGGACGCGGAGTGCGAGATGGCGGGAGGAAGGCGATGACGGCGGAAGACGAGGTCGCCGCGCGTCTCGCCGCGCTCGTCCGCGAGAGCGTCGAGGAGGACGTGCGGGATGTGGCGGCCCCGCCGGACCTCGCCGCGCAGGTCCTGGCGGGAAGGCGCCGCAGGCGCCCGCCCCGGGGGCTCACCGTGTCCTTCGCCGTGCTCGCGACGGCCGCCGCGGCCGTCACCGTTCCGGTCGTGCTGCGTGTTCCCGCTGCGGAGCCTCGCCCGGCCCCGTCGGAGTTCGCTCTCGAGGCCGTGGACCTGCGGTCGGTCCCGGGGAACCTTCCCGACGGCATGAGAGTGGTGGACGCGGGACCGGAGGTCGCCGAGATCGAGCAGAACGAGGCCGATGGCTGGAAGCGGCGGATCTGGAAGGTGTACGACGCCGAAAGCAGGCGAGCCGTGCAGATCACCGTGATCCAGGGCATGTCACTCCAGACCTACGGCGACGGGCTCTTGTCGAGAGGCACCGGTTCCGGCTCCACGCGCTGGGCGGGATGCGGGTTCAGCGTCGTGACGAAGAGGACCGCGCGCGCCGTGTGCGAGCAGCAGGCCGGCCTGCTGGTGGATGTCATCGGGGTCGGGCTCACACGCGCGAGGGCAGTAGAGATGGCCGCACAACTGGAGGTAGTCCAATGATCGGCAGGATCCACTTCACCAAGAGCAAGGCCCAGCAGGAGGACGAGGAGCGCGACTCCGACTGAGGTCCGCCGAGGATTCGGTGACAAGGCTCCGCCGCCGGCGCGCGGTGGCGGGGACGGAGGCGGCCGCGGCGCGGGGCCGCCTCCGTCAGAGGTCCGCGGGGGCGGCGAGGCGGCCCCGTACGGCGGTCGCGGCGGCGACGGCCGGGGAGACGAGGTGGGTGCGCCCACCCTTGCCCTGCCTGCCTTCGAAGTTGCGGTTGGAGGTCGAGGCGCTGCGCTCGCCGGGCGCGAGCCGGTCGGCGTTCATGGCCTGGCACATCGAGCAGCCCGGGTGGCGCCACTCGGCGCCCGCGTCCGTGAAGACCTCGTGCAGGCCCTCGGCTTCGGCCTGGAGGCGGATCCGCGCCGAGCCGGGGACGACGAGCATCCGGGTGCCCTCGGCGACCCGCCTACCGCGCAGCACCTCGGCGACGACCCGCAGGTCCTCGATGCGCCCGTTGGTGCAGGACCCGACGAAGACCGTGTCGACGGCGATGTCGCGCAGCGGGGTGCCGGGCGCGAGGTCCATGTAGGCGAGGGCGCGCTCGGCGGCGGTGCGCTCGGCCTCGGTGGGGAACGACGCGGGGTCGGGGACCGAGGAGCCGAGCGGCGCGCCCTGCCCGGGGTTGGTGCCCCAGGTGACGAACGGGGTGAGCGCGGAGGCGTCGATGACGAGTTCGGCGTCGAAGACCGCGTCGTCGTCCGTGCGCAGGGTCCGCCAGTAGGCGACGGCTTCGTCCCACGCGGCGCCTGAAGGGGCGTGGGGGCGGCCCCTGAGGTAGGCGAAGGTGGTCTCGTCGGGGGCGATCATCCCGTAGCGGGCGCCCGCCTCGATCGTCATGTTGCAGACCGTCATCCGGCCTTCCATGGACAGCCCGCGGATGGCCGCGCCCCGGTACTCGATGCCGTACCCCGCCCCGCCGCCGGTGCCGAGCCGGGCGATGACGGCGAGGACGAGGTCCTTGGCCCCGACGCCCTGCGGCAGGTCCCCTTCGACGGTGACGGCCATCGTCTTGAACGGCGGTGACGACAGCGTCTGGGTGGCCAGGACGTGTTCGACCTCGGAGGTGCCGATGCCGAACGCGAGCGCCCCGAACGCGCCGAGGGTGGCGGTGTGGGAGTCGCCGCAGACGATCGCCATGCCGGGCTGCACGACGCCGAGCTGCGGCCCGATGACGTGCACGATGCCCTGGTCGGGGTCGCCGAGCGAGTGCAGGGGGACGCCGAACTCGGCGCAGTTGGCGCGCAGGGTGTCGACCTGGGTGCGTGAGAGCGGGTCGCTGATCACACTCGGGTCGTCGGTGGGGACGTTGTGGTCCTCGGTGGCGAGGGTGAGGTCGGGCCGCCGCACCCGCAGGCCCGCGGCGCGCAGCCCGGAGAACGCCTGCGGGCTGCTCACCTCGTGCAGCAGGTGGAGGTCGATGTAGAGCAGGTCGGGCTGGCCCGCCGCGCGCCGCACGGCACGGGAGTCCCAGATCTTCGTCGCGAGGGTCCGGCCGGCCATCGACGCCTCCCAAGGGGGTATGGGGAAACGGCGTATCGCCCTGCGAAACGCCATCGCGGCAAGGCTAGCCCACCGGACGGCGGCGGCGGAAGGGGAGGGGTCAGGCGGAACCGGCGGTGGCCGCCGAGACGAGCGTCGCCATGATCAGCGCCGTGCAGCGGTCGACCAGATCGGGCCGCTCGGCGGGCAGGTCGCCCTGGAGCCAGTCGGTGAGGATCTCGCTGAAGCCGCCCACGATGAAGCGGGCGGCCATCACGATCTCCCGGCTGGGATCACTGTGCAGGATCGGCTCGCCCGTCATCATCTTGGCGAACATCTGCGACGTGGCCAGGCGCCGCTCGGCGAGGACCGGGCTGGCCATGGCCTCGGCGAGGACGAGCCTGCCCTTGCGGGGGTCGTCGCCGTAGAAGTCGACCACCGTCGTGACGACCGCGCGCACCCTCTCGGTGGTCCGGTCGGCGGCCGCCAGCAGCGCGGTCAGGGCCTCCTCGCGCAGGTCCGCGACGACCCCGTCGTAGACGGCGGTGATCAGCGAGTCCAGGTCCTGGAAGCTCTCGTAGAAGTAGCGCGGGGTGAGCCGCGCGCGCTCGATGACGCCGCGCACCGTGGTGCCGCGCAGGCCCTCGGTGCCGAGGAGCTCCAGGCCCGCCTCCAGAAGGCGGGCCCGGCGCTCGGCGACGCGGGCCTCAGGGCTCGCGCCGCCATAGATTCGGCGGCTCGGCACGGCATTCATGCCGACATCCTGACAGAACACCCGTCTCGAGAAGACCCCTCCGTCGAAAGAGTGGAACAGTCGTTGTCAAAAGTGTGGGACGTCACAAGATCGCGCCCGGGGTGTACGAGGCGGCGGCCGGGTGCCGCTTGACGACCTCGGCGATCCGCTCGGCGACGGCGGCGACCTGGGCCGCGGCGGCGCCGGTGAAGGACAGCCGGTCGGCCATCAGCGCGTCGAGGCCCGCGCGGTCCAGCGGGATCCGGGCGTCGGCGGCCAGGCGGTCCAGGAGCTGGTTCTCCGGGCTGCCCTGCTCGCGCATGGCCAGGGCGGACGCCACCGCGTGCTCCTTGATCGCCTCGTGCGCCTCCTCGCGGCCCACGCCCGCCTTGACCGCGGCCATGAGCACCTTGGTGGTGGCCAGGAACGGCAGGTAGCGGTCGAGCTCGCGGGAGATCACGGCGGGGAACGCCCCGAACTCGTCGAGGACGGTCAGGAACGTCTCGATCAGGCCGTCGACGGCGAAGAAGGCGTCGGGCAGCGCGACGCGGCGGACCACCGAGCACGACACGTCGCCCTCGTTCCACTGGTCGCCCGCCAGCTCGGCCGTCATGGAGGCGTAGCCGCGCAGGATGACCATGAAGCCGTTGACGCGCTCGCACGAGCGGGTGTTCATCTTGTGCGGCATCGCCGAGGAGCCGACCTGGCCCTCCTTGAAGCCCTCGGTGACCAGCTCGATCCCGGCCATCAACCGGATGGTCTTGGCCAGCGACGACGGCGAGGCGGCCAGCTGGACCAGGGAGGACAGCACGTCGTGGTCGAGGGAGCGCGGGTAGACCTGGCCGACGCTGACGAACGCGGAGGCGAAGCCGAGGTGCTCGGCGACGCGGTTCTCCAGCTCGGCGAGCTTGGCGGAGTCGCCGCCGAGGAGGTCGAGCATGTCCTGGGCGGTGCCGACCGGGCCCTTGATCCCGCGCAGCGGGTAGCGCTCGATCAGGTCCTCGACCCGGGCGAGCGCGACGAGCAGTTCGTCGGCGGCGCTGGCGAAGCGCTTGCCGAGGGTGGTGGCCTGGGCGGCGACGTTGTGGGAGCGCCCGGCCATGACCAGCTCCGAGTACTGGGCGGCCAGTGAGCCGAGGCGGGCCAGCACGGCGACGGCGCGGTCGCGCACGTGCACGAGGCTGAGCCGGATCTGGAGCTGCTCGACGTTCTCGGTGAGGTCGCGTGAGGTCATGCCCTTGTGCACGTGCTCGTGACCGGCGAGGGCGTTGAACTCCTCGATGCGGGCCTTCACGTCGTGCCGGGTGATCTTCTCGCGCTCGGCGATGGAGGCGAGGTCCACCTGGTCCAGCACCCGCTCGTAGTCGGCGAGTGCCTGCTCGGGGACGTCGATCCCGAGCCCGGCCTGGGCGCGCAGGACGGCGAGCCAGAGCCGCCGCTCCAGCCTCACCTTCTGCTCGGGCGACCAGAGGGAGGCGAGCTCGGGGGAGGCGTAGCGGCCGGCGAGGACATTGGGGATGCGGGGCTTGGTGGTCACGTTGCCCGATTCTATCGGCCTTCGCGGAGAGTCCCAGGTCAGGGCCGTCGGCCAGAACGGCGCAGGTGTTGTGCGAATGTCCATTGAAGCCGGGGCCCCGATCATCAACACTGGTGTCCCGGGTTAGACGGATATATCCGTCAATCTCGGGAACCTGGACACCGGACGATCTCCCCGAACCCCCCGCGGAGCGCACATGTTCAGCACGTCACTGGCCTTCCTCGGCGGCCTCGCCGTGTCCTGGCTGCGGGCCATGGGCCACGCCTACGCCGGCTACCTCGACCCGTACTGGGTCGGCCATGAAGACCACCTGGAGGCCGAGAACTGGGACTGGAGCATCCCCTACCGCTGGTACGAGGCGTCCCGCTGACGGCTCAGCCCCGCAGCAGGCCGCGGACGAACGGGACGGTGTCCGGCAGCGAGGCGAACATGTTCCCGCTGTGGTCGGCGCCCGGGTAGAGCCGGAACGTCAGCGGGGCTCCGTTCAGGCGCAGGTCCGCGGCCAGCTTCAGCACGAGCACCGCGGGGATGTCGGTGTCGCGCGCCCCGTGGGCGACGTAGAAGGGCGCCCCGTAGCCCTTGACCGGGATCGTCAGCGCCTCCCGGAGTGCCCTGCCCAGCTTCCCGTCGACGAGCCGGCGGGAGACGAGGTCGTCGATGCCCACGTCCTCGGCCTCGATCTCGGCCGACATGTCCGGGTAGCAGAGTCTCAGCGCGTCGTCCGCGACGGCCTTCCCGCGCTCGGTGAGGAACCTCTCGATCTTGAGGTCGGGCCGGTTCGCGCGCAGGGACGCCATCACGTAAGAGAAGTAAGTCGTCAGGCCGTGCAGGGGCAGGTCGGGGAGGTAGGGGCCGGCGAGCGGCACGAGGTTCTCCAAGTTGGCCGCGACGCCCGTGGCGACGCCGCCCCGGAAGTCCAGTTCGGGCGCGTAAGCGGCGGCCGCGTGCAGGGTGAACATGGCCGCGTGGCCGCCCTGCGACTGGCCGACCACCACCCACTTGCGGGCGAGCGAAGGCATGACCCGGCGGGCGGCCCGGACGGAGTCGGCGACGTTCTCGGCCTCGCTCGGGCCATGGACGTAGGCGGCCACGCCCGGGGTGCCCAGCCCGACGTAGTCGGTGGCCACGATCGCGTATCCCTGGGCGAGCCACCGCGACAGGTAGCGCACGTCCCGCTCGGAGAAGCCCGTTCGGGAAGGCGCGCACGAGTCGCCGATCCCCACGGTCCCGTGCGCCCAGGCCACCACCGGCCAGCCGCCCTTCGGGGCCTCGCCCTTGGGCAGGTGCAGCATCCCGGTGCTCACCGCGGCCCGGCCGCGGGAGTCCCGCGTCCAGTACCGGAACCGCTTGGCCGCGCCCGCCTCCGGGAGCCACAGGGCCCGTTCCAGCCTCGCGGCCTCGATCACGGCCCCAGGGCCCGTCCTGCGTTCCTCGGCCCGCACCGGCGCGGTGAGGCCCGCGGACAGGAGGTTCGCGGTGGCGACGAGGGCGGCGGTGCTCCGGAAGATCTTCATGCCGCGGTTGTACCGCCGCTCCGCCCTCCACGACAGGGCCCCGGCTGTCCGCTAGCGGACCGCGGACCGCGCGGGGGTCGGCCTCGGAAGGCCGGTGCGGGCCCGAGACGGGAAAGGGCGGGGCCCGACGGCCCCGCCCCTTTCCTCAGGGTCAGCTGCGCAGGAAGTCCAGGAGGTCCTGGTTGAACTTCTCCTTGTCCCCCGGCACCAGGGCGATGCCGTGGGAGCCGCCCGGATAGACCTTGAGCTCGGCGTTCGGGATGAGCTTCGCGGACTTGCGGGCCGTCGCGTCGATCGGGACGACCTGGTCGTCGTCGCCGTGCACGATGAGGGTCGGCACGTCGAACTTCTTGAGGTCCTCGGTGAAGTCCGTCTCGGCGAACGCGGTGACGCAGTCGACGCCCGCCTTGATGCTCTCCTGCATCGCCATGTACCAGAAGGCGTACTTGTTGCCCGGGGTCACCCGGTTGTGCGGCCGGTTGGCGCTGAAGAACCCCTCGGCGGTGTCGAGCCAGAACTGCGAGCGCTCCTCGTGGATGCCGCGCTTGATGTCGTCGAACACCTTGTTCGGCACGCCCTCGGGATTGCCGGCGCTCTGCAGCATCACCGGCGGGATCGCCGACAGCAGGACGGCCTTGGCGACCCGTCCCGTGCCGTGGCGGCCGATGTAGCGGGCGAGTTCACCGCCGCCCATGGAGTGCGCGACGAGGACGACGTCGCGGAGGTCCAGGCCCTCGATGAGCTGGGCGAGGTCGTCGGCGAACGTGTCGAAGTCGTAGCCTCCCCAGGTCTGGGTGGACCTGCCGTGGCCGCGCCGGTCGTGGGCGACGCCGCGGAAGCCGTTCTCGGCGACGACCTTCATCTGGTCCTGCCAGGCGTCCCCGTTGAGCGGCCAGCCGTGGATGAACACGACGGGCTGCCCGGTGCCCCAGTCGTTGTAGAAGATCTCTGCTCCATCGCGCATCTTCACGAAGCCCATGAACGTCCTCCTGGTCGAGCGGACGGCGGTGCGAAATCGGACGAATCCAACTTCTCCGACTGAACCAGGAGATCTCTCAACGTGGGGGAGATCGGTGCCAAAGCTGTGTTTGCCTCGTCAGTCGGAGGCGCCCAGGGCCTTCTTGAGCTCACCCTTGGTCATCTTCGACCTTCCCTCGATGCCCTTCTTCTTGGCCTCGTTGTAGAGCTGGTCCTTGGTGCGGCCCTTCTCCCGGTCCGTTCCCGAGCGCTGTCCGCCGCGCTTCTGCGGGGAGGTGTCCTCGCGGGAGAGCCTGCTCGACGACTTGGCCTCGCCGGACTGCGCGCGGTTCTTGTTGACGGTGCGGGCCGCGACCTCCTTCGCGCGCTTCTCGCCGCGCCCCTGCTTCTTCTGGGACTCCTTGATGTGCTCGTACTGGCGTTCTCGCTTGTCGCTCCAGTCTTGGCGGGGCATAACGCGCCTCCTCCTCCGAATCGGTTCCCTATCGCATCGGTTCCGCAGGTGGCCCTACCCCGGCTCCGTGCCGTGAAAGGTGTAGTTCGTCGCTGTTTGTTGGGTTCTGGTGGGGATAGGGAGTAAGGGACGAGCCGCGAGGGAGGACGCCATGGGAGCCAAGATCGAGCCGGAACCGCCGCCCGAGCCGGAGTCCGCGAAGGCGGCGCGCCGCGTGGCGCGCGGTCTGGACCGCGGCGTTCCGCCGGAGGAACTGGACCAGGCGGACATCGAGCGCACGGCGGAGGCGACCGCCTCGCCGCAGCCGCCCGCCGCCGAGCGCGAGGAGGGGCCGCAGGGCAGTCCGCACGCGGGCACGGGCTCCAGCGCGCAGGTGGGAGGCAAGCCCGGGGACCCGCGCCAGGCCGAGCGCGACAAGCTCGCCGCGAAGGGGCCCCGCGCAGGGCGGGAGGCCCGCCGCGGCCGCGTCACCGGGAATCCGCGCGACGACGACCCGGACCGCTACCGGCCGCGCCGTCCCCCTTCCGACCTGGAAGGCTGAGCGTCCCGGGAAGGCTGAGCGTCCCGGTCCGACCGGAGCTTGCGGCGGCCGCAGAAGACCGGGGCGAAGTACCAGAAGAAGACCAGGACGGCGAGGGCCGCCGCCGACAGGCCCGCCGCCCAGCCGAGCCCGAGGACGACGTCCGTCACCACGAACAGGGCGCCGGACATCGCCAGGGCCAGGGCGGCGAGCCCGAACAGGGCGAAGGACGAGGCCGCGTGGACGAGGTCGCCCTTGCGGCCCTGCCGGAAGACCCTGCGGTGGAAGCCGACGGGGGCGATCAGCAGCGCAGTGGCGACGGTCGCGGACAGCAGCGTCAGGAGGAAGACCGCCCGGTCCAGCGTCGAGGTCCTGGTGAACCCGTACTGGAACGGCAGCGTGAGCAGGAACGCGAAGAGGATCTGCACCCCCGTCTGCGCCACCCGCAGTTCCTGGAGCAGCTCCTCGTAGTTGCGATCGAGCCTCTGGCTCTCGCTCTCGTCGCGGCCGCCCGGCTCGCGGGGCGCCGATCGTGCGGACATCGTCCTGCGCCTCCTCTCAGCGCGCGCTGACGTCTCCGAGCCCATCGATGGCGAGTTCACCGACGCCGAGCCCACTGACGGAGAACCTCAGCCGGTAAGGGCTCAGGCTCCCCGGCAGGGGCGCCTCAGGCCGCATCCGTCGCCCGCCGGTCTGCCGGAAGCGGTGGCCGGCCAGCAGCGCGGCAAGGAAGACGGCGGAGGCGAGCATGACCAGGTCGCGGCCCGGGCAGGCCGCGGGGCCGCCGCTGAACGGCACCACCGACCAGTCCGCCTCGGCAGCCCCGTCGAGCCACACGTCGGGCGTGAAGGCGTCGGCGTAGGGGAGGGCCTCGGGGTCGCGCTGGGTGAACGCCGCGGGCAGGAGCACGCCGGTTCCGGCGGGCAGGAGGTCCGTGCCCCAGGCGACGTCGCGGGTGGTGTCGCGAAGGATCGCCGGGGTGGTCGGCCACAGCCGCACCGACTCAAGGACGCACGCCCGGACGTACCCCAAGGCGACCGGGTCGTTCGCGATCGCCGTGCGCGCGCGGGCCTCGTGCACGGGGTGCGAGGTGAGCAGGGCGAGGGCCCGGAAGATCACGAGCCCGGCCGAGTCGAAGGCGAACAGCCATTGGGGGACCTGGTCGTAGGGCGCGGCCTCCGGGTCGTGCGGAGTGCGCGCGACGATGGCGGCGAGACTGCCTTCCTCCGCACGGCGCAGATGCCCTTCGAGCCTTCCCTTGAACTCCTTGTACGTCCGTTCGCTGCGCGGTGCGAACGCCAGGTTCGCTTCGCGGCGCAGCCTGAACAGGGTGTCCGTGACGGCGTGGTCGTCGCGGGCCCCGTCGCCGAGGACGATCCGGCGCAGTACCCGCGCCCAGGAGACGGCCATCTCGTCCCAGCGCAGCTCTCCGCGGTTCTCGGCGAACTCCAGGAGCACCGCGGCCTCCTCGCGGGCCACCCGCGCGAACGTCTCGGCCTGCCGGGGCAGCCCGCGGCCCGTGTCGAGCACCTCTTCGTTGAACACGCGGCGTGTCCGGCGCTCGGGCCCCGACGAGACGAGCACCCCCTTGGGCTGGAACCGCCCTACGGCGTGCCTCTTCTCCAGGTTCGCGACCGCGAAAGGCTCGGGCTCGCCTTCCAGGACCCGGCGGACGCCCTCGCCGTCCAGGACGAGGGCCAGCCTCCGTCCGGGCAGCCGCACCAGGAGCACCCGGCCCTTCCCGTACTTGGCGCGCAGGCTCCGCAGGAGCCGCGCCGAGATCCGGTCGGCGTCCACGAGATCCCCGAGATCCACCATGAGCGGCCATCGCGCCAGCAGCCCCCGCGCGACCAGCGGCGCCAGCACGCCCGCGCAGATCAGCGCCCCGTCGCCGCGCGACACCCGGGCCACCCCGTCGGCCCGCGTGCGCTCCTGGATCACCACCATCACGCGCCCCCTAGAAAGTGGATGAACCCCGTGATATCCCCTTCCCCTCCCGTCCCGTTCTACGCGGAAGGCCGGTCCCCCCGCGGGGGACCGGCCTTCACGGGAGCGGGCGGATCAGCCCGCAGTGACCGGGTAGGTCGAGGCGAGGTCGGAGACCGCGCCCTCCTTGAAGATCTTCAGACCGCCGACGGCCTCCTTGTCGGCCTTCAGGACGAAGGTCGCGCGGGACGGGGGCTGCGAGGGGTCGGTGAAGTCGTACTTGACGCCGGAGCCGCCGTCCCAGGCGTTCTGGGAGCGGTGCGCGGAGATGATGCCCGCGCGGCTCAGGTCCTTGTTCTCGCAGGCGAGCTTGAGCGCGTCGGCGATGATGATCGAGGACGTGTAACCGGCCATGACGCCGTTGTCGAGCGCGTCGTCGGGGTACTTGGCCTTGTAGTTCTCGATGATCTTCTTCATGATCGGCAGGTCGGCGCTGAGCGGGCTGGTGGCCTGCAGCACGTAGAAGTCGCCGAGCAGCGCCGGGGCCGCCGGGGTCGCCAGCAGCGCGGGCGCGAACGCCGAGTTGCTGCCGAGCATCGGGACCTTGAGCCCGGTGGCCGCCGCGACGCCCGCGAAGGACGCGGTCTGCTTGGGCGCGATCGACAGGATGACGGCCTTGACCCCGGCCTCCTCCATCGTCGACACCTGCGAGCTCATGTCGGCGTCGGTCGCCTTGACCTTCTGCTCGACGACCGTCATGCCGAGTTTCTCGGCCGCGTACTTCGACCCGGCCAGGGAGTCGTCGCCGTAGTCGCCCTCGACGTAGACGTGGCCGATCTTGTCTCCGGCCTTGAGGCCCTTCTCCTTGACCAGGAAGTCCACGCCGTTGACGACGTCGATGGCGTAGGTGGTGCCGGTGATCTGGATCGAGTCCGCGCCGAGCATGCTCGGCGCCCAGGCGAGCGCCAGGGTCAGCGGGCCGCTCGCGGCGAGCTTGTCGCGGACCGCGCCGACCGTCGCCGAGCCGATGAACTGCGGCAGCGCGGCGACCTTCGGCTCCAGTTCGGTGTAGGCCGCGACGCTCTTCTGCACGTCGTAGCCCATGTCGCGGACGAGCGTCTCGACCTTCCGGTCGCAGATGCCGCCTGCGGCGTTGACCTCGTCGAAGTACATCTGCGCGGCCTGGCCGAGGCTCTTGCCGAGCGGCGAGTACGGTCCGGTGAGGTCGGTGATCACGCCGAGGCTGATCGTGTCCTCGGTGACGCCGGGGCCGAGCTTGACGCCGTCGGCGCCGACGGAATCCGCGCCGTCCACGGACTTGCCGCTGGCACAGGAGGTCGCGGCCAGCGCGAGGATCGCTAGGCCGGCGACGCCGGCGCGGAGACGGAATCTGCTCACTGAGCACTCCTTGTAGGGGTGGAGGGGGTGGGAGGAGACACAGAGGTGGAGGGGGTGGGAGAAGACACAGGGGTGGAGCGGAGGGCGCCCGGCAGGCGCCGGCGGACGCGCTGGGCGAGCCCCAGCAGTCCCGCGGGCAGGAACAGGACGACGGCGACCACGACGGCCCCGTAGAGGACGCGCGCGGCCTCCGAGGGCGAGTAGCCGCCGCTCGTGCCCGGCGCGGCGACGAGGGGCAGGGCGTCGCTGTACCGGGTGAGCAGCTGGGGCAGGAGGCTGACCAGGAAGGCGCCGAGCACCGCGCCGCCGACGGACCCGAGCCCGCCGATGACGATCATGGCCAGGTAGTCGAGGGCGAGGACGATGCCGAAGTAGTCCGGGACCGTCCGCTGGAAGACCAGGGCGAGCAGGACGCCGGCGAGTCCCGCGTACATCGACGACAAGACGAACACCCCGGCCCGGTACCGCGAGACGGGCACGCCCATGACGCCCGCGGCGGTCTCGTGGTCGCGAATGGTGTTCATGGCGAGGCCGGGCCTGCCCGTCAGGACGCCCTTGGCGAACCAGGCCGCGAGGACCAGGACGATGACGGCGAGGTACCAGAGCCGCTCCAGGGACCCGAAGGGCACGCCGCCGATGATGAGTTCGGGCGTGTCGCCGAACGAGAACCCGAACAGGTCGAGCGGGGGAACGGCGCGCCCGTTGTAGCCGCCGGTGACTGCCTCGGCGTTGTGCATCAGGTACTGGCCGAGGAAGATCAGCGCGAACGTGGCGATGCCGAGGTAGGCGCCCTTGAGCCTCGCGGAGATCGGGCTGAACAGCCCGCCCGCGACGCCTGCCGCGCAGATCGCGCCGACCGCGGCGACGCCCGTCGGCAGGCCGAGGCCCGCGAGGTGGCCGTCGGACTCGGACGACAGGTAGACGTAGGTGTAGGCGCCGACCGCGAGGAAGAACGCGTGGCCCATGGACAGCTGGCCGGTCGCGCCGGTGAGCAGGTTGAGGCCGATCGCGCCGACCGCCGCGGACATGGCGAACAGGCCCGCCATCAGCCAGAACGCCTCGAGGTAGAACGGGATGAGGATCGCCGCGACGCCGACCGCGGCCCAGAGGGCGAGGCGGACGAAGCGGGCGTTGCGGGTCTCAGACACGGGTCAGCTCCCTCGTTCCGAACAGGCCCGCCGGGCGGATCAGCAGGACGACGATCATCACGAGGAACGGCACGACGTCGCCCAGGCCGCGGCCGAACGAGCCCATCTCGCCCTGGTAGCCGCTCATCAGCGCCTCGGTGACGCCGATCATCAGGCCGCCGACGAGCGCCCCGGTGGTGGAGTCGAGGCCGCCGAGGATCGCCGCGGGGAAGGCCTTCAGCGCGATGAGCCCGGTCGTCCGGTCGAGGCCGGGGGTCGGGAACACGGTGAGGAAGAGCGCGGCGACGGCGGCGAGCGCGCCGGCGACGGCCCAGGCGCCGAGCGAGACCCGGCCGAGCCGCACGCCCATGAGCGCGGCCGCCTCGTGGTCCTCGGCCGCGGCCCGCATGGCCACGCCCCAGCCGGTGTACTTGAAGGCGAGCAGGAACGTCCCGATGAGGCATCCGGCGACGATCAGCGCGACGAGGCGCGTCTCGGGGATGGACACCTCGCCGAAGTGGACCACCGCGTCGCCCCACGGGTCGCCCATGGCCATGACCTCGGTGCCGATCCGGCGGGTCAGCTCGGTGGCGAGGATGATGTCGACGCCGATGGTCACGATCGCGAGCACGCTGTGGTTGGCGGCGCGCGACCTGCGGATGATCACGAACTCCACGAACGCGGCGGTGAGCGCGGCGCCCGCCGCCCCGGCCAGCAGCGCCGGCCAGAAGCCGATCACGGAGTGCAGCTCGGCGATCAGGTAGCCGCCGACGAGCAGCAGCGAGGCGTGCGCGAAGTTCACGACCTCGCTCGCCTTGAAGATGATGACGAAGCCGAGGGCGATGAGCGCGTAGACCGAGCCCATCGAGATCCCGGTCAGCAGCAGTTCGGCGAAGTGGGTCACGCCGTTTCCTCCTTGCGCGGGGCGGGGTCGTCGGCCGCCGCGCCGAGGTAGGCGCGGATGACCTCGGGGTCGCGCTGGACGTCGGCGGGGGCGCCGTCGGCGATCCGCTTTCCGAAGTCCAGGACGGTGACGGCGTCGGCGAGCCGCATGACCATGCCCATGTCGTGCTCGACCAGGAGGAGGGAGATGCCCAGGTCCTCCCGGATCGCCGAGATGAGCCGGGTCATCTCGACGCGTTCGCCGCCGTTCATGCCCGCTACGGGCTCGTCGAGCAGCAGCAGCTTGGGTTCCATGCACAAGGCGCGGGCCAGCTCGACGCGCTTCTGCACGCCGTACGGCAGCAGCCCGACGGGCTCGTGCAGCCTGTCGGCGATCCCGGTGAAGGCCGCGATCTCCGCGACCCGTGCGGCGTGTGCGGCCCGTTCGCGGCGCGCGTGCGGCAGCCGCAGCCCGGCCGAGACGAACCCGGCCCGGGTGAGCCGGTGCCTTCCGAGCATCAGGTTGGCCGCGACGGGCAGGTGCTGGGACAGCGCGATGTTCTGGAACGTGCGGGCCACGCCCAGGCTCGCGATCCTGTGCGTGGGCAGCCGCGTCAGCTCCGCGTCGCCGAACCTGACGCTGCCGGACGTGGCCCGGTAGACGCCCGACAGGACGTTGAAGCAGGTGGACTTGCCCGCGCCGTTGGGCCCGATGACCGCGTGGATCGTGCCGGGCTCGACGGTGAAGCTGACGGCGTCGAGGGCGACGAGCCCGGCGAACCGGACGGTGACGTTCTCGACCTCGAGGCGCGGGGTGGTCGTCTCGAGGGCCTTCATCCGGCCCACCTCGTCAGAACGGGCCTGGGCGCGGACGCGGAGTCGTCGGTCTCCTCCGCGTCGCCTTCGCCCAGGTAGCGGCGGCGCACCTCGTCGCTGGCGGCGAGTTCGCCGGAGGGGCCGCTCATCGCCACCTCGCCGACCTCCAGCACGTAGGCGTGCGAGGAGAGGGCGAGGGCGGTGGCGGCGTTCTGCTCGACGAGCAGGACCGTGGTGCCCTGGGCGTTGATCTCGGTGATGGTCGCGGCGATCTTCTGCTGCATGAGCGGGGCGAGGCCGAGGGTCGGCTCGTCCAGCAGCAGGAGGGACGGCCGTGCCATGAGGGCGCGTCCGATGGCGAGCATCTGCTGCTCGCCTCCCGACAGCAGCCCTGCGCGCTGTCCGGCGCGCTCCGCCAGGACGGGGAAGAGGTCGAGTACCCGTGCGCGCGCTTCGGCCGTCGCCTTGCGTCCTGCCCCGCCGAGGGCGCCTGCGCGGAGGTTCTCGGCGACGGTCATCCGGCCGAAGATCCGGCGGCCCTCGGGCGCCTGGGTGACGCCGCGGGCGACGACGGCGGCGGCGTCCATTCCGGTCAGCGGGGCGCCCGCGAACTCGACGGAGCCCGCGGTGACCGCGCCCTTGTGGTAGCGCAGCGTGCCGGAGACGGCCCGCAGCAGAGTGGTCTTGCCCGCTCCGTTCGCGCCGAGCACGGCGACGACCGAGCCCTGCGGCGCCTCCAGCGAGACCCCGCGCAGGGACTGGACCCGCCCGTAGGCGACCTCCAGGTCGTGGACGCGCAGGCCGGGGGCACCGTGGGGTGGTGCTCCGGTGCGGTCGGGCGGCAGCTTGGCTGCTGCGTCCATTCGGTGTCCTCCCGGTGGATGTGCGATGGCTCACACAAACGGGCGGCGCGGCCGGGCGTCCAGAGCGGGGGCGAAAGTGGTGGCGGCTGCACAAGGCGCCGCGCGTTACGAACGATGAAGTGTGTGCAAACGCACATTCATCCGATAACGTGCGTTTGACGTTCAAACCGCTCGCTTGTGGGGGTGGTGCCTTGCCGGGTGCCTCGAAGACGGACCAGGACAGCGCAGTGCTCATGCGGCGCGTCGCCGCCCGGCTGATGGACCGGGTCCCCGACATGGCCGGGAAACTCCTCGCCGCCCTGCGGGTCGACGAGGACGCCTACCGGGTGCTCCCCGAGGCCGACCTCCGCGGCGACATGGAGCGGAGCTTCGCCGCCGGCGTCGCCGCGATCTACCAGGAGCGCACCGAGCGGCGCGACGTCGCCGTCGCGTCGGCCACCGCGGCCCGCCGCGCCGAGCAGGGCGTGCCGCTCGACTCGATGCTGCGCGGCTACCGGCTCGCCACCCAGATCACCTGGGACACCATGGCCGAGGTGATAGCCCGCGAGCACCCGGACGCCGCGGTCGACTTCCTGCACTCGGCAGGGCGGATCTGGCAGGGGGTGGACCGGCAGGCGATCGCCGCGGTCACCGCCTACCGCCGCCGCGAGGCCGAACTGAGCAGGCGCAGCGCGGAGCGCGCCGAGGCGCTGCTCGACGCGCTGCTGGAGGGCAGGGCCGACACCGACGTCGTGCGCGAGGCCGCCGGCGCCCTCGGCGTGCCGCAGTACGGCGGCTACCTGGTCGTCGCCTGTCGTCCCGAAGCCACCTCGCCCACCTGCCCGCCCGCCGCGCTCGACGGCCTGCGCGTGCTCCGCAGGTCCCGCATGGACGGCGACATCCTCGTCGTCTGGCTGAACGGCGAAGATCCCGGCGAAGCCCTCACCGCGCTCGCCCCGCCGGGGCCGGCGGGGGTGAGCCCGCCCCTCGCGGGGCTCCTTGACCTCTCCGAAGGCCGCAGGCTCGCCATGACGGCCCTGCGCACCTGCCGGGAGTCCGAGGTCGTCAGGCTCGACGACAGGCTGCCCGCCGCGCTCGCCGTCAGCCGCCCCGACCTCGCGCAGCGGCTGGTCGGCGCGGTGCTCGGCCCCGTCCTCGCCCTGGAGGCGCCCGAACGCGACACCCTGCTGCACACCCTCGCGTCCCTGCTGGACTGCGACGGGTCGGTGACGCGGACCGCGGCGGTCCTGTACTGCCACCGCAACACGGTCTTCAACCGCCTGCGCCGCATCGAGGCCCTCACCGGCCGCTCGCCCGACCGCCCGCGCGACGTCGTGGAACTCGCCCTCGCCCTCGACGCCCACCGCCTCGCCGCCACCTGACGACGGCCGCCGCCCCCGGTTACGCCCCGCTCCTGGCGCGGACTCCGCCTGCGGACGCCGGCGCGGACGTCGGCAGGGAGTGGACCAGTTCGTCGAGGAACGCGGCGACGGACGGGCGGACGGGGCCGATTCCCGGCTCTCGGACCACCGCGTAGAGGGTCCGGGCGTGGGCGACGGGTGCGGTGGCGACCCCGTCGGGCAGGTCGCGCAGGCCGAGCCGCGGGATGGCCGCGACCCCGAGGCCCTCGGCCACCAGGTCGAGCGCCAAGGCGAAGTCCATGACGGTGTGCCGTACGTCGGGGGAGAAGCCCGCGTCGTGGCAGGCCTGCCGGGTGGAGTCCCCGCACGGGGTGCCGGGGGCCGCCGCGATCCACGGGGCGTCACGCAGGTCCCCCAGCGACGACGCCTCCGCGAACGGACCCGACGCCGGTACGCAGAGGTGAAGGGGGTCGCGCAGAAGCGCGTGCCTTACGAGCCCCGCAGGGAAGGTCACGGGTACGTGGTCGTACTCCTGCGCGATGACCACGTCGAGGGAGGCGAGCCTCAGGTCGGCGAGGGACCTGCCGTCCTCTCCCTCGCTGACGCGCACGTCGAGGTCGGGATGGCGGCGCAGCGCACGCGCCACGGCGGGCCCGACCAGGGCGCGGGCCGCACTCGGGAAGGCGCCTACGCGGACGGTTCCGCTGATCCCCCTGCGCGCCGCCGCCACGGCGGCCTCCGCCCGGTCGAGGGCGTGCAGGACCTCTTCGGCCGCGGAGGCGAGGGCCCGACCCGCCGGGGTGAGGGCGATCCCGCGGCCGGCCCGCTCCACGAGGTCGCAGCCGGCCTCCCGCTCCAGAAGGGCGAGCTGCTGGCTGACCGCCGAAGGCGAGACGCACAAGGTGTCGGCGGCGGCGGTCACCCCGCCCCGGACGGCGACGGTGTGCAGCACACGAAGGCGCCGGGCGTCGAGTTCCATGAAGGCATGCTACAAAGTCACTGAAGATTATTTAACTTGTCCTGAAATGTCGATGCTGGGCAGGCTGGACGCCGTGTCCCCTCGCCATCGCGCCCTCGCCGTCCTCGTCGCCGCCATCTGGGGCGTCAACTTCGTGGTGATCGACCTCGGTCTCCGCGAGGTCCCCCCGCTCCTGCTCACCGCGCTCAGGTTCCTCGCGAGCGCGCTCCCGCTTGTCTTCCTCGTCCCCCGGCCCACCTCCGCCGCGCGGCATGTGATCGCCTACGGCGTCGTCCTCGGCGTCGCGAAGTTCGGGCTGCTGTTCACCGCGATGGCCCACGGGATGCCCGCCGGACTGGCCTCCCTCGTCCTCCAGGCGCAGGCGCTGTTCTCGGTGCTCCTGGCCGCGACGGTGCTCGGCGAGCGCGTCCGTCCGGTCCAGGCCGCAGGGGTGGCGATCGCCTCGGCCGGGATCGCGCTGCTCGCCGTCCACCGCGGTGAGCACGCCGCCTTGGCGGGCCTGCTCCTGACCCTCTGCGCCGCGCTGTCGTGGGCCTGCGCCAACGTGATCGTCCGCCGCGGCGGAGAGCGCCGCCCGCTCTCCCTGCTCGCCTACTCCAGCCTCGTGCCGCCGCTGCCGCTCTTCGGTCTCTCCGCGGCTACCGAAGGCTGGGACGCCACCGTGCGCGCGCTCACGCACCTGTCCATCGCGGCGGTGCTGGCGGTCGCCTTCATCGCCTACGCCTCCACCATCCTTGGCTTCGGCCTGTGGAACAGGCTCCTGGCCGACCACGGGGTGGCGACGGTGGCGCCCTACAGCCTTCTCGTGCCCGTCTTCGGGATCGCCGCCGCAGCCGTCGTCCTCGGCGAACCGGTGACCCCGACCGTCGTCGCGGCCTCCGCCGTCGTGCTGCTCGGGCTCTTCCTCGTCGGCAGGGCCCCGCGCCCGACGGCCCCGCCCGTCACCGCGCCCGAGCCGGTTCGGGACGCGTCGCCGGCCAGCGGAACGTGACCGAGCCGCCCACCGGCAGCGCCGCCCAGCGCTCGGCGAAGGCGTCGAGGGCCGGCAGGACCCGGCGCACCAGCGCCTCGACCTCCGGGTCGATCCCGCGGGGCGCGGCCCACTCGGGGCGGCGCGCGCCGCGCGATCTGCGCCAGGCCAGGTCGACCGCGTCCGCGAGTTCCTCGGACAAGCCCATCTCGCCGCCGCTCGCGTGGTCTTCGGCGCGCAGCGCCGACTCCTTGCGCTTGCGCCTGCGGATCGCCCGGCGGCGCGCCCTGGCGTCCTCGCCGTCCTGGACGGCGGCGGGCATCCCCCCGCCGCCGCGCGCGATCCGCCCGTAGAGCCCGCCGACCAGGCCGAGCTCCGCCTCGATGAGGTAGTGCACGGCGTCATGGGGAATCCGGTCGTCATAACCGGGCGCCGGATCCATCTTCTGCGCGGGCAGCCCTGGAGGCTCTGCCACCACCGCGTACCTGCGCTCGCCCGTCCGGCGGAAGGTCACGTCCATCCTCCGACGGTAGGACAGCGGGGCCATGCGGGTCATCCGGTTTTCGCCGCGGCCCCGGGAGGCCACTTACCGGGCATTGGCCGGTGACACGACCCCCGGCCAGGGCGTTCACTGGAACCATCGCAAGCGGGAAGGGCGGGACTTGATGAAGAACGCGGAGACGGGCGTCGGACGGTTCGGGCGGCGGGCCTGGCTGGACCTCGGGCTGGACGAGGAGATCCTCGGCGCGGTGGCGGCCCCGGACCCCGCGCCGGACCTGCCCTCCCGGCTCGCGGTCGCCGAACTCGCCTGCGACAGCGTCGCCCTCAGCGCGCTGGCACTGAACCTCGCCCTCGCCCACAGGGCCGGGGACGGAACCGGAACCGTTCGTGCGGAGCCCGTCGCCCTGGATGGCGACCGGGTGGCCGCGTCGTTCCAGAGCGACCGGCACCTGCTCGTCGACGGACGGAGACCGGACGTCTGGTCGCCCTTCTCGGGCTTCTGGCGCACGGCCGACGGCTGGGTCCGCACCCACGGCAACTACCCCCACCACGAGCGGGCCCTCCGCGCGCTCCTCGGGGCCGCGGAAGGCGCCACCAAGGACGACGTCGCAAGGCTGATCGCCGAACGCGGTGCGCACGAACTGGAGGACAAGGCGGTGGGAGAAGGCGCGATCGTCGTCGCGGTGCGCACGCCGGAGGAGTGGCGCGAGCACCCGCAGGCGAGGGCGCTCAAGGACACGCCGCTCATCCGCGTCCGCACGCGCGCCGAGGGCTCGGCGCGGCCTTGGCGCACGGACGGCGGGCCGCCCCTCGCCGGGGTGCGCGTCCTCGACCTGACCCGGGTGATCGCCGGGCCCGTCGCCGCACGCGACCTGGCCTTCGGCGGCGCTGACGTGCTCCGGATCGACTCCCCGGCACTGCCGGAGATCGGCTGGCAGCACCTCGACACCGGCCACGGCAAGCGCAGCGCCCTGCTCGACCTGCGCTCGCGCTCCGGACGCGCGACCCTGGAGGACCTGCTCGCCGCGGCGGACGCCGTCGTCACCGGCTACCGGCCGGGCGCGCTCGCCGGCTTCGGCCTCGATCCCGACGACCTCCTCGACCGCTTCCCCGGTCTCGTCGTCGGCACCGTGAGCGCGTGGGGCGAGACCGGCCCCTGGGCGGGCCGCCGCGGGTTCGACAGCATCGTCCAGGCCGCCTCCGGCATAGCCCTCGTCGAGAGCCCGGACGGGACCACGCCCGGCGCCCTGCCCGCGCAGGCCCTGGACCACTCGGCGGGCCACTTCCTCGCCGCGTCCGTCACCGCGGCCCTCACCGCCCGGCGCCTCGAAGGGGGCGGCGCGCATGTCGCCGTCTCCCTGGCCCGGCTGGGCCTGGAACTGCTGGCCCGCCCCTCGGCGAACTCCGTCGGCTCCTCCTCCCCGCGCCCCGCGCCCGTCCAGACCGTGGCGACCGAATCCGGCACGCTCACCACACCCGTCCCCGCCTTCACCTACGCCTCCGGCCCCGCCGCCTACCCGCCGCCCCGCCCGTGGGGCGCGGACCTCCCGACCTGGACCTGACGCCGAGCGCGTCCCCCCGGGGCGACGAAAGGTTTTCCACAGGCGATCCGAACAGGTGCGCGGATCGGCGGCATAATCTCAACCACGGAGCGTTTCCAGGCGGGTGCGGAACGGGGTGGTGGTCATGGTGGGAGCGGTGTCCGAGCAGCCGGAGCAGGGCGAGCTCAAGAAGGTCATCGGACGGAAGGTGCTGCTGCTCTTCGTCGTGGGGGACATCCTCGGCGCCGGCATCTACGCGCTCGTCGGGCAGGTCGCGGGGGAGGTGGGCGGCGCGATCTGGGTGCCGTTCCTCGCCGCGTTCGTCCTCGCGTCGCTGACGGCCACGGCGTACGCGGAACTGGTGGGCAAGTACCCCAAGGCGTCGGGGGCGGCGCTCTACACGCACAAGGCGTTCGGGCTGCCCTTCGTCACCTTCATGGTGGCGTTCACGGTGATGATGAGCGGCGTCACCTCGGCCAGCGCCGCCGCGCGGGCGTTCGGCGGGAGGTACCTCGCCGAGTTCATCACACTGCCCGTCATCGTCGGGGCCCTCGTGTTCCTCGCGCTGGTCACGGTCGTCAACCTGCTCGGGATCTCCGAGTCGATCAAGGTGAACGTCCTGCTGACGGCGATCGAGGCGTTCGGGCTGCTCGTCATCGTCGCCATCGGGATCTGGGCGCTCATCCAGGGCGACGGGGAGCCCGCGCGGGCGCTGGAGTTCCATCCGCAGAACGGCGCGATCCTCGGCGTCCTCGGCGGCACCGCGCTGGCGTTCTACGCGCTGCTCGGCTTCGAGGACTCCGTCAACCTCGCCGAGGAGACCAAGAACCCCCAGGCGGACTTCCCCCGCGCGCTGTTCGGCGGGCTGATCGTCACCGCGATCATCTACCTGGCCGTCTCCTTCACCGCGACCATGCTCGTCGACACCACGACCCTGGAGAGCTCGACGGGACCGCTGCTCGAGGTCGTGAAGGTCGCGGGGCTGTCGTTCCCGCCCAAGCTGTTCGCGCTCATCGCGCTGCTCGCCGTCGGCAACACCGCGCTCATCAACATGATCATGGCCTCGCGCCTCGTCTACGGGATGGCCCGCGAAGGCATCGTCCCCTCCGTCCTCGGCAAGGTCGCGCCGGTCCGCGCCACCCCGTGGACCGCGATCCTGTTCACGGTGGCGGTCGCCGTCGTGCTGGTCAGCACCGGCGACGTCGGCGGCCTCGCCGACACCACGGTCCTGCTCCTCCTGCTCGTCTTCGCCCTGGTGAACGTGTGCGTGCTCCTCCTGCGCCGCGACCCCGTCGAGCACGCCCACTTCCGCGCCCCCACGTGGATGCCCGCGATCGGCTCCGTCGTCTGCCTGGTCCTCGCCTCGCCGCTCACCGGCCGCGACGGCGCGGTCTACGCCCGCGCCGCCATCCTCATCGCCGTAGGCGTAGCCCTCTGGCTCCTCAACCACCTCTTCACCCGCCACCGCTCAGCCCGCCTCCCAAGCTGACCCCCTTCCCCAGCCCCGACCCCGAAGCCGCGATCCGAACAGCACGGCCAACGCCCCCGCCGGTCCGCCACCCGCAGGAAGCCATCCCACGCAACAGCCCGCCGTCCCCGCCACTGGAGCAGCTCCCGACCCAGGCGATCCGAGCACCGATTCGACCCGCGATCAGGGACCCGATCCGAGCCCGGCCCCGGGCCGTGATCTGGACAGCGTTGCCGACCGACAGCGACCCAGGCCCCGACCCGACCCCTGGGCCAAGATCCGGGCCGCGCCGGCCGTGACCCGGGCTGGTTTCCGGGCCGCGGGTCGCAGGTTGTGAACTGGGCCGGGGTTCGGGTCGGGGTTGGCCTTGGGTGGTGGTTCGTGGGTGGGAAGTGTCGGTGGGGCGGCGGATGATGGAGGGGTTGGGAACGGTGAGGGAGGTAGGGATGGGCGAGCAGGTGCGGGAGTTGCAGGACGCGGCGGTGACTGTGGCGCTGCCGATTGCGGATCGGGGGGTTTCGTATCGCTTCTATCGGGAGGTGTTCGGGTGGGAGGCGGCCGGGGCGGTCGCCGACGACGGGGTGCCGGAACCGCTGGAGTTCGGCGTCAACGCGGGGTTGCGGGTGATGCTCGTCCCCACGGGCGGGTTCGGCTGGGCCATCGGCGACCACGAGGTGGCCGAGACGGGGCGCAGCGAATGCGTCTTCAACCTCGGGTTGCCCGCCGACGCCGCCGTCGACGGGCTCATCGAGCGGGCCCGCGCCCACGGGGCCCGCATCGTGGTGGAGCCGGCCCGCCTGCCCTGGGGGTACACCGGTACCTTCGCCGACCCCGACGGGCACCTGTGGTCCCTGCTCACCGTCCCCTGAAGAGCCGGTCGTGCGCGGTGCGGGCTCGTACGGGGCCGGCCTGCGTCACCAGTCGCGGGGCGCGACGAGTTCCTCGTGGTCGGCGTCCGGGAAGCCGTAGGCGGCGGCGATGAAGGCGACGTCCGCGCTGATCTCCTCGCGGGCCACCGTCTCGATCTCGCTGTCCGCCGCCTGGGGTTGGTGGTCGAGCGCGTTGAACTCCTCGGTCGCGGCATGGGTGAGGACGTAGAGCGCGGCGAGGTCGGCGGGCCGCTCCCGCTCGATCCGCTCGCACAGTCGCAGCAGGATCGCCCTGCCCTTGTCGACGAGTGGGTCGGGGAAGTAGTCGTCCTCGTACATTTCGGGCAGGAACTCGTGGGCGAGAAGGCGCTCGTTCGCGAGGGGCACCGCGGTCTCCGTTCGTCGCGCCGGGGATCGTCGCGGCCATCCTGCCGCCCGCCGCCGACACTTCCCGTCCCGTGCGCGGACGGATGCGGGGCGGGCGCTCGGGACGAGTGGACGCTGGGACGCGGCACTTGGGAGCGCGGTGGGCACGGAACGAGTGCTCAGGGCGAGCGCTCATGGGGGCGGGTGGGTGCGGGAGGATTGGGGGGACAGAGAAGAGAGGGAGTGGCATGGGGTATCTGGGGGATCTGTTCGGGCTCGCGGGGAAGGTGGCGCTGGTCACCGGGGGAAGTTCCGGGATCGGGCGGGGCATCGCGGTCGCGCTGGGCAGGGCGGGGGCGTCCGTCGTGGTGGTGGCTCGGGGGGAGGAGGGGCTGCGGGACACCGTGGCGGAGCTCGCGGGGCACGGGTGCAAGGCGGCCTGGGTGAGCGCCGATCTCGGGGACCGGGCGGCGGTGAAGGACGCGGCGGAGCGGGCGGTGGCGGCGTTCGGGGAGGTCGACGTGCTGGTGAACTCCGCAGGGGTGAACCCCAGGCCGCACATGGACGAGCTCACCGAGGCCGACTGGGACCTCTCGATGGCCGTGAACCTGACCGCCCCGTTCCTGCTGGGGCAGCGGTTCGGACCCGCGATGGCGGCGCGCGGCTGGGGCCGAATCCTCAACGTCGGCTCGCAGCAGGCGTTCCGGGCGTTCCTCAACAGCGGCGGCTACGGCGTGTCCAAGGCGGGCATCACGGCGCTGAGCCGCTCCCAGGCCGAAGCCTGGTCGGCGCGCGGCGTCACCGCCAACACGCTGGTCCCCGGCTTCGTCCGCACGCCGCTGACCACTCACGTCACCGAGGAGGGCCTGCGCGAACTCGCCGCCGGCACGATGATCGGCCGCAACGGTGTTCCGGACGACTTCGCCGGCGCGGCGGTCTTCCTCGCCTCCCCGTCCGCCTCCTACGTGACCGGCCAGACCCTCTTCATAGACGGCGGCCTCAGCACCCACTGAGGCCCGCCCGGTAGGCGGGCGCGGGGGTCAGGGGGCGAGGAGGGGGTCGGGGAGGGAACGCCAGGGGCGGAGGAGGGCGGTGAAGGCCAGGTGGGCGAGGAGGGAGAAGACGAGGATGGCGAGGGACATGGGGAGGGCGGAGGTGGTGTCGCCCAGGCCGGTCAGGACGGGGGAGAGGGCGGCGGTGCCGAACTGGGCGGCGCCGAGGAAGGCCGAGGCGGTGCCGGCGGCGGAGCCCGCGCGGTCGAGGGCGAGGGTCGTGGTGGTGGGGAGGATGAGGCCGATGGCCGAGGTGCAGCAGAACAGGAGGGCGGACACCCAGGGCAGTGACGCCCCGGTCTCGGACACGGCGATCAGCCCGGCGCCGCTGAGGGACAGCACGGTGAGGCCGGTGCCGAGGACGGTGTGGGCGCGGAACCTGCCGAGCAGGACCTTGCCGGTGAGCTGGCCCGCCGCGGCGAGGCCGAGCGCGTTGAGCGCGAACAGGAGGCTGAACACGGTGGGCGTGGCCCCGTACCCGTCCTGGAGGACGAGGGAGGAGCCGCCGATGTAGGCGAAGACCCCGGCGAAGGCGAGGGCGCCGGTGAGCATGTAGCCGGTGAAGGACGGGTCGCGCAGCAGTCCCCAGCCCGCGTGGAGGCTCGCGCCGAGTCCGCCGGTGACCCTGCGCTCGCGCGGCAGGGTCTCGGGGATGACGAAGACGCATCCGGCGACCATGGCCGCGCCGAGCAGCGCCAGCACCACGAAGACCCCGCGCCACACGGTGACCTGGAGGATGCCGCCGCCGAGGACCGGCGCGATGATCGGCGCGAGCGCCGACACCATCATCAGCGTGCTGAAGAACCGCGCGGCGGCAAGGCCGTGGAACATGTCGCGCACGATCGCGCGGGCGATCACCAGCCCGGCGGCGCCGCCGAGGCCCTGCACCAGCCGCGCCCCGATGAGCATCTCGACGCTCGGGGCCAGCGCGCACGCGAGCGTCGCCGCGAAGTAGGCGCTCATCCCGATCACCAGGGGCCGCTTGCGCCCGAAGGTGTCGCTGAGTGGCCCGGCGACGAGCTGACCCGCGGCGAGCCCGATGAGGCAGGTGGTGAGGGTCAGCTGGACGAGGTCGCCGGACGTCCCGAGCCGCTCGGCGATCTGCGGGAACGCGGGCAGGTAGAGGTCCATCGACAGCGGCCCGAGCGCGGACAGCGAGCCGAGCGCGAGGATCAGGAGGAGGCCGGGGCGCATCTCGGCGGGCCGGGACGGTGAGGACGGCGAGGTCATGCGGGCGGACTCCGGCGGGGAGGGAGGGAGAGACGTGCGGGGGGTGAAGCGTCAGCCGAAGGGCGAATCCCCGGTTATCTGCAACATGTCCAAGGCCAGGGTAATCCGGGCGATGTCCCGGTAGGACCTCAGGTCGAGGCCGGTGACCTGCTGGATCCGCTGGATCCGCTGGATCCGCTGGATCCGCTGGATCCGCTGGTGCAGCGTGTTGGCGGCAAGGCCGTGGCAGAGGTTGAGGAGCGCGGTGGGCAGGGCGAGGGTGCTGAGCGCGGAGTCCATCTCCTTGGCCTGGAGGTGGCTGCCCATGACGAGGGCGGCCTGCCGGGTGATGACGCGGGTTACTCGTCCTCGGGGCTGAGCGGTGCAGTGAGGACGAGGGAGCCCTGGGCGGCGGGGGAGCGCAGTCATGGCTGTGTCCATGTTGAGAGGCCGGATTCTCTCAAGGCGCTCACATTGTCGGTCGGTGCTCCGCTGGTCCACGTGCTGTCCGGGCGCGTCGGCCTGGGCCGGGGGCCCCGGGCATGCGCGGGGCATGGCTGTCCTTGGGCATTCCTTGGGCCCGGGTTGGACGGTGCCCGAGCGATCGCTCTCTAGCGTGAAAGTACGTCAAGGGAGGAATTCGATGGATCTGTCCCAGTTGATGAAGCTCGCCCAGGACCCGCAGGTCCAGCAGATGGTGAAGTCCGTGATCAGCGGCCTCGGCTCCGGATCGGCCGCCGGGGCGCAGGGCAAGGGCGGAGGCGGCCTCCAGGACCTCCTCGGGCAGCTCGCCGGCGGCGGTCTCGACAAGCAGGTGAAGTCCTGGGTCGGCGACGGGGCCAACGAGCCCGTGACCGGGAAGGAGGTCGAGCAGGCGCTCGGCCCGGACACCGTCCAGCAGATGGCCCAGGCCGCGGGCGTGCCTCCCGAGAAGGCCGCGGACGACCTCGCCAACGCGCTCCCCGGACTCGTCGACAAGGCGACCCCGCCCGGGTCCGTCGACCCCGGCGCCCCGCACTGACCGCACGCTGAACCGAGGGCCGTCCCTCCCGGGGCGGCTTTCGGCGCTCCACGTGCCCCGCCGCGGTCCCGATCGGGACGGGAGCCTGGGCCTAGGCGGCCGTCCGCACCGGGACCGGACGGCTCCCGCGCAGGATCGCCATCGCGACGCGGTAGGGGTCGTCGTTCATGGGGACGTGCCCGCAGCCCCGCAGCAGCAAATGTTCGGCGTGCGGGAGGAGCCGCCGGGCGGCCTTCGCCTGGTGGACGGGCAGGACGACGTCCCGGGTCGACCACGCGACGGTCACCGGCACGTCCCGCGGGATCGCGGCGGTGAACGGGGTGCTCTCGGCGAAGAACTCCAGCACCTCGGGGCGGGCGCGCAGCAGCCCGCGGAAGTCGCCCAGCGCCGCGTCCGGCGCGAGCCAGGTCGGGTGGCTGAGGATCCAGGAGAACAGCGCGGCGCGGCCGGGGCGGGTGCGCAGCAGCGGCTCGGCGTACGGGTCGAGCCGCCCGGCGAGCGCCATGACGGTCCGGAACAGCGCGACCGTGTAGCGGAACTCCGCGGCGGTGCGCCAGAACCCGGCGGGCGACAGCGCCGTCGCGCTGCGCGCCGCGCCCCGGGCCGCCAGCTCCAGGGCGAGCCGTCCGCCGAGCGAGTTGCCCGCGACGTGCGGCCGGTCCAGCCCGAGCGCGTCGAAGAGATCGAGCAGGTCGGCCAGCATCCGGTCGCCGGGCGGCTCGGCCCCCGCGCGCAGCGACGGCGACTCGCCGTGCCCCGGCAGGTCCACCAGGATGATCTCGCGGTGCTCGGCGAGGTGGTCGGCCACGGGCAGCCAGGCCTGCCGCCGGTGGGTGATCCCGTGCAGCAGGACGAGCGGCTCGCCCGCCCCGCGACGCTCGTACGCCAGCATGTGCGAACACCTTTCGATCCGGTTGCGCCCAGGCAAGTCCACAGCCTTCCGCCGGGTCGAATCCACTCACCGAACGACGGATTGCCCGGGTATCGGTGTGCTCACGTTCGGTGGCCGACGTCGGGCGGCACGGCAGGGAAGGACATCTCGAAAAGGGCGCCAGGGCCGTCCGGATCGAGGCAGGCGAGCGAGCCGCCGTCGGCTTCGACGAGCTCGCGGGCCAGGGGCAGGCCCAGGCCCGCGCCGCCCTCATCGGCGGCGCGGGCGTCGTCGAGGCGGACGAAGCGGGCGAAGACCCGCTCCCGGTCCTCGCGCGGGACACCGGGCCCGTCGTCGCGGACCGACACGAGCGCGCGCGGAGCAGGTCCGGGCCCGGCGGAGAGCGTGACGCTGACGCGCGAGGCGGCGTGGCGCTGCGCGTTGTCGAGGAGGTTGCCCAGCGCGCGGGTGAGGTGGCGCGGACGGACGGCGGCCCACGGTTCGGCCGGCGCCTCGTAGGAGACGGGGATCCGGTCGGTCGCGGTACGCGCGGCGAGGACTTCGGCGACGAGATCGGCCAGGGAGACCCGGACCGGGGGCGGCCCCGCGTCGGCGGCGTCGAGGCGGGCCAGCAGGAGCAGGTCCGAGGCGAGGTGCTGGAGCCGGTGGACGTCCTTGACGGTCTCGTCGAGGTCGAGGAGCCCGGGGTGCTCGCGCGCTATCTCCAGCTGGGCGCGCAGCGAGGCGATGGGGGTGCGCAGTTCGTGCGAGGCGTCCGCGACGAACCTGCGCTGCCGCTCGGTCGAGCGCTCCAGCGCCGCGAGGGTCCGGTTGGTGGTGGCGGCGAGGCGGGCGATCTCGTCGCGGGACGCGGGCACCGGCACCCGGGCGGCGAGGTCGCCCGCCGCGGTGATCCCGGCGAGCCTGGCCCGGATCGCCTCGACGGGGCGCAGCGCCCGGCCGGCCAGCAGCCAGGTCGCCGCGGCGGTCACCGCGAGGACCGGAGGCAGTCCGAGCAGCAGGCCGCGCACGGCCGTCGCGACGGCCTCGCGCGCGTCCCTGAGGTCGGCGCCGCCGTAGACGACGGCGGCCGCGCCGTCCGGGCCGGTCGCGGAGATCGCGGCGAACCGGTAGGCGGCCGGTTCCCCGCCGAACAGGGCGGTCCGGGTGACGAACCCGGTCTCGGGGTCGGCGTCGTCGTCGTGGTCGGCGGCGCCCGGCGGGACCGTGGGCAGGCCGTCGAGGACCAGGCCGGGGCTCTGCGCGAGGACGCGCCCGTCGAGGTCGACGACCCGGATCGGGCCGCCTTCGGGCAGCCGCAGCGCGGACGGCGCGACCCCGGCCGTCCACTGGGCGGCGACCCGCTGCGCCGACGACTCGGCCGAGACGGACACGCCGCCGAGCAGTTCCGCGCGCAGCGCCAGCACCACCGGGACCGCGGCGGTGACGAGCGCGAGCGCCACCACGGCCGTCGCGGCGAAGGCCGTGCGGGCGCGGACCGAGCCGAGCACCGCCTCACACCCGGCCCGCGGTGAGCCGGTAGCCGGAGCCGCGCACCGTCTCGATCGACCGCCGCCCGTACGGCGCGTCGACCTTCCGGCGCAGCGCGCTGACGTGCACCTCGACCACGTTCGGGTCGCCGTCGTAGGCGGAGTCCCACACGTGATCCAGGATGCGCCGCTTGGAGACGACCTCCTCGGCGTGCGCGGCGAGGAACTCCAGCACGGCGAACTCCCGCGACGTCACCACGACCTCGTCGGCCCCGCGGTGCACCCGCTGCGCGGCCGGGTCGACCTTCAGGTCGCCGATCTCGATGACCGGCGCGCCCGTCCGCTGCCTGCGGCGCAGCAGCGCCCGGATGCGCGAGCGCAGGACGAGGTAGGAGAACGGCTTGGTCACGTAGTCGTCGGCCCCGCAGTCCAGTCCCTCGGCCTCGTCGTACTCGCCGTCCTTCGCGGTCAGCATCAGGATCGGCGTGGCCACGCCGTCCCTCCTGAGGGACGACGCGATCCGGTAGCCGTTCAGGCCCGGGAGCATGACGTCGAGGAGGATCAGGTCGAACTCCTCCTCGCCCGCCCGGAACAGCCCCTCGTGCCCGTCGTGGACGACGTCGACGGCGTAGCCCTCGGCGCGCAGCCCGCGGGCCAGCGAGAGCGCGAGCCGGCGCTCGTCCTCGACGATCAGCAGCCTCATACCCTCACTTCTTGCCCGAAGCAGGCTGAAGCACCCTTCAGTAACCTTCAGGGCTTCTTCAGGACTCGCCGGGCAGCGTGGGCGCTAGATCGACATCCGTCTCGAACCCGGATCGACATCCGGCTCGAACCGTGGGATCGACATCCCGTCGAAGTAGGGAGCACCGATGCGCGCCAAGACCGTGATCGCCCTCGCGTTCACCGCGACCGCCGCCGTGGGCGCGGCCGCGGGGGCCGCCCTGGCGTCAGCCGACTCCGCCGCGAAGGCGCCGGCCGTCGTGGTGACCGAGACGCCCACCGACACGCCGACGGACGAGGCGACCCCTTCCCCGACCGGCGGCACCCAGTCCGCGGCCCCGGCCGTCGCACCGGACCAGGCCATGAACAAGGCGCTGGAGAAGGCGCCCGGCCTGGTGGCGGGCGCCGAACTCGAGGAAGACGGCGGGAAGCGCTCCTGGCAGATCGACGTGCTCACCGAGGACGAGAAGTGGCGGGAGATCACCGTCGACGCCGAATCCGGCGAGGTCACCCAGGACCAGGAGACCGACGGGGACACCGACGAGGCCACCGCGATCCGCGACGCCAAGGTGACCGCGGCCGCCGCCGTCAAGACGGCCACCGAGACCCAGCCCGGCACCCTCCAGTCGATCGAGTTCGACGACGAGGGCGGCAAGCCGATATGGGAGGTGGACATCAAGTCCGACGACGGGAACGAGCACACGCTCCAGGTGCCCGCCGACGCCGACACGCCGACCGCGACCCCGTCGCCCACCTCCTGACGCGCTCCGGCCCGGACGCCCGGCGGGGGTGTCCGGGCCGGACCGTCAGGACATGAGGGCGGCGCAGATCGCCGGGATCGCCTCGCCGATGGGCGTGCGGATGACGGCGGTGGCCCGGTCGTCGTACGGGGTGGGGTCGCGGTTGACGATGACGACCCGGGCCCCGAGGTCGGCGGCCAGGCCGCACAGGGAGGCGGCGGGCTCGACCTGGAGGGTCGTGCCGATCACCAGGAACAGCTCGGACGCCGCGGCGATCCGGCGCGCCTCGCTCAGCACCTGGGAGTCGAGGAACTCGCCGAACATGATGATCGACGGCTTGAGCGGGCCGCCGCACCCGCACAGGGGTTCGGCGGGGAGTTGGGCGAGGGCGGCTTCGGCGGTGGTCCGCGCGCCGCAGTCCAGGCAGGACGCGGTGGTCAGGGAGCCGTGAAGCTCCACGACCTTGCGCGGGGAGGAGCCGGCCTTCTGGTGGAGGCCGTCGACGTTCTGGGTGACGATCCGCACGGCCTTGCCCGAGGCCTCGAGGTCGGCCAGCGCGCGGTGCGCGACGTTGGGCAGCACCTCGCCCTGGCGGCCGGAGAACACCTCCCAGAAGCGGCGGCGCACGGCGCCGTCGGCGAGGAAGCGGTCGTAGGTGAAGATGTCGGCCGCGGTCGGGTCCTGCGTCCACAGGCCCTGCGGTCCCCGGTAGTCGGGCACGCCCGAGTCCGTCGAGATTCCGGCTCCGGTGAACGCGGTGATCCGCTGCACGCCCTTGGCCCAGGAATAGTCCTCCATGGCGTGCAAGATAAGGGCAGCACCGCCCCAGGGCAAAAGGCGGGACTGTTGCCGGTTGAGTGTCTCTCAGTGTTCATGAGTGTTCTCTGGTCGCATGAGTGCTGTGGGTAAGTTTCTGTGGTGATCGGGATCGTGTCTCCTGAAAGGACCGGGCTTGCCGGCGGCGTCGGGTGGGGTGGCGGGAGAAGGCCGCTGCGGTCGGTCGTGGCGCCGTTCGTGGTGGAGGCGGCGCACGAGCGGGTGCTGCGCCTGGTCGGCGAGCACCTCGGCCGGTTGGCGTCCCTGGACCTTAAAAGCCCGGTGCGCCGACGGGCTGGGACACGATGCGGGCAGATGGGCGGCCCGCAAACAGGCGCTCCCCGCCGTCTCATCCTCCCGCTGGGCAGGGAGCATCACCAAAGCCAGCCACGACCAGTGGGCGCTGTCGCGGCGCGTGCCAGACCGCGCACATCCGGTCCTTCGAAGCCGGTATCGCGACCCTGTCGCATCGCTTGCCCAGGCCGATCAGGGCGGTCCTGCAACATCGCCCGGTATGTCCTTTCCTGCACGATGGCGTTCGCGCACCGGGGCGCGGAATGGCGCGACCGCATCGAAGCCCACCGGGCGGTCGCCTACCGCATTCATCGATGCCGACCGGAAAGCTCAAAGCCCGGCTCGTGTCCATGGCCACCGAACACGGCCTGGCGATCGTGGCGGTGGACCCGGCGTACACCTCGATGCGGGGCGACCAGCACTGGCGCAGACCCCTCACCAGCAGTAAGCGAAAAATGTCCCGTCACGATGCCGCAAGCATCGCGATCGGCAGACGCGCCCTTAGACACCCGATCCGGCGACGGACGGCACCGCCCCCTATCGACCAGAGCGATCGGTACGGGCATCGGACCGTCCAGGCCGGACCAGGTGCACGGGGCGTGCGGAAACCCGCCCACCCGTCACGGAGCATGCACATGATGCACCTCGCCGGACGGGGATGAGAGTGAACGCGGGAGACCAGCGCATCCAACGGAGACCAGCGCATCCGACACCGTTCGGGATACGCGCAGCACCAGGAGACAGGATCAGACACTCCTGGACACTGTTAAGGAACGGTTTCCGGGCCCCCACGCGGCCGGGGCCCGGAAAACGCCGGATCAGCGGGGCACGAGGCTGCCGAACAGCCCGCTGAGGGGACTGCCCAGCGGGTTCTTCTTGCCGAGGGTGCCGCCCCGCTTCTTCTTGCCGGCCGCGACCTTCTTGGTGCTGGCCGTGCTGTGCAGCTTGACGCCCTCGGTGCTGTGCAGCTCGGTGGTGATCGTGGTCATCTCGCCCGCGACGAGCGGCCCGTTGCGCTTGACCGGGACCCGGACGGAGTGGCGGCGCAGCGTGCCGCACTCGACCTTCTCGCGCAGCCGTCCGGCGGGCGCGGTGTCCTCGATCTCGCCCAGCGGGCTCTTGGGCTGCCCGAACGAGACGGTCAGGATCGCGGTCTCGCCCTTCGGTTCGCACGAGTAGAGGAGCAGGACGTCCAGCGCCTTGCCCTCCGCCTCGACCGCCTTCATCGGGACGGACATCCCCGAGGTGGCGGGCCCCGCCGAGGCGGCGGTGGCGGGCAGGACGAGCAGCGCGACGGCGGCGAGCGCGTAGAGAGAACGCATAACCGCACAGGGTAGTGAGGCCGCTGCTCGGGGCGATGCTGGCTTTCCGCCGCTTTTACCGCCTCATGTGCGCGGGTTCACCCGGCGGCGCGGAGGGTGAGGAGGGTGATCTCGCTGGGGGCGAAGATCCGGAAGGGCGGGCCCCAGAAGCCGGTGCCGCGGCTCGTGTAGATCTGGGTGCGGCCGGTGCGCCGGGACAGGCCCGCGACCTCGGGCTGGTCGATGCGCACCAGGTGGTGGAACGGCCAGATCTGCCCGCCGTGGGTGTGGCCGGACAGCTGGAGGTCGACGCCCGCGGCCTCGGCCTGGGCGACCTGCTTGGGCTGGTGCGCGAGCAGGACGACGGGCAGGTCGGGGTCGGCGTCGGACAGGGCCGCGGTGAGGTCGGCGCGGTGGCCCGGGTGGCCGGAGTGATGGGCGGTGAAGTCGTCGATCCCGGCGAGGACGAGGCGGTCGCCGCCGCGCTCGACCACGAGGTGGTCGTTGCGCAGGGGCTGCCAGCCGAGCGCGGCGAGGTGTGCGACCCAGCCGAGCGGGTCGCCGTAGTACTCGTGGTTGCCGGTGACGTAGACGCGGGCGAGCCCGGCCCGGATGTCGGCGAGCGGCGCGGCCTGGTCGCGGCGCTGCGCGACGGTGCCGTCGGCGATGTCCCCGGTGTGCGCCACGATGTCGGGTTCGAGGGCGTTGACGGCCTCGGTGACCTTCGCCGACCACGCCGCCCGGTTCGTCGGGCCGTAGTGGGTGTCGGTGAGCAGGACGAGCCGCGTGCCGTCCAGGCCCGCGCCGAGCCGGGGCAGGACGACGTCGACCTTCTTCACGCGTGGCACCCGCATCGCCTCGCGGTAGCCCCACAGGAGCAGGCCCGCCGAGACCGCGGCGACCCAGGCCGCGGTGATCCGCGCCGCGCTCTGCACGCCCGCGGCCTCAAGCCCGAGCCGGACGGCGACGGCGATGACGGACTGGCTGAACAGCACCCAGGCCGAGCCGAGCAGCACGCTCCCGGCCACCGAAAGCCGGTCTCCGTTCTCGCGGCGGCCCGCGAACATGAGGAAGGGGGCGGCGACGGCCGCGGCGCCGAACAGCGCGGAGCCCGCCGCGAAGACGGGCCCGCTCCAGCCGGGCGCGGCCACGAGGGTCCACCAGGGCACCCCGAACAGCAGGCCGAGCACCGTCACCAGCGCGCCGCCTATGAGCAACGGGCGCAGCGCCGAAGGCCGCCGTGCCGCAGAGTCCACCGCCATACCGCCACCCTCTTCCCACCGGATCTTCCGCTTGCGGCAACGATCGCCCGTCGCGCTCTGTTCCCGGCCGCACAGGGCTGTCCCCGCTCGGACAGTGTGCAGGCAGTGCGCGGGCCCGTGCCCGATGCCCGCGATCTCTTTATTCGCCCCACAGTGAAATCTATGCTCACGATCATGCCGATGATTGAGTTTTCTGGTGGTTTGTGGGGTTTGGTGGCGGCGCGAGCGGAAGCGAGCCCGTTCGCGGAGATGCTGGTGGACGAACACGGCAGGGCGCTGAGTTTCGGGGTGTTCCGGGATGCCGCTGAACGGACCGCCGGATGGCTCGCGGAACGGGGCGTCCACGCAGGAACCCCCGTGACCTGGCGGCTGCCGACGACCGTCGAGGCACTCGTCCTGACGGCGGCGCTGGCCCGCGTCGGGGCCGTGCAGAACCCGGTGATGCCCGTGCTCGGCGCGCGCGAGCTCCGCTTCGCCCTCGCCCAGACCGGCGCGCGGCTCCTGGTGTCGGCGGCGACGGCCGGAGGCCGCGACCTGGCCCGCGAGGCGTGGGAGGCCGCCGACGGCCTGCCCGGACTGGAGACGGTGATCCTCGACGGCGGCCTGCCCGAGGCCGAGCCGCTCGAAGCGCCGCCCGCGCCCGCCGACGGAGACCCCGTGCGCTGGGTTTTCTACACCTCGGGGACGACCGCCGACCCCAAGGGCGCCCGGCACACCGACGCCTCGGTGCTGGCCTCGTCCCGCGCGATGGGGGAGCGGATCGCCTGCACCGAGGCGGACCGGGTCGGCCTGGTCTTCCCCGTCGCGCACATCGGCGGCTGCGGCACGTGGCTCGGCGCCTGCCTACTGTCCGGCTGCACCCTGATCCTCGACGCGTCCTTCGAGCCCGAGCGCAGCACCGAACACCAGCGGCGAGAGGGCGTCACGCTCGCGGGATCGGGCACCGTGTTCATCCAGTCCTACCTCGCCCTGGCCCGGCGGCGGACCGGGCGGCTGTTCCCGCAGGTCCGCGCGATGACGGCAGGGGCCGCGCCCAAGCCGCCGGCGCTGCACGCCGAGGTGAAGGAGCTGCTCGGCGGCGCAGGGGTGCTGTCGGGTTACGGGATGACCGAGGCGCCGGTCCTCGCGATGGGCGGCCCGGACGACCCCGACGGAGCCCTCGCCCGCACCGAGGGCCGCGCCACGCGGGGCGTCGACCTGCGCGTCGTGGACCCCGCCGGGCGCGTGCTCGGACCGGGGCAGGAGGGCGAGTTGCGCGCGAAGGGCCCGCAGGTGATGCGCGGCTACGCCGATCCCGCCTTGGACGCCGCGGCCTTCGACGCCGACGGCTACCTGCGCACCGGCGACCTCGCCGTGCTCGACGCCGAGGGCTTCGTGACGATCACCGGGCGGCTGAAGGACATCATCATCCGCAAGGGCGAGAACATCAGCGCGCTGGCCGTCGAGCAGGCCGTCGCGGCCCATCCGGAGATCGCGGAGGCCGCGGTCGTCGCGCTGCCCGACCCGGCGCGGGGCGAGCTGGCCTGCGCGGTCGTGGTCCCCGTGCCGGGCGGCCAGCCGCCCAGCCTGCCGGAGCTGACGGCCTTCCTGAAAGCCGGGGACGTCCCGGCGCGGCTGTGGCCGGAGCGGGTGGAGGCGGTGGCCGAGCTGCCGCGCAACGCGACGGGCAAGGTCCGCAAGGCCGATCTCCAGGCCCGGTTCGACTGACGGACGGTCGGTCGACGCGCGGCCCGCGCCCACGCCGACGCGCGCTGGCGGGGCATGCCGCCGCCTGCTCCGGCCACGGCCCCAAGTTCGGACCCGCCATCGGAGAGGCCCTGGCCGACCTCGTCCGGTCCGTGCCGCGCCCCGATCTGGAGTTCCTGGACCCGTCCCACCTGCTGCGGTCGGCGTAGCGCCACGCCCTGAGGCGGCGGCCCGCGAGGACCGCCGCCTCATCCCGGGCGGGCGCCGGGTCAGGCGCCGGCGCCGCCGTCCACGGGGAGGATGGCCCCGGTGACCATGGAGGCCCGGTCGCTGAGGAGCCAGGCCGCGGCCTCGGCGACCTCACGGGGCTCGGCCATGCGGCCGAGCGGGATCGCGGAGCCGAGCTTCGCGACGATGCCCGGGGTGGCGGCCTCCCAGGCGTCGATCATCGCGGTCGCGGTGCCGCCGGGGGTGATGCCGTTCACGCGGATCCCGTGGGCGGCCCAGGTGACCGCGGCGGTCTCGGTGATGCTGTTGAGCGCGCGCTTCATCGCGCCGTAGGCGGGCAGGGCGGGGTTGGCGCGGCGGCTGCCGATGCTGGAGGTGTTGACGATCGCGCCGCCGCCGCTCCGGCGCATGAGCGCGGCCTCGGCCGTCATCGCCGTCCAATGGCCGCGGAAGTTGACGGCGTACTGCTCGTCGAGGTCGGCTTCGACCGTGGTGTCCAGGGGGCCGGGCGGCTGGATGGCGGCGCCGTTGTTGAAGGCCCCGTCGAGCCTTCCGTGCAGGGCCTCGACACGGTCGACCGCCGCGCGGACGCTCGCCGGGTCGGCGAGGTCGAGGGCGACGGCGTCGGCGGTTCCGCCGTCGGCGCGGATCTCGGCGGCGACCGCCTCCAACGCGTCGGCGCCGCGGGCGGCGAGGACGACGGCTGCGCCCTCGCGGGCGAAGAGACGGGCCGCGGCCGCGCCGATGCCGCGGCTGGCGCCGGTGATGAAGACGACCTTGCCCGTGAGCAGGCCGAGGGTTGTGGTTGCGGTGTTCGTCATGCCCGCAAGCCTCGCCGCCGGCCGGATCCGGAGGCAGGCACAGGCGGTACCAGGATCCGCGGCCGCTCGGCGGGCAGACTGGGGCCATGGACAGACAGGAACTCGGCGCTTTCCTCCGGACCCGTCGCGAGCGGCTCCGGCCGGAGGACGTGGGCCTGCCCTCGGGCCCCCGCCGCAGAACCCCGGGACTGCGCCGCGAGGAGGTCGCGGTCCTCGCGCACATCTCGACCGAGTACTACGTCCGGCTGGAGCAGGGCAGGGCGCCCCGCCCGTCCGGCGAGGTGCTCGCCGGGATCGCGGACGCGCTGCGGCTCACCGACGCCGAGTCCGATCACCTGCACGTCCTGGCGGGCACCGCCCCGGCCCGGACCGGGCTGCACCGGCGCGACGTCCGCCCGAGCATCCGCGCGCTGCTGGACCGGCTGCCGCAGACGGCGGGCTTCGTCACGTCCGCCGTGTTCGAGGTGCTCGCCTGGAACGATCTCGCGGCGGCCCTCATGGAGGACTTCGGCGCGCTCGCCCCGCGCGACCGCAACCTCGCCCGCAAGGCGTTCCGCACGCCGTCCGATCCCGGCACGGCGCCGTACGGGGTCTCCGACGGCGCCGAGTTCCGCCACCACGTCGTCATGCGGCTGCGCGCCGCCCTCGCCCGCTACCCGTCCGACCCCGACGTCACCGGGCTCGTCGACGAACTCCGCGAGGGCAGCCGCACCTTCGCCCGGCTCTGGGAGCGGCACGACGTCCAGGAGTCGCACATGCTGACCAAGACGTTCGAGCACCCGGTCGTCGGGCCGATCACCGTCGACTGCGATGCCCTCGCCCTCTCCGGCCAGGACCAGCACCTCGTCCTGTACACCGCCCCGCCGGGTTCCTCCGACGCCGAGGCGCTGGCCCTCCTGGGCGTTCTCGGCGCCCAGGGCGTCCGCGAGGCCCTGGGCCGGGGGTGAGGCGGGCTCCCGCCGCGCCCGGTGCCGAAGCGGCCGGACCCGGGCGGGTCAGCCGCGGAAGACCGTGGCGGTGCGGCGCTCGTACCAGCGGGCGAGCTGCTCGCCGGCGGCCAGGACGTGGTCGCGCATCTCGCGGCGGGCCAGCTTCGGGTCCTCCGATTCGAGGGCGGCGACGATGCGCTCGTGCTCGTGGAGGTTGTCGGTCTGGTGGCGCGGGTCGTCCTGCAGGACGTTGGCCGAGACGTTGCGGGGGAAGGCCTCGTTGATCTCGCGGATGGTGCGGGTGAGGCGGTCGTTGCCGGCGATCTCGTGGATCAGGGCGTGGAAGCGGTCGTTGGCGAGCGTGGTCGGCGACATCGGCTCGCCGGGCGCCGGGGGCGTGGCGGGCCGTTCGCTCGTGCGGAGCACCTCGTTGGTGGCGCGCAGCTCGTCCAGCAGGGTGCGGGTGACGCGGCGGACGGCGCGTTCGGCGGCGAGGCCCTCGAGTTCGGCGCGGACCTCGTAGGCCTCGCGCACCTCCCACGGCGACGGCACGCGCACGACCGCGCCCCGCCGGGGCAGCACCTCGATGAGGCCGCCGGCCTGGAGCTGGCGCAGCGCCTCGCGGATGGGGGTGCGGCTGATGCCGAGCCGCGCCGCGAGTTCGGCCTGGCGGAGCTGCGCGCCGATCGGGATCTCGCCCGACATGATGCGGGCGCGGATGGCGGCGGCGGTCTCGTCCACCAGGGCGCTGCGGCCCAGGGAGGTCGCGTCGGAGTCCACGGTGCTGGGACCTTTCGGAGGGCGGCCCGCGCCCGCGCCGCGATGACGGGCTCGGCGCGAGTCGCATGGATCCAATAGATCGGTTCTGGGACCGATGATAGCAAGCGGTCTCCCGGCACGTCGTCCGGTCCGGCGGGGACCGCGGCATCGATCCGTGCCGAATGCCCGGTTCGTGGATCCTCGATCGCGAGTTCGGGATGCGGAACTTCTCGATCTTCCCCGGCTGTGACGTGCGGGGCGCGGATCGGCCGGGGCCTGGGCGCTTCCGGCTCTGTTCCGTCGCGCCGTGAGGCTTTGGGGTCCATCCAAGGGCAGGACGGGCGATCCACGCCTGCCCGTGGCGGTGGTCGCCGGTGTGGTGCGGGACGCTTCCTGCGCTCGGGTGCAGGGATGTTCACGCAGGTGACGGCAGTGTTAACGGCCCTCGTGGTCCGGAAACGCCGCTCAAAGCCTGAATTCGACCCACTGTCCGTACTCACGGGATATGGGATGGCGTCATATGGCGTACTTGTTACGGGTTTCGGAAAATTGGATCCAAACTTGCCATCCTTAGATCCATAGTGCGATATTTGGGATCGCCAGTGTGGGCGACGTCCTCGTGCCCGACCCCGCGACGTTCCGGGTGCTGCCCTGGTCGGAGTGGACCGGCCTGCTCCTCGCCGACCTGCGCTACCCGACGGCGGCGCGGTCCCGTACTGCACGCGGCATCCCGCGGCGCTGTCTCGCCGCGCTCGCCGACCGCGACCTCGCCCTCACCGTCGGCCCCGAGCTGGAGTTCCACGTGTTCGCCCGCGCCGCCGACGGCATGGACCCCGCGAGCGTCGGCCGGCCGGGGCGTCCCGGCGCCTCCACCGACCCCTCCCGCGTCCTGTCAGACGACGGGCTGCACTACCTCGGCGGCCTCCTGGGGCACGCGACGGCCGCCGTGTTCACCACCCCGACCGTCAACGGCTACAAGCGCTACCAGCCGTTCTCCCTCGCCCCCGACCGGATCCTCTGGGGCCTGGACAACAAGGGCGCGATGGTCCGCGTCGTCGGCATGGCCGGCGACCCGAACGCGCACCTGGAGAACCGCTCGGGCGAACCCGCCGCGAACCCGTACCTGTACATCGCCTACCAGCTCGTGAGCGGCCTGGACGGCCTGGACCGCGCCACCTCACCGGGCCCGCCCACCGAGCCCCCCCTGCGCCGACGAGGCCGTCCGCCTGCCCGGCACCCTGGGCCACGCCATCGACGCCCTGGCCGCCTCGGCGACCTTCCGCAAGGCCCTCGGCGACAACATCATCGACTGGTACGTCCACCTCAAGAGAGCAGAGTTCTCCCGATACCTGTCAGAAGTCTCAGACTGGGAACAACGTGAATACTTCGACTTGCTCTGAGCCTTCCGCCCTCGGCAAGGCCGCCGGGCGAACAGGTGCGGCGCTGACGATCGTCTGCGCCGCCGCCCACCTCCCCTCCTCCAGCGCATGCGTGAGAGGGCCGAGATCGAACGGGCGGTGCGGGCCATGGAGCGATGCATCGCCCAGGCGCACCCGGTGGACGAGGAGTGGTCTGCATGAGCGAGCGCAGGGCCTGGGCGGACAAGCGGGCCGAGATCATGAGCCGTCCCGGTGCCGGAGCCGCCTATGAGGCGGCTCGCCTCCGTTTCGAACTGGGCTCGGCCGTGCGCCGTCGCCGTGAGGAACTAGGCCTCACCCAGACGGTGCTCGCCGAACGCGCGGGACTCAAGCAGTCGGCGGTCGCGCGGTTCGAAGCGGGCGGCACCATGCCGACGGTCCCCATGCTGGAGCGCCTCGCCGAAGCCCTCGAAGTGCATCTGAGCATCCAGTTCCAGCCCCTCCGCAAGGCGGGCTGAGCCGAGTCCGCGGGTGCGGCGACCGCGGCACCGGGTTCTCTCGTCGTCGGAGGTCGGCCCCAGGCCAAGATCGTTGAGAGGGTTTCGGCGTCGTCCAACCGGAGGGGCGCGGGGCCGTGCGAGCTCTGTGGCAGGGGAGAATCGCCGCGGGGGTAAGGTTTCGGGGCGTTGGACGAGGTGCGCGCGGTTGGGTGCGGGCGGGCCGCGGGGGAGTGAGGGGTGTGGTGGCGAGTATCAGGGATGTGGCGGCGGCTGCGGGGGTTTCGTATCAGACGGTCTCTCGGGTGCTGAATGAGTCGCCTCGGGTCAGTGCGGAGACGAGGGCTCGGGTCGTCGAGGCGATGGGGCGGTTGGGGTACCGGCCCAGTCGGGCGGCTCGGGCGCTGGGGCTGGGGCGGGCTCGGGCGGTGACCGTGGTGACGTCGAATACGACGCTTTATGGGTATGCGTCGGTGTTGCAGGGGATCGAGGGGGAGGCTCGGGAGCAGGGGTTCTCGGTGGGGGTGCGGGTGATCGAGTCGGGGCGGCAGGCCGACGTTCGGCAGGCCGTCGAGTACGCGAGTGATCCGACGGCCGGGGGAGTGGTCGTGGTGGCGTTCGACGCGGAGGGGATGGCGGCGTTGAGGCTCCTGCCGGCGGACGTGCCGGCCGTGGCGGCCGTCGAGCCGGGGGCGGTGGTGGAGAGCGAGCGGACCGTGATCTGCCTCGACGAAGGGCCCGCGGCGGCGGACGCGACACGGCATCTGCTCGGGCTGGGGCATCGGACGGTGCACCACGTGGCGATCCCGTCGGAGTCGGGGACGCGGGGCCGCGAGGCCGGGTGGCGGCAGGCGCTCGACGAGGCGGGGGCGCCCGTGCCGGAAGTGGTTCCCGCCGGGTGGGACACGCGGTCGGCCTACGAGGCGGGGCGGACTCTCGCAGGGGATGCCGAGGTCACGGCGATCCTGTGCGGCAACGACGACACCGCCCTGGCCGTCCGGCGCGCCCTCTACGACGCGGGCCGCGACGTGCCCGGCGACGTGAGCGTCGTGGGTTTCGACGACGTTCCCGGTTCGGCCTACTGGACGCCCGCGCTCACCACGGTCCGGATCGATTTCGCGGCTCTCGGCAGGGCCTGCCTGGCGGCTCTCGCGGCCGAGATGGACGGGCTTGCGGGCCCTTCCGCGACGCTCCCGGTGCCGCATCTGGTGCTCCGCGAGTCCACAGCACCCCCCGGTCGGCAGTAGGTTACTCCCCACCGGACCTGAAGTTACTTTCATGTAACGGAACGGCAAAGAACACTTCCCATGTAGCCATGTGACCGTTCACACTCCAAGATGTGACCGGTCACATGACCAGATGCGGGACGACGACGACCCCCCACGCCGCCGACCGCCACCCCGAGTGATCTTGAGGAGCTGGACTTGAACGCAGTGGACGCCGCGCAGCGCCTGGTGTGGGGGCATGCCGCGCTGACCCTCGTGGTCGACACCGCCCAGGGCGCCCCGGTGAGCGTGCGCGCGATCGCCGCGGCCCCCGCCGACGCCCCGCTCGCCCAGACCGCGGCGACCGCGCAGCCGCTCGTGGAGATCCTCACCCCCGGGCAGGGCAGGGGCCACGTCTCCGGCCGCTTCTCCGAGACGACGATCGGCCGCCGCCTCGCCTTCACCGGCTCCGAGGCGGGCCGCGACGGCGTCTGGCACACCCTCCGGATCGACCTGCGTGACGCCGTCACCGGCCTCGCCGCCCGCGTCCACCTCCGCTCCGCCGACGGCGTCGCCGCGGTCCAGGCCCGGACCGAGATCGTGAACGAGGGCGCCGAGCCGGTCCTGCTGCTGGGCGTCACGTCCTTCGCGGCGGGCTTCCACGGGCTGTCCGTGGCGGGCCTGGAAGTGGTGCGCGGCGAGGGCGAGTGGCTCGGCGAGGGCCGTTTCACCAGGACCGCGCTGCGCGAGGGCCCCGCCGTCGAACTCGACCTGCCCGCGCACGGCCCCCAGCACGGCCGCGGCAGGTTCGCCGCGATCAGCACCGGCGCCTGGTCCACCGGCGGCGCGCTGCCGACCGGCGCGCTCCTCGACCCGGCGTCCGGGCAGGCCTGGGTGTGGCAGGTCGAGCACAACGGCGCCTGGCGCTGGGAGGTCGCCGAGCGCCTCGACGGCGCCTACGCCGCCTTCACCGGCCCGAACGACATCGACCACCAGTGGTCGCAGCGCCTCGCCCCGGGCGGGTCCTTCACGACGGTGCCGGTCTCCCTCGCCACCTCCGCCGCGGGCTTCGACGGGGCGGTCGCCGCGCTCAGCGCGCACCGCCGCGCGATCCGCCGCCCGCACCCCGACACCGCGGCCCTCGCCCTGGTCTTCAACGACTACATGAACACCCTCATGGGCGACCCGACGACCGAGAAGCTGCTCCCGCTGATCGACGCCGCGGCCGAGGCGGGCGCGGAGATCTTCTGCATCGACGCCGGCTGGTACGACGACACCGGCGACTGGTGGGACGGCGTCGGCGCCTGGGAGGAGTCGACCACCCGGTTCCCCGGCGGCCTGGAGAAGGTCGTCGCGCACATCCGCGAGCGCGGCATGCGGCCTGGCCTGTGGCTGGAGCCCGAGGTGATCGGCGTCCGCAGCCCGCTGGCCGGCACGCTGCCCGCCGAGGCCTTCCTCCAGCGGGACGGCGTCCGGGTCGTCGAGCACGGCCGCTACCACCTTGACCTGCGCCACCCGGCCGCGGTCGCGCACCTCGACGCGACCGTCGACCGCCTGGTCGAGCGGTACGGGGTCGGCTTCTTCAAGCTCGACTACAACATCGACCCGGGCGCGGGCACCGACCTCGCCGCCGACAGCGTCGGCGCGGGCCTGCTGGAGCACAACCGGGCGCACCTGGCCTGGCTCGACGGCGTCCTGGACCGCCACCCGGACCTGGTCCTGGAGAACTGCGGCTCAGGCGCGATGCGCATGGACTACGCGCTGCTGTCCCGGCTGCAGCTCCAGTCGACGACCGACCAGCAGAACTTCACCCTGTACCCGCCGATCGCCGCCTCGGCGCCGCTGTCGGTGCTGCCCGAGCAGGCCGGCAACTGGGCCTACCCGCAGCCGGAAATGACGCCCGAGGAGGCAGCGTTCTGCCTCGTCACGGGCATGCCCGGCCGCATGTACCTGTCCGGCCACCTGGCCCGGATGACGGACGCGCAGCTCGCCTCCGTCCGCGAGGCCGTCGCCGTCCACAAGGACGTCCGCGCCGAGCTGGCCGGGTCCGTCCCGGTCTGGCCGCTGGGCCTGCCCGGCTGGTCCGACCCGTGGACGGCCGTCGCCCTCGTCGCCGGGGACACCACCTACCTGGCCCTCTGGCACCGGGGCGGCGACGCCTCCGTCGAGCTGTCCTTCCCGCACCTCGCGGGCCGCGATGTGGTCTTGGACACCCTGTACCCCCGCGACCTGACCGCCTACGAGACGTCCTTCGACGCGGGAACCGGCCTCCTGTCGGTCTCCGACCCCGTCGAGGCCCCCTGTACCGCACGCTTCCTCCGAATCCGATCTGTCGCCGAGCGCACACAGTGAGCAGTTACCTTTGTCTGTTCCGCGCCGTGGACCGGATCTCCCCCACCCGAGAAAGAGATCACCGATGAAAAAGTGGAAGGTCATTGCCGCAGCGGCCTCGCTGGCCCTCGGCGCGGCGGCCTGCAGCGACCCGGGCGCGAGCACCTCGTCCGACGACGCCGCGGCCGTCACCTGGGCGGACCCCACCGCCAAGCTGGACGGCGAGAAGCTGACGATCTGGGCCGCCCAGAGCAGCAGCACGGTCCCCGAGAAGGTCGTCGAAGGCTTCGAGGCCGCCACCGGCGCCGAGGTCGAGATCGTCACCATCCCGGACCCCTACGAGCAGGGCGTCCAGACCAAGGTCGCGACCGGTGACAAGCCGGACCTGGCCTTCTGGCAGCCGACCGCGTCCATGCTGACCGCGATCAACGCCAAGAACAACCTCCAGCCGCTCGACGACGCGCCCTGGCTGTCGAAGCTCACGCCGGAGCTCAAGGACCTCGCGGGCCTCCTCGACGGCACCCGCTACGCCGCGCTCGTGTCGAGCCCGGCCGTGCAGGGCGTCTACTACAACAAGGAAGTCTTCGCGAAGGCCGGGATCAAGGCCACCCCGAAGAACTTCGCGGACATGGCCGACACCGCCCGCGAGATCAAGGGCAAGGGCGTCACGCCGTTCCACGAGATGGCCGCCGACCGCTGGGGCACCCAGTGGTGGATCCAGGTCCAGCTCGCCGAGGCCGCCAAGGCGGGCCTGTGGGACAAGGTGAACGCGGGCGAGACCAAGTTCACCGACGCCCCCATCCTCGACGCGATCAAGAACTACAAGTCGCTGATCGACGAGGGCCTGTTCAACAAGGACATCAAGACCGCGACCTTCGCCGACCAGGGCGAGGCCCTGCTGAACGGCGACGCGGCCATGGTCGTCCAGACGAACACCTTCTTCAGCCAGCTCCAGTCGCTCGCCGACACCAAGGAGCTGAACAAGAAGATCGGCTTCTTCCCGATCTCGCAGGACGGCAACACCGGCACCTACATCCCGGACCAGGCCAACGCGCTCGTCGCGTTCAAGACCGGTGACGCCGACCGCGAGTCGGCCGCCCGCCAGCTCATGTCCTACTGGATGGGCCCCGGCTACGCCGACTTCGTCGCCGACCAGCAGACCGTCTCCCTGGAGACCGCCGTCAAGAACCCCGCGGGCGTCCCGCGGGCCCTCCTCGACGTGCACGCCTCCCTCGGCGACGCGGCAGGGTCCATGCAGGCCCTCGCGATCGCCAACCCGGACCTGTACATCAACCTCGCGGACATGATCACCGGCCAGATGACGCCGGAGCAGGTCGCCGAGGCCACACAGGACCAGTTCGCCCAGCTCGCCCAGGCGGCCGGAGCCCCGGGCTTCTAGCCCGGGACGCCGACCCCGCTACCGGACGGCCCGGGACCCCCGGGCCGTCCGGCCGGCAAGGAGCCGCACCATGCAGACGATCATCGAAACGGCCTCAGAGCCGGAGCCGGCGCAGCCCGCCCGGCCGCACCGCGCCGCGAAGAAGGCGGCCCCGAAGAAGGCGCGCGACCGCGTCGTGAAGCGCACGCACCCGATGTGGTTCCTGGCGCCCGCGTTCGCGATCCTGTTCGTGTTCTTCTTCCTGCCGACGGTCTTCAACTTCATCTACGCCTTCACCGACTGGTCGAGCTTCAAAGCTGAGATCAACGCGGTCGGCACGGCCAACTTCGAGAACCTCGCGTCCAACGGGACCCTGTTCCGCGCGCTGCGGATCACGCTCGTCTACGCGGTCCTTGTCGCGATCTTCCAGAATCTGTTCGGCTTCCTCCTCGCGGTCCTGCTGGAGCGCGACACCAAGGTCAACCGGACCGCCCGGGTGTTCTTCCTCATCCCCGTGATGATGTCGGCCCTGGCCGTCGGCTACATCTTCCAGGCGCTGCTCAAGCCCGACGGAAGCCTCAATGCCGCGCTCACCTCGCTGCTGCGCCACGACATCGACTACGCCTGGCTCGCCGACCCGAACTGGACGATCGTCACCGTGTCGGTCGTGCACGCCTGGAAGTGGATGGGCCTGTCGATGCTCATCTACCTGGCCGGCCTGAAGACGATCCCGTCGGACGTCCTGGAGGCCGGGAAGATCGACGGCGCGTCCCGCTGGAAGATGTTCTGGAAGATCCGCTTCCCGTTCCTCGCCCCGGCCGTCACCTTCAACGTCTCCACGTCGCTGCTCGGCTCGATGAACGGCTTCGACATCGTCCAGGCGACGACCGAGGGCGGCCCCGCCCGGACGACGGAGATCCTCAACATCTTCATCTACCGGACGTTCGGCCAGGGCCTGTTCGCCCAGGCCACGACCATGAGCCTCGTGCTGTTCCTCATCGTGGCGCTCATGGCGTTCCCCGTCATCGCCCTGCTGCGCAAGAGGGAGCAGATCCTGTGAAAGCCTCCTCCACGGTCCGCCAGGGGCTGAGCGACTCCAAGGCCTGGACCCGGATCCAGCCGTTCTTCACCGTCGTGTTGACGGTCGTGGTGATCGGCGTGCCGCTGTGGCTCGTCGTCGCGACGGCGGGCAAGTCGCGCGGCGAGGCCCTCCAGCCGGACCTCTCGATGCCGTCGCAGTGGCAGCTGTGGGACAACCTCAAGCAGGTCTGGACGGACGGCAACATCCCGGCGGGCTTCTTCGGCAGCCTCCTCGTGGTGATCCCTTCGGTGTTCGGCGTGCTGGTCGTCGGCTCGATGGCCGCGTGGGTCCTCGCGCGCCGCTCGTCCAAGCTCAACGCGGCGCTGTACGCGCTGGCGATCAGCGGGATCGTGCTGCCGCCGGCCGTCGTCACGCTCGTGCTGCTGCTGCGCCAGCTGGGCCTCGCGGGCAGCGCGGTCGGGATGATCGGCGTGTACATGGGCATCTACCTGTCCACGGTGATCTTCTTCGTGACCGGGTTCGTCAGGACGATCCCCGCGTCCCTGGAGGAGGCGGCGCAGATCGACGGCGCCGGGCCCGTGAAGGTGTTCCTCAGGGTGGTGCTGCCGCTGCTGCGCCCCGTGCTGGCGACCGCCACGATCCTCGTCTGCCTCTATGTCTGGAACGACGTGTTCTACGCGTTCTTCGTCGTCGGCGGACGGCTGGAGACCCTGCCGCTCAACCTGTTCCAGGTGGCGAGCGCGGGCCTCTACCTCAACAACTGGCATCTGATCTTCGCCTACGTGATCCTCATGAGCCTCCCGCTCGTCGCGGTCTTCGCCGTGGCCCAGCGGAAGATCATCTCCGGCATCACCAGCGGCGCCGTGAAGTAGCCGGAAGGGCGCTTCCGGCGCCCTTCTTCACCCGGCCCTGCGGGGCCGCCGAATGTTAGCGCTAACAAGAAGGTGAGCAAGGTGACGAGCCCTGCCGTACTGTCCGACGTCCGCCGCGAGCTGGCCGACCTGCACCAGGCCCTCATCGACTCCGGCCTCGTCGTGTGGACCGCGGGCAACGTGTCGGCGCGCGTGGACGACGGGCACTTCCTCATCAAGCCCAGCGGGCTGGCCTACGAGGAGCTGACCCCGGAGTCCATGGTGCTGTGCGACATGTACGGCAAGGCGGTCGACCCCGGCGCGCTCAAGCCGTCCTCCGACGTGTTCGCGCACGCCTACGTCTACCGGCACCGCGCCGACGTCGGCGGCGTCGTCCACACGCACTCGACCTACGCGACGGCCTGGGCGGCCCGCAACGAGGCGATCCCCTGCGTGCTGACGGCGATGGCGGACGAGTTCGGCGGCGAGATCCCCGTCGGCCCGTTCGCGCTGATCGGCGGCGACGAGATCGGCAAGGGCATCGTGGAGACCCTCGACGGGCACCGCAGCCCGGCCGTCCTCATGCGCAACCACGGCGTGTTCACCATCGGCGGCTCGGCCCGCTCGGCCGTCAAGGCGGCGGTGATGTGCGAGGACGTCGCCCGGACCGTGCACATCTCCCGCCAGCTCGGCGCCCCGCTGCCGCTGCCGCAGGACGACGTCGACTCCCTCTACGACCGCTACCAGAACGTCTACGGCCAGTGACGGCCCCGAACATCAAGGAGGCCGCCATGGCTGAGACGACCCGCGAGATCTGGTTCCTCACCGGGAGCCAGGGCCTGTACGGGGAGGACACCCTCCGCCAGGTCGCCGACCAGTCCAAGGAGATCGCCGCGAAGCTCGGCGAGGCCCTGCCCGTCAGGCTCAAGTGGCTGCCCGTCCTCACCGACGCCGCCGCGATCCGCCGGGTCTTCCTGGAGGCCAACGCCGACGACTCGTGCGCCGGCCTCATCGCCTGGATGCACACCTTCTCCCCGGCGAAGATGTGGATCTCCGGCCTGGACGCGCTGGCGAAGCCGTTCCTGCACCTGCACACGCAGGCCAACGTCGAACTGCCCTGGGGCACCATCGACATGGACTTCATGAACCTGAACCAGGCCGCGCACGGCGACCGCGAGTTCGGATTCGTGCAGGCCAGACTGAACGTGCCGCGCAAGACCGTCGCGGGCCATGTGTCCGACCCGGTCGTGGCGGCGCGGGTCGAGTCGTGGGCGCGGGCCGCTCTCGGCGTGGCGGAGTTGCGGACGCTGCGGCTGGCGCGCTTCGGCGACAACATGCGCGACGTGGCCGTGACCGAAGGCGACAAGGTCGAGGCACAGCTCAAGCTGGGCGTCTCGGTCAACACCTACGGCGTCAACGACCTGGTCGACGTCGTCGACGCGATCGCGGACGCGGAGATCACCGATCTCGTCAAGGAGTACGAGGACACCTACGACGTCGTGCCCGAACTGCGGGCGGGCGGCGAGCGGCACGAGTCGCTGCGCTACGGCGCGCGGATCGAACTCGGCCTGCGGACCTTCCTCGAAGCCGGTGACTTCGGGGCGTTCACGAGCAACTTCGAGGACCTGGGCGGGCTCCGGCAGCTCCCCGGCCTCGCCGTCCAGCGGCTCATGGCCGACGGCTACGGGTTCGGCGGTGAAGGGGACTGGAAGACCGCGACCCTGCTGCGCACCCTCAAGACCGCCGCCGCGGGCCTGCCCGGAGGCACCTCCTTCATGGAGGACTACACCTACAACCTGGTGCCCGGCTCGGAGCTGATCCTGGGTGCGCACATGTTGGAGGTCTGCCCGACGATCGCGTCCGGGAAGCCGTCGCTGGAGATCCACGCGCTCGGCATCGGCGGCCGTGAGGACCCGGTCCGGCTGGTGTTCGACGCCGACCCCGGCCCCGCCGTGGTGATAGGCATGGCCGACATGGGGGACCGGTTCCGGCTCGTCGCGAACGAGATCGAGGTCGTGACCCCGCCGGAGCCGCTTCCGGCGCTGCCGGTGGCGCGCGCCGTGTGGAAGCCGCTGCCGAACCTGCGGACCTCCACCGAGGCGTGGCTGACCGCGGGCGGTCCGCACCACACCGTCCTGACCCGCGCGCTGGACGCCGAGACGCTCTACGACATGTCCGAGATGCTCGGCGTGGAGCTGCTCACCATCGGCGCCGACACCACCCCGCGCCGCTTCGCGCAGGAGATCCGCTGGAACCAGGCGTACTACCGCCTGGCCCAGGGCTTCTGACCCGTCTGATGACTCCCCGGGGGCGTGCTCAGTGCCCGAGCGCGCGCCCCGGGGTCCCAGGAGAGCACCGAAAATGAGCACCGCACCCCGCTACACCGTCGGCGTCGACTACGGCACCCTGTCCGGCCGGGCCGTCGTCGTCCGCGTCTCCGACGGGGCCGAGATCGCCTCGGCCGTCCACGATTACTCGCACGCCGTCATCGACCGCGCCCTGCCCGACGGCACCCCGCTCGGCCCGGACTGGGCGCTGCAGTCGCCCGCCGACTGGATCGAGGTGCTGCGCACCGCCGTGCCCGAGGCCGTCGCCGCCTCCGGCGTCGACCCCGCCGACATCGTCGGCGTCGGCACGGACTTCACCGCCTGCACGGTGCTGCCGACGACCGAGGACGGCACGCCGCTGTCCGATCTGTTCCCGTCGCGGCCGCACGCGTGGCCGAAGCTGTGGAAGCACCACGCCGCGCAGGAGCACGCCGACCGCATCAACGCCCTGGCCGCCGAACGCGGCGAGGCGTGGCTGCCGCGCTACGGCGGCAAGATCTCCTCGGAGTGGCAGTTCGCCAAGGGCCTCCAGCTCCTGGAGGAGGACCCAGAGCTGTACGCGCGCGCCGACCGCTGGATCGAGGCCGCCGACTGGATCATCTGGCGGCTCACCGGCGTCGAGACCCGCAACGTCTGCACCGCCGGATACAAGGGCATCTACCAGGACGGATACCCGTCCGCGGAGTTCCTTTCCGCGCTGAACCCGGGCTTCGCGTCGTTCCCCGACAAGCTCGCCCACGAGCTGTCCCCGCTCGGCGGCCTCGCGGGCCGCCTCAGCGCGGAGGCCGCCGTGTGGACGGGGCTGCCGGAGGGCATCGCCGTCGCCGTCGGGAACGTGGACGCCCACGTCACCGCTGCCGCCGCCGACGCGGTGCGCCCCGGCCAGATGGTCGCCATCATGGGCACCTCGACCTGCCACATCATGCCCTCCGACAGGCTCGCCGAAGTCCCCGGCATGTGCGGCGTCGTCGCCGACGGCATCGTGCCCGGCCTGTACGGCTACGAAGCGGGCCAGTCCGGCGTGGGCGACATCTTCGCCTGGTACATCGACAACCAGGTCCCCGCCTCCTACGCGACGGCGGCCGAAGAAGCCGGCATCAGCCTCCACGAGCACCTGACGGCGCTCGCCGCAGCCCAGCAGGTCGGCCAGCACGGGCTCGTCGCCCTCGACTGGCACAACGGCAACCGCTCCACCCTCGTCGACCACACCCTGTCCGGCCTCATCGTCGGCCAGACCCTGGCCACCAAGCCCGAGGACGTCTACCGCGCCCTCATCGAGGCCACCGCCTTCGGTGCCCGGCACATCGTCGAGACCTTCGAGAGGTCCGGCGTCCCGGTGCAGGAGTTCATCATCGCCGGCGGCCTGGTGAAGAACACCTTCCTCATGCAGACCTACGCCGACATCCTCGGCCGCCCCCTGTCCGTCATCGGCTCCACCCAGGGCCCCGCCCTCGGCTCCGCTATCCACGCCGCCGTCGCCGCGGGACAGTACCCCGACATCACCACGGCCTCGGCCGCCATGGGCCACCGCGACCAGGCCGTCTACACCCCCGACTCGGAGCGCGCCACCGCCTACGACGCCCTCTACGCCCTCTACCTCACCCTCCACGACACCTTCGCCGACGGCGCCGTCATGCACCGCCTCCGCGCCCTCCGCGCCCAGGCCTTCCCCGCCTGACCACCGCTCGACCCCGGCCCCGCTTCCGCGGCGCCGGGCCGCGGCGTGTTCACGGCAGGTCAGGGCGTCGCCGCGGGTGCGGGCAGTTCGACGGTGACGTGGGGGGACAGGGCGCGGAGGAAGTCGGGGGCGTCGAAGATCTCTCCCGCGGAGGCGACGCCGGTCGTTCTCGTGCGGCCGGTGAGGATGCGGTCGAGCGCCTCGGCGGCGAGGGGGGCGGTGACGGCGTAGATGTCGCGGCCTTTGGCGATGGCGCGGCGTTCGGCGGATCCGGAGCGCACCCTCACGTCCACGAGGAAGGTCTGGGCGGAGCGGCCGGAGCCGTCGGACGGGGCAGGCGCGGGGGTGTCGGGGGAGGCGAGTTCTCCGGCCGCCTCGACGGTCATGTAGGTGCTGACCTCGGGGATCGCCAGGTGGCTGGGGACGGTGACGACGTCGGCCATGGAGAACTCGGCGATGACGGGGCGGGGGCCCACCGGGTCGGGGAAAGGCCAGTCCAGCCTCGGGGCGGCGTCGTCGCGGTATTCCAGGCGGCCGTGCGTGTAGCGGACGCGTCGGCCGGCGCGGCGCTCGCGGGAGACCGCGCCCGCGGCGCGGGTTCCCTCGGTGGGGTGCCAGCCGCTCAGGCCGTAGGCGATGTGGGCCTCGTCCGCAGCCGTCCAGTCGCCCATGGCGGCGGTGGCCAGGAGGTCGCCGAGGCCGCCGTAGAAGGCCATCGCGGGGACGATGACCGCGCCGGCGGCGCGGGCCCGGTCGGCGAAGTGGGCGAAGGTGTCGGCGTTGGCCTCGATCTCGGCGGCCACGTCCAGGTAGGGGATTCCGGCGCGCAGCGCGGCCTCGATCACCGGGGCCGCCGTCGTGGCGAAGGGGCCCGCGCAGTTGATGACGGCGGCCGCGCCGGACAGGGCGCGGTCGAGGGAGGCAAGGTCGGCGACCGAAGCCGTGCGGGCCTCCAGGCCCGACTCCTGCGCCAGTTCCGCCAGTTTGCCGGCGTCCCGTCCGGAGAGCACCGGGACGAACCCGCGCGCTTGCAGCTCCGCCACCACGAAGCGTCCCGTGTGCCCGTAGGCGCCGTACACCGCGACCTTGAATCCCATGTCCGCTCCTTCGGTTCTCCGCTGTGCTCACTCTGGCCGGGAAGGACGCGGACGACGAGTGGCGGTAACGCCGTCATCCGTACAATTCCGGACATGAGCACTGTCGCGCTGGCCGTCACCGACGGGATGCTGCACTTCGAGCTGTCCCTGGCCCACGAGGTGTTCGGCTTCGCGCCGGACGGCGTGCGGGGTCCCTGGTACGACGTCGCCCTCTGCGGCCCCGGGCCGGTGCGCTTCGGCAGGTTCCGCCTGGATCCCGACCACGGCCTCGACCACCTCGCACTGGCGGACACCGTGATCGTCCCGGGCTGGGCCGACATCGACGTGGACCCGCCCGCCGAACTGCTCGCCGCCGTCCGCGCCGCGCGCGAGGCGGGCGCGCGCGTCGCGTCCTTGTGCACGGGCGCGTTCGTGCTGGCCGCCGCCGGACTCCTGGACGGCAGGCGGGCCACCACCCACTGGGCGCACACCCGGGAACTCGCCCTGCGCCACCCGAAGGTGCGGGTCGATCCCGACGTCCTCTACGTCGACGAAGGCGGCGTGCTCACCTCCGCGGGCAAGGCCGCCGCCATGGACCTGTGCCTGCACCTCGTCCGCCTCGACCGCGGCTCGGCGACCGCGAACACGGTCGCCCGCCGCCTCGTCGTCCCTCCGCACCGCGAGGGAGGGCAGGCCCAGTTCGTCCAGGCGCCCGTCCCCGCGTCGCCGGACCACCCGCTCGCCGCCCTCCTGCCGTGGGCGCTCGCCCGCCTGGACCGGCCGCTCACCGTCGCCGACCTCGCCCGGGAGGCCCGCATGAGCCCCCGCACCCTGACGCGGCAGTTCAAGGCGGCGACCGGCACCACCCCGCTGCAGTGGTTGCTGATCCAGCGCATCCGCCGCGCCCGGGAGATCCTGGAGACGACCGACACCGCCATCGACGCCGTCGCCGCCACCACCGGTATGGGCACCGCCACGACGCTGCGCCGCCACTTCCACCGCACGGTGGGGGTCCCCCCGGACACCTACCGCCGCACCTTCCGTGCCCGCGGCGTCACCCGGTCCGCGACACCGACCGGGTGACGCCGCGTCGACGCTTCGCCTTGCCGGGGAATCCCGCCGTTGAGGACGCGGCCATGGGGTGACCATCTGACGCTCGACAGCGCCCCCCTGGTGCCGCGCTGGTTTCGCGCGGGTCAGCCCCAGACGCGTTCGGCGTAAGCGAGGAAGTTGAGGCCGAGGATCTTCTCGATACGGGTCGAGGTGAAGCCCTTCTCCTCCAGCAGGCGGACGAGGGTGCGGAACTGGTCGGCGCCGCGCAGGTCGACGACGAAGGGGAACGTGTCGGGGCCTTCGCCGGTGGCGGCCACGCCCGCGGCGACCCGGGCGGCGGTGTGGTCGGCCAGGTGGGCGCGGTAGGCGTCGAGGTCGTCGTAGCTGGTGATGCCGCCGTCGGTGCCGATCCCCACGGCGTCCTCGCCGCACACGTTCACCGCGTGCGCGAGGTGCTCGACCACGTCGGCGGCGCGGGCCTGGCCGTCGGGCGCGAGGTAGGGCATGAAGTAGATGCCGACGAAGCCGCCCCGCTCGGCGACGAGGCGGAGTTCCTCGTCGGTCTTGTTGCGCGGCAGGTCGGTGACGGCCCGGCAGCCCGTGTGGTTGATCGAGACGGGTGCGGTGGAGTAGCGGGCGGCGTCCAGGCAGGTGTTCTCGCCGCTGTGCGAGAGGTCGACCATGACGCGGGCCTCGTTCAGCGCGGCGACGGCCTCGCGGCCGAAGAAGGTGAGGCCGCGGTTCTCCGGCGCCATGGACCCGTCGCCGAGGTGGTTGGCCTGGTTGTAGGTGAGCTGCACGACCCGGACGCCGAGGTCGGCGAACTCCCGCGCGCGCGAGAGGTCGTCGCCGAGCTGGACGGCGTTCTGGAACCCGTAGATGACGCCGATCTCGTCGTGCGCGCGGGCGTCGGTGATGTCGGCGGCGCGCAGGACCTTGCGCAGGTCGCCCGGGTGGTCGGCGACGACGCGGTCCCAGTGGGCGATCTCGGCGAGGCTGTGCTCGTAAGGGGGCAGGTCGCCCATGACGTACCCGAGGGTGACGTTCACGGCGGTGAGGCCGGACGCGCGGGCATCGGCGATCGCGCGGGCGTCGACGGTCATCTCGTCGCTGTTCTGCATGAGCGCGTTCGCGGCGGCGAGGGAGGACTCGGCGTTGGGGTTGTCGAGCGCGCCGAGCGCGTTGACGATCAGGGGGAGGTCGCTGTTCACGGCTCGGTTCCGTTCTCGAAGTCGGCGCGGTCGAACCACCTGCCGCGTTTGAGGGTGCCGACGACCGTCCGCAGCGCGGCGATGTCGGCGTGGGGGTCCTCGGCGAGGACGACGAGGTTGGCGAGCTTGCCCGGCTCGACGGTGCCCATGGCGCCGCCCGCGGCCATGGCCTCGGCGCCGACGAGCGTGGCCGCGCGGATCGCCTGCGCGGTGGTGAACCCGCACCGCGCGACGAGGAACTCGATCTCGTCGATGAGCGACGGGTAGGGCGCGTCGGCGTCGGTCTCGTAGTCGGTGCCCGCGCAGATCTCGACGCCCGCGGCGTGCGCCTGCCGGGTCAGGTGGACGGCGAGCGCGGCCATCTCGGGCCCGTGCGGGAAGTCCGCATCGGCGGAGAGCACCGAGTACAGGACCGCGGTCGCGTCGAGGATCGTGCCGCGCTCGCGCATCAGCCCGAACAGGGCGGCCATGACGGGGTCGTCCTCGCCGGCGAAGCGGGCGAAGTCGATCGGCGGTTTCGCGGCGTAGCTCGCACCGCCGTTCTCGGCGGACGCCTCGTGCGCGAGGAGCGTCGCGTGCGAGACGACATCGACGCCCGCCTCGACGATGTCGCGCGGGGTCGCGGGGAAGACCGCAGCGTGCGCCCACACGTGCAGGCCCTGCCGGTGCGCCTCGGCGGTGAGTTCGGCGACGAGCCGGGCCGGCAGGTCGGCGTACACCTTCAGGGCGATCGCGCCGGTGCCGCGGGCCAGCGCGACGGCCAGGGGGAGGTCGGTCGCGTCGGTGATCGCCTGCATGTGCGGGACCGCGCCGGGCGCCGCGCCGCGCGAGACCTCCCAGGTGCGCGGGTCGCCGAAGAACCCGGGACCCGCGGTGAGGGCGGCGTAGCCGAGGTCGGGGCCGGGGATCTCGCCCACCAGGGTGGCGCGGGCGAGGTCGGAGACCTGGCGCAGGTCGTCGGCCATGTCGCGGATCGCGGTGACGCCGCCGTAGACCTGGCGGCGCAGCGCGAACTCCGCGACGGGCCGGTCGGGCGGGGTGGCGAGGTGCTGGTGGGTGTCGATGAGGCCGGGGATGACGTACCGGCCGGCGAGGTCGACGGTCCGTGCCGTCGCGAACCCGGCGGGGAGGTCGGCGTCGGGGCCGACGTAGGCGAGCACCGCGCCCTTGACCGCGATCGAGGTGCCCGGACGGGAGGGGCCGCCCCTGCCGTCGATGAGCGCGGCCCCCTGGTAGACGGTGACCGCGTCTTCCGGCGCGGGGGCGTACGGGGTCGGCGCGCCCGGGAACTCCAGCAACGCCCCACCTCCTGTCCCAGGCTGTTACGTAGTACGTAACAATCGTCTTGTCTGGTGTAATCTGCCCACACGGTAGCGCGATTCGCGACCGTTGGTGCAGGTGGGGGAGGGGATCGGTGCCCAGATCGGCGAACTCGGCGGTCGACAAGGCCCTCGACGTCATCGAGATCACCGCGTCCGCCGGGCGTCCGCTGCGGCTCAGCGAGATCGCCGAGGCGGCCGGGCTGCACCGCGCGACCGCCCATCGGGTGCTCGCCGACCTCGTCGGACGGGGCTGGATCCTGCGCGCCGGAGACGCCTACCTTCCGGGCGCGGGCATCCTGCGGCTGGCCCGCACGCCCGTTGGCGCTTCCTTGACGGCGCTGGCCAGGCCCGTCGTGGAGCACCTCGCCGCGCGGACGGGGCTGATGGTGAACCTCCAGGTCCCGCAGGCCGACACCTCCCTCGTCCTCGACGCCTTCCGGCCCGCGCGGCTGCACATGATCACCGATCTGGTCGGTGAGGCCCTGCCCGCCCACAAGTTCGCCGGGCCGCTCGCCCTCGTCGCCGCGCTGCCCGCCGACGCCCGCGCGCCCTACCTGCGCGCCGCGGAGGCCGACGGCGGGCTCGGGCTCTCGGACGAGTTCCGCGCCGCCCTCGCCGAGGCCGAGCGGACCGGCTTCGCCGTCGAGCACGGCCGCGCCGACAGGATGGTCGCCTCCGCGGCCCGCGCCGTCCTCGTCGACGGCAGGCCCGTGTGCGCGCTCACCCTCGTCGGCCCCGGCGGCGAGTTCACCCCCGAAGCCCTCCCGACCCTCCTCGCCGCCCTGGCCGAAGCCGCCGCCACCCTCGCCGCCGCACTCATCGGAGCCGCCCCATGACCCCCGAAGCCTCCCGTCCGACCGGCACGCTCGTCCTCGACGGAGCCGCGACCGCCGCCGCGCTCGACCCGGCCGAGGTCGTCGCGGCGGTCGCCGTCGCGCTCACCGCCGTCGCCGACGGGACCGCGTCCGCCCCGCCCCGGGTCGCGGCGTTCGCCCCCGGCGGGCTGCTGGGCGCGATGCCTGGCTACGTGCCCGGGCTGGGCCTCGCCGCGAAGCTCGTCTCGGTCTTCGGCGACCCGCTGCGCTCCGGCCGCAGCTCGCACCAGGGCGTCGTCGCGCTCTTCGACGAGCAGGACGGCGGCGTCCTCGCGATCATGGACGCCGAGCCGATCACGGCGGTCCGCACGGCGGCCGTCGCCACCGTCGCGATGCGCGCGCTCGCCCGCCCCGACGCCCGCCGCGCCGCCGTCATCGGCACCGGCACGCAGGCCGCCGCGCAGGTCGCCCTCCTCGCGGCGCTCCACCCGGCTCTGCCGGTGACCGTCGCGGGCCGCAGCCCCGAGGCGGCCGAGGCGCTCGCCGCCCGCCACCCCGAAGGCTCCGCCGCCGCGATCGAGGACGCCGTGCGCGCCGCCGACATCGTGCTGTGCTGCACCGACGCCACGGCCCCCGTGTTCGAGCACTCCTGGCTCGCGCCGGGCACGCACGTCGGCTCCGTCGGCGGCTTCCACGGCCCGGAGGTCGGCCCCGAGACCGTCGCGTCCGCGATCCTGTTCGCCGAATGGCCCGGCGCGGCGGCCGCTCCTCTCCCCGCCGGAGCCCACGAACTCCAGGGCGTCCCGCCCGAGCGCGTCACCTCCCTGGGCGACGTCCTCGCGGGCCGCAGCCCCGGCCGCCCCTCCCCGGACGCCCTCACCTTCTTCAAGTCCACAGGCCACGCCGCCCTCGACGTCGCCGCGGCCCACGTCGTCCACACCCGCGCCCGCGCCCAGGGCCTCGGCCTCCGCCTCGGCGGCTGAACCGCGGGTCAGGGGCTGCCGGGCCAGGCGGACGTCGGCTGGAGAACCGCTTCGGCGAGGGCACGCTCGCGCAGGGCGGCGACCTCCAGGTAGCCGGGGTCGGCGATCATCTGGAGGAACGCGTCGCGGCTGGGGTAGCGGATGACGAGCACCGCGTCCCACGCCTGCCCCGCCTCGGCGACGAGCGCGTCGCGGCCCTGCCCCGCGTACAGGAGCGTGCCGCCGTAACGCGCCAGGAAGGGCGCCGCCCGCTTGGAGTACTCGCTGTAGAGCGCCTGCCCGCCCTCGGCGAACCGCAGCAGGTTCAGCATGACGACGGGCTCCCCGTCGTCCTCGCCGAGGAACCTCCGCAGCCCCTCGTCCCCGGGATTCACCGCCATGCCCGACCTCCTCGGCTCCGCCCCGAGTCTAGGAAGCGGCCCCGGCCCCGGACAGGCGCAGACCCGCATCCTGTGCGCCGTCACACCCGCCGAGGGCGACGCGCCCGCCCTGCGGCTCCGCTCCGCAGGTCAGGACGGGTCGGTGAGGGTGAGGCCCTTGACGTGGCCGCCGAGGATGAGGGAGATGTTGTTCGGCGCGCCCTTCGGGCAGACGAGTTCGCCCGAGCCGTAGCGGCGGGAGATGGTGACGCGCACGGTAGCGGTGCTCCCTTCGACCTCGAAGCGGTCGAGCGCCACCATCCACTCGGCGTCCCGGAAGATCTGGCGGTCGAAGGGGTAGCGGCCCTGTGCGGGCGGGGCGGGCGACGGCCACCTGGACGGGCGGCTCGGGGCGCAGGATCACGGCGGCGGCGATCACTGAGGCGGCGAGCAGCGCCGCCGCCCCGACGAGCCCTGCCGTGACGGGCACGGACCGCCGCGCCGGACGGGTGGGCGGCGGCTCGGGCGGGGAGGCGTAGGCGTCCAGGCCGGTCGCGGCGCGCGCGGGCGGCCAGTCCACGGTCGTCGCGCCAGGATCGGCGGGCAGCGCCTCCAGGACCGAGGAGACCGTCGGCCGGTCGGCGGGGTCCTTGGCCAGGCAGGAGCCCACGAGGGGGAGCAGATCCTCGGGGCAGCCGGACAGGTCGGGCTCGGCGTGCAGAATCCGGTACAGCACCGCGGCCAAGTCGCCCTCGCCGAACGGCGGGCGGCCGGTGGCGGCGTAGAGCACGGTCGCGCCGAACGCGAAGACGTCGGCGGGCGGCCCCGCGCTCGTGCCCGCGGCCTGCTCGGGCGACATGAAATGCGGCGAGCCCATGCGTGCCCCGGTGCGGGTGAGCGGGGCGGCGTCGGCGGCGCGGGCGATCCCGAAGTCGATGACGCGGGGGCCATCGGCCGACAGCAGGACGTTGCCGGGCTTCAGGTCGCGGTGCACGAGGCCGGCGGCGTGCACGGCGGCCAGCGCCTCGGCGACGCCGAGGGCCGGCACTCGCACCGATCCGGCGGGCAGCGGCCCGTGCGCGGCGACGGCGGCGGCCAGCGACGGCCCCGGCACGTAGGCGGTCGCCAGCCAGGGTGGGAGCCGTCGGGGTCGGCGTCCACGACGGGCGCGGTGTAGATCCCGCGCACCCGCTCCGCCGCTTCGGCCTCGCGCCGGAACCTGTCGCGGAAGTGCTCGTCGTCGGCGTACTCCGGCCGGATCACCTTGATCGCCAGGAGGCGTCCGCTGCGCTTCGTGCCGAGGTAGACACGGCCCATGCCGCCGGAGCCGAGCAGCGCCGTGATCCGGTAGCCGCCGACGGCCTAGAAGAGCTTTATGCCGGCCCCGACGGCCGCGTCGACCTAGACCTCCCCGCCATGGCCACCGTTGACCTCGACCCGTCCCCGCAGCGACACCCCCACCCCTGGACCACCTCACCGCACTCGCCGAATTCGCCTTCCATGCCTTCCACGTTGGCGCATAATGCACATGTCGACTAGTGACGTATGGGCGATATGTAGAGATAAGTTCACTCTCGTGAAGATCTTCAAGGCCGCGGAGCCCTCTCGGATCAGCCTCCCCAACGGGCAGGTCCTCGCCTGCGTCGTCTGCCGGTACGACCACTTCCACACGCGCCACTACAAGCTCAACACCACGGGCATGGAGTTCATGAAGCTGGCCTGGGCCAACATGGACGCGACCTGCCTGGTCTGCGCGTCGTGCACGCACATCCACTGGTTCGCGCTCTGATCCCTGCGCCGCGGCCGACGAGTCCGGGGGCTCGGAGCACGGGCTCCGAGCCCGGCCCGTTCAGTGGCAGCAGGAGTCGGTGACGGACTCTGGCGGGGCGCAGTGGCGGCTGGGGGTGGGGAGGCCGGGGGAGGGGTTGCGGTCGAAGAAGCCGTCGGGTTCCAGGCGCATGCCGATGCGGTGGACGGGCATGATGGGCCACTCTTCGGGGCGGGGGGCGTGGTGGACGCCCACGACGGGCCAGAGGACGAGTTCGGCGCCGTCGAGGGAGCGGTCGGCCTCCTGCCAGGCGTGGACGCCGGCAGGGTCGCCGAGGGGGGGCTGGTCCGGGTACTCGCCGGCGATGAAGCGCTGGGCGCCGTCGTAGACGGTCGCCCACAGGTGCCTGGAGACGAACGGGGCCTTGCGCTCCGCGACGCTGCCCGGCTTCGGTGAGGGGGTCGGTCCAGTGCCGGGTGCTCATCGGTGCTCCTGTCGGGGGTCTGGCGGGAGGGGTCAGGGGTGCAGGACCGCGGCGGCGCCGTCGGCGCGGGGGTGGGTGGCGGCGTCGAGGCGGCCCGGCATGCGGCGCGCGACCTGGACGTGCCCCGCCTCGTCGACCGCGGCGACGTCCACGGGGGCGGTGCGCGGATCGCCGAGCTCCCGGTCGCGCATGTCCATGGCGCGCAGGCTCGCCTCGACGAGCCCCGCCTCCCGGCCGGAGGCGGCGGCCTCGACGGCGGCGGGCAGCACGATGAGCAGCAGCGCCCCCTGCGACGGCGGCGGCGCGACCCACCACCGGACCCCGCCGACCTCCCGGCCGAGCGCGGGCACGGTCTCGGCCTCGTGCGCGGCGAGGTCGGCCGTGGTGTGCGCCCCGCCGAACGCGGCGAGCCCTTCGGCGAGCCGTCCGGCGACGGCGCCGGTGTAGAACGACGCGGGGTCCTCCGCGAGTTCTTCGAGCGTCGCCGCGAGCGCGGGCCGCATGAACACGTCGCCCGCGCCGAGGCATCGGCGCGTCCGCGAGCGCGGCTAGGTCGAGCCCCGCGGGCACGGTCCCCGCGGAGAGGACCGCGAGGGGATCGCCTCCGCTCCGCCGGTCGTGCACGAGCGCGATGAGGTCCCCGCCGAGCGAGCGCTGATGGGGGTGCACGACGGTCAGCGCCGCCGCCGCGGCCAAGGCCCCCTCCGAGACGCTCAGACCCACCGAGTACCCCACACAGCCATGGTCCGTCATATGGGATCCAAAACTAGCATTACGGGATACTGAGATTGCGACCCCTGGCGCCCGGGTCGCTCCCACCGCGCGTGCTACTCGTCAAGCACCTCGCACATGGACATTCCACCCCGGGGTGTGCTGGGGCCGCACGACCCCGGCCCGCTTCCCCGCCCCGGAAGACCCCGATCCCGGAGCCGCACGCCGATCAAGCCTCCGTCCCCGACCTCCTTCCGATAGGACTTGAACCCATCTCTTATTCTCCATGTGCTGCCAAATGGAGCTGGTTCCGATAAATCCCATCGCAGCTCACTTTTGCGGGTAATTCGCTCAACCGACGGAACGCCAGAATGTCTCCCGGTATTTTTCCGGCATGCCTTCCCCTCGTCACGACAGCCTCAACAGCATCTTCCGTCGGCGTCCGAGTCTCGCCGTGGAACTCCTGCACGATCTCTGCGGTGTCCCCGTCGGCAGAACGAGCATCGCCCGGGTGGAGTCCAACGACTTCAACACCCGCCCCTCGGGTGACTTCACTCCCGACACGGTCATCGTCGCGGGGCCTCCGCAGTCGCCCGAGTTCGGGGTGATAGTCGAGGTCCAGTACGAGAAATGCGAACGCAAGCGCCGTCAGCTGGCGCGGTACGCCATGCAGCTGTGCCTGATGCTCGACAGGCCCGCGCACGTCCTGGTGATCGCGCCGGTCCCGGCGGTCGCCGCCTTCTATGACATCCCGCTCGTCACGATCCTCCCCGGCTACACCTTCCACCCGCATGTGGTCGGGCCCGGTGCCATTCCTCCCATCACGGATCCGGTCGAGGCGGCCGCCAACATCGAACTCTCGCTCCTCAGCGTCATGGCTCACGGGGAGGCGGACAAGGACGTCGTGCGGACCTTTCTCGACGTCGTCAAGTCCATTCCGCACGCGAAGGGGAACACCTACACTGAACACTGCTGGAACATATCGACGAATGCGGTCCGTGCCATCATGGAGGAAATCATGAAAACTGAAGAATGGCCCGTTTTCTCCCCCTTTGCCCGTGAGCACTTCGGCAAGGGCAAGGCCGAGGGGCGGGCCGAGGGGCGGGCCGAGTCATTGGCAGACGCGGTGCTCGTTGTCTTGGCGAGCCGCGGGATCACGCTGGACGAGGGGGCGCGGGAGCGCATCGAGTCGTGCCGGGACTCCGAGGTCCTGACATCGTGGCTCGCCCGCGCGGTCAACGCGCAGACCGTCGAGGGGCTGTTCGCCGAATAGGCGGGCTCCCGCGAGAGCTCCCGCATTCGGGTCAGTGGCGCCAGCGGGTGCGGGGGATGACCTCCTCGGGGGAGGTGTCGGGGAAGAGGGCGGTCTCGGCTGTGCGGACGGCCTGGACTGCTTCGCACATCGGGGCGCCCAGGGCTTCGGTGAGGACGGGGTCGGCGGCGAAGGCGGCGGTCGTCTCGGGCAGGGAGGAGGGGAGGCGGCGGGCCGTCGCGTCCGTGGGGGCGCCGATGACGGGGTCGGGCAGGGGCGCGGACGTGGCGAGGCCGTGGCGGGCGGCGGCCAGCGTCGCGGCCAGGGCCAGGTAGGGGTTGGCGGTGGCGTCGAAGCACTTGATCTCGATGTTGGCGCAGCGGGACGTGCCCGCGGGGCCGGTGATGAAGCGGAGGGCGGCCTCGCGGTTCTCCAGGCCCCAGCAGGCGTAGGCGCCCGCCCAGCGGTCGGGGACGAGGCGCAGGTAGCTGGCGACGGAAGGGGAGCCGACCGCCAGGAGGGCGGGAAGGCGGGCGAGGACGCCCGCGACGAAGGACGCCCCTTCGGCCGTCATCCCGTACCGTAGCGGGCCGCCCGACATCATCGGGACGTCACCGTGCCACAGGCTGAGATGGACATGCCCCCCGTTACCGACGAGACCGGGCGCGGGCTGGGGCGCGAACGAGGCGCGCAGTCCGTGCGCCGCCGACACGGCCCGGACCGTTTCGCGGACCAGCACCGCGGTGTCGGCCGCGCCGACGGGGTCCTCAGGCGCGGTCGACAGCTCGAACTGGCCCGGCGTGTACTCGGGGTGGAACTGCTCGACCGAGACCCCGGCCCTGCCGAGCGCGGAGAGCACCTCGGCCGGATAGTCGCCCAGCGCGCTGAGGCGGGACATCCCGTACGCGGGCCCCGTGCAGGCGGGAGTGAACTCCTCGCCTTCGCCGCGCGAGACCGTCCACTCGACCTCGATCCCGGCGAGGACCCGCCACCCGTCGGCGGCGAGCCGGAGGCACTCGCGGCGCAGGAGCGCGCGGCCGTCGCGGGAGTGGGCGAGTCCGTCCTGGTCGTAGCGGTCGCCCGGCGCCCACGCCCAGCCGGGCAGGGCCGTGCGCCCGACGAGCCGGTCGAGGTCCGGGTGCAGCCTGAGATCGCCGACGGGGGAGGCGCCGGGCGCTGCCGAGTCGTCCAGCAGGAACAGGTCGAACACCGGGGAGGCGCCGACGCCCCAGCCCGCGGCGTGCCCGAGCCGTCCGACGGGCACGCCCTTCACCCGGGTGATGCCGCTGGTGTCGACCCAGGTGACGGCGACGCCTTCGATCCCGTCGCGCACGAGATCCTCGGCGAGCGCCCTGCCGCGGGCCGCGCGCCGCGCCCGCTCGTCCTCAGCCAACCGTTCCACGATCGATCACTCTAAGTGATCGATGGTCCCGTGACGCGGCACGAGGACGGTGCGGCGGCACAGCCACCGGTCAAGACGGCTGTGCGACGGCCCCTTCCCGATATTGTCCGCTGAGTCTGTTACGTGACATGCTGCGTGGCGAAGGCCTCCTGCCACCCCCTTCGGAGGTGCCGAAATGACTTTTGAGCGGAAGACAGAACCGCGGCCCGGCCACGGGCCGGTCCGGGCGCGGCGATCTCTCGCGCAGTGAGGACCTGAAGTATTCGACCGCACCTGTCTGGAAGCCGCGTCTAGGCGCGAGCGCGACTGCCACGACGGTCCGACCCCCTAAGGGGAACACATGCAGACTCGGGCAGCGATCCTGTGGGAACAGAACGGTGACTGGAAGGTCGAGGACATCCAGCTCGACGACCCGAAGGCCGGCGAGGTCAAGATCAAGCTGGCGGCGTCCGGGCTGTGCCACTCCGACGAGCACCTCGTCACCGGTGACATGGTGCTCGGGCCCGACATCTCGGAGCTGATGGGCGTCCAGCAGTTCCCGATCATCGGCGGCCACGAGGGCGCGGGCGAGGTCGTGGAGGTCGGCCCCGGCGTGACGACGCTGAAGGAGGGCGACCACGTCGTCCTGTCCTTCATCCCCGCCTGCGGGCGCTGCCCGTCGTGCGCGCGGGGCCGCCAGCACCTGTGCGACCTCGGCGCGTTCATCCTCGCCGGCCGCCAGATCACCGACATGACGGCCCGCCACCACGCGATGGACGGCACCGACCTCGGCATCATGGCCTGCACGGGCACCTTCGCGCCCTACACGGTCGTCAGCGAGACGTCCTGCATCAAGATCGACGACTGGATCCCGCTCGACAAGGCGGCCCTCGTCGGCTGCGGCGTCACCACGGGCTGGGGTTCGGCCGTCAACGCCGCCGACGTGCGCGCGGGCGAGACGGTCGTGGTCATCGGCCTCGGCGGCATCGGCATCAACGCGGTCCAGGGCGCGGCGCTGGCCGGCGCCCGCCACGTCGTCGCGATCGAGCCGGTGGAGTGGAAGCGCGAGAAGTCCTTCGAGTTCGGCGCGACCCACGCGGTCGCCACCGTCGAGGAGGCGTTCGCGAAGGTCGGCGAGCTGACGTGGGGCGCGATGGCCGACAAGGCGATCCTCACCACCGGCGTGGCCTACGGCGACCTCATCGGCCAGATGATGTCCCTGGTCACCAAGGGCGGCCGCGGCGTCGTCACCGCAGTCGCGCCGATCATGCAGGAGGACGTCAAGCTCAACCTGTTCGACCTGTCGATGCAGCGCAAGGAACTGGTCGGCTGCCTCTTCGGCAACTCCAACCCACGCCGCGACATCACCCGCCTCCTGCGTCTCTACGAGGAGGGCAGGCTCAAGCTCGACGAGCTCATCACCACCACCTACACCCTGGACGACGTCAACCAGGGCTACCAGGACATGCGCGACGGCAAGAACCTCCGCGGCGTCATCAAGTACTGACCCGCGTCTTGCGACGGCCCGGCTGCTCCTCTGGAGCAGCCGGGCCGTCGTGGTTCTGGCCGTTGTGGTTCGGGCACCGCCATCCCTGTTACGAAGAGTTTTCGGAAAAAGGAGGCGTCTCATTCCTTGGACAATTTACGAAAAGGGGCTGACTGTCAACAAGACGGATGGGTCGTCGCAGGTCATGGCGGTGGATGTGATGTAGATCACAGAAATGAAAATGGGCGTTTTTCGGGGTTGTCTGAGTACATTTGGCCGCTATGACTGCTGAAGCGGAAGCGCGGGCGTTCTATGGGGCGGAGGTCGCCCGGGGGGTGGAGAGATTCCTGGAGCCCCGGCGCACCGAGTGCGTGTGGTGCGGGTCGGCGGAGCTGGAGAAGCGGGCGGTGACGCCGGACATCGTGCAGCACAAGCCCGGGGTCTTCACGCTCGACGGGTGCCGGGCGTGCGGGCACGTGTTCCAGAATCCCCGGCTCAGCGGGGAAGGGCTGGACTTCTATTACCGGGACACCTATGACGGCCTCGGGGAGGCGTCCACGGAATTCGGGTTCGGGCTGGCGACCCGGGATTACCGGCGCCGCGCGCGGTCACTCCTCGACCACACCGGGAACGCCAAGCGCTGGCTCGACGTGGGCGCGGGATTCGGGCACTTCTGCAAAGAGGCGCAGAAGGTGTGGCCGGGCACCGAATTCGCTGGGCTCGACCAGGGGGCGGGCATTCTCAAGGGGCTCGCGCGCGGCTGGGTCGCCGAGGCGCACCGGGGCCGGTTCACGGAGCTGGCGCCGGAGCTCGCCGGCCGCTACGACGTGGTGAGCATGCACCACTACCTGGAGCACACGATCGATCCGCGGGCCGAGATCGCGGCGGCGGCCCGCGTGCTCGATCCCGGGGGCTTCCTCCAGATCGAGGTCCCCGACCCCGAGTGCGCGCTCGCGCGGCTGCTCGGCGACCGCTGGTTCCAGTGGATGCAGCCCCAGCACCTGCACATGTACCCGTCGGGGAACCTCGCCGACGCGGTCGCCGAAGCGGGGTTCGAGGTCGTCGAGATCGTGCGGGGCAAGGCCGACCTCGGGTACGACTTCGTCTTCGCGACGCTGGTCGCCCTCAACGCGTTCGGGCCGAAGCCGTCACGGCCCTGGGCGGTGTCGACCTTCCAGGGGCGCCTCAGGCACGTCGCCGCCCTGGTCGCGGCGGTCCCGGCCGTCGCCGTCGCCTTCCTGCTCGACCAGACGGTCCGCCGCCTCGTTCCGGGGCATGCGAACGCCTACCGGCTGATCGCCCGGCGCCGCTGACCCGGCGCGGCCCGCGGGATCCGGAGCATCCGGAGCACCCGGGGGATCGGCCGCGGGGAAGTCCTCGGTGAACCGCTCGCCCGCGAGGACCGCGTCAACGCGGGCGCGGATGTGGGCCCCGGTCACGGGACAGTTCAGCGGGTGGTCGCCCGGGCAGTCCAGGAGGTGGTTCAGCACCTGGGCCGCCCGCTCCAGCCTGCGGATCCTGGCCCGGGTGGTCTCCAGTTGGGCGGCGATCCGCGCATGCCGGTCGGCCGCCTGGCTGGTCCGCATGGTCGCCTGGGTGTCGGCGAGGGTCATCATGCCGTCCTCGTGCCACAGCTGGGCGTAGGCCAGGCGCTCCAGCGCCGCCCGGTCGTAGTGCCTGACCCTGCCGCGCCGCGCCGAGGAGGGCACGAGCCCGATCTCCTCGTAGAAGCGCAGCGTCGCCACCGAGACGCCGAACAGCTCCGACACCTCGCTGATCGAGTACATCCGGGTCAAGATTCGCCACTCCCGTCGCGCGTGCCCCTTGCTCTCAAGCGTACTTGAGTCAGCACACTGGAACCCGTCGAAACCGGACATCATGCGGCTCTGACCTGGGGTGATCCCTGCGCGGCGTGCCCGGACGGCCTGGACCGACGGGTGCGGACGCGCCGCCGAGCACGGGGCGGCGGGACAGGGGGCGGCATGGGTGCGTGGGAAGTCCGTCGATCCGGGGCCCCGCCTTCCGGATCAGCCTTCGGCGAGGCGGCGGCCCGCCTCGTCGACCGACGCCCCCAGCTTGCGCAGGAGCGCGGCGAGTTGGGCGGCCTCCTCCTTGTCGAGGAGGGACAGCATGCTCTGCTCGGTGGCCAGGTGGTCGGCGAAGACCTCGTCGATCTTGGCCAGGCCCAGTTCGGTGAGCTCGGCGTAGACGACCCGGCGGTCCTCCTTGGAGCGGGTCCGGCGGATGAGGCCGTCGGCCTCCATCTTGTCGAGCCGGAAGGTGATGCCGCCCGAGGTGAGCAGCGATGACTCGGCGAGTTCGCCCGCGGTCTTGCGGTGCGGCTCGCCCGAGCGCCGCAGGTTCGCCAGGACGTCGAAGGCGGCGAGGGTCAGGCCGTGCCGCTCGTGGACCTCGCGGAGGATCGCGCGCTGGGTGTGGTAGATGCGGGTGACCCGGCCGAAGACGCCGATCGCCTCGGGGGAGACGTCGGGGCGCTGCTCGCGCCACTGCTCGACGATCTCGTCGACCTCGTCGCGGAAGCTCTCGCCGAGTTCGGCTGCCATGCGGATCTCACCATCCCGGTCTCCAGATCTCTCTGGATTAAGTATCTTTGGCCTAAGCTATAAAACTCAGTATCAAGACTTCTAGTCTACGGGGCCGGGCGGCACCGGGAGAGTCCAGGAGAGGAAGTCACCCCCATGACCACACACCAGCGGCGGGAGCCGTGAAGCCGGCGCCGTTCACCTATCGGCGGGTCGCCTCGCTGACCGAGGCCGCCGACCTGCTGGCCGCCGACCCCGACGCCAAGATCCTCGCCGGCGGGCAGTCCCTCGTGCCGATGCTCAACATGCGCCTGGCCAGGCCGGGCACCGTCGTCGACATCGGCGCGCTCCGCGGCCTCGACTACGTCGACCTCGTCGCGGGCAGCCTTGAGGTCGGCGCGACCGCGGTCCAGGCCGACGTCGCCGCGCACCCCCTCGTCCGGGCGCACCTGCCGATCCTCGCCGCCGCGATCTCCCGGATCGGGCACTCCCAGATCCGCAACCGCGGCACGGTCTGCGGCAGCATCGTCCACCACGACCCGTCCGCGGAGCTGCCCGCGGTCGCGCGCGCCCTCGACGCCCGTCTCCTGGCCTTCGGCCCGCGCGGTCCCGTCGTCTACGAGGCGGCGTCGTTCTTCACCGGGACGTTCGACACGGTCCTGCCCGCCGACGAGATCGTCACCGCGGTGCAGTTCCCGCTGCCCGCGCCGGGCACCGGCTGGGCCTTCGAGGAGGTCGCGCGGCGCAGCGGCGACTTCGCCCTCGTCGGGTGCGCCACGCTGCTTCGCGCGGACGCCGCCGGGACCGTCCGGGAGGTCCGCCTGACGCTGTGCGGCGTCGGCTCCACCCCCGTCCGGCTCACCGAGGTCGAGGAGCTGCTCACCGGCGGGCCCGCCACCGAAGCGGCGTTCGAGGCCGCCGCCCGCCGCACCGCGGAGATCCTCGAGCCCGCGTCCGACAGCCACGCCTCCGGCGAGTACCGCCGCGAGGTCGCCGCCCACCTGGTCCGCGCCACGCTGGCCGACGCGTCCGCCTCCGGGAGCCCCACCGATGCCTGAGATCACCCTGAACGTCAACGGCCGCGAGCACCGCGTCGACGTGCCCGACCGCATGCTGCTCACCGACGCGCTGCGCGACCGCCTCGGCCTGACCGGCACCCACGTCGGCTGCGAGCACGGCGTCTGCGGCGCCTGCACGATCCTCCTGGACGACAGGCCCGTGCGGGCCTGCCTGACCCTCGCCGTCCAGGCCGAGGGCCGCCGGATCCGCACGGTCGAGTCCGTCGCGCCGTCCGATTCCGAGCTGCACCCGGTGCAGCAGGCCATGCGCGACTGCCACGGCCTCCAGTGCGGCTTCTGCACGCCCGGCATCGTGATGAGCCTCGTCGCGCTGCACGAGAAGGCCGAAGGCGACGAGGCCGTCACCGAGGACGAGATCGACGAGACCCTGTCGGGCCACCTCTGCCGTTGCACCGGCTACCGCAACATCAGCGCCGCCGCCCGCCGCGCCCTCGGCGTGCCGGAGTGCGCGCACTCTTCCGAAGGAGCGAAGCGATGAGCGCAGCCCACGCGACCGAGCCGGCCGGGCTGATCGGCCGCCCCGTCCTGCGCAAGGAGGACGACGCCCTTCTGCGCGGCAAGGGCCGCTTCATCGCCGACCTGTCCCTGCCGGGCGCGCTGGAGATCGCGTTCGTGCGCAGCCCCTACGCGCACGCCGAGATCACCCGGATCGACTGCGCGGCGGCCCGCGCGATGCCCGGCGTCGTCGCCGTCTACACCTGGGACGACATCCGCGACACCGTCTCGGCGCTGTTCCTCGAAGCCGAGATGCGCGTCCCCGACCTGGTGCGCGAGCGGGTCAAACCGCTGTCGCGCCCGCAGCCGGTGCCGCTGCTCGCCGACGGCCGGGTCACCTGCGTCGGCCAGGCCGTGGCGATGGTCGTCGCCGAGGACAGGTACGTCGCCGAGGACGCGCTGGAGCTCGTCGAGGTCGAGTACGCGGCGCTGCCCGTCGTGGTGGACCCGCTGGAGGCGCTCGCCCCCGGCGCGCCGATCGTGGTGCCCGGCACCGAGGACAACCTGGCGATCTCCGTCGAGGGCAAGTACGGCGACGTCGACGAGGCGCTCGCCGGAGCCGCCTTCGTGGTGACCGAGAGGTACCGGTCGCACCGGTACGTCGCCTCGCCGATGGAGACCCGCGGCGTCGCGGTCACCCTCGACCCGCGCGACGGCTCGCTCACCGTGTTCTCCTCCACGCAGACCCCGCACCGCCTCCGCGAGGTCATCGCGGGCGCGCTCCGGCTGGAGCCCTCGGACGTGCGGGTCACCGCCCCCGACATCGGCGGCGGCTTCGGCCAGAAGGGCGTGCAGTACGTCGAGGACGTGCTCGTGCCCTACGCGGGCGTCCGCCTCGGCCGCCCGGTCCGCTGGATCGAGGACCGCACCGAGAACCTGACGTCCTCCGCGCACGCCCGCGAGCAGGTCCACGACATCACGCTCGCCTGCGACGCCGACGGGAAGTTCCTCGCCCTGCGCGACGACGCCGTCCTCAACCTCGGCAACGCCAACCTCACCGGCCTGGTCGTCCCCTACAACACGCTGACGCATGTCATCGGCCCGTACGTGATCCCGGCCCTTGACCTGCGGGTCCGCGGCGCGGTCACCACCACGATGATGACCACCCCCTACCGGGGCGCGGGGCGTCCCGAGGCGGTCTTCGCGATGGAGCGGGCGATCGACCGGCTCGCCCGCAAGATCGGGATCGAGCCGCACGAGCTGCGCGCCCGCAACCTGGTGCAGCCCGAGAACATGCCGCACCAGACGGGCCTGCTGTACCGCGACGGCACCATGCAGACCTACGACTCGGGCGACTTCCCCGAGCTGCTGCGCCGCGCCGTCGAGCACCTGAAGATCGACGAGATCCGGGAGCGGCAGCGCACCGGGGACGTCGCGCCCGGCAAGCGCCTCGGCGTCGGCCTCGCCCTCTACATCGAGGGCACCGGCCTCGGCCCGTTCGAGAGCGGCTCGGTGACGGTCCTGCCGACCGGCCGGATCCGCGTCGCGACCGGCGCCAGCTCCCAGGGCCAGGCGCACCAGACGGTCTTCGCCCAGGTCGCCGCCGACGCGCTCGGCGTCCCGATCGACCGGATCGACCTGAAGGAGGGCGACACCGGGGTGATCGGCCACGGCGTCGGCACCCTCGCCAGCCGGAGCATGGTCACCGCGGGCAACGCGATCCACCTCGCCGCCCTCGCCGTCCGCGACCAGGTGCTCGCCGACGCGTCCGGGCTGCTGGGCGTCGCGGTGGAGGAGCTGGAGATCGTCGACGCGATCGTCCGCCCGGTCGGCAAGCCGGAGGCCGGGATCGACCTCGCCGACCTCGCCGCCCGCCGCGCCCCGCTGCTCGTGCCCGGCACCAGCACCGGCCCCGGCGCGGTGATCCACGAGACCACCTTCTTCAAGCCGCCGACGGTGACCGTGGCCAGCGCCGCGCACGGCGCGATCGTCGAGGTGGACGAGCGGACCGGCAAGACCGAGATCCTCTCCTACGTGGTCGTGCACGACTGCGGCCGGGTCGTGAACCCGATGGTCGCCGACGGCCAGACCACCGGCGGCGTCATGCAGGGCATCGGCGGCGCGCTCTACGAGGAGCTGGAGATCGCCCCGGACGGGCAGCCGCGCTCGGTCACCTACATGGACTACCTGGTCCCGACGGCCGCCGAGGCGCCGCCGTACATCCTCGACCACGTCGAGACGCTGTCGACCCTCAACCCCCTCGGGGTGAAGGGCCTCGGCGAGGGCGGCGCGATCGCCCCGCCCGCCTGCATCGCCAACGCCGTCGAGGACGCCCTCGGGCCCGACCGCGTCCACATCACCCGCGGCCCGCTCACCCCGAGCCGGGTCAAGGACCTCATCCGCGCCGCGTCGTCCGACGCCCGGCCCTGAAAGGCAAGACCATGGAGCTTCAGCACTCCTTCACCGTGCCCGTCCCCCTCGCCGAGGCGGTCGACGTGCTGCACGACGTCACACGGCTCGCCCCGTGCATGCCGGGCGCGGTCCTCGAAGGGTTCGACGGGGATGAGTTCACCGGCCGGATGAGCGTCAAGGTCGGCGCGATCACCATGTCCTACCGGGGCAAGGGCCGCTTCACCGACACCGCCGGCGACCCATCGTCCACGGTGGCGCTGCGCGTCGAGGCGGCCGAGACCAAGGGCGCGGGCGCCGTGGCCGCGGATGTGGTGTGCCGGCTCAGCGACGAGGCGGGCGTGACCCGGGTCGTCGTGGACACCAGGGTCGACATCTCGGGCCGGGCCGCCCAGTTCGGGCGCGGGGTCATCAGCGAGGTCGGCGACAAGGTGGTGGCGGCGTTCGCGGCCAACATCCAGACGGCGCTTTCCGGCGGCGCCCAGCCGACCCCGGCCGCTCCTACGGCTCCTACGGCGGCTTCGGTGGCGGCTTCGGTGGCGGCTCCCGCGGCGGCCCCGCCGCTGGACCTCGGCTCGGTGGCCGGGCCCGTGCTGGCCAGGAAGGCCGCGCCGTTCGCGGTCGTGCTGGGCCTCCTGCTCGCGTTCCTGCTCGGCCGCCGGACCTCCGGCTACCGGCTGACGCGCGCTTGACCAGTGGTTTAACACAATCGTTACAGCAAGAGCCTAGGCATTAAAATTCTTAGCACTAATACTTCTAGAACTAAGAAGTCATGTTCTGAGAGAAGGATCACCCCCATGTCGAAGAAGCTTCTGGCCACCGCCGTCCTGGCGGGCACGGCAGTGCTCGCCTCCGCCTGCGGCGGCGACGACACGGCCACCGCGTCCGGCGACGTGACCGTCGCGCTCCCGTTCGCCAGCTGCCTGTCCTGGTACCCGCTGTACGTGGCCGAGGACAAGGGCTACTTCGACGAGGAAGGCATCAACGCCTCCTTCGAGGCGACCGACGGGTCGGGCGGCGCGGTCCAGGCGACGCTCACCGGCAAGGCCGAGCTCGCCGCGGCCGCGCCCAACGCCTACCTGTCGGCCGCCGCGACCGGCGCGAAGATCCAGGCGTTCTACGCGCTGTACCAGAAGAGCACCTTCGCGGTCGTCACCCCGGCCGGCTCGGGCATCACCGACGTCGCCGGGCTCAAGGGCAAGACCGTCGGCATCAGCGCTCCCGGCGGCGGCGACGTCATCTACCAGGAATGGCTGGCCTCGCAGGCGGGCCTGTCGAAGGACGGCGACTACGAGCAGATGGCGGTCGGGGACGGCTCCTCGGCGGCCACCGCCCTGAAGAGCGGCACGGTCGACGCCTACTCCGCCTCGTTCTTCGACGAGGAGGTCATCAAGAGCGGCGACCTGGAGGTGACCCAGCTGCACGTGGCGAACGAGCCGCAGCTCGTGGACAACTTCCTCGTCGCCACCGACAAGTGGGCCGCGGCCAACGGCGAGACCATCGACGGCTTCGGCCGCGCCCTCGCCCGCGGCACCGAGTGGGGCCTGGCCAACCCCGACGGCGTCATCGAGCTCTGCGGCAAGCACGCGCCGGAGGAGACCGAGGACCCGGCGTTCGCCAAGGTCATCTACGACCGGGTGAGCGACCTGCTCGCGCTGCCCGACAGCGCCCAGGGCAAGTACGGCCACATCGAGACCGACGGCTTCAAGGCGTTCGCCGACCAGCTCGCCGAACTGAAGCTCATCGAGTCGGCCGACGGCGCCCAGGCCGTCACCAACGACCACGTCGAAGCCTGGAACACGACTGGCAAGTAGCACCCTGCGCGGCAGCGCCGGGGTGAGCTGAGAGGGAAGCATGCCACAGCACCGAATGACCGCGGAACGACCCGCGGCCGACCCGGCAACGACGGGGGCGTCCGTGCACGTCCTCGACGTGGTCCGGACCTTCACGCGCGACGGCGAGACCGTCCACGCGCTCGGCCCCGTCTCCCTGGACATCGAGCCCGGGGAGTTCGTGGCCCTGCTCGGTCCCTCTGGATGCGGGAAGAGCACCCTCCTCAACATCATCGGCGGCCTCCTGCCGCAGACCTCGGGGGTCGTCCAGGTCGGTGGGAAGGACGTCGACGGCGTGCCCGACGAGGTCGGGATGATGTTCCAGAAGGCGGTCCTGCTCGCCTGGCGCACGATCCGGGAGAACGTCCTGCTCCCGATCGAGATCGCGCACGGCCGCAAGGCCGCCAAGGCGGCGCAGTCCCGGGCCGACGAACTCCTCGACCTCGTCGGCCTGGGCTCCTTCGCCGACAAGATGCCGAACGAGCTGTCCGGCGGCATGCAGCAGCGCGCGGCGATCTGCCGCATGCTGATCCAGGAGCCGGGCGTCCTGCTGCTCGACGAGCCGTTCGGCGCACTCGACGAGTTCACCCGCGAGCACATGAACGTGGAACTCGCGCGGATCTGCAAGATGACCGGCCGCACCGCCGTGTTCGTCACCCACTCCATCAGCGAGGCGGTCTTCCTCGCCGACCGCGTCGTGGTGATGAGCGCCCGGCCCGGCCGCATCGCCGGCATCGTCGACGTCGACCTCGCCAAGCCGCGCGACCCCGAGGTGATGACCTCGGCCCCGTTCCAGACCTACGTCCGGGAGGCCCGCGATCTGCTGAAGATCGGCTACGACGCGGCCTCCTCCGAGGAGCACTGACCCATGACGCAGTCCGCCACTGCGGTTCCGGCGACGGCGCCGGCCGGCAAAGGCCCGGCCGCGCCGCGCGCCAAGGCCGCCAAGCCGCTCATGGAGCGCATCCCCACCCCCGTCCTGCTCACCGCCGCCCTCGTCGTGCTCGTCGCGGTGTGGCAGGGGGTCATCTCGATCGGGTGGGTCAACGAGTACACCCTGCCGACCCCTTGGGACACCGCGACGGCCCTGGGGGACGTCACCAAGGACCTGTTCACCGGCGGCCCGGTGTTCGACAACTTCCTCATCTCCGCGCAGGAGACCCTCTACGGCCTGCTCATCGCGGCCGTCGCCGGCGTCGTGCTCGGCGTCCTCATCGCCGAGACGGTGATCGGCCGCCGCGTCCTGCAGCCGCTGATGATCGCGCTGTACGCGGCGCCGAAGGTCGCGCTCGCCCCGCTGTTCGTCGCCTGGTTCGGCTTCGACATGGCGCCCAAGGTCGTCATGGCCGCGGTGATCGCGTTCTTCCCCGTCATGGTCGACACCGCGGCGGGCCTCGCCGGGATCGACGAGGACGAGGACAAGCTGTTCAAGTCGCTGCGCGCCAACGCGTGGCAGCGGTTCGTCAAGCTCAAGCTCATGAACGCGCTCCCGTTCGTGTTCGCGGGCCTGAAGTCGGCGTCGGTCCTGGCCGTCATCGGCGCGATCGTCGCGGAGTTCCTCGGCGGTGGGGAGGGCCTCGGCGTCATGGTGAAGACGGCGTCGGTCGGCTTCGCCCTGGACCGGGTGTTCGCGTTCGTCATCCTGCTGTCGGTCATGGCGTTCCTGGTCTACCTCGCGGTCGACCTGATCGAGCGCAAGGTGATCTTCTGGCGGCAGACCGGCTTCCTGCCGACCGAGTCCTGAGGCGGCACATCATGTCCGAGAACACCGCACCTCCCCTTCCGATCATCATCGGCGGCGTCCTGCAGGACGGCCGCGGACCCGCGCTGACCAGCTACGACCCGGCCGAAGGCACCCCCGTCGCCACCGTGGCCGCAGCGTCCGCCGAGGACGTCGACCTGGCCGTCGAGCGGGCGGTCGCCGCGCAGGCCGACCCCGCCTGGCTGCGGATGCTCCCGCACGTCAGGGCCCGGCTGCTCACCCGCACGGCCGAGCTGATCGAGTCGCGCAGTGAAGAGCTGGCGGTCCTGCAGTCGCGCGACAACGGCAAACCGATCACCGAGACGCGCGGCCTCGTCGCCAGCGCCGCGGGCACCTTCCGCTACGTCGCGGCGGTCCTGGAGAGCTCCGACGAGCGCCTCACCGTCCCGCGCGGGCAGTACCTCACGATGTCGGTGCACGAGCCGATCGGCGTGGTCGGCGCGATCACCCCGTGGAACTCGCCCATCGCCTCCGACGCGCAGAAGCTCGCGCCGTCCCTGGCCGGCGGCAACGCGGTGATCCTCAAGCCCGCGGGCTGGGCGCCGCTGGTCTCGCTCGAAGTGGGGAAGATCCTGCTGGAGGCCGGGTTCCCGGCCGGTCTCGTCAGCGTCCTGCCGGGCGCGGGCGGCACCGTCGGGCAGCGCATCGTCGACCACCCGGCGGTCGGGCACGTCTCCTTCACCGGCGGCACCGACACCGGGCGGAACCTCGCGGCGTCGGCGGCGCGCAAGCTCATGACCACCTCGCTGGAGCTCGGCGGCAAGTCCCCGACGATCGTCTTCGCCGACGCCGACCTCGATCTGGCCGTGAACGGCGTCCTGTACGGCATCTTCAGCTCCCAGGGGCAGTCGTGCATCGCCGGATCGCGCCTGTTCGTGCAGCGCCCGGTCTTCGACGAGGTCGTCGCCCGGCTCGCCGAGAAGGCGGACGCCCTGCGCGTCGGCCACCCCCGCGACGAACGCACCCAGATGGGCCCGCTCATCACCGACCGGCACCGCACCTCGGTCGAGGAGTACATCGGGCTCGGGGTCGCCGAAGGCGGCAAGGTCGTCGCCGGAGGAGTCCGGCCGGACGACCCGACCCTCGCGAGCGGGACGTACCTGCGGCCGACGATCATCACTGGGGTGGACAACTCCTCCCGGATCGCCCAGGAGGAGATCTTCGGCCCGGTCCTCGTGGTGATCCCGTTCGACGACGAGGCCGACCTCGTCGCGCAGGCCAACGACACCGTCTACGGCCTGGCCGCGGGCGTGTGGACGCGGGACTTCCCCAAGGCGTGGCGGACGGCCCGCGCCGTCCAGGCCGGACAGGTGTGGGTCAACACCTACAAGCAGCTGTCCATCGCCACGCCCTTCGGCGGGTTCAAGGACTCGGGGTCCACCCGCGAGAAGGGCATGGACGCCATCCGCGCCTACCAGCGGCAGAAGAGCGTCTACGTCGACGTCAGCGGCACGCCCATCCCCTGGGCGGACTGACCCGGCACGTCGAAGGCGCCGTCCTCAAGGGAGGACGGCGCCTTCGCCTTTCCGGAGAACCGACAAGGCCGCGGACCGGGGTCCGCGGCCTTTGCACCGGTCAGAGCGCGTCGCGCAGCGTCCGCAGGACCGCGTAGGGGACGACCTGGCTCGTCCGGGGGTTGTTCGGCGACGGCTGGTTGCGCACCTCGAAGCGGTAGGAGCCGACCGGGCCTTCGGCGGAGACGACGTGGCTGACGAGGTCGGCGGCCGGGTCGGCGACGAGCTCCACCTCGACCGGGGTGCCGGGCAGGGCCAGCGCCAGCGTCGCGGCGACGTTGAGGGACCTGGGGAACAGGCCCGCGGCCTCCTCTGCCGAGCCCTGGAAGACCGTGAGAGGAGCGGCCGCGTGCAGCAGCTCCGCCTTGCGCGCTTCGTCCATCCAGTCCTGCACGAGCGCGCCCGGCTTCTTGGTGGTGGTGAGCCGCACCGAGGTGAACGGGGCGGCCGACGCCGCGGCGGACAGCAGGTCGAGCCCGCCGAGGGCGCCGGTGGTGATGAAGAGCCTGCCGGGGCCCGCGGCGCGGAGCTCATCGTGCAGCGCGGTGTCGGTGAGCGCGCCCGCCGACGACACGACGAGGTCGACGCCCGCCTTCAGGGCGGCGAGCCCGTGGGCGGCCAGCGCGCCGTGCCCGGCGCACTCCACGAGCACGTCGGCCCGCGCGATCGCCTCCTCGGCGGTCACCAGCGGCACCGGGGCGTCGGCTCCGTCCTGGCTGACGACGCAGTCGAGGCGCGCTCCGGGGACGGCCCCGGCGAGCAGCCTGCCGCACACGACCGATCCGATCGCGCCGTGGCCGAGGACCGCGACGGCCTTCTCCCGCGGGGCGGAGGCCGCGCGCTTCACCGTCGTCGTTTCCGACATCTGTGCTCCTTCCAGGCCGGCCGAGTCTTCGACCCGCATTGGCTTTGTGCTGAATAGCTTAGAGCTAATAACTTACTACCAAAGATACTTAGGTCTGAGATTTTATGGTAGCGTGCCGCTCATGGAACTGGGATTGGCAGGGCGCACCGCCCTAGTCACCGGGGGGAGCTCCGGCATCGGGCTCGCCACCGCGCGGTCGCTGCTCGCCGAAGGGGCGAACGTGGCGACCTGCGGGCGCGACCCCGATAGGCTCCGGACCGCGCTGGCCCCGCTGCGCGAGCAGTACGGCGACCGCCTGCACACCGGCACCGCCGACGTCCTCGACGCCGAGCGGATCGGCGCCTTCGTGGCGGAGTCCGCACAGGTGTTCGGCGGGATCGACATCCTGGTCAACAACGCGGGCCGCTCGCACACCTCCACCTTCGCGACGACCACCGACGACGCCTGGCGCGCGGAGCTCGACCTGAAGTTCTTCGGCGTGCTCAACCCGACCCGCGCCGCCCTGGAGGCGCTGCGCGCGTCCGACGCCGCCGCGATCGTCAACATGAACGCCGTGCTCGCCCGCCAGCCCGAGCCGCACCTCGTGGCCACCGCCGCCGCCCGCGCCGGACTGCTCAACCTCTCGACGTCGATGGCGGCCGAGTTCGCCCCCGACGGCATCCGCGTCAACTCCGTCTGCGTCGGGCTGATCGACACCGGCCAGTGGCGCCGCCGCTACGACACCGCGGTCGAAGAGGGCAGGTCTCCCGGCTCCTACGAGGAGTGGTCCCGTTCCATCGCCGCCGACCGGCGGATCGCCGCCGGACGTTTCGGCACCGCCGATGAGGTCGCCGCGGCCATCGTGTTCCTCGCGTCGCCGCGCGCCTCCTACGTCACCGGCACCCAGCTCGAGGTCTCCGGAGGAGTCGCCCGCTATGTCTGAAGAAACCCCCCGCCGCGCCCTCGACGTCGTCAACGGCGGCGACCTGCTCGTCGCCCTGATGGAGGCGCTCGGCGTCGACACGGCGTTCGGCGTCGTCAGCGTCCACAACATGCCGCTCGTCGACGCGGTGTCGGAGAGGCTGCGGTTCGTCCCGGTCCGGCATGAGGCCGCCGCCGTCAACGCCGCCGACGCCTACGGCCGCGTCCGCGGCACCGTCGGCATCGCGCTCACCAGCACCGGCACCGGCGCGGGCAACGCCGCCGGCTCCCTCATCGAGGCGCTCGCCACCGGCTCCCGCGTGCTGCACATCACCGGCCAGATCGAGAGCCGCTACCTCGGCCAGGGCCGCGGCTTCATCCACGAGACCAAGGACCAGCCGGGCATGCTCGCCGCGGTCAGCAAGACCGCGCACACCGTCACCGACGTGGAGGGCGCGCCGGCGCTGCTCGCCCGCGCCGCCCGCGAGGCCGCGACCGCGCCGTTCGGGCCGGTCAGCGTCGAATGGCCGATCGACCTCCAGTACCGGCGGCACGAGATCCCCGCCCTGGACGTCGCGCCCCGCCCGGACGCGCCCGCGCCGTCCGACGCCGCGCTCGACGAGGTCGCCGCGCTCATCTCCGAGGCGAAGCGGCCCCTCCTGTGGGTCGGCGGCGGCGCCGTCGAGGCCCGCGACGAGGTCCTCGACCTCCTCACCAGGACCCGCGCCGGGCTCCTCACCAGCAACTCCGGGCGAGGCGTCGTCGGCGAGGGGCACGGCGCGTGCATCGGCAACTTCGCGATGAACCCGGCGGTCGCGCCGGTCCGCGAACGCGCCGACCTGCTCATCAGCATCGGCACCCACTTCCGCAGCAACGAGACGGGCGACTACGCGCTCAAGCTGCCCGCCGCGCACGTCCAGATCGACCTCGACCCCGAGGCGATCGGCCGCGTCCACCCCGCGACCGCGGGCCTCGCGGGCGACGCCGCCACCGTGATCCGCGGCCTCCTCGACCGGCTGCCCGCGCGCACCGCCACCGAGGACACCTGGCTCACCGAGATCGCCGCCGCCCGGCGCGGCGCCCGCACCGGCCTGCGCGAGTCCATCGGCTGGCAGGCCGAGATCTGCGACGCCGTCCGCTCGGCCTTCCCGGCGTCGGCGGTCCTCGCCCGGGACGTCACCATCCCGTCCAGCATGTGGGGCAACCGGCTGCTGTCCGTCGAGGACCCGTCGGTCAACGTGTTCCCGCGCGGCGGCGGCATCGGCCAGGGCCTGGCCATGGGCATCGGCGGCGCCATCGCCCGCCCCGACGTGCCCTCGCTGATCCTCGCCGGCGACGGCGGCTTCGCCGTCCACCTCGGCGAACTCGGCACCCTCGCGCAGGAGAACCCCTGGGCCGTCGTGCTGCTGTTCAACGACGGCGGCTACGGAGTCCTGCGCAACACCCAGGACGGATTCGTCGGCCGCCGTGCCGGCGTCGACCTCCGCACGCCCGACTTCGGCCTCCTCGCCCAGGCGTACGGACTGCCGTACTGGAACGTCAAGAGCACCGACGAGATCGAGGGCGCGCTCGCCGCCGCCCTGTCCGTCCGCGGCGCGGCCTTCGTCGAGGTCGACGTGGACGCGCTCGGCCCGATCCCCAAGCCGTTCACCCCGCCCGTCTCGATCCCCGGCGCCGAGTAGCCGGTACGCGAGACCGCCCCCCGACTCTTTTCCGCACCGATCCGAGAGGAAAGCCGATGACCGCACCGGCACCCCCCAAGATCAGAGCCCTGCGCCACGTGGCACTCCGGACGACGGCCCTCGAAGATTCGGTCGCCTTCTACAGCGGCCCCTGGGGGCTGGAGCTCCAGGAACGCACCGAGGACGCCGCCTACCTGCGCGCCGCCGGCCCCGAGCACCACGTGCTCCAGCTGCACCGGGCCGACCGCAACGCCCTCGACCACCTCGCGTTCGCGCTGCCCACCCCCGAAGAGGTCGACGCCGCCGCGGCGTGGGTCGCCGCCGAAGGGGCGAAGATCATCGAGGGGCCGGGGCGGATCGACCGGCCCGGAGGCGGGTACGGCTTCCGCTTCCTCGACCCGGAGAACCGGATCCTGGAGATCAGCGCCAACGTCTTCGCCGTGGCCGAGCGCCCCCTGGACGTCCCCGTCCCGCGCAAGGTCGCGCACAGCGTGCTCAACACCACCGACATCGACGCGCTCACCGCCTGGTACACCCGCGTCCTCGGCCTGCGCGTCAGCGACTGGTCGGAGCACCAGATGGTGTTCCTGCGCGCCGTGGGCGACCACCACGTCATCGCCTTCAACCAGGCCGAGTGGGCCGCGCCCAACCACGTCGCCTACGAGGTCGAGAACCTCGACGCGTGGCTGCGCAGCATCGGCCGGCTCAAGGTCGCCGGCCACGAGACCGCCTGGGGACCCGGCCGCCACGGGCCCGGCGACAACGCGTTCGCCTACTACGTCGACCCCGCCGGGCTCGTCCCGGAGATGACCGCCGAGGTCATGCAGATCGACGACGACACCTGGATGCCGCGCGTCTGGCCGCGCATCCCCGAACTCTCCGACCTCTTCCGGACGGCCGGGCCGCCGAGCCCGCACATCCGGAAGCACATGGGCGGCGTGCCCGACCCGGGCTGGGCCTGAGCACCGTCCGCCCCAGCACCACCTGCGAACTGAGAAAGGCCTTCACCATGACCGAGACCACGAACGCCACGAGCACCCCCGAACTCGAAGCCCTCATCGACAAGTGCCTGGCCTCCAGCGCCACGCGCAACATCGACTTCGACACCCTGAAGTTCCAGACCAAGGCCGGCGACAAGTTCCGCCGCGCCCAGGTCCGCTACATCGGCTCGGGCGCCACCGGCAACCACGAGGGCGACTCGTCGATCATCCCCTCGGACCACTTCACCTTCTCGAACATGATCCTCCCCTCGGGCTGCGTCGGCCCCGAGCACACCCACCCGGACGTCGAAGAGGCCTTCTTCGTCCTTGAGGGCCAGGTCGAGTTCTCCGTCCACGACGTGGAGGACGGCACCAAGACCGCCAGCCGCGTCCTCGGCAAGTACGACCTGCTGTGCGTCCCGGCCGGCGTGCCCCGCAGCCTGAAGACCGTGTCGGAGGAGGACGCCCGCATCTGCGTCATCATCGGCACCAAGAAGCCCGCCATCCCGAGCTACCCGGCCACCTCCGAGATGCACGGCGTCACCCGCGACTGATGTCCTTCGACGCAGCCGCCTCCGTCCGCCTCCTGCACACGCGGGAGGCGGGCGACGGCCCCCTCTTCCTCTGCCTGCACGGCATAGGCTCCAGCTCGGCCTCCTTCGAGCCGCAGCTCTCGGCCTTCGCCGACCGCCACCACGTCGTCGCCTGGGACGCCCCCGGCTACGCCGCCTCCGCCGCGCTGCCTTCGGCCCCCGGCATGGACGGCTACGCCGACCTCGCCGCAGCCCTGATCTCCGCACACGGAGCCCCCGCCGTGGTCCTGGGCATGTCCTGGGGCGGCGTCATCGCCATGCGCCTGGCCCAGCGCCACCCCTCTGTGGTCCGCGCCCTGATCCTCGGCGACAGCACCCGAGGCTCCGCCGCCACCCCCGAGAAGGCCGCCGCCATGCGCGCCAGGGGCCCCGAACTGGCCTCTTCGGGCCCGAAGGCCTTCGCCGCCGCCCGCGCCCCCCGCCTCCTGCGCCCGACGGCCCCCGCCCCCGAGGTCGAGGCCACCACGGCGGCCATGGCCACCGCCATCCGCCTGCCCGGCTACGCCCACGCCGCAGACGCCATGGCCACCACCTACCTAGAGGGCTCCCTGGGCGACATCACCGCCCCCACCCTCGTCCTCTACGGCGAACACGACCACATCACGGGCCGCCCGGAGAGCTCGGCCATCGCGACCCAGATCCCCGGCGCCGTCCTCCGCGTCGTCCCGGACGCGGGCCACCTCGCCAACCAGGAGAACCCGGCAGCCTTCAACAAGGAAGTCACCACCTTCCTGGCCGCCCTCTAGACCCCGTGCCCGCCCCACGGCGAGCACGGCTCCCACAGGGCGCTCACCCTTGCCAACGCCGCCAAGGCCGAGCGCCCGAGCCAGGCCCCGGGCCCCGTCAGCGCCGACGGGGCCCGGGGCCGCTCCGCTCAGACCTCCGCCGGATCCCGCAACCCCAACGCCTCCGCCTCGGTGAGCCCGGCCCTCTGCCCAGCCCGCCTTCGCGCGTTCACCTCTGCCCTGGTCCGGGGCCGCGCCTTCGGCTCCCGACCACACCCGCAGGCCTCGAACCCCTCATACCGCAACCCGGCCCCGAGCACCGCCGCCACCGCCGCCCACCCACTGTCATCCCCCTTACGCGGCGCCGCGAAATCATGCCCCGCACAGACCATGGCCTCCCCACACCGACTGCACATCAGCCCCCCATCAGCCCAGACCCGCTTACAACTCCACCGACACGACACACATACATAGTGAAGCTTGTAGGCAAGTTCCGCATAGGTGCACATCCGTCCACGGTAAAGAGGACCACCCGCCCCCGCACCTGAGATTCCGCCCCCGGGTACCGCCGCCGCCTCACCCCGTGGACCGCTCGGTGAACCTCCCATGCTCCAGATAACGAGTGGTACCCGCAGCCCGTGCGATCCCGGCCTCATGAATACGCCGCGCCAAGCGCGGAATGACGAGCCCGGGCACGTCGGCCGGCGCGTGGAACCCGACAGCCCCGATCTCCTCCGGATCCAGCCGCATCCCCGCGACCTGCCCCGCGCCGATCCGTCCCCCGTCGAACACGTAGAGCACCTTGTCGCCCTCGACCTCATCAGGCGCCCAGTCCGTGACGAGCAGCCGCCCGATAGGCGGACTGATCCCCAACTCCTCTTGAACCTCACGCACCGCCCCCTCCCAAGGCGTCTCCCCACCCTCCACATATCCGCCCGGAATATCCAACTCATCCTTGTAGGTGGGCACAACGAGCATCACCCGATCCCGCTCGTCAAAGAACAACACCCCGGCCGCCACAAACGGCCGAGCCCGCCCGGCCCCCCAGTCACCACTCACGCCCCCGACCCTAGGCGCAAAAGGCACCCCCGCACCGCACCCCTCAGATCCACGCTCCGTCGAGGAGACGCACGGGCGCCGTTGTGCGCCTCAGTTCGTCCCGTTCACGCAGGACTCGGCGGCTTCCGTCGGTAATGTCCGGCCAGTTCGACCGAGTGACGGGAAGTCCCTCGTAGACGGGTTCCCAGCCGAGGGCATAGAAGGCACCCAGCTCAGGCGTGTGCTTCTTGAGGGCGTGCAGGGCGCGGCGGTGGAACCACTTGCTGACGGCGGTGATCGGTAGATCGCCGCGTAGCGCCTCTCGGATGTGCGTTACGGAGTTCTCGACGTTCTGCCAGGTGTTCGAGGAGCGGTCCTCCACGCGGATCGCGCCGGATGGGACGCCGGCTTCGACGAGAGCGCGACGGAACTCCCGCCCTTCGATGATGCCGGTGTGACGGTTGATGCCGCCCGTCACGATGATCAGGGGAGCGAGCCCCCGCCGGTGTCTGTCGGCGACGAGGGGGGCGACAACGTCGAGTTGGTTGGTTCCGAAGACGAAGTGGGCGGTGAGGAGGGCGTCGGGTGGCGGTGCGTGGATGTCGACCTCGGCGGCGATGGCGGCGGCGTTCTCCGGGGTGATGTGGTCCTCGGTCACCGTCCGGGCTCCGTTGCTGAGCTGATGGAGTGCGTCAGATCTTGGTAGCGGGCGACATAGGCGGTGGTGAAGGTGTTCGGTGCAGCGGTGGTGAGGGCGTCGGCGAGTTGCGTGGCGAGTTTGAGGGTGGGCCAGGTGGGGTGGCCGGTGTTCAGGGCGGTGAGCCCGGTGTCGGCGGCTTTCCCCGGGTCGCCCGCTCCGACTTGGGCGAGGGCGAGGATGAAAAGGGCGCGGGCGTAGCCGGGGAGATTGCCGTGGTGATGGCGGCTTTCCTCGTGGTAGGTGGTCTGAATGACCCGTCGGGCGGCTCCGGCGGCCTCGTGGTGGTGGCCGGTGAGGAGGAGCGACGTGGCGGTGTAAGGCGGGTCCTCCGATGGGGTGATCGAATAGACGCCGCTCTCGGGGACGTCGGCGGGGAGAGCGGACATGGCGGCCACGGCTTGGCGTCGGGCCTTGGAGGTGGCGGCGCCGTCCCCGGTCATGGCGGTGGCGCGCATGTACTGCGCGGAGAGTCTGGCGTGCGCGACCGTGCCGAGGGGCGCGTATCGCCGACCTTGGGAGGCGAGGTCGGCGGCCTGGCGAGGAAGGCGCTGATAGTGGGCGATCACCGAGCGGGTGAGGTGGGACCAGCCCGCGAGTTCGGGTTGCCCGGCCTCCCGGCTGCGGCGTTCGGTGTCGGAGCACCAGAGGCGGGCCGCCCCGTGCCGTCCGAGGTTCTGCGCGGCGATCGCCAGAAGGCCGGACAGTCGCCCGCACTGGAGGGCGAGGTCGACTCTGCGTGGGTTCGTCTTCGTTCGGTCGAGGAAGGAACCACCGTAGGAACGAATGGCGACGAGTTCGTCGTAGACCCCTGCGGGCGGTAGTGACGGCAGTGCTTGGGCGTAGTGCTCGACGAGTTCACCGAGGCCGTCGGCGATCGTGGCGGGATCGCCGTCTCCGATGACCTCCAGGGCGTGCAGGACCGGCGGCAGGGCCGTGAGGGCCACGGCCTTGGCGAGGAACTCCCGGCGCAGCACGTCGCTCATCTGCTCCCACGGATCCGATGTGTCCTGGCAGGACTGTAGGCCCGATCCGGTGGCCGACGCAGGTGCCTCGCAGAGGTCGCCGACCTTGACGCCGAGGGCGTGGGCCAGTGCGTCGAGCCAGGCGGTGGGGGTGCGTGCGCCGCGTTCCCAGCGGCTGATCTCATGTCGGGTGAGGGTCGTGACCCCGGTGATCAGGCAGAGCCTGGCGGCGAGCCCGCCTTGTGAAAGCCCGGCTCGCCTTCGATGGGCCACCATGCGCTCTGCCGAGAATGCGGCGTTTTCGTGCACCTTCGGACCTTGGGGTCATGGCCTGTGGGCCAGGTGTGGGCCAGCGTCGGGGCCCTACGAGGCCCCTCTCATCGTGCCCTGATCAACGGTTACGTGACAGGCGAATCACTCAGTGTCGCGGCACGACCGGGAGGACTCATGGAAAAGGCACTGGATGATCTGAGACGAAGGTATGAGCCCTGCTGGGAGATTCGGGAGACGCGGGACTTTCTCACGGCTCGGCGTCGGGTGGGGCTCACCTGGGCGCAGATGGGGGCAGGGCTGCTGGCGACGGTCGTTGCGCCTACGGCGGACGAGCTGGAGGAGGCGCTGAAGCGTCAGGGGCGGATCGCGGAAGGCTATGCGCGGGGGGTGTTGTGAGAACGGGCCCGTGCCCGGTTGGGGTGCGGGCCCGGGTTCCTCGGGCGGGGCGGGGCGAAGAGGGCTGGGAGCGGGTGGCGGACAGGAGGGTGGCGAGGTCGGTTACCGCTGTTCGGAGGGCGGTTTCTACCTCGGTGCGGCGGGTGGGGGTGGAGTCCAGGAGGCCGGTGGGGGCGGCGAGGCTGAGGGCGGCGACGGGGGCGGCCGGGGTGGGGGTGATGGGGGCCGCGACGGAGTCGATGCCGGGTTCGTAGCCGGAGTGGCTCCAGGTGGGGGAGTCGTCGCCTTGGCGGGCGGCGGTGATGGCTCGGCCGCCGGTGGTGGCTTCCAAAGGGACTACGGTGCCTACGCCTATGTGGGAGACCAGGGGGGTGTCGGGGATGGAGCGGAGGAGGTACGTCAGGTGGGTGTCGTCGGCGACCACGAGGTAGGCGGAGACGCCCAGAGTCCGGCTGAGGTGGTCGCAGGAGCGTTGGCCCAGGGAGGTGAGGTCCTGGTTGGAGAGGGAGGTGGCGGCCAGGCGGAGGAGGCGGGGGCCCAGGCGGTGGTCGGAGCCGGTGCGTTCCAGGGCGCCTTGGGATTCCAGGTCGGCGAGGAGGCGCATCGCCGTGATGCGGTTGAGGCCTGTGGCGCGGGACAGTTCGGAGAGGTTGGCGGTGGTGCCGCCGTCCGCGACGTGCTCCAGGAGGGTGAGGACGCGGGCGGCGGCGGAGTCCGGCGGAGGGGTCATGCGACGGGGACGGACCAGGCGTCGTAGCCGTAGACCCAGTCGCCCGTGCCGGACTCTTTCAGCCAGGCGTTGTCGCGGGACGAGATCTGGATGCGGGCGGTGCGCTCGCGGCGGGCCGCCTCGTAGGCGGCGAACGCGGCCTCCAAGGTGGGGTTCGCGTCGACGGCGCGGGCGAGGACGACGCCGTCTTCGATGGCCTGGCCGGCGCCCTGGGCCATGAACGGCATCATCGGGTGGCAGGCGTCGCCCAGCAGCGTCGCCCGGCCGACGGTCCAGGACGCCAGCGGGTCGCGGACGTACAGGGCCGACTTCAGCACCTCGTCGCAGGCCGCGAGGAGCCGCCGCGCCTCGGGGTGGAAGCCCTTGTAGAGCTCGCCCAGTTCGGCGACGTTGCCGGGCTGGGTCCAGGACTCCTCGTGCCATCCCTCCTGCGGGATCGTCGCGAAGATGAACAGATCGCGGCCCGAGTTGAGGGGGAACGTCACGATCTGTGTGTCCTTGTCGGGCCCCCACCACTTGGTGAAGGCGTCGAGGTTGTCCACGCCCGCGAGCGTCTCGACGGGGACGACGGCCCGGAACGCGACGACGCCGGTGAAGTCGGGGCTCTCCTGGCCGAACAGGGCCTTGCGCACGGAGGAGTGGATGCCGTCCGCGCCGATGACGGCGTCGTGGCGGGCCGTCGTGCCGTCGGCGAACTCCAGGATGACGCCCTCGTCGTCCTGGGTGAGGCCGGTGACCTGGGCGGAGAACCGGATGGCCGAGGCGGGGACGGCGGCTTCGAGGGCCGTCATGAGGTCGGCGCGGTGCATGGTGAGCTGCGGCGCGCCGTACTGCCGCTCGGCGGTGTCGCCCATGGGCAGCCGGGAGGTCTCCTCGCCGGTGTCGTAGGTCCGGCTGATCCGGTGGGTGGGCCGGGCGGCGGTCTCGCGGAGCGCGTCGCCGACGCCGAGGCCGTCGAGGGCGCGGACGGCGTTCGGGGTCAGGTTGATGTCGGCGCCGACCCGGGCGAACTTGGGGGCCTGCTCGTAGACGACGACCTCGTGGCCGAGCGCGCGGAGCGCGATCGCGGCGGACAGGCCGCCGATGCCGGCCCCGCTGATGGCGATGGAGCGCTGGGTGCTCATCCTGTTCTCCTTTGAACGCATTGTTCAAAGAATGTTAGTCCTAAGATATATTCCTAGGCAAACAGGACGAAGGGGGACGGATGCGGGAGATCGTCGAGCGGCTCGCGGCCTGGCACCGGGCCGGCACCCGGTACGCCCTGGCCACGGTCACCGGCACCGGCGGCAGCGCCCCCCGGACGCCCGGCGCGGCCATGGCCGTGGCCGAGGACGGCGAGGCCGTCGGCAGCGTCTCCGGCGGCTGCGTCGAGGGCGCCGTATACGAGCTGTGCCAGCGCGCGCTGGAGAGTGGCGAGGCCGTCCGGGAGAGCTTCGGGTACTCCGCCGAGACCGCCTTCGCCGTCGGCCTGACCTGCGGCGGCACCGTCGAGGTCCTCGTGCAGCCCGCGCCGCCCGCCCCGGTCGTCGCGGCCGTGGCCGAGGCGCTGGCCGAAGGGCGCCCGGTCGCCGTCGCCCACCTCCTGGACGCCTCGGGCGCGACCCTCGCCGTCGACGCGGCCGGGTCCACCGGCACCACCGGTGATCCCGAGGTCGACGTGGTGGTCCTGGCGGAGGCCCGCGCGATGCTCGACAGCGGGATCACCGGCGTCCGCTCCGTCCGCTGCCGTCCTGATCTGGAGGTCTTCGTCGCCTCGTTCGCGACGCCGCCCCGGCTCCTCGTCTACGGCGCGATCGACTACGCCGCCTCCGTCGCCTCGCTCGGCCGCTTCCTCGGCTACCGGGTGACGGTCTGCGACGCCCGCCCCGTCTTCGCGACCCCCGCCCGGTTCCCCGACGCGCACGAGGTGGTCCGCGACTGGCCGCACCGCCACCTCGCGGCGGCCTCCGTCGACTCCAGGACCGCCGTCGTCGTCCTCACCCACGACGTGAAGTTCGACGTCCCCCTCCTGGAGGTGGCGCTGCGCCTGCCCGTCGGCTACGTGGGCGCGATGGGCTCGCGCCGCACCCACGCCGAGCGGCTGGACCGGCTGCGCGAGGCGGGCCTCGCCGACGCCGAACTCGCCCGCCTGCACTCGCCCATCGGCCTCGACCTCGGCGCCCGCACCCCCGAGGAGACCGCGGTGTCGATCCTCGCCGAGATCGTCGCGGCCCGCCGCGGCGGCCCCGCCCTGCCGCTCGCCGCGACGACCGGCCCCATCCACCGCGACCGCTGACGCCGCGCCCCGCCTCAGCGGGCGGCGGCGGCCAGGAGGGCGAGGGCCGCGGCTTTGGCCTGGGCCGCGGTGTCCGGCGGTCCCTGGTGGGCGGCGACGACGGTGGCGCCCTCGACGAGCATCAGGAGCTGGCGGCCCAGCGTCGCGGGGTCCGCGGCGCCGGCGCGGACGGCGACGTCGGTGAGCAGGTCCAGGTAGCGGTCCAGGTGCCGGGCGGTGAGGGCGCGGACGTCCTCGGCGTGGTGCTGGGTCGCCGCGTTCACCATCGCGCAGCCCCGGAACACCGGCTCGGCGTACCAGCCTCCGAGCGCGTCGAACACCGCGCCGAGCCGCGCCGCCGGATCGTCGCCGGCCTCCTCCACGGCCGCGCCCAGCCAGCTCACGACGTGGTCGCTGCGCTGCTCCAGCACGGCGCGGACCAGGCCGTCCTTGGTCCCGAAGTGGCGGTAGAGGGTCTCCTTGGACACGCCGAGCTCGGCGCACAGCTCCGCGACGCCGATGCCGTCGAGGCCGCGCGCGTAGAGCACGGGGGCGGCCGCGGCGAGGATGGCGGCCCGGGTGCGGGCCGGGTCGATCGTGGACCCCTTGGGTACGGGCATGCATGAGATGGTACCGCTCAGTTCGATGAGCTGCTAGCGTCCGAGATCGTAACGAACGGTTCGATCTCGGGGAGCCTCCTTTGACCGCCCTTCCGCGCCGCGCGCCCGCGCCGCCGTTCTCCGACCCGCCGCCGCACACCCCGTTCGGGGGCTTCCGATGAGATCGCCCACCGCACAGGCGATCCGGCTGGCCTTCGGAACCGCTTCCGCGCTCGGCCTCGCCCGGTTCGCCTACGGGCTGCTCCTGCCCGCCATGCGCGACGACCTGGGGTGGAGCCTCGCCCAGGCGGGGGCGCTCAGCGCCGCCAACGGATTCGGCTACCTCCTCGGCGCGCTGATCACCCCCCTGGCCGTGCGGCGCGCAGGCGACGCCGCGGCCTTCCGGGGGAGCATGACGCTCACCGCCGCGGCGCTCGCGGCCACCTCCGCCACCGGCTCCTACCCCGTGCTGCTCGCCCTCAGGACTGCCGCGGGCCTGACGGGGGCCGTCGTCTTCATCACCGGGGGCGTCATCGCCGCGCGCCTCGCCGCACGGGCCGCGTCCGGCGCTCCGCTCACCCTCTACTTCGCCGGGACCGGCCTCGGCATCGCGCTCGGCGGCGCGGTCGTCCCGGCGCTCGGCGGGCACTGGCGCGCGGCCTGGCTCCTCCTCGGCGCGGCAGGGGCGGTGGCGACCGCGGTGAGCTGGTCCGCGGCGCGCGCCGGTGCGGCGGACCGAAGCGCCGCGCAGACCGGACGGGCACGGATCCGCCCGCTGTGGCGCGTCGCCGTCGCCTATCTGCTCTTCGCCGCCGGATACATCACCTACATCACCTTCCTGTCCGCCTACCTCGCCGACCTGCGTGCCCCGGTCGTCCAGGTCTCGCTCGTCTGGACGGTCCTGGGCCTCGCCGTCGTGGCCGCGCCCGCCCTGTGGAGCGGGCCCCTCACCACCTGGCCGGGAGGGCGCGCCCTCGCCGTCCTGCTCGCCCTCCTCGGCGGCGGCGCGGCCTTGGCCCTCCTCTCCCCGGCCCGCCCTGTCGTGTTCGCGTCCGCCCTCGTCTACGGGGCCACCTTCATGTGCGTGCCCGCCGCGGTCACCGCGCTCATCCGCGGCCGCACCCCGTCCGGCGACTGGACGGCCACCCTGTCGGCCTTCACCGTGCTGTTCGCCCTCGGCCAGACCGCAGGCCCCTGGCTCGCCGGAGTCCTGGCCGACCGCACCTCGACCGACGCGACCCTCGCCTGGACCGCGGTCCTGTGCGCCGCCGCGGCCCTCGTCGCCGCCACCGTCCGGCCCGCGCCGGCGTCCCGACCCCCGGTCCCCGCGGACCGGACCGCCTCCCGACAAGGAGAACACCAGTGACCACCTTCGTCCTCATCCCCGGCATGTGCCACGGCGGATGGTGCTACCGCGACCTCGCCGAAGGGCTGCGCGAGCGGGGACACCGCGTCCTGCCCGTGACGCTGACGGGCGTCGCGGAGCGGAGCCACCTCCTGCACGGCGGCGTCAACCTGGAGACGCACCTCCACGACGTGACGGCCCTGCTGGAGGCCGAACAGGTCGAGGAAGCGGTCCTCGTCGGGCACAGCTACGGCGGAATGGTCATCACCGGCGCCGCCGACCGCACGCCCGCGCGAGTGCGCTCACTCGTCTACGTCGACGCGGTCGTGCCCGGGAACGGCGACTCCATGTGGGCGCTGGTCTCCGACCGGGAGCGGCAGTGGTACCTCGACGTCGTCGACACCGGCGACGCGGTCCGCCCGCTGCCGTTCTTCGACCCCCGCGCCACCCCGCACCCCCTCGCCTCCCTGCTCCAGCCGCTGCGCACCACCGGCGACCTCGCGCACGTCCGGCGCAGCGTCTACGTGTACGCGGCCGCCTGGCCAGGCCCGTCGCCCTTCACCGCCACCTACGAGCGCCTGCGCGACGACCCGTCCTGGACCGTCCACGCCCTCGACGGCGGCCACAACCTCATGCGCGACGCCCCGGACGCCCTCCTGAAGGCCGTCCTCGACGCCGCTCCCGACGTCCGCTGAACGCGGCTCACTCGGGCGGAGCGGTCCAGCCGGGGGAGGGGAGGAGACCCGGGACGGGGCCGGGCGGGAGGGCGGACGGCCGGGGGCCTGAGGCGCGGGTGAAGTCCAGGACGGAGCCGGCGAAGACCGTGCCGTCGAACCCCAGGCCGGACCCGGGGTCGGTGGCCTCGGCGAAGTCGAGGGAGCCGGAGTCGAGGGAGGCGCGGCCGAAGTCGGCGGTGCCGCCGGTGAAGGAGGACCTGCGGAAGGCGAGGGAGGCGCCCGCCAGGCGGGACTCGTAGAAGGTGATCTTGCCGGCGGCGAAGGTCGCGCGGGAGAAGTCCAGGGTGCCGCCGGACAGGTCGGTGTCCCAGAGGTTGACGTCGCCGCCGGAGAAGCGGGCGTCCTTGAAGTCGATGAGGCCCGCGGTGAGGGAGGTCTTGCCGAAGTCGGCGAGGCCGCCGGTGAAGGCGGCGCCGACGAAGCCCACGACGGCCCCGCCGAGGACCGATTCCCAGAACGTCACCTTGCCGTCGGAGAGCAGCAGGCCGTGGAAGTCGACGATGCCGCTCGCGAGGTCGGTTTCCCACAGGTTGACGGTGCCGCCGGCGACCTCCGTGTCGGTGAAGTCGAGGGTGCCGCCGGTGAAGCGCGCCTTGCCGAAGTCCACGAGGGCCCGCGCGACGATCCGGGCCCCCTTGAACTCGACGGTCCCGCCCCGGAACTCCGCCTCCCAGAAGGTGACCTTTCCGGCGCTGAGCTCCGCCCCGCCGAAGTCGGCGGTGCCGTGGAGGAAGCGGGCCTTCCACAGGTCGACGGTGCCTCCGGTGAACCTCGCGTTCCAGAAGTTCACCATCGCCCCGGCGAACTCGGCCTCGGTGAGGTCGACGCGGCCCGAGGCGAACTCGGCGTTCTGGAAGGTCACGGTGCCGCCGGAGAAGACGGCGCCGCTCAGGTCGCCGCCGTCGAAGACGACGTCGGTGAAGTCGAAGTCGTGGCCCTGCCAGGAGCGCGGGTCGTGCTCGCGCAGCCGCAGGTGGTTGCCGATGAGCCGCAGCACCGTGTGCCGCACCTCCCGCTCGGCCCGGTAGGCGCGGTGCGCCCGTGCGTCCGACGGGTCGGGTTCGGGCTCGTAGGGCAGCCGAAGGTAGGCGCACAGCACGTCGATGCACGTCTGGCGCAGGTCCCGGGCGTCGTCGGCGATGCCGGCGAGCGCCTGGACGGCGCCGAGGCGGACCGCGGTGGAGGCCTCCCCGAGCTGGGCGACGGCGGCGGTGAACCTGTCGTTGGTCTGCCCGCGGGCGGCGAGCTCGACGTTGTCGGCCGCGGTCTGCGCGGTGCGCCGCGCCGACGCGGCGTTGGCCGCCGTGTAGTAGACCGCGACGACCGCGAGGATCCCGGTGGCGAGCCCGACGATCCTGCCGCGCGCCTTGTCGAACGCGTCCAGCTTGTCCTTGTCGGCCTCGGAGAGCTTGTCCGCGTCCGCGACGTTCACGCCGTACAGATGGCGCAGCACCCAGTCGGGTTCGAGCAGCGCCGCGACCATGGCGGCAAGCCCGACGACCCCGACGACGAGGAGCGCCCACCTCATCCAAGCGCGCCCCTCAGACGCTCCGTTTTCGGCCATGCCCTGACGATATGAACAGTTCACCGCATTAGCCCGAAGCCGCTCCGCGGACCCTCAGCGGCCAGATCCGGCCGCCGCTCTGGGGCGTACGGCGGTTTCACGTCGGAGGGCGCGATCTGGCGTCTGGAGCTGTGAAAGCTCACCGCGTTCGGGTGTGACGTGCATTTCACCTGGGTGAAATCCGGGTCGCCTAGCTTGCGATCATGGACAAGATGCGGGCGATGGAGCTGGTGCTGGAGGCGAAGGCCAGGAAAGGGCTGACGTTCTCGGAGATAGCCGAGGCGGTGGACCGGCACACGGTGTGGACGACGTCGGCGCTGCTCGGCCAGCAGCAGATGAGCATGTCCGAGGCCGACGCGGTGGTGGATCTGCTCGGCCTCGACATGGACGTCGCGCGGGCGCTCCAGGCCCCGGCGGACAAGGGCTCCCTGCCCGCCCCCGTGCCGACCGACCCGCTCATCCACCGGTTCCACGAGATCGTCCAGGTGTACGGGACGACGCTGAAGGCCGTCATCCAGGAGGAGTTCGGCGACGGTGTGATGAGCTCGACCGACTTCCGCATCGACGTCCAGCGGATCGCCGACCCCGACGGAGACCGCGTCCGCGTCACCCTCGACGGAAGGTTCGAGCCCTTCCGCAAGTGGTGAACGCGCTCAGGAGCGGGTGAGATGCCTGCGCGGGCCGAAGGCGGCGGGCCGGGTCAGGGCCGCCCGGTAGCGCTGCACGATGATCTCGGCGACCTCCGGGGCCGCGCCCAGCACTGGGGAAACCGCGGTGGCGCCCGCCTCCTCGGCCGCCGTGCGGACCTTGTCGGCGAAGTAGCCGGGCGCGAGGAAGTAGGAGGCGACGGCGACGCGCGGGGCGCCGGCCTCGTAAAGCGCGCCGATCGCGTCCGAAGGGGTCGGCGTCGTGGCCGAGGCGTACGCGGGCCGCACGTCGTACCAGCCGCGCCGCCGCCATTGCGCCGCCATCGAGGCGATCACCGCGTTGGCCGACGGGTCGGACGAGCCCGCCGCGACCAGCACCACGGCGGTGTCGGGCGAAGGCGTGACGCCCACTTCGGCCAGCCGCCGCTCCAGCGCCCCGAACATCAGCGGATGCGGGCCCAGCGTCCCGGTGACGCGCACCGAGAGTCGCCGGTTGCGCTCGCGCGCCGTCTCCAGGACGCCCGGAATGTCGATCTTGCTGTGATAGGCCTCGGTGAGCAGCAGCGGCAGCACCACAGCCGAGTGCACGCCTTCCAGCACGTGCACCGGCGACGGCGGAGCGTGGTCCAGGTAGGACGCCCGGACGTTCACGCCGTGCGCCCGCACGAGGTCGAGGAGGGACTCCACGGTCGCGGTCGCCCGCGGGTCACGCGACCCGTGCGCGACCGCGACCAGGGGAGGCCTTACAGATGAATGCCGCATTCGACCTTGCCCAGCCCCGCCCAGCGGCCGCTGCGCGGATCGTCGCCCGGCTCGACCCGCGACGTGCAGGGCTCGCAGCCGATCGAGGGGTAGCCGTCGTAGTGCAGCGGGTTCACGAGGATCCCGTTGTCGGCGATGTAGTTGTCGACCTCGTCCTCGGTCCAGTTGAGGATCGGGTTGACCTTGACCATCTGCCGCCGCCGGTCCCACTCGACGACCTTCATGTCCTTGCGTGAACGGGTCTCGTCCCTGCGCACCCCGGTGAACCACGCCATGTAGCCCTCCAGCGCGCGACCGAGCGGCTCGACCTTGCGCAGGTGGCAGCACAGGTCCGGGTTGCGCCCGTACAGGCGCGGCCCGAGGTCCCTGTCCTGCTCCTCGACGGTCCGCGACGACGTCACGTTGATGACGTTCACCGGGTAGACCGCCTCGACGGCGTCGCGGGTGCCGATCGTCTCCACGAAGTGGTAGCCGGTGTCGACGAACAGCACGTCCACGCCCGGGCGGACCTTGGAGACGAGGTGGATGAGGGCCGCGTCCGACATCGACGACGTCAGGCAGATCCGGTCGCCGAACGTCGCCGACGCCCACTGGACGATCTCCAGCGCGGAGGCGTCGGCGAGCGCGGCGGCGGCCGAGTCGACGATGTCCTCCAACGAGAGCGAAGGGCGCAGGTCTGCCTTCGCCGGGTCCAAGACCGTCACTGGGGGGCTCCAATCCCGAGGAAGCTCAATCGGAACTTGCGGGCACAGGCCCGGCAGTGCCAGGTCCCGTCCCCCTCGTAGGGAACTAGGTCTTCGTCACCGCAGTACGGGCAGTAGAACGGGGCCGCTCGCTCGCTCATTCCCGCCTACTGGAGGTCTGCGTCGTCGGCGCGCTGCACCCACTGGGCGAAGCTCTCGCCCTCGGTGCGCTGGCCGTCGTAGTTGCGCACGACCCGCTCGACGTAGTCGGTGAGCCCGGCGGAGGTGGTCTTCAGGCCGCGCACCTTCTTGCCGAAGGTGGTGCCCAGCTGGCCGCCGAGGTGGATCTGGAAGCCCTCGACCTGGTTGCCGTCCTCGTCCAGGACCAGCTGGCCCTTGAGGCCGATGTCGGCGACCTGGATGCGGGCGCAGGCGTTCGGGCAGCCGTTGACGTTGATCGTGAGCGGCTGGTCGAAGTCCGGAAGGCGCTTCTCCAGCTCGTCCATGAGGTCCATGGCGCGCTGCTTGGTCTCGACGATGGCGAGCTTGCAGTACTCGATACCGGTGCAGGCCATGGTCTGGCGGCGGAACACCGACGGGCGGACCCGCAGGTCGTTGGCCTCCAACTCGGCGGCCAGCGCCTCGGTCTTCTCCTCGACGATGTCCAGGATGACCATCTTCTGCTCGGCGGTGGTCCGGACGCGGTCCGAGCCGTACTTCTCGGCGAGGTCGGCGATCAGGTGCAGCTTGTCGCCGTTGACGCGGCCGACGCGCGGCGTGAAGCCCACGTAGAAGTTGCCGTCGTTCTGGCGGCGGATGCCCACGTGGTCGCGCTGCGGCTTGGGCGCGGCGGGCGCGGGGCCGTCGGGCAGCGCGTAGCCGAGGTACTCGTCCTGCAGGACCTGGCGGAACTTCTCCGGCCCCCAGTCGCTCATCAGGAACTTGATCCGGGCGCGGTGGCGCAGGCGGCGGTAGCCGTAGTCGCGGAAGACCGAGATGACGCCCTTCCACACCTCGTGCACGCGCTCGGGCGAGACGAAGACGCCGAGGCGCTTGGCGAACATCGGGTTGGTGGACAGGCCGCCGCCGACGTGCAGGTCGTAGCCGGTCTCGCCGGCCTCGTTGACGACGCCCACGAACGCGATGTCGTTGATCTCGTGCACGGTGCAGTGCGAGGAGCAGCCCGAGATCGCCGACTTGAACTTGCGGGGCAGGTTCGAGAACTCCTTGGAGCCCAGGTAGCGGCTCGTGACGTCGTCGATCTGCGGCTGGCCGTCGATGATCTCGTCCTCGGCGATGCCGGCGAGCGGGCAGCCGATGATGACGCGGGGCGAGTCGCCGCAGGCCGTCATCGTGGACAGGCCGACGGAGTGCAGCTTCTCCCAGATCGCCGGGACGTCCTCGATGGCGATCCAGTGGTACTGGATGTTCTGCCGGTCGGTGATGTCGGCGGTGCCGCGGGCGTAGTCGTTGGAGATGTCGGCGAGGACCCTGAGCTGGGCGACGCTGAGCTGGCCTCCGTCGATGCGGACCCGCATCATGAAGTACTTGTCGTCGAGCTCCTCTTCCTCGAGGAGGCCCGTCTTTCCGCCGTCGATCCCCGGCTTGCGCTGGGTGTAGAGGCCGTACCACCGGAAGCGGCCGCGCAGGTCGGCCGGGTCGATCGAGTCGAAGCCGCGCTTGGAGTAGATGTCGATGATCCGACTGCCCACGTTCAGCGGGTCGTCGTTCTTCTTGCTCTCTTCGTTCTTGTTCAGCGGCTCACGGTATCCGAGGGCCCACTGGCCCTCACCACGCTTACGGGGTGGCACGGCGCGCGTCTCCCAGAGGTCGTTTTCAATGATGCGGAGGGGAACGCATGGCAGCCGGGCGCGCTCGAGCTCGAGCATGAAGAAGGTACGCCGGAAAGCCACGGTCCCGGAAAGATACGTCGGGGCGTGGTCTGGGCGTTACCGACAGATGGCGCTGCGGACCCGGAGGAAGTCCACGTGCCGGCGTGTCACCAGCAACGGGTCGATGGCAGCAGTCATGCCTTGACTCTGACACGCGGTAGTGGGCGTTGTCCAGCCGCGTCCGGCATGTGGACATGCGGTAATGATCATCTTCAACCCTGCCTCACCCAGTTCAGGGACGTCTCGGACGCGCCTTCGCGGGCGCGGTCGGACTCGGGCGGCGGCTGGTGCTGGCAGTCGCACCAGGTGCCGCCGGGGCAATCCTCATGGTGACGGTTGCGGCACTGAGCGCAGATCATGCTCCAGTGTCACCTATCGTGACGAGTGTCCGATACCACTGCGGTGTGGCGGAGGTCATAGGTCAACATCCCGTCGAACCCGCGGCACGATCCATCGAGTTAGGGCGAGAGCGAATGATCCGGGTACGCGACCCCCTACGGTGTTGTCCGTGACGTCAGCCGTCCCGCGGGTCGTGGAGTCCCCCGCGTCCCCGCCCGCCCGCCGCGTGAGCGCGGTGCTGCGCGTCCTGTGGATGCTGGTGCGGGGCACCTCCGTCACCGCGTTCAACTACCGCATCACGGGGCTCGCCGCCGAGGCCGCCTTCTGGGCGCTGCTCTCGCTGCCGCCCTTGGTGCTCGGCCTCATCTCCAGCGTGGGCCATCTGCGCGGGCTGCTGGGCCCTGAGACGGTCGGGGAGATCAGCGGCTGGATCATCGAGAGGTCCCGGGCGTTCCTCACCGAACCCGCGGTGGACAGCGTGGTCGAGCCCCTCGTCGACGACGTCGTGCGCGGGGAGAAGATCGCGATCATCTCGGTCGGCTTCCTCACCTGCCTGTGGGCGGGCTCGCGCGCGATGAGCGTCTACGTCGACACGATCACGATCACCTACGGGCTCGACGGCGTCCGCGGCGTCGTGCGCACCAGGCTCCAGGCCTTCCTGCTCTACATCGTCGGGCTGTTCGTGGCGGTGCTGGTGATCCCGTTCATGATCCTCGGCCCGGCGCTGGTGCGGAGCACGATCCCGGCCTCCTCACGGCTGCTCTCGTTGCTTTACTGGCCTTTCACCGTCGTCCTATTGATCCTTTTTCTCGCGTTGCTGTACCACCTGAGCGTCCCGGTGCGCACGGCCTGGTGGCGCGAGATGCCGGGGGCCGTGGTGGCCATGGTCTTCTGGGTCGGCGGCAGCGTCCTTTTGCGGATCTACCTTTCCGGGACGGTCAGCGGGGTGTCCGTGAGCGCGTCCCTGACGGCCCCGATCGCCTTCATGGCCTGGCTGTACGTCACGGCGTTCGCGGTCCTGGTGGGGGCGTGCCTGAACGCCGAGGTGGACAAGCTGTGGCCCAGCGTCAGCACGTCAAGAGCACGCGCCGCGGCATTGGTAAAGAATTCGGGCTCCATTCACTAATTCCGGCAAAGTTCGCTTAACCTTGCGTTTTATGACGGCCCTTACCTTTGCTGCCCCGACCGGCGAAGCCCGTATCCGCACGGTCACGGGCCCCGCACAGCTCTCCGCCCTGACCGGACGCGTCCTCTCCCGCGAGCACCTGCGCGTGGACCTGCGCTGGCCGGTGCGCGCGGCGTCCGACCCGCACCGCTGGCTCGACGAGGAGCTGCACGTCGCCGCCGAGCTGACCGCGCTGCGCAAGGAGCACGACCTGGGCCTGATCGTCTCGCTCACCTGCCTCGGCATGGGCCGCGACGCCTCCGCGCTGGCCCGGATCTCGGCCGGCAGCCGGGTCGCGGTCGTCGCGTCCACGGGCTACTTCGCCGACCCGTTCCACCCCGTCGCCATGGCCGGCATGGACCACGAGCAGGTCGCCGAGCGGCTGATCGCCGAGATCGGGTTCGGCATGGACGGCACCAGCGTCCTGCCGGGCGTCATCGGCGAGGTGGGCGTGTGGGGCGAGGTGCCGACCCCCGGTGAGGACAAGGCCCTGCGCGGAGCCGCCCTCGCCGCCCAGGAGACCTCCCTTCCCGTCGCCACCTACGGACGGCCCGGACTCGCCCAGCTGGAGACGCTCATGGACATGGGCGTGGCGCCGGAGCGGATCGCGATCGGCCAGCAGGCCGTGCCCGGCGAGCCGGACGGCGGCGCGGACCCCGCGGTGCACCGCAAGATCGCCGAACTGGGCGCCTACGTCTCCTTCGGCGACCTCGCCCACTCCGGCACGGCCTCCCTGAAGTTCGTCCTGGAGCTGATCGAGGCAGGTCACGCCGACCGCATCATGCTCGGCTCGGGCGTCACCCGGCAGAGCCACATCGCGCACTACGGCGGTCCCGGCTTCGGCGCGGTCCTCACCGAGTTCGTCCCGGCGCTGCGCGCGTGCGGCGTGGACGACGCGACGCTCGACCTGCTCACCCGCGAGAACACCCTGCGCTGGCTCTCCTCGCGCCTGTGACGACCGGGTGACGCCGCGGACAGGATGTCCCTCCGAATCCCGCGGATATGTCGCCCGGATGTGAGCGCCGCCACGAGACGCTTAACGCAAAAGGCCCTCCATTGGAGGGCCTTTTCGCATTTCCTGAGTCCCGTGTCACAGATCGTTGTGCGCGGAACAAGAGTTCGTCGTGACGTGTCGGAGCGGCCGGGCGGAATGCCCCGCGCGCTTCGTTATCGACCGCGGAAACGCAAACGGCCTCGCGATAGCGAGGCCGGAGGCGTTCGTGTGTGCCGGGGTAGGGCAGCCGGTGTTCGGCTACGCGGCGTTGGCGCGGCGCATGCGGCGGCGACGCTCGGAAGCGCGCTCGTCCTCGTTCAGTCCGCCCCACGTGCCGTACTTCTCCGGACGGGAGACGGCGTAGTCCAGACACTCCGAGCGGACGGGGCAGCCCATGCAGACCTGCTTCGCCTTGCGCTCTCGGATCTCCCGCTCGGGCTGACGCTCGCCGTCGGGGCCGAAGAAGAGCACAAGGTCTTCCCCCCGGCACGCGGCGGCGTCCTGCCAGCCCCAGCTGGGACGGGGGAGGTTAGCCTGCCGACGTACCTGAGCCATGAAACACCCACCTCAGTTGATTTCTGAGCAAATAAGGACATAGACGTTGCCGACGCTTGGTAGCGTCAGAATTTTCAACGTCCGGAGTTGCCGCTGTGTTCCCTATGATGGGTGAGCCCGCGGCGCAGCGTCCCCAAGAACTGGGGCCTCGCAGAGATTACACGAGGGCCGCCTCGCTGTGAAGGGCCAGGTCCCTCATTTGGTATGTCTGAGGCGTCTCATCGCACTCATGACCGCAGCCGCCAGGGCTGCCCACCAGTTCAACCGTGCCGGACCACACGTTTCCGGCGGCTGTGACCCTCGTCATATAGGGGCCGGTACCGGTGACGGATATTACCCTGACTTGGTCCAGACCGAGCAATCCGGTGTGCGCGCGCACGAAGTGCTCCGCCGCCTGGGCGGGCTCGGGGATGCCGGCCCTGCCGCGCAGCCTGTCCAGCACGACCTCGCCGCGCAGGTAGGCGTCCACGGCCTCGCGCGCGGTGCCGCCGTCCAACGAGCCGTAGTAGAGGCCGTGCGGAAGGCACACAAGGTTGGCCGCGTACTTGTCGCCGCCGACGTGGCTCGTCTCCCACACCAGATCGCCGTATCCGGCCGCGAGCGCGCGCGCCAGGGGCGCGCCCGTGCGGGCGCAGCAGGCGTTGCGCTTGGCGTGCGTGCACACCAGCAGCAGCGGTTCCAGGGAGGGCTCGCCGAACCCGGGACGGCGGCCGAGCGCCACCGCGGCGAGATCCAGCCCGTCCAGCTCGGCGAGATCGCTGACCACGCGGGTCTCCAGCCACGGGTCCTCGCCGGACCAGGCGACATAGACGCGCAGGGGAGGGGTCGGAGAGCGGCGGCCGGTGCGCCGGATGAGCTGCGGGCGCACGCCGTGCGCGATCGCCCGGTCGATCACCGGGAGGCCCAGCTCCTCGATCTTGCGCGGCCAGGCCCCGGAGTGCTCGATGAGCAGCCACGAGTTGGCCTTCGTCGTCGCGCTCGCCAGGCAAGGGGTCTGCCCCAGATGACCTCCTGGGCAGTGCTCACATGAGACCGAGCGTGACAAAGGAAAGACCTCCCCCGAACAATAAGTTAGGACACCCTAACCTAACTTGTCCTTCCCCTGCCACCCCCGGTGACACACCTCCGGCGCCCGGGAGTTTCGCTCAGAAATAAGCGCCGGCCAGCGGGAGCGCCCTGGCGCGATCGGCATCGGACAGCCCCAGCCTGGTCCTGCGGTCCACCAGGTCCGACGGGTCCAGCGCGCCCTCGTGGCGGACGCCCCACGCCCACTCGATCTTCAGGTGGGGACGGCCGGTGACGATCGGCTCCAGCAGGGACGGGTCCTCGGCGGCCAGCTCCGCCATCGCCGCCGCCTCCGCGCCGTACCGGCGCAGGAGGCGTGACGGCGCCTTGATCCTGGCGATCTCGCCGAGAGGGGCGGCGCCCACGAGGGGGAGCGAGGCGGTCCGCGAAGGGGTCGAGGTGAGGCCGAGCGCGTCCACGGCGTCCTCTGCCATCCGGCGGTAGGTCGTCAGCTTGCCTCCGACGACCGTCACGACGCCGTCGGGGGACTTCAGCACGGCGTGCCTCCGGGAGATGTCGGCCGTCGTGCCCCCCTTGTCCTCCATCTGGAGGAGCGGCCTGAGTCCCGCGAAGGCGCCGAGGACGTCGGCGCGGCGCACCGGGACGTCCAGGACGGTGCCGAGAAGGTCGAGGAGGAAGCCGATGTCGGACTCGGGGGCCTGCGGGACGTCGGGGATCTCGTCGGCGGGCTCGTCGGTGAGGCCCACGTAGACGCGGCCGTCGTCCTGCGGGAGGACCAGGGCGAACCGGTTCAGGGTGCCCGGGATCGGGAGGTGCAGGCCCGTCCGCATCCCGCCGAAGAGTGTCCCGTCCAGGACGAGGTGGGTGCCGCGCGACGGGCGCAGTGTGACGCCGGGCACGAGGGCGCCCGCCCAGACGCCCGCCGCGTTCACCACCCGGCGGGCGCGCAGGTCGTGCTCGGCGCCGGTCAGCTCGTCCCGGACGCGGACGCCGTCGCCCGTCACCTCGAGCGCGCGGCAGCGGGTGATCACGCGCGCGCCCTCGCCGGCGGCCGTGCGGGCGATCGCGGTGACGAGCCTGGCGTCGTCGTGGAGCTGCCCGTCCCACGACAGGAGGCCGCCGCGCAGTCCGGCGGCCCGCAGTACCGGCGCGGCCCGCAGCGTCCCGGCGGGCGACAGCCGCGAAGGCCCGGGCAGCACGCCCCGCGGCGTTCCCGCGCTCGCGCGCAGCAGGTCGCCGGCGCGCAGGCCGACCGAGGTCAGCAGTTCGCTCCGGCGCGCCACGAGCGGGGTCAGCGGCAGCACGAACGGCATCCGGCGGGTCAGGTGCGGGGCCGTGCGGGTCATCAGGATCCCGCGCTCGACCGCGCTCTCGCGGGCCACGTCGACCTGCCCGGACGCGAGGTAGCGCAGACCGCCGTGGACGAGCTTGGAGCTCCACCGGGACGTGCCGAAGGCGAGGTCGTGGGCGTCGATCGCGGTGACCCTGAGGCCGCGCGCGGCGGCGTCCAGGGCGACGCCCGCCCCGGTGACGCCGAGGCCGATCACCAGGACGTCGGCGATCTCGTCGGAGGCGGCGGCGAGATCGCGCGCGCGCTGTGCGGCGTTGAGGGAAGTGCTCATGGGGTCCTCGCTCAAGGTCGGGGCGTCGGCACGCGGTCGAGGACGACGGCGCGGGCAGCGGTCCATGCGGCGGCTCCCGATCTTCGGGGTGCCTGAGTGCGTTCGGGAACGACGGCGCGGGCGGCGTCGTGGTCCATGGGGCGGCTTTCGATCGTCAGGGAGCCAGGGTGCGGTCGAGGATGGTGCGGAGTTCGGTGTCGAAGGAGGCGGGGGCCAGTTCGCCCTCGCCGGCCATCGTTCGGAGGGACAGGGCGAAGCCCTGGACGACCAGGAGGAGCGCGCGCGCTTGGAGGGGCGTGGAGCCGGGGCGTATGGAGCCGTCCGCATGGCCGTGTTCGAGCGCGTCCTCTATGAGGGTGAGGAACGCCTCCTGGCTGGCGCCCGTACGGGTGAGCAGGTACGGCAGGAGCATCTCGGGGTCCACCTCGACGATCTTGCGCAGCAGCGGATGCGCCCTGAAGGCGACGGTGCCGCGCACGAGCGTCTCCACCAGACGGCTCCGGGCGTCCCCGGACGCGTCGGCCTCGACCACCGAGGCGGCCAGGGTCAGCCACTCGCGCGTCATGAGGTCGCCGACGATCGTCGACACGTCGGGCCAGCGGCGGTAGAGCGTCATCCGGGAGACGCCCGCGCGCCGCGCGATGTCGGTGAGCGTGGTGCGGCGGACGCCCACGGCCAGCACGCAGTCCCGCGCGGCGTCGAGCACCGCGTCGTTCGTGGGCGTGCGCTCCGAGGTGTTGTGACGAACTGACGTCATATGTCACAGTGAACCACACCCGGCGGTCCCAGCGAACGAGGAGCGAGCATGTCCGAAACCGAGATCTCCTGGTCGGGGTGGGGCGACCCCGCGAAGGCCGCGCCGCTCCCGGAGAAGATCACGACCCTCCTGCGCGACCTCCTCGGCGTCAAGCCGCGCGAGACCCCTCCGGTGGGGCTCGCGGACCTCGCGCCCCGCCCGCCGCGGCTGACCGAGGCCGCGCTCCAGGCGCTCGCCGAGGTGGCGGAGGTGCGGACCGACGCGGAGAGCAGGGTCCGGCACACCCGCGGCAAGTCCACCCCCGACCTCCTTGCGATCCGGCGCGGCGATGTCTCCGACGCGCCCGACGCGGTGGTGCTCCCGGAAGGCCACGACGCGGTGCTGCGGGTGCTGGAGCTGGCCGCCGAGCACAGGTTCGCGGTCGTCCCCTTCGGCGGTGGAACGTCGGTCGTGGGCGGGCTCGCCCCCGATGACAGCGGTTTCGCCGGGTTCGTCGCCCTCGACCTGCGACGGCTCGACCGACTCGTCGCCGTCGACCCCGTCAGCCGGACCGCGACCCTGGAGCCCGGCCTGCGCGGCCCGCGGGTCGAGGAACTGCTCGCCGAGCACGGCTTCACCCTGGGGCACTTCCCTCAGTCCTTCGAGTGGGCGAGCGTAGGCGGGTTCGCCGCCGCGCGCTCCAGTGGCCAGTCCTCCGCCGGATACGGGCGGTTCGACGAGAACGTCGTCGCGCTGACCGTCGCCACCCCCACCGGGACGTTCACGCTGGGCCGGGCGCAGAAGTCGGCGGCCGGGCCCGACCTGCGCCAGCTCATCCTCGGCTCGGAAGGGGCCTTCGGCGTGATCACCTCGGTCACCGTCCGGGTCAGGCCCGTCCCCGAGGCCAGGGCCTACGAGGGGTGGCGGTTCCCCGACTTCGCCACCGGATCGGCGGCGCTGCGCCGGATCATCCAGGACGGGCCCGTCCCCACCGTGCTGCGCCTGTCGGACGAGACCGAGACGCTGGTGAACCTCGCCCAGTCCGGAGCCATCGGGGAGGACGGCGGCGCAGGGTGCCTCGCCATCGTCGGCTTCGAGGGCGAGCCGCGCGACGTCGCCGCAAGGCGGACCCGCGTCAGGGAGATCCTGGCCGATTCCGGAGGCGCCGACCTCGGCGAGGGGCCGGGCGACGGCTGGGCGCACGGCAGGTTCGCCGCCCCCTACCTGCGCGATGCGCTCCTGGACGTCGGCGCGTTCGTCGAGACCCTGGAGACCACGACGTTCTGGGCGAACATCCCGGGGCTCTACCAGGCGGTCCTGGGGGCATTGCCGGGCCATCTCGTCATGTGCCACATTTCACACGTGTATCCCTCGGCAGCCTCGCTGTACTTCACGATCGTGACCCCCGACATCGACTGGGACACCGCCAAGCCCGCCGTCAACGCGGCGATCCTGGCGGCCGGCGGCTCGATCAGCCACCACCACGGAGTCGGCCGGGACCACCGCGCCGCCTACGCCGAGGAGATCGGCCCGCTCGGCGTCGAGATCCTCCGTGCGGTCAAGGCGCGGATCGACCCGGCCGGGGTGCTCAACCCCGGCGTGCTGGTCCCGTGAGGTCGTTCACCGCCGTCGTGAACCCGACGGCCGGAGGCGGCTCGTCGGCCCAGGCGCTGTTCGCCCTCGCCCGCCTCCTGCGCGACGCGGGGGCCTCCCTCCACGTCGACTACAGCCGCGACCTCAGGCACGCCGCGGAAATCGCGAGGGAGGCCGCCGCCCGGGGCGACGCGGTGCTCGGCGTCGGCGGCGACGGCATAGCCGGGACGGTGGGCGGAGCCCTCGTGGGCACCGGGGCGGAGTACGCCATCGTCCCGGCCGGGCGAGGCAACGACTTCGCTCGCCAGCTCGGCCTTCCGAAGGAGCCTTCGGCGCTTGCCGAACTTCTGCTCCACGGCGAGGCCAAGCCGACCGATGCCATCGAGGCCGGGGGAGAGGCCGCCCTGGGGAGCGTCTACGCGGGCGTCGACGCCCTGGCGAACGCCCACGCCAACAGGACCTGGCTGAAGGGCAAGGCCTCCTACACGTGGGGCGCGGTCCGGGCCTTCGCCTCCTGGAAGCCCGTCACCTACACGGTGACGCTGGACGGAGAGCGGCTGGAGCGCCCTGCCTACACGGTGGTGGCCGCCAACTCCGGCTACTACGGCTACGGCCGGAAGATCGCCCCTTCGGCCTCGGTCGACGACGGTCTCCTCGACGTCGTCATCATCAGGCACGCCTCCCGGCGGCTCTTCCTCACCGTCATGCAGGAGCTGGAGTCGGGGGAGCACGTCAGGCGGCCGGAGGTGGAGACGCTCCGCTGCGCCGAGATCCACATCGCGTCCTCCCGTCCGCTGCCCTATGGCTGCGACGGGGAACTGCCGGGCTGGCTGCCCGTCACCGTCCGGGTGCTTCCGTCGGCGCTCAATATCATTCGCCCATAATTCCGATTTGTCCCACATGGTGGGATGATGTGACCGCGCCGGGGATCTCGGTCTTCCCGGCCGGTCCCCAGCTCCAGACGGTGGTCGGCGCGATGCCGTCTCGGCTGGTGAGACGCGGACGCGGCACTCCACCCGCTGTCCGCTGTGACGCGAAACACGTTTGTTCCTTGAAGTTTGTACGATCCGGGCTCCGGCCGATCCATCAGCCAAGAGGAGCGGATCTCTTGACCGATACGCACGACACGGCGTCACAGCCGCCGACGGAGCCGGCGGCCAAGCCCGCAGGCACCGTGGAGATCCCCGTCTTCCCCAAGCGCCCCGCGCGCACGGTCGACCTCAGCAAGGCCGCGCCCCTTGGTTGGTGGCCCGCCATCGTCATCGCGCTCGTCGCCTTCATCGACCGGATCGAGATCAACCTGATCTCGGGGGCGCTCCCGGCGATCCAGGACCACTTCGGCTTCAGCGACACCGTGGGCGGCGCGATCCCGACCGCGGCCAGCATCGCCGCCGCGGTGCTCCTGCTCCCGGCCGGCCGGCTCGCCGACCGCGCGCCCCGGGTCGCCACCATCGCCATCGTGGTGCTGGTCTGGTCGATCTGCTCGGTCCTCAGCGGCCTGGCCACGACCTTCGTGCTGTTCTTCGCGGTCCGCGTCCTGCTCGGCGCGGCAGGGCAGCTCTACAGCCCGCCCGCCTCCAGCCTCCTCGCCGACTACTACCCGGCCCGCAGTCGCGGGAAGGCCTACGGCTTCGAGCGCGCGGGCTACTACATGGGCCTGCCCACCGGCGTCATCCTCGGCGGCGCCGTCGCCGAGGCGCTCGACTGGCGCGCGGTGTTCTTCGTCGCGGCGGTCCCCGGACTGCTGGTCGCCCTGCTGGTCCTGACGGTGAAGGAGCCGATCCGAGGGCTCGGCGACACCTTCGACAGGCTGCGCGCCTCCGACGGCCCCGCCGAAACCGCCCCGGGCGAGGCGCACACCGAGGCGCACATCCCCGGGAACGCGGGCGTGGCCTCCCTCTTCGCGGAGGCGTTCGACCTGCTCAAGGTGCGCACCCTGAAGGGCATCATCATCGGCCAGGCGCTGCTCTCGCTCGCCGTGGCGGGGCTGTTCTACTGGCTCCCCACCTTCCTGGAGCGCACCGAGGACCTCGACTACGACGCGGCGTCCGGCATGGCGGGCGGCGTAGGCGGCACCGGCATCGTCGTCGGCATCCTCATCGGCAGCCGGATGGGCGACCGCCACCACGGCCTCCGCCCCGGCTGGCGCGTCAGGGTCGCCACAGGGTTCCTGTTCGTCGGCGCAGTCGCCCTCACCGGCGCGGTGCTCGTGCCCGGCCTCCCGGTGCGCATCACGCTCATCGCGGTCGCCTGCGCGGGCTTCGCCGCCGCGATCCCGAACCTCACCGCCGCGTCCGCCGACGTCGTCCCCGGCGCCCGGCGCGGCATGGGCTTCGCCCTCCTGACGTTCCTGGTGACCCTGGGAGGCGCCCTCGGCCCCCTCCTCATCGGCTTCGCCTCCGACCTGATCGCCGAGACGTCCTACTCCGGCGAGCCCCTGGCCCTGGCCATGCTCGTCCTCGTCCCCGCGATGTTCGCCGCCGTCGGCGCCCTCCTGTGGATCCGCAACACCTTCGAATCCGACGCGGCCCGGGCGGCGGCCCCCACGTCCTGACGCGCATGTTCTGACGAGACCGGGGAGGGCCCGCGGGCCCTCCCCGGTCTCAGGGTTCATCTCCCTCGCGTGAGGGAGGTGGCGCCGGATGGACGGGGGTTAGGGTCGAAGTATGCGAACGCTGCTGAACATCATCTGGCTCGTCCTGTGTGGGTTCTGGATGGCGCTCGGCTACTTCGTGGCCGGCCTCATCTGCTTCATCCTGATCATCACGATCCCCTTCGGGATCGCCTCCTGGCGCATCGCGCTCTTCGCCCTCTGGCCCTTCGGAAAGAAGATCACCCAGAAGCCGTCGGCCGGTGTCGGATCCGCCGTCGGAAACGTCATCTGGATCATCGTGGCCGGCATCTGGCTGGCCATCGGCCACCTCACCACAGGCATAGCCCTCTGCATCACGATCATCGGCATCCCTCTGGGCATCGCCAACTTCAAGCTCATCCCCGTCTCCCTCACCCCGCTGGGCCGCGAAATCGTCTCCAGCGACGACCCACGAGGCCCAGGCCAGGGCTTCTGACGAAGCGCTGACCCGTGAATCCGCGGCGAAAGATCACTCCGGGCTCTTGATCCAGAGCGGTGCGGCGTGGTCGCCTTGAAGGGTGACCTCCCCCCGCAGTTCACAGCACACCTCCCAGTGGGGATGTGCGGAGCCTGGTGTCTACCCCGATCTCGGGCCGAGGGCCGCGCTGTCCTGGATGCGGCCGTCGGTGCTGTGGCGCTCGCGCAACGACGTGATCGCCAAGTGGTTCGGCGATCCCGTGGACGAGGTGCGGCGGCGCTGGGTCCAGGTGCCCGACGAGACGCCCATGCGCACCGAAGGGGAGGAGTTCTCCTTTCTCGTGCTGGGCGATCCCGGGGAGGGGGACTCCTCGCAGTACGCGGTCATCCCGGGCATGCTCAAGGTCGGGCAGGGGACGGACTTCGCGGTGCTGGCGAGCGACGTCAACTACCCGGTCGGGTCGGTCAACGACTACGCGCAGGTGTTCTTCAAGCCCTACCAGGCCTACCCGGCGCCGATCTACGCGGTGCCGGGCAACCACGACTGGTACGACGGCCTCGAGGGGTTCATGCGCGTCTTCTGCGACCGCCTGGGCGACGGCGCGCCCGGCGAGTCATGGCGCCCGAAGTGGGGTCGGCTCGCGCGGCGGCTGTGGCGCAGGCCCGAGCCGACCGACGAGGAGGCGTTCGCCGCGGCCCGCGCGCTGCGCGCCCAGCCGTCCCAGCAGGCCAAGCAGCCCGGCCCCTACTGGTACGTCGACAGCCCGCGCCTGCGCGTCATCGGCCTCGACACCGGCATCGGCGGCGGCATCGACCGCGACCAGGGCGCGTGGCTGCGCCGGATCTCGGCCGACCCCAGACCGAAGGTGCTCATCACCGGCAAGCCCATCTACCGCAACAACGACTACCGCCCGTGCCCGATCGAGGGCGGCGGCACCGTCGACGAGATCGTCAGGTCCACCGGGTACGTCGCGGTGATCGGCGGCGACATCCACAACTACCAGCACTATCCGGTGGACGTCGCGGGCCGCCGGATCGACTACCTCGTCGCGGGTGGCTCCGGCGCCTACATGCACGCGACCCACACCATCCCGAAGGTCGAGGTGGGCAACGGCGGCGACGCGCCCGTCACCGAGGACGACTTCGCCTGCTACCCGCTGCGCGGAGACTCCCTGGTCTTCTACAGCCGCCTGTACGGCCGCCGCCTGCGCCGGCTCGGCCTGCGCCGGTTCTTCGAGATCGACTACCCCGAGGCCGCCGCGGCGGTCTCCCGCAGGCTGGACATCCCCCCGACCCGCCCCGAGGCGCAGGGGGTCGTCCCCGGGCTGCGCGCCCGGATGATCGCCTCCCTGCTGGCCGTCCCCGACGGCCGCAAGCGCCGGCCGTGGCTGCGGCTGCCGGTGAACAAGATCTACCACCGGATCTTCTCCGAGGCCTCCGACACCGACATCGCCCCCTTCTTCAAGAGCTTCCTGCGCCTTGACGTCACCCGCGCCGAACTCCGCATCCGCGTGTTCGCGGCCACCGGCTGCCGCGCCCAGGAACTGAATCCGCCCCTGGAACACGAGCTGCGTATTCCCCTCGCCTGACGTGTCGGTCATCACCGCTTCCTACGGTCGCGTAGGGCAATGTGCATGCTGCACACTTCACGGGTGAGTGGTGTGGTGAAGAAGGAAATTCGCTCTTTCGTCGCCCTCGGTGACAGCTTCACCGAAGGACTGAACGACCCCTACCGGCCCGACGAGTTCCGCGGCTGGGCCGACAGGCTCGCCGAGCACCTCGACGCCGCCCGGCCCGGCCTGCTGTACGCCAACCTCGCGGTGCGGGGCAAGCTGCTGCGGCAGATCGCCGAGGACCAGGTGCCGCGGGCAGTGGCGATGAAGGCGGACCTGTACACGATCTCCGCGGGCGGCAACGACATGATCCGCCCCGGCGCCGATCCCGACGAGATGGCCGTCGTCTACCGCGACGCGCTCGCCGCGCTGCGCTCGACGGGCGCGGAGGTCGTGGTGTTCACGGGGTTCGACCCGAAGTTCCGGGGCCTCAACGGTAGGGCGAGCGACGGCCGGTTCCGCGGCAAGGTCGCGACGTACAACCTGCACATCCGGTCGATCGCCGACCGGCTCGGCCTGACCGTCGTCGACCTGTGGTCGATGCCGGTGCTCAACGCCGACCCCGCCTGGCACGAGGACCGGCTGCACCTCACCCCCGAGGGGCACAGCAGGCTGGCCATGGCCGTGGCCGAGAGGCTCGGCGTCCCCGTCGAGGGCGACTGGCGCGCCCCCTGGCCGCAGTCCCCCGCCAAGACCTGGCAGGAGGCCCGCCGCGAGGACGCCCACTGGGCCCGCACCTACTTCGGCCCCTGGGTCCAGCGCCGCCTGAAGGGCGTCTCCTCCGGAGACGGCCGCGCCGCCAAGCGCCCCGAACTGAAGCCCCTCTGAGCGGCCCTGGCGAGCGCGGAGCCCCACCGGGGCCCCGTGCTCGGGCCGTCTCTCATCCCGCGCTCGCGCCGACACGGACGGGCCTTTCTCATCTCCGGACTACGGGACTGAGGTGGTCTCGGCCGTGAGGAGGTGGACTGCGGTCTCGGCGGCGGCGAGGTCCTGGGGGCCGATGCCGATCAGCTTGGCGACGGTGATCGCTTCGGGGGACGTGCGGCCGGGGAGGCGGCCGGCGAGGACCTCGCCCAGCTCTCCCGTGACGCGCTCCGGGGTGATCGAGCCTTCGGCGAGGGCGGCGGCCACGTCGCCGTAGCGGAGGTTCAGGTCGCGGCTGTCGACGAAGACCCGGTCGGCGCGGCTGAGGACCGCCCCGTCGAATTCCCGCTTGATGTCGTCGTCGGCGCCGATGGCGGTGACGTGCTGCCCGGGGCGCAGCCAGTCGCCGCGCAGGACGGGCGCGGACCCTGCCGTGGCGGTGACGATCACGTCGGCGTCGCGCACGGCGGCCCGCGCGTCGGAGACCGCCTCGATCCGCACGTCCGGAAGGTCCGCGCGGAGCTGTCCGACGAGGCGGGCCGCGCCCTCCGGGGTGCGTCCCCAGACCGTCACGTGCTCGATGTCGCGCACCAGCGTGAGCGCGGCGGTCTGCAGCCGCGCCTGCCGCCCGGTGCCCAGCACCGTCGCGCGGGCGGAGTCCGGGCGGGAGAGGGCCCGCGCGGCGACCGCGCCCGCCGCCGCGGTCCTGAGGTCCGACAGGTGGTGCTCGTCCTCAAGGACCGCGGCGACCGCGCCCGTCCGGGCGTCGAGGAGCGCGACGAAGCCGCCGCCCTCGGGCAGGCCGAGCTCCCGGTTGCCGGGGAACCAGGTCGCCACCTTCACCACGAAGTGCCCGTTCCCGGGCAGGTGGGCGGCCTTGATGTGGGCGTCCCCGCCGCGCTCCAGGGGCAGCACCGAGATCGGCGCCCGGGCCCCCTCGGTGGTGCTGAAGGCGGCGAACGCCTCGGCGACGGGCTCCAGGAGGTCCGCGAGGCGGACGGCCGCGCGGATCTCCGGCGCCGAGTAGAAGGGCGGGCCCGCCATCAGGACTCCTCGACGGGAAGGGCGTCGAGGACGCCGCGCGCGGTCATCGCGACGGCTCCGGAGACGCGGATGTTGACGAGGTCGGCGGAGTCGCCCTGCGGGAGGACGCCGATCCGGCTGGGCCGCCCCGTGAAGCGGCCCTGGCTGAGCACGAACTCCTCGCCGGCGGGCACGAGCCCGTGCCGGGCGGCATAGGCGCCGACGCATCCTGCGGCGCTCCCGGTCGCGACGTCCTCCATGATGCCGTCGTTGTTCCAGTGCCTGCCCTCCATGGCGTCGACGTCGAGCAGGTAGGCGAACTGCGCCCCGTGGCGGCCGACGAGCCGGGCGAAGTCCGGGTGCGTGATCCGCGCCTCGGCCAGGTGCCCCCGCATCGGCACGACGAGGTACCGCAGGCCGGTCGAGACGACCTGCAGGGGGAGGTCGGCCAGGGCGTCGGCAGGCAGGGAGAGGGCTTCGGCGATTTCGCTCCGGCCGTCCGCGGGGACCGTGCCCAGGTACTCGGGCCTGCCCTGGTCGAGCGCGGCTTGGTACCTGGCGCCGTCGGGGCGGGTGGTGACCGTGACGGTCTTGCGGGCGAGGCGGAAGCGCCATTCGCGCGGCCCGGCGCCGCCCGCGCGCTCGTGCAGGACGGCGGCGGCGCCGAGGATCGGGTGGCCGGCGAAGTCGAGTTCCTCGATCAGGTCGAACACCTGGGCCGTGACGGTCCCCGGTTCGTCGGCGGGCCGCAGGAAGATCGTCTCGAAGTGGCGCAGTTCCTGGGCGACGGCGAGCATCTGGCCGGTCGTCATGGCCGGGGCGTCGGGGATGACGGCGAGGCTGTTTCCGGTGAAGGGAGCGGACGCGAACACGTCGACGTGCCGGTAGGACAGGGACATTCGGTCTTCCTAGGGCTGAGCTGGTGTTTTCCCCGAGAGTAGTCAGGCGGTGCCGGTGGTGTATGGGCCAATCACGGTAAATTGGACTACATGGCGGATGTGCGTGAGGTGTCCGCGCCGGAACTGGCGCGCCTGCTGGGCCCGTGGCGGGAAGGCGGAGGCGGCGTGGCCGGGCGGCTCGTCGACGCCGTCGACAGGGCGCTGCGCGACGGGCGGCTCGCCCTGGGCGTGCGGCTGCCCGCCGAACGGCAGCTCGCCCAGCAGGTGGGCATCGCCCGCGGCACCGTCGCGGCGGCCTACCGGGCGCTGCGCGCCGCCGGGCTGATCACCACGCGGACGGGCTCGGGCAGCGTCACCTCGCTCCCGCCCGGCCTCAGGGAGGGCCTCGCACCGTGGCCCGCGGGCCTCGCCCTCACCGGCGGCAGGGAGGCGGCCCTCGACCTGACGGCCGCCGTGCCCGCGGCGCCGTTCGACGTGTTGCACAGGGCGGTGCTGGCGGCGGCGGACGGCCTGCCCTCGGCGCTCGCCCACGACGGCCCGAGCCCGCGCCTGCGCGCCGCGGTCGCCGCCGCCTACACCGCGCAGGGCCTGCCCACCCGGGAGGGCCACATCCTGCTGACCGGAGGCGCGGACGCGGCACTGGCGTTGCTCACGGCGGCGTTCGTCCGGCGCGGCGCCCGAGTCGTCACCGACTCGCCCACCTATCAGGGGGCGCTCGCGCTGTTCCGCGCCGCGGGGGCCCGGCTCGTCGCCCAGCCCCTCACCGGCGACGGCTGGGACGTCGCCGCGCTGGACCGCACCGTCGCGGCGGCCGCCCCGGCCCTCGTCTTCCTCGTCCCGGACTTCCACAACCCGACGGGCCTGCTCATGCCGGACGGCCAGCGCCGCGCCCTGCGCCGCCTGATGTCCGCCCACGACACGCTTCTCGTCATCGACGAGACCCTCCGCGACCTGGACCTGCGCCCCGACGCCCGGCCTCCCGCCCGGGTCGCCGCGGCGGGCGACCGCCGCACGGCGACGGTCGGCTCCCTCAGCAAGTCGGTGTGGCCGGGCCTGCGCGTCGGCTGGATCCGGGCCCATCCCGCGGTCATCGCGCGGCTCTCCGCGCTCCCCGTCGCCCACTCTCTCGCCCCGTCCCCGCTGGACCAGCTCGTGGCCCTCGATCTCCTGGACGCCCGCGGGGCGGTCCTGGCCGAGCGCACCAGGCGTCTGAGGATCCAGCGCGACCACTTGGCGGCCCGCCTCCGCGACCTCCCCTGGTGCCGCTTCCGCGTCCCCGACGGAGGACTGTCCCTCTGGCTGGAGCTCCTGGACACCGACGCCGACCACCTGACCGCGCATGCCGCCGCCGCGGGCCTCGCCCTCACCCCCGGCCACCGCTTCTCCCCGGAGGGCGCCCACCACCGCTACCTGCGCCTGCCCTTCACCCTCCCGCCCGACCTCCTCGACGACGCCGTGACCCGCCTCACCACCGCCCACGCCACCGCCCACCCCGCCCCGTAGCGGGCCCGGCCTCCAGCGACCCACGGCGCGGCGACGCCGCGGTCCCGCACGCGGATCGCCGCGCCTGAGGCGGTCGCTTCACTGCGCGAAGGCGTGTCGTCTCCAGGCGGGTGCCCTTCGGCGACCGGACTGCGCGGCGGGTGCGTCGGCCACGACGCGGCGAGGGGGCGGGTCGGGAGGTCGGGGGGATCGGGTGGCGGGACCGCTGGGCAGCGGTCCCGCCTGGGGGTGGGAGAGGCCCGGTCAGGGGCGGTTGTGGCCGCGCATCTCCTTGTGGACGGCCTTCCAGCGGTTCTCCCGCTCGGCGCGCAGGCGCGCGTCGGTGCGGGAGGCCGCCCATTCGGCCTCGCGCTGGAGCTTGCGCCACGACGCGAGGCGGCGCTCCGGCAGGATGCCGTCGGCCACGGCCCGGGCGACGGCGCAGCCGGGCTCGCCGGCGTGCGCGCAGTCGGTGAACCGGCACTCGGCGGCCAGGTCCTCGAGGTCGGAGAACGTGCGGGACACGCCCTCGCCGTCGGACTGGAGGCCGATCGAGCGCAGGCCCGGGGTGTCGATGATCATGCCGCCGCCGGGCAGCGCCAGCAGCTCCCGGTGGACCGTGGTGTGCCTGCCCCGGCCGTCGGCCTCGCGGACCTCACCGGTGGCCATCGCCTCGCGCCCGGCGAGCGCGTTGACGAGGGTCGACTTGCCCGCGCCGGAGCGGCCGAGCACGACCGCCGTCTCCCCGGGGGAGAGGGCGAGGCCCTCCAGCCCGGTGCGGGCCACCGAGGAGACCGCGACGACCTCGGCGCCGGGCGCGGCCCGGACGACCTTGGCGAACTCGTCCTCGGGCAGCACGGTGCCCGCGAGGTCGGCCTTGGTGATCAGCACGACCGGACGGGCGCCGCTCTCCCAGACGAGGGCGAGCAGCCGCTCGATCCGGCCGAGGTCGATCTCGGGCACGGCGGGCTCGGCGATGAACACGACGTCGACGTTGGCCGCCAGCACCTGGCCCGCGGAGACGCCCGGGGCCGCGGCGGCCCGGACGATCGCGGTGCGGCGCGGCAGGAGCTGCCGGACCGCGCGCTCCCGGCCGGACGTGACGCCCGCCCAGTCGCCGACGCAGGGGCGGGCCCCTTCGGCGAGTCGGGTGACGGCCTGGCGGACGCCTTCGGCGGTGGCGACGACGCACGCGCCGCGGTCGACGCGGACGACCCGGCCAGGGACGAGTCCGAATTCCAGGTGCGCGGCGTACGAGGCGTCGTAGCCGAGCGCCTCAAGGGACTGATGGGACGGAAGTGACGGAAGGAACGGAAATCCCGATGCCACGAGGTGGCGCCTTTCTCGAATCCGGCGCCGGCCTGCGCAGAGGTCAGGCGGGCGCCGCGTTGGACGGGGACGATGAGATGCCGCGCACAATGACCGTCTTCACGGGCTTCCTTCCGGATCGAGGGCGCGCTGACCTGGCCGGCACGCCGATTCCGTCACCTTAGGACGGCGGGCGCCCCGAACGCCAGCGATTAAATTCCTGTGGATCTTGTAGCGAAAAGGCGTGATTTGTCGCATAGTCGTCCGATGCGAAAACTGGTCTCGGTTTCTCCGGAGCCGTACACGCTCCGCCGCCGCACGGGTGAGCTCGCCGACGGCGCCGCCCGGCTCGCCGAAGACCTCGCGGCGGTCCCCGTCGCGAAGGTCCTCGCCGGGGCCAACCGGTCCGCCGTGCGCAGGGGCGCGACCACCGCCTTCAACGGCATGCGGCCCGGACCCGCCGACTGGTTCACCTTCGAGGACCGCGACGACGACAGCCGCGACTGGTACCCGCAGGGCCTCACCAGCGCCTCCGACGCGGGAAGGGACGAGCCCGCCTTCATCGCCTCCTGGTACTGGAAGCCCGAGGTACAAGCAGACGAGCGCGGCGTGCGCCTCACCTTCCTCGACCCGCGGACGGCCAAGTACCGGCACGTCCTGTGCGTCATCGCCAAGACCGACGGCTCGTACGCGCCCGTGGACATCCACGCGGGCGGCATCGCCTGGTACGGCGACCTCCTCTACATCGCCGACACCACCCGCGGCCTGCGCGTGTTCGACCTGCGCGGCATCCTCGACATCCGCTCCGCGCAGGACGACGTCGGCGACCACACCGAGTTCGGCCGCAAGGGAGGCAAGTACCACGCCTACGGGTACCGCTATCTGCTCCCGCAGACCGACTGCTGGAAGCTGACCGCGACCGGCCCCCGGTTCTCCTTCGCCTCGGTGGACCGCTCCGCCGCCCCCGACCGCCTCATCTCCGGCGAGTACACCGACATCGAAGGCAGCGTCGGAAGGCTGGCCGCCTGGAGCCTGGAGAAGGACGGCTCCCTCACGGACGACGGGGGCCTCGCCGTACCCGTCGAGGCGTTCAAGGCGCCCGACTTCAAGATCCAGGGCGCGGTGTCCCACGAGGGCCGGTGGTACCTCAGCCAGGCGGGCACCGGGGCCGTCCGCGGCAGGCTGATCGAGGCCGAGCCGGGCGACGCCCCCGAGGTGCGCGACTACGCCTTCGGACCCGAGGACCTGACGGTCTGGCGGGACAAGAGGCAGCTCTGGAGCATCACCGAGTTCCCCCGGCGGCGGGCCCTCTACGGCGTCCCTCTCTGACCGGACCGCCTGACCCGATCGCCAGGCCGGACCACCCGGCCGGACCACCGACCGGGGATGTCGGACCGGGTGGGCACAATGGCCGGATGCGGATAGCGATGGCCTGGGGGGAGGACGGGGAGGGCGAATTCCAGGTCCTCGAAGCCGCCGAGCCCGTCGGCCCGCCCGTCGCCGTCCCGGATCTGGCCGCGGAGGTGGCTCGTCTGGAGCGCGCGGAAGGCCCCCGCTGGGTCTGGGAGTCTTCCGCGCGGGATTACGCCCGCCTGCTCTCCTCCGGCGTGCGCGTCGCCCGGTGCCACGACCTGGAACTGGTCGAAGGCCTCCTGCTGGCTCGGGAGGGAGCCTTCGGCGAGCCGCGCTCGGCCGCCGCCGCGCTGGCCCGACGCAGGGGTCTCCCCGCGCCCGCCGAGCACCGTCCGGAGGTACAGCCTTCCCTCTTCGGCGCCGCGCCCCCCACCCCGCTGGCCGACGTCGTGGCCGTCCACCGCGCCCAGGAGGCCGAACTCGGCCCGTTGCGGCTGCTGGCCGCCGCCGAGTCCGCGGGCGGTCTCGCCGCCGCCGAGATGACCCGCGAGGGCGTCCCATGGCGCATCGACGTGCACGACGCGTTGCTCACCGGCCTCCTCGGACCGCGCCCCGCCCCCGGGATGCGGCCCAGGATGCTCCAGGACCTCGCCGACGCGATCACCGAGGCGTTCGGCGCGCACCTCAACCCCGACTCGCCCAAGCAGCTCCTGAAGGCCTTCGCCGCGGCAGGCCACCCCGTCACCTCCACCCGGGCGTGGGAGCTGCGCGGCGTCGACCACCCGGCCGTGCCCGCGGTGCTGGAGTACAAGGAGTTGGCCCGCCTCTACACCGCGCACGGCTGGTCCTGGATGGACGCCTGGGCGCGCGGCGGAAGGTTCCGGCCCGAGTACGTCGTCGGAGGAGTGGTGTCCGGCCGGTGGGCGAGCCGGGGCGGCGGCGCCCTCCAGATCCCCAAGGTGCTGCGCCGGGCGGTCGTCGCCGACCCGGGCCACGTCCTGGTCGTCGCCGACGCCGCCCAGCTCGAACCCCGTGTGCTCGCCGCGCTCGCGGGCGACGCGGCCTTCGCCGAGGCCGCCGCGCAGGGAGACCTGTACGCGGCCCTCGCCGACGCCTTCCCCGAGACGCCGGAGGGCCCTTCGCCGCGCGACAAGGCCAAGATCGCGATGCTGTCGGCGATGTACGGCGGCGGCACGGGCGAGGCCGTCGCGCTGCTCGCGGTGCTGCGCGGCCGCTTCCCTGCCGCGTTCGGCTACGTGGAGGCCGCGGCCCGGGCGGGCGAGCGCGGGCAGGCCGTCACCTCGCTGCTCGGCCGGGCGAGCCCGGCGGGGGACGCCGCCTACCGGGAGCTGATCACCACCTCGGCGGGCCGGTCGGCGGCGCTGTCGCGCGGGCGCTTCACCCGCAACTTCGTCGTGCAGGCGACCGCCGCGGAGTGGGCACTGGCGTTCCTCGCGTTCCTGCGCGCACGGCTCCTCGGCCGCCCCGCCGAGATCGTCTTCTTCCAGCACGACGAAGTGATCGTGCACACGCCCGAGGAGGACGCCGAGGCCGTCACCGCCGACGTCGCGGACGCCGCGGCGCAGGCCAGCGCGCTTCTCTTCGGAGACACCCCGGTCGTCTTCCCTCTGCACACGTCCGTCGTCGCCTGCTATGCCGACGCGAAGTAGCGGATGTCCCCGGCACGCACGGGGTAAAGGAGACGCATGGAGCAGAACCTCGACGACCTCACCTCCCCCGAACTGCACGACAGGGCCGTCAAGCTGGCCAAGGAACGCCACGACGTCGGCTTCCTCTGGGAGCTGCTGCGCGCGATCCCCGCGGCCGAGGCGGCCTCCGGCGAGCTGGAGCGCAGCGAGACCGACATCATGCGGGTCTTCGGCCTGGTCACCGACCTCATCGGCTCAGGAGAGGAGCCTCTGGCCGATGCCTTGCGCCCGCTGTACCTGGACTACCTGAAGTCCCACTCTTAGCGCCGGGGCAGCGCGTCAGTCACGCCGGGCGGATCGCGGTGGTGATCCGCACCGCCGTGCGCAGCGTGATCCCGCCGTGGGGGCCCACGGCGGGCTCCATCACGTCGTGGGCGGTCTTCCTCGCCTCGTCGAGCCGGTCCTGGGGGATCTTCTCCAGGATCGCGCGCATGCCGTGCGACCAGAACCAGTCCCACAGCTCGTCCTTGCCGGTGAACTGGGTCTCGATCGTCTCGACCGCGAAGGCGACGGAGTCCCAGCCGTCGAGCAGCGCGGCGATCGGGGCGGCGCTGGCGAACCTGTCGACCGGACGTGCGCCGTCCCCGCCCGGCACCAGCGGGGCGAGCGCCTTCACGACGGCGACGTGCAGCGGGTCCTGGGCGGCGAACGTGCTGAACGCCAGGCGGCCGCCGGGCCGCAGCAGGCGCCGGTAGGCCGCCACCGCCTCCTCGGGCGAAGGCAGGAAGAAGATGACGAGCCCGGCGAGCAGCGCGTCGAAGGAGCCCTCGGGGAAGTCCGGGTCGGCGGCGTCGCCGAGCGCGACGGTCACCCACGGCAGGTCCGCGACGGCGGCGGCGGTGCGCTCGACCATGCCGGGAGCGAGGTCGATGCCCACGACGGACCCTTCCGGGCCGGTGGCCTGCGCGGCGGGGACGAGCACCGCGCCGCGTCCGCACCCGACGTCCAGGACCCGGGACCCGGCGGCGATTCCCGCCCGTGCGACCAGGGCGCGGCCGATCGGAGGGAAGTACCCGCCCTCCGGGCCTTCGTAGGTGGCGGAGGCCCGGTCGAACATGCCCGCGACGGTGGCCTTGGCTTCCGCATCAGATCCAGTCATAGGCGGATCTTTGCATCTTGAGGAGGAAAAGCGGAGGGATATCCGGCGGGCAGCGGGGGCGGGGGAGCGGGGGTACGCGCCGGAAGGGTCAGGGACAGGTGACGCGGGCGGTCACGTGGGCCGTGCCGGGGGCGCCGTCGGTGCGCCGGAAATCGGCGTCCACCGACGCGGCTCCGGCCACCGGGTCGAGGGTGATGCCGGCGACCGCCACGTAGGACAGTCCGGTGCGGTGGTCTTCGAGCAGGGCGCCCCGGGTGCCGTCCCGGTCGGCGACGGTCAGGGTGAGCGCCTTGGTACCGCCGGCGTAGAGGGTCGCGAAGAACGCGGCGCCGCCTTGCGACGGTGGAGGGCAGTCCTGCTCCATGTCGGCCGCCCACGCCTCGACCGCCCCGGAGGCGACGAACACCGCGTCCTCGGGGATCCGCGCGTCGGACGCGCCGCGGTCCCCGCCTCCCGGCGGGCGTGCCTCGACGGGCGCCGGGGCGTCCGCCGTCCGCACGTCCGCGCAGCCGGACGCGGCGAGGAGCAGCCCGGCCGCCGCGATCGCGTGCGGCCGTCTCCTGTGTCTGATCATGTCTGTGAGACTCCTGTGACGGCCCCGGGGTTGACCCGGCCGCCCGGAAGCACGCCCGGAATCCTGCTCGTCCTCGGCGGCCTGTGCGCGCTGTTCGTGATGCTCATCGGCGTCGGCAGCGGGCCCATCACCCCGCTCGGCTTCGCCGCTCTCGCCGCCGCCGGTGCGCGCTCTGCGGCCGGGCCCGAAGGCCGACGGCCAAGGCACGGTCAAGAAAAGGTCCGGTCTCCTCCATGCGTGCTGCGGTCGGCGGGCGGGTCCGGCGATCCTTTCGGGTGTCGAAGGGATGCGCGATGAAGACTGCCCGGACGGCCGCCGCGGCCGTGCTCCTCGCCCTGCTCGCCGGTACCGGCCCGGCCCACGCCGCCGCCGGCCCGCCCAAGGGCGCGTCCGACGGCCTGGTGGCCCAGCTCACGGAGGTGGTGGAGTCCTTCTTCTGCACCATCTTCGACAACTGCCCGAAGCCCAAGCCCGCCAAGAAGGGCGCGCACGCCCCCTACAAGCCCGGCGAGCACTACGGCACCACCACGGGCAAGCCCTACAAGCCGAAGAAGCGCGACGCCTCCGAACTCCCCGGCTACGGCCCCTCGCCCATCGACTGGCCCTACGGCCCACCCATCGTCGGCTAGCCACCGCAACGCCCGGGCCCCGACGCCCCCGCGCGCCCGGCGCTCACGGCAACGTCAGACGGAGCCGGAGGGCCCGGCGGGTCCGAGTGCGGCAGGGCAGTCCCCGGGAGGCGAGGTCGGCGCCGCCCCGCCGGGCACGGCGACGGCGCAACGGTGTTCAGGACGCGCTCGACATCGTCGGGTGCCCTCGCCGGTGTCGGGGCGGCCTACGTCGTGGGCGAGGTCCTCGATGAGGTCTTCGACGGTGACGCGGGCGAGTCCGGAGGGCGGGATCGCGGCTGGTCTCGTAGGGCGGCTAGTTCGGCGCGGAGCGCGCGTAGTTCCTCCAGGACGAGGGTGTCGGAGGCCTGCTCGCGCTGTTCCAGGTGTTCGAGTTCGGTCTGCAGGTCGCCCAGGACCTCGGGTTCCATGGCGCTGACGGTGATGGCGATGAAAAGATTCAGGACCACGAAGGTCGAGAGCAGGATGTAGACGAAGAAGAAGATCCAGGCGTACGGCTGGATCGGCATGATGGCGCGGGCGATGTCGGACCAGCCCTCGCCGGTCATGATCTGGAGCAGCGTGAAGGCCGACTTGCTGAGGCTGCCGAAGTGCTCGGGGTCGACGGTGGCGAAGAGCTTCGTGGCCATGACGGCCGAGACGTAGAGGATCAGCGACAGCAGGCCGGTGATGGAGACGATGCCGGGGATCGCGGTCAGCAGGGCGGACACGACGCGGCGCATGCTCGGCACGACCGAGATGAGGCGCAGGGCCCGCAGGATGCGCAGCGCCCGCAGCACCGACAGCCCGCCGGAGGTCGGCAGCACGGCGATCGCGACGATGAAGGCGTCGAAGCAGCTCCAGCGGTCCTTGAAGAACGCGAGCCGGTGGGCGTACAGGCGCAGCGCGAGTTCGGCGCAGAAGACGCCGAGGGCGGTGTGGTCGAGCGCGTGCAGGAGCGTGCCGTAGCGGGCCAGGAGGTAGGGCGAGGTCTCGCAGCCCAGGGTCGCGGCGTTGAGCAGGATGACGGCGGTGATGAACCGCTGGGCGGCGCGGGAGTCGACGGCGGCGCCCACGCGGGCGCGGGCCGAGGCGGGGTGCGGTGCGGCCCCGATCACCGGGCGCGGGCATCGGGGACGAGCTGACGCGGCACGGACGTATCCCTTTCACGGATGCGGCGGACGAGTCGGAACGGCGATGGACGGCGCGGGGCGGGGCTCTGCGGAACGGGCCGCGGCACGGCGGGAAGGCCGTTGGGGAAGGGCGCGGGAATTCCGGGCGGCGGGGAAGGATCGCGGAGAAGGGCTGGGCGGAGTGGGAAAGCGGTACGCAGGGGACGTTAATTCGTGTCCCGAAGGCTGTCAACCATTTATGTCCTGACATGTCGCACAGGTAGCAGATGAATAGCCGACGCCCATTAGTATGAGTGGGAATTAGTGCGAAGAATGTCTTTTATGGCATTTGTCGACTCGGGCGGTCCGAGGCGATTCACTCCTCCAGGACGGGCATCTCCAAGGCGTCGTCCTTCCCCAGCAGCACCGCCCGGCTCAGCGCCGTTCGCCCGAAGCGGGCGCGCACCGCGTCCAGCGCGGGGTCCAGCGCGCCGGGGGGAACCGCTCCTTCGAGTGGCAGCGCGAGCTGCACCGCCGCGTCGGCGTGCAGCCCGCCGAGCGCCACCCCCAGCAGAGTGATCCCGCGCTCGCCGATCAGCGGCAGCGCCTCGCCGACCAGCCGCCGCACGGCGCGCAGGATCGCGTCGGTCTCGGCGGTCGCCTGCGGCAGGGAACGGCTGCGGGTGGCGCGCGTGTAGTCGCCGAAGCGCAGCCGCAGGGTGACGGTCCGGCAGACCCGGCGGGCCTTGCGCAGCCGCCCGGTGAGCCTGTCGACGAGGCCGAGCGCGATCACGTCGAGTTCCTCGGGCGTGCGCGGGCGGCGGCCCAGCGCGCGCTGGGCGCCCATCGAGCGCCGCCGCACCCCTGGCGTCACCGGGCGTGGGTCGCGGCCCTGGGCGAGGGCGTGCAGATGCCTCCCGGACGAGCCTCCGAGCACCGACACCAGCACGGATTCTGGCAGGGCGGCCACGTCCCCGACCGTTCGCACGCCCATCCCGCCGAGCCTGGCCGCGGTGATCGGCCCGACGCCCCACAGCCGCGCGACCGGCAGCGGGTGCAGGAACTCGCGCTCGCGATCGGGCCGGACCACGAGCAGGCCGTCCGGTTTGCCGACCCCGCTCGCGACCTTCGCCAGGAACTTCGTGCGCGCCACTCCCACGGTGATCGGCAGCCCGGCCTCCGTCCGGACGCGCCGACGCAGCCCCACCGCGATCTCCTCCGGCGTTCCGGCGATCTCGCGGAGGCCGCCGACGTCGAGGAACGCCTCGTCGATCGACAATCCCTCCACCAGCGGCGTCGTGTCCCGGAACAGCGCGAAGACGGCGCGGCTCACCTCGGTGTAGGCGGCCATCCGCGGTGGCACCACCACGGCCTGCGGGCACAGCCGCCGCGCCTGCCCGCCGCCCATCGCGGTGCGCACCCCGAAGGCGCGCGCCTCGTAGCTCGCGGCGAGCACCACCCCGCCGCCGACGATCACCGGCCGCCCGCGCAGCCGCGGATCGTCGCGCTGCTCCACCGAGGCGTAGAACGCGTCGAGATCGGCGTGCAGGATCGTCGCCCGCGCCGCCGTCCCGGCCGGATCATCCGTCCCGGCCGGGTCATTCGTTTCGAACACATCATCGGACACGAACACATGTTCGCATAAGATCGCCCCGGCCGGAAACCGGCCGGGGCGGGGAACGCGCAGGTCAGAGGTACTGGCCCATGGGGATGTCCGCCTGCTTGGCCGGGTTGTCCGGAAGGTCCTCCAGGAGCAGGCGCCGGACGTCCGAGGGCGTCTCCTCGGCGGTGATGCGCCGCGCCTGGAGCGAGCGGGCCCGGTCCAGGAGGTTGCGCATCAGGCGGGCGTTGCCGAAGGACGTGCCGCGCGGGGTGAGCCGGAGGATCTCCGCGAGGCGTGCCGGGATCGCCTCGTCGAGGGTCAGCCCGGCCTGCTCGGCCATGAACGCGAAGATCGCGATGAGGTCCTCGTCGGAGTAGTCCGGGAACGTGACGACCGTGGGGAAACGCGAGGCGAGGCCCGGGTTGAAGTCCAGGAACCGCAGCATCTCGCCCTCGTAGCCGGCGACGATCACCACGAGGTCCGACCTGTGCTCCTCCATGAGCTTGAGCAGCTCCGCGACGGCCTCGTGCCCGTAGTCCTGGTAGGAGTCCCCGGGGGTGAGCGAGTAGGCCTCGTCGATGAACAGGACCCCGCCGAGCGCCCGCTCGACCGCCGCGCGCACCCGCGGCGCGGTCTGCCCGATGTACTCGCCGACGAGGTCGGCCCGCGACACCTCCACGAGGTGCCCCGAAGAAAGCAGCCCCAGCTTGGCGTAGACGGCCGCGATGAGCCGCGCGATCGTGGTCTTGGCGGTGCCGGGGTTGCCGGTGAAGACCATGTGCCGGGTCGGCGAGGTGATCGGGATGCCCGCCTCACGGCGCAGCTTCTCGGCCTTGGCCTCGGCGACCAGGAGGTGCACCTCCTGCTTGACGGCGTCCAGGCCGATCAGCCCGTCGATGTCGGCGAGCGGGTCGCCCGGGAGGTCGATCCTGCCCATGGCGGCGAGGGTGCCGGGCAGGTCCTCCGGCAGGATCTCGTCGAGCGACTCGGTGTCGTCGACGACCCCGTCCTCCAGGACGCGTCGCGACTGGAGCGCGATGGCCCGGTCGAGCAGGCTCGTCATCAGGCGCGCGTTCGTAAGGCGCGGACCCGCCTTGACCAGCGAGCGGACCCGGTCCAGGACGCCGTCGGCGAGCGCGAACCCGCTCTCGGCGGCCTTGACCCGGAAGACCTCGACGAGTTCCTCCTCGCTGAGGTCCGGGAAGCGGACGATCTTGGTGAAGGAGCGCGAGAGGTCGGCGTCGCCCTTGAGCAGGCCGTTGATCGCCCCGTCCGGGCCGGACAGCACGACCACCAGCTCGTCGCCGTGCGCCTGGATCGAGGCGAGCAGGACGTCGAGCGCCTCGCGGTCGCGCGGGGACTCCGAGGAGCCGAGGGTGTGCGCGTCGGCGACCAGCAGCACGCCGCCGAGCGCCCGCTCGACCGCGCGGCGGACCTTCGGCCCGCTCTCGCTGGTGTACTCGCCCACGAGGTCGGCCCGGTCCACCTCGACGAGGTGGCCCGTCGGCAGGACGCCCAGCTCGGCGTAGATCCGGCCGAGGATCCGGGCGACGCGGCTCTTGCCCGTCCCGTGGTTGCCGGTGAAGACCAGGTGCCGGGGCCGCGCGGGCACGGCCATCCCGGCCTCGCGGCGCATCTTGGCGGCCTTGGCCTCGGCGACCAGCGCGGCGATCTCCCGCTTGACGGGCTCGATGCCGACGCAGGCGGCGAGTTCGGCCAGCGGGTCGACGGCCGAGGCGTCGCCGGGCACGAGGCGCTGCGGCAGGTCCTTGGCGGTGACCCGGCCGGCCCGGCGCGCCGCGGCGGCGGCCACGGCCTGGTCGGCGAGGAAGTCGACGAGGCGGGCGTTGCGGAGGTTCAGCATCGGCGGGGTGCGAGACAGCAGCACGCCCGCGGTGGCCGCGACGGTGCGGGCCACGTTCATCTCGCGGGCGCGCACGGCCCGCACGAACAGCTCGGCGTACTCGGCCTCGCCGAAGTCCCGCGTACGGGCCGCCTTCAGCGCCCTGGTCAGCCCGGGGTTGGCGGCGAACAGCCGCTCGTCGCCGCCCGGCCGGGCGAACGCCAGCACGTGCAGGTCCTTGTTGCGGGCCATGAGCCGGCGCAGCTCCTCCAGGACGGCGGGCCCGCACCGCTCATAGGACAGCAGCTTGTCCAGGTTCTCGATGACGAGGAGCTGGCGGCCGTCCAGGCACTCCTTGACGCGCGCCTGAAGCCACAGGACGCCGTCGGAGAGGGTGAGGGAGGGGAAGACCTGGTCGGACACCCACAGGGCCTCACGGATGCGTCCGGACTCGGCGAGGGCCTTCTCCAGCACTTCGGCGCCGGTGCCCTTGCCGGTGGCCTCGGGGCCGGCGACGAGGATCCGGACCGGTCCCTCGCCGTCCAGGGCCGCGCCGATCGCCTTGACGAGTTCGGGCTGGCCGACGAGGGCCTTGGCCGGGACGTCGTAGGGCTCGGGGAGGTCTTCCTCGGCGCCGGTGATGACGGGGACGTCGCGGCGGAGCCTGTCGGTGAGCGCGTTCGGCACCACGGTCCGGCGGCCGAACAGGCGCCGGAGGTCGGCCTGGAACCAGCGGACCGGCGTGTGCATCGCGGGGTGCGCGGCGGCCTCGGGCAGGCCCTGGGCGCAGCCGGTGACCCGGACGGCCATGTCCAGCCAGGCCCGGCAGGCGTCGGCCTCGCCGGCCACCAGCAGCCGCGACAGCCAGGAGCGCAGCCCCTGCTGCCAGGGCTCCACCGCCCATTCGGGCTGGAGCGCGGCCATCCGCTCGGTGACGTTCTCGTACCTGGCGGTGCCGAGCGCGATCGCGAGGTCGGCGGGCGGGACGCTCTGCCCGGCCTGGAGCAGCAGGCGGGCGAGGGCGGTCTCGACGGGGTCGGCGGCGATCGTGCCCGTCAGCCGCTCGTGGGCGGCGACGAACCCTTCGGCCGACCACTGGAGGTACCCGACGGTCCCGGCGAGCTCCGGCAGCAGCCCCAGCTCCTCGGGGGTCGCCCGGGCGGCCCAGATCCCGGCGAGCTCCCCGACGGGAACCTCCGCGTCCTGGGCGATCTGCGCGGGGTCGCGGCGGTCGTGCAGGGAGATGAGGGCACGGCGGCGGGCGTCCAGCGGCTCCAGGCCCTCGAAGACGTCGAGGGCCTCGCGGGCGAGGGTGAACATCAGCTCGCGCTTGGCGGGGTCGTTCGCCGCGGGGTCGGCGAGCCAGAGCGACGGGGGCCGCCACCGGCCCGACTGGCTGAACCAGGCGACGGAGTCGCGCACGGCGGGCTCGGGGTTGGCCAGGAACGACAGCAGCAGCTCGTAGTCCATGTCGCCGCGGATGCCCGCGCGGACCGCCGAGGCCCCCATCAGGAAGGTGATCAGGGAGAACAGCTCCGCGCCGAGGACGGAGGTGTCCTCGGCGTAGAAGCTGGTCAGCGACTGGGCGAGCTCCTTGCCCCGCTCGTCGGCCGCGAACGCCTTCGCCCGTGCGGTCAGTTCCTCGATGAGCCCGTCCGGCACGCGCCAAGGACCGTGCGCGTATACGTCGAAGACGGGCTCATCGGTGACCAGCAGTTCTAGGTGTTCAGGCAACCGGGGGATTGTCACCCTGCCAACCCTACGCCCGGTTCAGGGAGGTGTGGACGCGTGATAAGCGCTCGCCTGAAGCGTATAGAGATCGGCATAAAGTCCGCCATCGGACATAAGGCTGAGATGGTCCCCATGTTCTACGATTTCTCCCTTTTCTAGGACGTACACCCGGTCGGCCATCCGGACGCTGGCGAGCCGGTGCGTGATGAGAAGCACGGTCCGGCCCCGGGCATGGGAGCGGATCCGCTCGAAGAGGGCGTGCTCGGCCCGGGCGTCCAACGCGGCCGAAGGCTCGTCGCAGATGAGCAGGGGCTCGTCGCGGTAGAAGCCTCGCGCGGCCGCGAGCCGCTGCCACTGCCCGCCCGACAGCTCCGCGCCCCCGTCGAACCTTCGGTCCAGGAGGGTGTCGTAGCCGTGCGCGAGCTCCGCGATCACTTCGTCCGCTCCGGAGGCCGCGACGGCGGCGTCCACCGCGTCCGCCACGTCCGGGCGGCCCATGATCACGTTCTGCCGGGCGGTCATGGGCCAGTGGGTGTGGTCCTGCGCCACGACCGCGATGCGCTCGCGCAGCTCCTCCGGATCGACCTGGGACAGCGGCACCTCGTCCCACAGGACCCGCCCGGACTGGGGGAAGTAGAGCCCGGCGAGGATCTTGGCGAGCGTGGTCTTGCCCGAGCCGTTCTCCCCGACCAGGGCGACGATCTCGCCTTGCCGCAGCTCGACCGTCACCCCGCGCAGGGACGGGGCGTCGGCGCCCGGATAGGTGAAGGTCACGTCCTCGGCCTTGATCACCCCGAACCTGGCGGGCGGGGGGACGGGGTCGTCCTCCAGCACCGGCAGGCGCGTCTCGGCGATCGCGCAGAACCTGAGGTAGTCCGCGAAGTACAGGCCCTCCTCGTAGCACCGGTTGACGGCGTAGACGAGGTTGGCCAGGGACGTCCGGCCCGTCCTGATCGCCAGGACGGCGGCTCCGGCGACGGCCAGGGGCACCGCGCCCCGCCACAGCAGGAGGCCGAGGGCCACGTACACCAGGGCTCCGGCGAGCCCTTGGAGGGCGTCGCCGAGGACCCGGGTGACGGTCTGCCTCCGGGTGAGGTCGAGTTCGACGTCCCTTTCGTGGGTGGCCAGGTCGTGGTACTGGCGCAGCAGGAGGTCGCGGACGGTGAAGGAGCGGACCTCGGCGGCCTGCACCCGGTTGGTCATGAGATCCGACAGGATGCCCCTGCGCCTGCGGCTCGCGACCAGGGTCAGGATGGTGATGTAGCGCATCCGGGCCGTCCGGACCGAGGCCCAGGCCAGCGGCACCGCGGTGAGCAGCAGCAGCGGCAGGAGCAGCGGGTGCAGCACGCCCAGGGCGCCCGCCGCGGCGATGACGCCGACGAGCCCGGTGATCAGGTCGATGGTGTGCCGGACCATGGTCGGCGCGGCCATCATCCCGCGCAGTTCGGCCCGCTTCATGTCGTCCAGGAAGTCCGGGTCGTCGAGGGCGGCGAGGTCGATCCCGGTGCTCAGCCGGTACAGCCGCATCTCGACGATCCGCTCGATCTGCGGCTCCAGCCGGGCCTGCGCCCAGCCCGCGCCAGCCTGGAGCGCCCCCTGGAGGGCGAAGGCGGCCGCCACGAGCAGCAGCGAGGGCAGCGCGTCGCGGACCCTGTCGGGGGTCGGCCCGGCGGAGAACAGGGCGGTGAGGACGCCCGTGGTGGCCAGCAGGCCGAAGGCGGTGAACAGGCCCGCGACGATGTTCAGCCCTACGGCGACGGCAGTGTCGCGCCGGTTGGCGCGCCAGGCCAGGGCCATCGCCTGGCCGATCAGGGCGGGTAGTCTTCGGGCGACCTGGCGCACCCCGGTCTGGGCGAGTTCGGCGGTGTGCGCGGTCCAGCGGTGCTCGGAGAGTTTGGGCTGAGCAGGGAGCTTGGGCTGAGCAGGGGACTCCGGCTGCGCGTCGGGCTCGGGCGGGCCGGCCGGGGAGGCGGGGGTTTCGGGTTTCGGCTGCTCGGGAGATCGCGGTCGGATCCGCATCGTCCTCCTGACTTCCGGTGCGTGTCCTCAGAGTGTCACCCGCCGGAGTGACGCCGATCGTGTCGCGTCGTACGGAAGAGGGTCATGTAACCGATCCGCCAGGTCGATGCGCGGAGTTCGCCCGCTCTCATACCTTTGGACCAGCACAGACCACCGGAGGAGACCGCAGATGGTGTACGCGCCCCCGTCAACGGCCGAAGAGCCGCAGCCCCCGCGCCGCCGCCGCGGCCGCAAGCGCCGGATCGGAGTCGCCGTCCTGGTCGTGCTCGCCGTCCTGCTGGGGGTCGGATACGTCTCCCTGGACGGCCGCCTCCAGAAGGAGGAGGCCCTCCCGGACTACGCGGGCAGGATCGAGGACACTCCCGGGACGAACTGGCTCATCGTCGGCTCCGACAGCCGTGAGGGCCTGACCGCGGAGGACCGCAAGAAGTTCAAGACGGGCAAGGCCGAAGGCAAGCGCACCGACTCGATCATGCTGCTGCACTACGGCGACGGCGGCACGACGCTCATGAGCATCCCGCGCGACTCCTACGTGGAGATCCCCGGCAAGGGCATGAACAAGATCAACGCCGCCTACGCCTTCGGCGGCGCCGCGCTGCTCGCCCAGACCGTCGAGAAGGCGACCGGCATCTACATCGACCACTTCGCGGAGATCGGCTTCGGCGGGTTCGTCGGGGTCGTGGACGCGGTCGGCGGCGTGGACATCTGCGTGAAGAAGCGGCTGAAGGACGTCAAGGCGGGCCTGAACCTCAAGAAGGGCTGCCAGACGCTCGACGGAGGCCAGGCGCTCGGCTACGTGCGGACCCGGCAGTATGCCAACGGCGACCTGGAGCGGATCAAGAACCAGCGGGAGTTCTTCTCGGCCCTGATCGAGAAGGCCACCTCGCCGGGCACCCTCCTCAACCCGTTCCGGAGCATCCCGCTCGCCTGGAACTCCACGGGCAACTTCACGGTGGACGAGGACGACTCCCTGCTGAACCTCGGCCGGATGATGTGGGCCATGCGGGGGCTCACGGGCGGTGACGGCCAGACGCTCAGTGTGCCGTTCGGCAGGTTCGGATCAGGCGCGGTGGGAAGCTACGTCGTATGGGACGAGGCCAAGTCCAACGCCCTCTTCGACGCTCTTCGTAAGGATTCGCCTGTTCCGGACGGCCTCAAGTGATTTTTTAACATTGCGGGTGGGGTAACCGGCTACGCACGGGGCATCACTCCGGGTGACCGTGTGTGGACCGAAGGTGTGGTTAGTCATGATCAAGAAGTATCTGAAGTGGGGCAGTATCGCGTTCCTCGTCTGGTACGTCGTCAATCGACCGGACGGTGCCGCCGGTGTCGTCCAGGGGACGCTCAACGGACTCGGTGGCGCAGCGGACTCGCTCTCGACGTTCATGACGAGCGCCATCCCCTAGCGCGACGTATTCGACAGGGCCCCGGGATCTTCGGATCCCGGGGCCCCCAACATGCGTTCTACGTCTTACGATGGGCCCGGAAACGGGTGGCGAAGTAGCCACACGAAAGTCTCTTTGCGGACATCCATCGGTGGGCACAACTGAATCGGGTCAGTCGTGTCACAGCGTACTTAGGGACGGCACGCATGTTGAACAATAGGAACGTCCGACTGTTGGCGATCGCCTTCGTGGCGTTCTACTTGCTGAGCCAGCCCGCGGCCGCGGCCGAGGTGGTGAACAACGCGTTCTCGGCGGTCGGGGACGCCGGCACCCAGCTCGCCACGTTCGTCAACAGGCTGGGCACCTGACACCCCCTACCCCCGACACCTCGCCATCCGGGTGGGGATCCGTAAGATCGCCGCATGAGTGCTCTCGATGTGGAGATCGGATCCCTCCAGGATGGACCGGCCGATCTGGCCCGGTACAAGGGCAAGGCCGTGCTCGTGGTCAACGTCGCCTCCAAGTGCGGTCTCACCCCTCAGTACACGGGGCTGGAGGAGCTCCAGAAGAAGTACGCCGAGCGCGGCTTCACCGTCCTCGGCGTGCCCTGCAACCAGTTCCTCGGGCAGGAGCCGGGCAGCGCCGAGGAGATCGCCTCGTTCTGCTCGACGACCTATGGCGTCACCTTCCCGCTCACCGAGAAGGTCGAGGTGAACGGCCCGGGCCGTCACCCGCTGTACGCCGCCCTCGTCGACACCCCCGACGCCACCGGCCACACCGGCGACATCCGCTGGAACTTCGAGAAGTTCCTCATCGCCCCGGACGGCTCCGTCACCCGCTTCTCGCCGCAGACCGAACCCGACGACGACGCCCTGGTCGCCGCCGTCGAGAACGCCCTGCCCGCCTGATCGTTTCCCGCGCCCCGCAAACCCTTGCCGTCTTTGGACGCGCGGTCTAGGTTCGCGTCTCAGGAGTGATCGAGCGCTTGGTCGGTCGCTCCTGAGGCGAAGGAGCGGCGGAACATGGGCTGGACGGCGGCGGACATCCCCGACCTCGGGGGCAGGCGGGCGATCGTCACCGGGGCGAACAGCGGGATCGGACTGAAGACCGCGCTGGAACTCGCGCGCCACGGCGCGTACACGGTGCTGGCCTGCCGGAGCAAGGAGCGCGGCGAGGCCGCCGTCGCCGCGATCGGCGCGGCCGTGCCCGGAGCCCGGGTCTCGTTGGCGATCGTCGACCTCGCGGACCTCTCGTCCGTGCGGACGTTCGCCGGGGAGCAGGCCAGGGAGCCGCTGGACCTCCTCGTCAACAACGGCGGGGTCATGGCGATCCCGCGCGCGCTCACCGTCGACGGCTTCGAGCGGCAGTTCGGCACCAACCACCTCGGCCACTTCGCGCTGACCGGCCTGCTGCTGCCCGCGCTGCTGCGGCGCGAAGGCGCCCGGGTCGTCACGGTGACGAGCCTTATGGCGAACGCGGCGCGCGGCCTCGACTTCACCGACCTCCAGGGCGAGCGCAGGTACTCCAAATGGCTCGCCTACGGCCGCGCCAAGCTCGCCAACCTCGTGTTCGCCAAGGAACTCGACCGAAGGGTCCCCGGCGTCGCGAGCCTCGCGGCGCATCCCGGCTACGCCGACACCGAGCTCACCGCGAACTCCGCCAAGTCCAGCGGCAGCCGGGCCGAGGCCGTGACGTACACCCTCGGCAGGATCCTCGCGCAGTCCGGCGCGGCGGGCGCGCTGCCGACGCTGCGCGCGGCCACCGATCCCGCGGCGCGCGGCGGCGAGTGCTACGGGCCCCGGCTGATGGCGCGCGGCGCCCCCGTCCGCACCGCGCTGCACCCGCGCGGCGACGACACCGAGTACGGCCGCCGGCTGTGGGAGGTGTCCGAGGATCTGACGGGGGTGCGCTATCCCTGAATGATTCGTCGTCAATGGCGCAGATCACGCAATGATCTGTGGGTGGAACGCAGCATCGGCGCATTGGTTCGCGACCGCGGTGCTTTCTACAGTTGCGTCATGACTGATTACCTCATGTGTCGACCCACCCATTTCGACGTCACCTACACCATCAATCCCTGGATGGATCCCGCGCGCGGAGCCGACCCCGCCAGGGCCGTCGCGCAGTGGGAGGCGCTGCGCGAGGTCTATCTCGGGCTGGGCCATACCGTGCGGCTCATCGAGCCCGAACCCGGCCTTCCCGACATGGTGTTCGCCGCGAACGGCGCGACGGTCGTCGACGGCCGCGTGTACGGCGCGCGTTTCGCCCACCCCCAGCGCGCGGCGGAGGGCCCGGCTTACGAGGCCTGGTTCCGGGCGAACGGCTACGCCGAGGTGCTGAGCGCCCGCGAGGTCAACGAGGGCGAAGGCGACCTGCTCACCCTCGACGAGGTGATCCTCGCCGGAACGGGCTTCCGCACGACCGTCGCGGCGCACCGCGAGGCCGAGGCGTTCCTTGGTCGCCCCGTCTTGACGCTGCGCCTTGTCGACCCGCGCTTCTACCACCTGGACACCGCCCTGTTCACGCTCGGCGGCGACAACGTCTGCTACTACCCGGGAGCCTTCGCCCCCGAAAGCCTCGACCTGCTGCGCGAGCGCTTCCCCAAGGCCGTCGAGGCGTCCGAGGCCGACGCCGTCGAGTTCGGCCTCAACGCGGTCTGCGACGGCGTCCACGTCATCCTCACGGCCGCCGCGGCGGGCCTGGCGCGCACCCTCGAATCACACGGCTACCGCCCGATCCCCGTCGACCTGACCGAGCTCCACAAGGCCGGCGGCGGCCCCAAGTGCTGCACCCTGGAACTACGCCCCTGACACACACCTGGGACCGCCCAGGCAGCCGCTCCTTGGGAGCCGTGTTCCCGTTGCCGCTCCTTGGGCGGGCGGGGTCAGCGGGGGTAGGTGCCGCGCGAGGTGGGCCAGGCGGGCGGCGGCGTGCCGGGCGCGGGGGCGGGTACCGGCCTGGGGACCGGCGGGATGGGCCGGGCGGCTGCGGGAGAGGCGGCGGGGGAGGCGATGCGGTGGGCCAGGAGAAGGGCGGTCGCCATGGGGAGGGCGAGGAGGAGGACGCCGCCGGGCACGGCCGCATACGCGCCTGAGGAGACGAGGACCGCGGCGAGGAACACGCCCACGGCGGCTCCGGCGCACATGAGGAGGTCCGCGAGCCCCTGGACGGACGGGCGCAGGTCGACCGGCACGGACTCGGTGAGCAGCGCCGACCCGGCGACGAGCGCGCAGCAGCAGCCGACGCCGAGCAGCACCAGCGCCACCCCGGACTGCACGACCGCTTCGGACCCGGCCAGCCCGGCGGTGAGCGCGGCGAGCACCAGCAGGACCTGCCCGCCCAGCAGCACCGGCACGTGCCCGAACTGGTCCGCGCACCACCCGATGAGCGGCGACAGCGCGTACAGGCCCGCCAGGTGCAGGCAGAGGACGATCCCGAGGTCCACCGCGTCGGCGCCGCCCAGGTCGAGGTGCAGGGACGTCGCCGTGAGCAGGGCGAGGCCCGCGGTCTGGCCGACCGTGAGGGCCGCGACGGACACCCGCGCGCTGGGGGAGCGGCCGAGGACGCCGAGCGCCGTGCGCAGCGACCGTTCGGGCGCGATCGCGCCGCGCGCGCTGCCCTCGTGCGCGACCTGCAGCGGGTCGGGGCGCAGCCCGGCGAACACGCCGAAGGCGGCCATCACGAAGACGACGGCGGCGAGCGCGTAGACGCCGAGGTCGCTTCCGCCGTCGCCCGCCTGCCCGGCTATGAGCGGCCCGGCGACCGACCCCCCGGTGGCGGCCCAGACGACGATGCTGAGGTCGCGTGCGGAGTGTCCCGGACGGGAGAGGTCGGTCGCGGCGAAGCGGGCGGCAAGACCCGCGGTGCTCGCGCCGCCGAGCAGCACGAGCCCGCCGAGCAGGAGCCGCCAGGACCCGGCGGAGGCGGCGGCCGCGGCGACGAGCGCGCCGAGCGCACCGCAGGCGTACCCGAAGGCCAAGGCGGGGCGGCGACCCCGGCTCGCGGCGAGCCGGGCGACGGGCACCGCCACCAGCGCCGCGCCGAGGAGCACGCCCGCCTGGGCCAGGCCTGCCGAGACCCCGCCGCCGGACAGGTCCCGGACGGCGAGCGCGCCGGCGGAGGTCCCGGCGGCGACGCCGATGCCCGCGACGACCTGGACCAGAGTGAGCGTGAGGAGCACCCGGCGCTGGACGGCGGCGCGGTAGGCGGCGAGCTGGGACGTCCATGCCCTGCCGGAACGTGTGGTCATCGGCGCACACCTTGGTGTCGAAGATCAAGTGTCGGGGATATGGTGATCAAGAATGTGGAATTATCCAGAAAAAAGATGATCTGCCCAGCGAGTGCGCGTCAGCATAGTGACGAAGGGTCACGACGCGCGAGTGTTCGTCTGCTGTTTTCTCCTCCGGTTCCCGCCTGCGGCCTATCGGTCGTCCCGGTTCGTCACCCTCACGACCGTGAAGGTGGCAATCGTGGCGGAATCATTCCTGCCGAGGGTGAACGGTGTGACCAATTCGGTCTGCCGAGTCCTCGAACACCTCGAAGCGCGCGGGCACGAGGCGCTCCTCATCGCCCCGGCCCCCGGCCCGGACTCGTACGCCGGAACCCCGGTGGAACTGGTGCCGGGACTCTCCCTGCCCGTCTACAAATCGTTCGTCCTCGGGATCCCCGGCCGGCGCGTCGAGCACGCCCTGCGCACGTTCCAGCCGGACGTCGTGCACCTGGCCTCCCCGGTCGTCCTGGGCGCGGCGGGCGCGACCGCCGCGAAGCGGCTGGGCATCCCGTCCGTCGCGGTCTTCCAGACCGACGTCGCCGGGTTCTTCCGCGGCTACGGCTTCCGCGGCACCGACGCGGTGCTCTGGTCGTGGCTGCGGCGCGTCCACGCCAAGGCCGACCGGACCCTGGCCCCCTCCAAGCCGACCCTTCAGGACCTCACAGAGCGCGGCTTCCCCCGGCTCGCCCTGTGGGGCAGGGGAGTGGACCAGGACGGCTTCCACCCCGACCACCGCCGCGCCGAGACCCGCGCGGAACTCGCCCCGAACGGCGAGGTCCTCGTCGGGTACATGGGCCGCCTCGCCCCGGAGAAGCAGGTGGAGCTGCTCACCTCGCTCGACGGGCTGCGCGGGGTCCGCGTCGTCGTCATCGGGGACGGGCCGGCCGAGGAGAGCCTGCGCAGGCTCCTCCCGGACGCGGTCTTCACCGGATTCCAGAGCGGCCCCGACCTCGCCCGGCTGCTCGCCAGCCTCGACATCTTCGTGCACACCGGGGCGAACGAGACCTTCTGCCAGGCGCTCCAGGAGGCCCTCGCGTCCGGGCTCCCCGCCGTAGCGCCCGCCGCCGGAGGCCCCCTCGACCTGATCCGGCCCGGAGTCGACGGGCTGCTCTTCAAGCCCTCCGACGGCGCGGCCCTGCGCGCCGCCGTCGCCTCCCTGGCCGCCGACGCGCCGACCCGGGAACGGATGGGCCGCGCGGCCCGGCAGTCGGTCCGCGCCAACACCTGGGAAGCCGTCTGCGACAGGCTCCTCGGCCACTACACCGAGGTCATCTACGGCACGGGGGCCGACCGTGCCGTCGCGTGAGGCCCGGATCGTCGTCTCCGTGCACGACGTGGCGCCCGCGACCGCGGACGCCACCGAGACCTGGCTCACCGACCTCGAAGCGCTCGGCGTCCCCGCGAGCCTCCTGGTCGTCCCCGGGCCGTTCGCCGGAGGCCCCGGGCTCGCCGACGCCCCCGCCCTCGTCCGCCGCCTGCGCGCGCTCGACGGCCCGCATGAGATCTCCCTGCACGGCCTCACCCACGCTCGGGTACCGGGCGGCGCGCCTTGGCGGCAGTGGGCCAACAGCGTGCTCGCGCGGGGCGCGGGCGAGTTCTGCGCGCTCGACGCGGGAGAGGCCAGGCAGCGCCTCACCTCGGGCCTGGCGATCATGGAGGAGGCGGGCCTGCGCGTCGAAGGGTTCACCCCGCCGGGATGGCTAGCCTCACCCGGCACCCGCGACGCGCTCGCAAGGCTCGGTTTCGGTTACTGGACCAGCCAGACCGGGGTCCACGACCTGCACCGCCGCCGCGTCCTGCGGATCCCCGCCCTCTCCCACCGGCCCGGCGGAACGGGCGAGCGGACCGGCGCGGCCCTCATGGTCCGCGCGGCGCGCGCCCTCGCTACCTCCGGGCGGTCGCTGCGCATCGCCCTGCACCCCGCCGACCTCGGCCGACCTGGCCTGCGGGAGGCGGCGCTGACCGCCATAGACGGCGCATTGCGGGCCGGAGCGCGGCCCGTCACCTACCGCGCGCTCATCGCATGAGAATCGTCCAGCTCGCCAACCTCTACAGCCCGGTGTCCGGAGGACTCCGCACCGCCGTCGACGAACTCGGCAGGGGCTACGCCAAGGCCGGGCACGAAAGGTTCCTGGTGCTGCCCGGCCCCGGAAGGAGCCGCCGGGAGACCGAGGCCGGCACCGTGATCACCGTGCCCGGACCGTCCGTGGCGCCCGGCTACCGGCTCGTCCTGGACCCGCGCCCTGTGCTGCGCGCCCTGGACGAGATCGGGCCCGACTCCGTCGAGGTCTCCGACAAGGCGACCCTCACCGTCGCGGCCCGCTGGGCCCGGCGGCGCGGAGTCCGCTCGGTGCTGTTCTCCCACGAGCGGCTCGACGCGATCCTCGCCCCGCGCGTCCCATCCTGGGTGGCGCTCGACAGGGGAGCCGACCTGTGGAACCGAAGGCTCGCCGGAGCCTTCGACACCGTGGTGGCCACCTCCGCGTTCTCCGCCGCCGAGTTCCGCCGGATCGGCGCGCCGTCCGTCGCGCTGGTCCCGCTCGGCGTGGACCTGGACACCTTCCGGCCTCGGCCTGCGCCCCCGCATAAAGGGGTCCGCCTCGTGCTGCTGGGGCGGCTCTCCAAGGAGAAGCACCCAGGGCTCGCGCTGGCGACCCTGCGGGAACTGCTCGCCCTGGGCCATGACGCACGGCTCGACGTGATCGGCGACGGCTCCCTCGGCCCCGCCATGCGCCGCGCCTCCGCCGGGCTGCCTGTGGAGTTCCACGGGCACCTGGGGGTGCGCTCGGAGGTGGCCCGGCTGCTCTCCACCGCCGATGTGGCGCTCGCCACCTGCCCCGTCGAGTCCTTCGGCCTCGCCGTGCTGGAAGCGCTCGCCTGCGGCACACCCGTCGTGTGCGCCGACGCGGGCGCGGCCCCCGAGCTGATCGCCCCCGGCGCCGGCGAGGCGGCGGCCCCGGACGGCGCGGCCTTCGCCGCCGCCGTCGAGCGGCTGCTCGCCGTCCCCATGGCGCAGAGGCGGGCCGCCGCCCGCGCGCGAGCCGAGCGCTACCCCTGGACGACGGCCGTGCGCGGCCTCCTTGACGTCCACGGCGGGGGCGGGGACTGATCGCGCGGGGACGGCGGTAGTGTCAGGGACGTGAAACGGTTCTTCACACCCGGCTGGCTGGGCATCCACCTCATCGCGATCGTGCTGTTCGTCGCGTTCCTCGCGTTCGGCTGGTGGCAGTTCGAGCGGGCGCAGGCGGGCAACGCGCGAAGCTGGGGCTACACCTTCGAGTGGCCCCTGTTCGCGGGCTTCGTCATCGTCATGTGGGTCAAGATGATCCGCGACGAGCTCAAGGCCGCCACGCAGCCCCCGGCAGACCCCGACGCCCCGGTCGTGCCCGTCCGCGTCCTCACCGAAGCCCAACTGATCAAGGAAGCCGAAGCGGAGAACCCCGAGCTGGCGGCCTACAACCGCCGTCTGGCCCGGCTCGCCGCGCAGAATCGGCGCTAGAAGGGAAACCCTGTGGAAGCGGCCATCACCCGGTACCGCGTGCTCGCGACCGTCGTCGGCATCATGCTGCTCCTGCTGTGCTTCGTGGCCGTTCCGCTGCGCTACTTCTGGGACATTCCCGAAGCGTCCGGGATCATCTCCCCGATCCACGGCTTCCTGTACATGGTCTACCTGGTCGCCTCCTTCGACCTCTACAGCAAGGCAGGCTGGCCCCTCAAGAAGATGGCCCTCATGGTCTCCGCCGGCCTCATCCCCTTCCTCGCCTTCTACATCGAGCGCAAGATCGTCTCCGACGCCCGAGAGACCCTCTCCACCCAGGCCGTCGCCAAAGCCTGACGCCTCCGCCGCACCCCCTCTCCCCGCCCCCCTCGTCGAGGAGAGGGACCGCGCGCATCCTCAGCTCTCTTCCAGTTCTGTGAAGGCCACGTCGATCTGCATGTTCCCGGGAAGCGCTGCGGACAGCGCCTCCCTGTGCACCATGGCCAGCTGGTAGTTGCGCTGGGACCGGTCGAGGCGGTACTCCTCCACCGAGTTGATGCGGCCTTCGGCCATGACGAGATGCAAGGATCCTTCGGCCGGGCCGCTCGGCGACTCGCAGAAGATCACCATTCCGTTGACGACTTCGATGCTCCGGGCGACCTCCTCTGGCAGGCGCTCGTACTGCTCCTCGGTGATCTGGAGGCTGGCTGGGTCCGTGGCCATACGGGTAGACACACCGGCCTCTTCCTCGTCCGGACTCGGTGACGCCAGCCTAACGCCCAGTGGTCAGTGTGAGGCGCGCTCAACGGAAGGCGTGGGCGGTGGTCCAGATTTGGGTGCGGCCGGTTTCGGCGGGGGCTGCGGGGGTGGTGGGGCGGGTTTCGGTGCGGCGGTAGCCGATCTCGATGGCGCCGGGGCCGACCCTGCGGTGCATCCCGAATCCACCGAGGGCGGTGCCGTCGGGGGCGTAGGCGCCGTAGAGGTAGGCGTCGCCGTTGCGCCAGTCGTCATGGGCGGCCGCGAGCATCTCGATCTCGTCGTCCAGGGTGAGCGGGCGGGCCGCCCACGGCATCCACGGGTAGAGCTCGGCGAACGAGGCGTTCGTGGCCCCCAGCAGCACCTGGGCATCCCTTTCGCGGCTCCTGCGCAGTACTGCGTCGCCGAGATCCAGTGACTCCGGCGGTTGCGCCGCCCCCGGCGGCACGGCGGTTCCGTCTCTGACGTGCATGGCACCCCCTCTCGTCCGAAGATGTTCCCCTTCGTGCTCCTTGTGCCCTCGGGGTCGTGCTGTCAGGCATGGCACCCATCACCCGCGTCAACAAACCTGCGGATCGATACACCTAGCGGCTCCTTTCGCACCTGCGCAGCCCCTCTTCCTCGCGCTCCTCGTCGAGGAAGAGGGGCTGTGTGCGTTGCTCCGGATTCGTCATTCGTCCTGATCGGGGGCCCGCCCGCGCCGCCGGGCGGGCCCCACGCGGTCGACGGGGCGGCACGAGCGGGTGTATCGTTATTACGTAATCGCGAAATCACGTCAAGGGGTGAACTTTGGAGCAGGGGGAGGAGCGGGCCGGGGAGTCCGACGAGGCGGGGCGCGCGGTGGAGGAGCGTTCGGTCGAGGAGCGGCTGAGCGCGGTCGAGGAGGCGCTCGCGGGGCTGCTGAGCGGCGCCCGGTCGCCTACCGGTCCGCCCGTGGACGAGGCCGGCCCGACATCGGATGTCTTCTGGGCGCTGGAGGGCCTGCGTGCACGCGCGCCCGCGCCGGGCGCGGTGATGATCGTCGGAGACGTCGGGCTGCCCGACGGGCGGGGCGCGGCCTGGCAGGTCGGCGCGGGCACCGCGGATCTGCTGGACGACGAGTGGGCTCCGCTGGCCGACGCGTTCGCGGCGCTCGGCCATCCCGTCCGGCTCCGGCTGGTGCGCGAGGTGCTGCGCGGCCGCGGCACCGCCCGCGAGCTCGCCGAACTCGACGGGATGGGCACGACCGGCCAGGTGTACCACCACCTGCGCCAGCTCGTCGCGGCCGGCTGGCTGCGCGGAGGCGAAGGCGGCCGCCACGAGGTGCCGGCCGAGCGGGTGGTGCCGCTGCTCACCACGATCCTCGGGGGGCGGCGATGAACGATCGTCTCAGACGCGCGATCGCCCGCCTGGGCGACGTCTGGATCAAGGTCTTCTTCGTCGGGGTGCTGGCGCTGGTGCTGTCGGACATCCCCGGCCTGACCTACTTCGCCTTCCTCGGCGTGCTGGGCCTGGCCTTCGTGCGCCCGCGCTGGGACCGGAGCCTGGAGCCCATCCCGGTCGCGGCCCCGGTGGCCGGGCGGTGGCTCGCGCTCAACAGTCCGGGCACGCGCGTTCCCGCGCACGGCACCCGCGGGTACGCGCAGACCTATGCGATCGATGTCCTCGTGCCGGCGGCGGTCACCGGAGCAGAGGGGGAGCACCCGCGGCCGCGCGCCGGCTGGGGCCGCCTCCGTTCGGCCGCCGCGTACCCGTCCTTCGGCCGGCCCGTCCTCGCGGTGGCCGACGGCGTCGTGGTGAAGGCGGGCGGAGCCCAACGCGACCACCGCGCCCGCGACACCGTGCCCGGCCTGGCCTACCTGGCGGTCGAGGGCTTCTTCCGCCAGGTGGGCGGCTGGCGCTTCGTCTTCGGCAACCACGTGATCGTCGACCACGGCGGCGGCGTCCACTCGGCCTACGCGCACCTGCGGCGCGGCTCGGTGAAGGTCCGCGCGGGCGACCGGGTCCGCACCGGCCAGCCCCTCGGCGAGGTGGGCAACAGTGGCAACACCACCGAGCCGCACCTGCACTTCCAGCTCATGGACCGCCCCAGCCCGCTGAGCGCCGCCGGCCTGCCCTTCCGCTGGCCCGCCATCACCCCCGCCGACGGCCTCGTCGCCCCCGCCTACGGCCTGCCGGACCCCGAGATCCCCACCATCCCGGGCCTCCCCACCGACTCCAGCATCTTCGAGGCCCCACCACCCCCGCTGCCCACGTCTTGTGGCGTGCGCGGCGAAGGGGGTCGGTGACGGTCCGGCTCTGGTTCGCCCGAATCCGTAGAGGGTTTCCCGGAGAGGTGGGGGCGGTGCGGGGCGGGACGGGCCGCGGCCGGGAGCGCAGGGGAATGCGGGGCGGGGTGTGGAGGTTTCAAGGCAATCCTCGCTCCTTTGGGGGTTCGTCGGGTTGATCGCTGTCGGCGAACAAGGGTGGGGAATGAACCAAGGCTCTGGTTTCTTGAGTGTGAGTGACTCAAGAACCATGACTGGGGAGTGAAATGAGCGAGAGACTGACGGTGCCCGTGCTGCCGCTCGACGACACGGTCGTGCTGCCCGGCATGGTCGTGCCGCTGGAGCTGAACGACCGCGAGGTGCGGGCCGCGATAGAGGCGGCGCGGGCCGTGGCGGCCGGCAAGCCGCGCGTCCTGCTGGTGCCGCGCGTCGAGGGCAGGTACGCGGACGTCGGCGTGCTCGGCGTCGTCGAGCGCGAGGGAAGGCTGCCGGGCGGGGAGCCCGGGGCCGTCGTCCGGGCCGTGAGCCGGGTCCGCATCGGCACCGGCACGACCGGGCCCGGCGCGGCGCTGTGGGTCGAGGGCGACACCGTCGACATCCCGGCCGCGGGGCCCGAGGCCGCCAAGCTGGCCAAGGAGTACAAGGGCCTGCTCCAGGCGATCCTCCAGCACCGGGGGGCCTGGCAGCTCACCGACATCGTGCAGCAGATCGACGACCCGTCGATCCTCGCCGACCAGGCGGGCTACGCGCCCTACCTGAGCGTCGAGCAGAAGATCACCCTGCTGGAGACCGCCGACGTGGTCGAGCGGCTCGACCTGGTGACGGGCTGGGCCCGCGACCAGCTCGCCGAACTCGACGTCGCCGAGACGATCCGCAAGGACGTCCAGGACGGCATCGACAAGCAGCAGCGCGAGTTCCTGCTGAAGCAGCAGCTGCAGGCCGTCCGCAAGGAGCTGGCCGAGCTGAACGGCGATGCCGAGGAGGGCGAGGAGGAGGACTACCGCGCCCGCATCGAGGCCGCGAACCTGCCGGAGAAGGTGGAACGCGCCGCGCTGAAGGAGGTCGACAAGCTGGAGAGGTCCAGCGACGCCTCCCCCGAAGGCTCCTGGATCCGCACCTGGCTGGACACCGTCCTGGAGATCCCGTGGAACACGCGTTCCGAGGACTCCTACGACATCGAGGCGGCCCGCGCCGTCCTGGACGCCGACCACGCCGGCCTGGCCGACGTGAAGGAGCGGATCATCGAGTACCTGGCCGTCCGCAAGCGGCGGGCCGACCGGGGCCTCGGGGTCGTCGGCGGACGCAGGTCCGGCGCGGTGCTCGCGCTCGCGGGTCCTCCCGGAGTCGGCAAGACCAGCCTGGGCGAGTCGGTCGCGCGGGCGATGGGCCGCGAGTTCGTCCGGGTCGCGCTCGGCGGTGTCCGGGACGAGGCGGAGATCCGCGGCCACCGGCGCACCTACGTGGGCGCGCTGCCGGGCCGGATCGTCCGGGCGATCAAGGAGGCCGGTTCGATGAACCCGGTCGTCCTGCTCGACGAGATCGACAAGGTCGGCTCGGACTACCGGGGCGACCCGACGGCGGCCCTGCTGGAGGTCCTCGACCCGGCGCAGAACCACACGTTCCGCGACCACTACCTGGAGGTGGAGCTGGACCTGTCGGACGTGCTGTTCCTGGCCACCGCGAACTCCCTGGAGACGATCCCCGGCCCCCTGCTCGACCGCATGGAGCTGGTGACGCTCGACGGCTACACCGAGGACGAGAAGGTCACGATCGCGCGCGACCACCTGCTGCCCCGCCAGCTCGACAAGGCGGGCCTGGAGTCCGGCGACGTCGTCTTCCCCGACGAGGCGCTGCGGCTGATCGCGGGCGAGTACACCCGTGAGGCGGGCGTCCGCTCCTTGGAGCGGTCGATCGCGCGGGTGCTGCGCAAGGTCACCGCGAAGGCCGCGCTGAACCAGGTGGAGCTGCCGGTCGTGATCAACGACCTGACCGACTACCTGGGCCGGCCCCGGTTCACCCCGGAGGTCTCGCTCAAGGAGTCCGAGCGGCGCACGGCGGTCCCTGGCGTGTCCACGGGCCTGGCCGTGACGGGCGCGGGCGGCGACGTCCTGTACGTCGAGGCGTCTTTGGCGGACGCCGAGACGGGCGACACCGGCGTGACCCTGACGGGCCAGCTCGGCGACGTCATGAAGGAGTCGGCGAGGATCGCCCTGTCGTACCTGCGCTCGCGCGGCGCGGAGCTGGAGCTGCCCGTCGGGGATCTGAAGGACAGGGGCGTGCACATCCACGTGCCGGCCGGAGCGGTCCCGAAGGACGGCCCGTCGGCGGGCGTGACGATGACGACGGCGCTCGCCTCGCTCCTGTCGGGCCGCCCGGTCCGGCCGGACGTGGCGATGACCGGTGAGGTCTCCCTCACCGGCCGGGTCCTGCCGATCGGCGGGGTGAAGCAGAAGCTGCTGGCCGCGCACCGGGCGGGGATCACCACGGTCCTGATCCCGAAGCGCAACGAGCCCGATCTGGACGACGTCCCGGCCGAGGTCCTCGGTCAGCTCACCGTCCACGCGGTCGCCGACGTCCGCGAGGTCCTGGCGATCGCGCTGGAGCCCGCGACGGCAGGCACCGTCGCCGCCTAGGCGGTGACGGGCGGGGGCCGGTCCCTACGGGGGCCGGCCCCTTCGCCATGTCCGCGGGCGACGGATATGAACGATCTTCAGATTCCGGGTCCCGGGTGTTCACCTTCGATTCCCTGCCGTGTGACGCGCCGCGCGGAGACTTCGGCGGGGCCGCCGAGGTGCGGCGGCCGGAAAGAAGACCATGAACACCCTGCCGATGAATCGCCGCGCCCTGTTCAAGCGGACCGCCGCCGTCGCCGCGGGCGTCGCCGCGGTCCACGCGGTGCCCGCGTGGGCGCTCCCGGCCTCCGCCGCCGCGGCCCTGCCCTTCGTGGACGACTACCGGTCCAACGTCGCGGCGAACCTGACCGCGCAGACCAACGCCGCGGTCCGGATCCTGTCCGGCATGCAGGCGCTGTGGCGGACCGGCACGGCCTGGAACACCGGCACGGTGCTCGCCCGCCGCGTCCTGCGCGACAACATGCGCTACAGCGCGGCGGTCACCCGCCACCGCACGAGCGCGCAGGCGAAGGAGGCGTTCGTCCTCGACCGGCAGCACCAGAGTTACTCGGCCATCGCGGGGCTCGGCCCGCTCGCCGCCGCCTACAAGGCAGGAGCCCTGGCCGTCACCGGGATCACCGATGCCCCCGAGGGCACCCCGGCGACGTCGATCAGCGAGACGCTCCCCGCGGGCGCGCCCGCCGGATCCGCGCTCGGCGCGGGCTCCACCTCCTCGGCCCTCGGCAAGGTCGTCGAACTCGTCAACACGGTCCGCGGCTCCTACTCCTCGGGCAACCCCTCGAAGGCCGCCTACCAGTACCCGCGCCCGTGGCGCACGAACGAGGACAGCGAGGTCGTCGACACCGGCGCGCTCGACGCGTTCGGCTACCCGGTCTACGCCTCGGACGTCGTCGTCGCGCCCCAGCTGCTGCGCCAGCGCAACACCAACCCCGCCGACGACGGCGGCTTCGTGAGCGGTCACACCAACGCCGCCTACCTCGCCTCGCTGGCGCTGGCCTACGCGGTCCCCGAGCGGTTCCAGGAGCTGTTCGCGCGGGCCGCCGAGGTCGGGCACAGCCGCATCACCGCGGGCATGCACTCGCCGGTGGACGTGGTCGGCGGCCGGATCCTGGCGACGGCGCTGGCCGCCGCGATCCTCGGCGACCCGGCGAACGCGGCGCTCAAGGCCGCCGCCCGCGCGCAGGCCGCGTCCTACCTCCAGGCCGCGACGGGCACCGACGCGAACACCCTCTTCGCCTACGCGCACTCCGCGGGCCGCGACACCGACCCGTTCGCCGACCGCGAGGCCAACCGCCGGGCCCTCGCCCCCCGCCTCACCTACATCCTGCCCAAGACGGGGCGGCGCACCGACGTCGTCGTGCCCAAGGGCGCCGAGGCGCTGCTGGAGACCCGCCTGCCCTACCTGGACGCGGCGCAGATCCGCGAGGTCCTGCGCACGACGGCCCTGCGCGACGAGTACGCGCTGATCGACGGCCCCGAGGAGTGGGGCCGCCTCGACCTGTTCGCCGCTGCCGACGGCTACGGCGCGTTCGACCGCGACGTCACCGTCACCCTCGACGCGGCGGCCGGAGGGTTCCACGCCGCCGACGCCTGGCGCAACGACATCGACGGCCGCGGCGGCCTCACCAAGGCCGGGACGGGCTCGCTCACCCTCTCCGGCGACAACTCCTACCGGGGCGGCACGACCGTCAAGGCGGGCGTCCTGGTGGCGGCTTCGCGCGACGCGCTCGGCCGCGGCGACGTCAGGGTCGACGGCGGCGCGCTGCGCGTCACCGCGTCCGGCGCGCGGGTGCGCGGCGACCTCGCCGTGCGCGGCGCACTGGAGCTGACGGCAGGGAAGGGCCACGACGCCCTCGACGTGTCCGGCACGGTCGCTCCCGCCGCAGGGTCGGTGCTGCGCGTCTCCCTCGACGGGGTCAAGGGCGGCTCCGTCCAGGTCATCGAGGGCCGGATCAAGGGCCGTTTCGCGGCGGTCGAGGCCGACGGCCGCCGCGTCACCCCGGTCTACTCCTCGCGCGGTCTCTCGCTGCGACTTTCCTGAGGTCTCCCCGGCGCTCTCGCGCACCGAACGTCCGGTCGGCACCGTGCCGACCGGACGTTCGCGCTTTCGCCCCGGCAAGGTGAGACATGAGTCGGGTCTGCCGTCGAGACGGGTGACTAGACTCACGTCTCATTCCTCTTGAGGGGGCCCCGCCGCGGGGCTGTACTGGCCTTGCGGCGAGAGCCGACGACACCCCACGAGGAGGCCGCCCATGGAGCAAGTCGCCGTGCCCGAAGGGTTCGACTTCACCGACCCGGCACTGATCGAGCAGCGCATCCCGGCCCCGGAGTTCGCCGCGCTGCGCAGGTCCGGCGGGCTGCGCTGGAACCCGCAGCCGCGCGGGGCCTCCGGCTTCGACGACGACGGATGCTGGATCGTCAGCCGGCACGCCGACGTGATGGAGGCCTCCCGCGACCACGCGGTGTACTCCACCCACGCCGACACCGCCCTCATCCGCTACAACGAGCAGATCGGCCACGCCGAGATCGACATGCTCAAGAGCACCCTGCTCATCAACCTCGACCCGCCCGAGCACTCCCGGCTGCGCACGATCGTCTCGCGCGGCTTCACCCCGCGCGTCATCGAGCGGCTGCGCGACACGCTGCGCGAGCGGGCCGAGCGGATCGTCGCGCGCGCCCTGCGCGAGGGCACCGGCGACTTCGTCACCGACGTCGCCGTCGAACTGCCGCTCCAGGCGATCGCCGAACTGCTCGGCGTGCCGCAGGCCGACCGCGGGAAGCTGTTCACCTGGTCCAACCAGATGCTCGGCTACGACGACCCCGAACTGAACGCCGACATGACCGGCGCCGCCGCGGGCATCCTGGAGTACTCGATGGGCCTCGCCGAGGCCCGCCGCGCCGCGCCCGAGAACGACATCGTCACCAGGCTCGTCCAGGCAGGGGACAGCGGCGGCCTCACCGACGACGAGTTCGGCTTCTTCTTCATCGTGCTCGCCGTCGCCGGGAACGAGACGACGCGCAACGCCATCACGCACGGCATGATGGCGTTCCTCGACGACCCCGAGCAGTGGGCGCACTACAAGGCCGAGCGGCCCGGGACCGCCGCCGACGAGATCGTCCGGTTCGCGACGCCCGTCATCGCCTTCCAGCGCACCGCGCTGTCCGACACGGTGCTCGGAGGCACCGAGGTCAAGGCAGGCCAGCGGCTCGCCCTGTACTACTCCTCGGCGAACTACGACGAGACGGTCTTCACCGACCCGTTCCGCTTCGACATCACCCGCTCGCCCAACCCGCACCTGGGCTTCGGCGGGACCGGCCCGCACTACTGCATCGGCGCCAACCTCGCCCGGCTGGAGATCGACATCATGTTCCAGGCGATCGCCGACGCGATGCCCCGCATCCGGCGGACGGGCGAGGCACGCCGCCTGCGCTCGTCCTGGATCCACGGCATCAAGGAACTCCCCGTCTCCTACGCCTGACCCGTGTGCTCCGCGAGGCGGACGACCGGCCCCGTCCGCCTCGCGGCCCTCTAGACGTCCAGACGGTCGAGGTAAGCGCGCGCGAGGGTGCCCGAAGCCTCGCGGATCTCCTTGACGGGCCTGCCTCCGACGCCGACCTTGACGACGACGTCGTCGACGATGATGACGAGCTGGCCCATGCCCGTCCGCAGCTCGGGATCCGGGCCGGGGGAGGAGGGAAGGCGGAAGACCTGGAGGTAGGCCTCCCTGCCGAGCCCCGGATAAGGCTTCCCGTGCCGTTTGAGCGCGTTGCGCCGGGCACGTTCCGCCCCGCTCTCCCGCTTGGTCTCCTTGAACCGCTGCACCTTCAGGTTCACCGAACCGCCCGCCGGCGTGCTCATGTACTGGCACTGCGTGGAGCGCCCGGTCATGGCGTCGTTGCTCAGCACCGACGGGCCGAGCACATGCGCCGCGAAGTCCCCGGTCAGCACCTCGCAGGCGCGCACCAGAGGCACCCCCTCGAACCAGTGCGCCCCCACCCCCGCCGCGACCACCGCGGCCAGCCCGATCCCCGTCACCATCAGCCCCCGTCTCATGGCTCCATTCAGCCAGAAAGGCGGGTCCGGCGAAAGTCTGCCGATGCCGCGGCGGCGGTGGCCTCTCCCGGTGCTCGGCGCAGAAGGTTCCCCTTGCGCTGAACGATTCGTGGTATGACGAATGAGCCGATCTGAGAATTCCCCGGAAGGGTGCCGCCGCATCATCCCCGTCTTCCCCGCAGCGCGCCGTTCCGTCCCTTTCCCCGGCCTTTCGGCGACGGTCCCGAGGTGTCCCCCCACGCGATCGGAGACGCGCGATGAGCGATCCAGAACCCCCCTCGACCGACCCGGGAGGCGACTTCCGTCGCAGGCGTTACGCCGGTGCGATCATCGCCCTGTCCGCCGTCGTCATCGGCCTGTGCACCGTCGCCGGCGAGTCCCTGATCCCGCGGACGCTGCCGCCACAGGACGCCCGAGGCTGGCTCTCGTTCCTCGCCGCGGTGGTCCTGTTCACCGCGGTCTTCGCGGCCACCGCCGTCATCACGGGCTTCCTCGACTCGATCACCCGGATCCTCGCGCGGCGGTCGCTGCGCGAGCGGCTCGCGGCGCTCCGGCTGGCGCGCGTCGGCGGCGCCGCGGTCTTCATCGCGGTGGTCGCCGCGGTGATGTGGCAGCTCGTCGATCCCGCGAAACTCGTCAAGGACACCGAGATCGGCGGCCTGGACATCTCGGAATACTGCGGTTCGTACGGCTACTCCTCGAACGACGACCGATTCTGCTCGTTCGACATTCCGCTGGCCAAGGTCTGCGACTGGCAATACGGGTCGGAAGGGCACACCTTCGTCATGGAATCCGGTCCCTACAGCGGACGGTGCCTGAACGCGAAGAAGAAGCAGGTCGGTGGAATCAAGGACATGGCGGGCTACTGCCGGGACCACTTCAAGCCGAGCAGCCAGGTCGAGACCACGATCGTCGGCGGGACCTGGGTGTGCCGGACCGCCATCGACATGGACCTCGCCTGCTCCTGGCAGTACCAGGAGCGCGACGTCGAGGCACGGCACGAGGGCGTCACCTGGCTCTGCTACCGCTGAGCGGCCTGCCGCGCGGACGGCCTGCCGCCGGGTGCGCGGAGCGGCAAAGGCAGGACGTAGAGGTGGTAGGACGGCTGGGGATCGTCCGGGCCGCCCGGGACCTTGCCCGCGAGCCGCCAGCCCCAGCGCTGGTACATCCGCTGGAGGTCGGGCCTGTCGGGCGCGGTGGCGAGGGTCGCGCGCTCCTCGCCGCGGAGGCCGAGCAGCCCGTCCATGAGGCGGTGCCCGGTCCCGGCGCCCCGGTGCGTCGGCAGGACCCCGAGATCGAGGACGGCGAACGTCCGCGCGCCGGTCTCGGCGGTCCAGGAGGGCGGACGGGCCGGGCGGAGCCCCGCCCACCACGTCGTCGGGGCCTGGAGCGGCAGCCCGCACACGAAGCCGACGAGGCGGCCCCGCTCCCTGGCCGTCATGCTCTCGAAGCCCGGCGACACCGCGGCCTCCGCGGCGCGCCGCGCGTGCTCGGCGAGGGGATGCCCGGGAAACGCGGCGGCATAGACCCGCTGGATCTCCCCCAGCACGGCCAGGGTCGCCGACCCGTCGAGACGCGCGAACTCCGTCATGCCCCCGTGCTAGCACGCCCCCGGCCCACCCCGCCAGGCGCGCCCCCGCCACACTCACCTGCGCGCTGGCGCGAAGGCGCGATGGGGCGAACGTACGAGGTGCGGCGGAGGGTCCGTGCCGCCGAGGGGCGCGTCGCAGGGCGCGCAGCCGCCGGGCTCGGCGGGGCGGGGACGCGTTCGCTCGGGCGCGTGGGGGCACGGGTCAGACGGGGGTGAGGCGGAAGATGCGGAGGTCGCGGTCCACGCGGGACTGGTAGCGGTTGAAGACGGGCCACATGGCGTTCAGGCGGGCCCAGGTCTCCTCGCGGTCGGCGCCTTCCAGGAGGGTGCCGGTGACCTCGTGCGCGCGCTTGCGGATCTCGACGGTGGCGCGCGGCTCCTTGAGGAGGTTGCCCGTCCAGGCCGGGTGCTTCTCCTGGCCGAAGTTGCTTCCGACGACGATCCAGCCGCCGTCCTCGGGCATGCAGAGCAGCGGCGTCACCCGGGGCTGCCCCGACTTCGCGCCCGTGGTCGTCAGGTAGAGCGTCGGGATCAGGAGCTGGGCGAGCATCATGCGCCCGCCCGTGACCCGGTGGATCGCCCGGTCGAGCGCGGGCACGACCTTCGGTCCGACCTTGGCGAACCAGGCGGCTCCGGAGATGCTCTGGAACAGCGGGCGGAACACACGCTGCACGGGCGTGGGCGCGGACATCGGCGGCTCCCGGCGACAAGACGGATGACTACGAAAACAAACTAGCGCTTGGTTCGCGATCCGTCAGCATCGAGGGCCGCCGGAGCGGCCCTCGCGGCGTCACAAGGCGGTCGAAAGGGTCGAACCCCTGCGGGTCTTGGCCAGCCGCAGCTGGGTCGGGATGCGGGTCCGCAGCTCGGCCACATGGCTGACGACGCCGACGGATCGGCCGCCTCCGCGCAGCGCATCGAGCACGTTCATCACCTCGTCCAAGGTGTCCTCATCCAGGGTGCCGAAGCCTTCGTCGATGAACAGCGTGTTGATCTCCGCACCGCCCGCCTCGGCCGCCACGACGTCGGCGAGGCCGAGCGCGAGGGCGAGGCTCGTGACGAACGACTCGCCGCCGGACAGCGTGGCCGGCTCGCGCTCCTGGCCCGTCCAGGAGTCGACGACGCGCAGGCCGAGGCCGCCGCCCGCCTTCTTGCGCTCGCCCGCCGCGCGCTCGTCGGTGCGCAGCAGCAGGTACCGGTTCTGCGCCATCGTGGACAGCCGCGCGTTCGCCGCGGCGACGACCTGGTCGAGCCGGGCCGACAGCACATAGGCGGAAAGCCGCATCTGCACCGGGTTCGGCGGCTGCCCGTTCACCAGATTGGCGAGCTGCGCGGTGGTCCGGTACAGGTCGCGCGCGGGGATCCAGGCGGCGTGCGAGGCCCGCAGCGCGGCGGAGAGCTTCGCGAGGTCGGCGCTGACCTTCCGGGCCTCGTCGCGGGCCGACACGAGCGCCGTGTGGGCCTCCTCCGCCTCGGTCGCGGTCTGCCGGGCCTTGTCGGCGTCGATCTCGTCGGCGGCAGCGGCGGCGACGAGCGCCGGGTCCGCCAGCCGGGCGCGGACCGCAGCGTCGGCGTCATCGAAGCGGCGGACCTCCTCGCGGGCCGCGGCGCGATCGGCCTCCTGGAGCAGCGCGGCGCGCGCCTCGTCCACGGAGGCGAACTCCTGCTCGCGCCAGGCCGCCTCGAACGCCTCCTCGGCCTGGGCCAGCTCCCGGGCGGCGGTGCCGACCCGCGCGTCGGCGGCGACGGCCGCCTCCAAAAGGGCTTCTTCGGCGCTGAGGCGGGCGATCCGAGCGGCGAGCGTGAGGTCCTCGCCGCGTGCGGTGGCGAGCTCGGCGCGCAGTTCCCCGGCCTCCTCGGTGAGCGCCTGGAGCGAGGCGACGGCCTCGGCGACCTGCCGGGCCGCCTCCGCCTGCGCCGCGCGCGCCGTGTCGAGCAGCCGCTCGCCCTCGCGGACCCGCGCCTCCAGCGGCTCGACGCGGCGCTCGGCTTCCCGCCGCTCGCGCAGCTGCGTCCGCGCGGCGGCCAGCGCCTCCATCAGGGACGCGGGCGGGCCCTCGACCCGATCGGCCAGCACGTCGTACTCGGTGCGCACGCCCTCGACCCGCAGCGCGGCTTCCTCGCGGGCGCGCCGGAGCTTCTCCTCGACGGCGGCGGCCCGCTCCTCCTCGGCGTCGGTGGGCACCTCGGCCGCACCCGGCGCGGGCGCGGGATGCTCGGGCGAACCGCAGACCTGGCAGGGCTCGCCCTCGCGCAGCCCGGACGCCAGCAGCGCGGCCATGCCCGCGAGCCGCGCCCCCCGGATCGCCTGGAGCGCGTCGGTGGCCTCCTGCGCGCGGTCCACGGCGGCGCGGCGCGCCTCCTCGGCCTTGGCGAGGTCGTGGCCGAGTTGGTCGCGGCGGCGGGCGTCCTCGACGGCCTGGCCCGCGTCCTGTTCGGCCTTGCGGGCGGCGGGAAGCTGGGCCGCGCCGATCCGGGCCAGCTCCAGCTCGCGCCGGTCGGTCTCGATGACCGCGGGCAGCCGCTCGACCTCCAGCCGCGCCTTCTCCTCGGCGGCGGCCTGGTGCTCCCGGCGCGTGTCCTGCTTCGCGCTCTCCCGCGTCACCTCCGCCAGCTTCGCCTCGCGCCCGCGCAGCGCCTCCAGCCGCGCCACCTCGTCCTGCCACACCCGACGGGCCCGCCCGACCACCTCGGCCGGAGCCTTGGCGTCGAGCACCCCGCACAGGCACTCTTCGGGGCCATCTGAGGAGGCGCCATCCGAGCAGGCGCAGGGGAGCGGGGAGGGCGGGGTGAGGGCGGTGAGCGCGCCTCGGGCGGCGACGGCGGCGGCCCTGGCCGCCTCGGACTCGCGGAGCCGGGCCGCCGCGGCGGAGCCGTAGGGGCGGACGCGTTCGGCCCGTTCGGCGGCGGCCAGCCGGTCGCGCAGCGCCTCGACGCGCGGGGCGACACCGTCGAGGTCGGCGCGGCGGCGGACCGCCTCGGCGTGCTCGCGCCGCAGCCGCGCCTGCTCGGCGGCCCCGGTCGCCGCCTGCTGGGCGGCGGTCATGCGCGCGCGGGCCGCCTCCAGGGCCTCGGCGGCCCCTTCCAGCCGGGCCGCGTGCCCGGCGGCCAGTCCCTCGGCCCACGCCAGCAGCGCCTCCTCGTCGGCGCCTTCGGGCGGGTCCTCGCCCGCGACCTGGGTGACGAGCCTCGCCGTCGTGACGACCTCGGCGTGCAGCGCCTCGGCCTCGCGGTTCGCGCGGGCGCGCTCGTCGGCGAGCCGCTTCTCCACGGCCGCGTAGATCTCGGTGGCGAACAGCTTCTCCAGCACCCTGCGGCGGTCCTCGACGCCCGCGCGCAGGAACGCCGCGAAATCGCCCTGCGGGAGCAGCGCGACCTGGCTGAACTGGTCGATGTTCATGCCGAGGGTGTTCTCGACGTGGTGCGCGGCCTCGTCGATCCGGGTCGACAGCGCCCGCCACCCCCCGCCGTCCCGCTCCTCAAGGATGACCGACGCCTGCTGCCTCGTGGTGCCCGTGCCGCGCAGCTTGGGCCGCTGCCACTCGGGGGTGCGGGTGAGCCGGAACACCCGGCCGGAGATCGCGTACTCCAGGACCACCTTCGGCTCCGCGCCCGGCGCCGCGTGGTCGCTGCGCAGGCTGCGGATCGCCTTGCGCGGCCCCGGCACCGTGCCGAACAGGGCGAAGCACACCGCGTCCAGGACGCTCGTCTTGCCCGCGCCGGTGGGGCCCTGGATGAGGAACAGGCCCGCGTCGGCCAGGGCCGAGAAATCGACCCTCTCGGTTCCGGCGAAGGGTCCGAAGGCGCTGACCGTCAGCTCGCGCAACCTCACCGGGACGCCTCTTCCCGCACGGGCTCGCGCTGCGCCGGGACGGGCGCCTTCTCCTCGCGGCGGCAGTACTCGAAAGCCTCGCGCAACAGGGCCTCCTCGACCTCGGTGGCCGCCTCGCCGGTGACCTCCTTGACGAACTCCCCGGCCATCTCCGGCGCGGTGCGGGTCGCCAGCAGCTCGGCGCGGCCCGGGCCGTCGGAGGCGAAGGACTCGGCGGCGAACTCCAGGACGAGCGCGTGCGGGAAGCGTGTGCGCAGCCGCTCCATGGCCCCCACCACCCGCCGGGTGTCGGTGAGGACCGCCTTCACCCAGGACTCCTCGTGCCGCGCGTGGGCCGGCTCGGAGAGCAGCTCTTCGAGGGTGCCCGTCAGCTGGGCCAGCCGCCTCGGGACGGGCGCCTCCACGAACTCGCAGCCGCGCAGGCCGTCCGGGCCCAGGTCCACCAGCCAGGAGCCCTTCACGTGCGCCCGCTCGGAGAAGGAGTAGGCGAGCGGCGACCCCGAGTAGCGGACGTGCTCGCGCAGGGCGCGCCTTCCGTGCAAGTGGCCCAGGGCGACGTAGTCGATGCCGTCGAAGACGCCCGCGGGGACGATGCTCGCGCCGCCCACGGAGATGTCGCGCTCGCTGTCGCTGGTCTCGGGCGCCTCGCCCGCCGAGACGAAGGCGTGCGCCATGACGACGCGGGGGCCGCGGTGGCCGTCGGCGTGGATCCTGCGCACGGCCTCGGTGAGGGCCGCGGTGTGCGAGCGCTCCGCCAGCTCCCAGGAGGCGCGGACGAGCTCCGGCTCCAGGTAGGGCACTGGGTAGACGGCCACGTCGCCGAGCACGACCGGGCGGCCCACCTCGCCGGCGTCGGTGCGGATGTGGACTCCCGCGCCCTCCAGCAGGCGGGAGCCCACGCCGAGGCGGATCGCCGAGTCGTGGTTGCCGGAGATGATCACGATCTCGGCGCCCGCGGCCCTGAGCCGGGCGAGGGTCTCGTCGTACAGGCGGACCGCGTCGACCGGCGGGATGGCGCGGTCGTACACGTCGCCGCTGATGAGCACGGCTTCGACGCGCTCGGCGGCGACGGTCTCGACGAGATGGTCGGCGAACGCGGCCTGGGCCCCGAGCAGGTCCTCCCGGTGGAAGGATCGGCCCAGGTGCCAGTCGGAGGTGTGCAGGAGTCTCATGGCACGACCGACCCTAGACCTGGGCACCGACACTTCGGCCTCGGATGCCACTTCCGGTATCGAGATTCACACGGGGCCCGCGGGCTCGGGTGACCTCGCGTACCCGGAACGTCACCTCTGGTGGAATTGTGCAGTCGCACAATCCTGCCGCGCCCCGGGGGTGGCCGGGCCCACGCCGAACGTGGGACCCTGGACGGCCCGACGGCGGCGTGCTGTAGTGACGGCGGCTTCCTGGGAGGTTCCGCGATGGGCGTCCACGGTCGTGACCGGGAACTGGATCTGCTCGACCGCCTCGTGGTCGAGGCGCGCGCAGGGCGGGGCGGTGCCCTTGCCGTGCGCAGCGGGCCGGGCCTCGGCCGCAGCACCCTGCTGCGCTGGGCGGCCCGCCGCGCCTCGCCCGACTTCCGGGTGCTGAGCGTGCCCGGCGTCCGCGTCGAGGCGGACCTGGCCGGTGCGGCGCTCGACCGCATCCTGCCGGGCGGGTCGGGCGACCCCCTGGAGGTCCACCGGCGGCTCACCGCGCTCGCCGCCGACCGGCCGCTGCTGTGCGTCGCCGACGACGCGCACTGGATGGACGCCCCCTCGCTCGCCGCCCTGGCCTTCACCGCCCGCAGGGCCGGGACCCTGCCCATCCTCATGCTGTTCGGCGCGAGCGACGGCAGGGTGCGCGGCGCCGGCCGCGACAGGCTCGCCGCCATCCCCGACCTCCCGCTGCCCCCGCTGGACGACGCCGCGGCCCGGCTCGTGCTGCGCGAATGCGTCGAAGGCATCCCTGGAGAGGTCGAGTCGGTGCTCGTCGAGCTGGCGGGCGGCAACCCGCGCGCGCTGCGCGAGCTCGGCAGCGCGCTCACCCCGGGCCAGATCTCGGGCATCGAGCCGCCTCCGGCGACCCTGCCCACCGACAGCGAATTGCGCGCCACCTTCCGCAGACGCTACGACCGCCTGCCTGAGGACGCCAAGAGCCTGCTCGCCTTCGCCGTCGTGGAAGAGCGGCTGGACATCGTCACCCTGGGCAGGGCCGCCGCGTCGGGAGGACTCGACCTGGCCGCGCTGGAGCCGGCGCGGAGCGCGGGCCTGCTGACGGTGGACCGCGACCACGTCAGCGTGCCCAGCGCGCTCATGCGCAGCGTCCTGGAGGCCGACTCCCCGCTCACTTCGCTGCACACGGCGCACCGGCTCCTCTCCCAGGTCATGGACCGGCCCGGTCAGCGCGCCCGGCGGGTCATGCACCGGACCGCGGTGGACCGCCGCCCGGGCGACCTCGCGGAGCTGCGCGCCGTCGCGGCGGGGGCCGAGCCCGCGGAGGCCGCAGGGATCTGGGCGCGCGCCGCGGAGCTGTCGGGCGACCCGGCCGACCTGCTCGGCGCGGCGGCGGCGCACTGGCGGGCCGGCGCGCCCGCCCGGGCAAGGGTGCTGGTGCGCCGCGCGCTGGCAGACCCGGAAGCGCCGCCCGGAGAGGCCGAGATGCTGCTCGGGGAGATAGAGCTGTTCGACGGGATGCCCGAGAAGGCGCGAACGCTCTATGCCTCGGCGGCCGACCTGCTGCCCGAGGCCGGAAGGCTGGACGCCCTCGCCCGCGCGGGAGAGGCCGCGTACCTGGCGGGCGACATCATGTCCTACCTCGACCTCGCCGAGCGGGCCGCCCGCACACCCGGCTCGGACCTGCTCACCCTGCACTTCCAGGGCATCGCCGCCGCGTTCGTCGGCGAGGACTTCAGCCATGCGCTGCGCAAGGTGCTCACCCTCCCCGAGACCTGCCTCGACCACCTGTGGGCGAGCACTGCGGCGTCACTGCTGGGCGACGACTTCGCCGCGCACGAGATCGCGGGCGCCGCCGTCAGGGCAGCCTACGGGGCCAGCATCGCGCTCAAGCCCTGCGCGCTGCATCTGCTCGCCCAAGCTGAGCTGTGGAGGGGACGGTTCTGCGAAGCCGTCGAGGCCTCCCGCGAAGGGCTGGCCCTCGCCGAGGCGACAGGGCAGGGCAACGTGGCCGTCGACCACAGGGCACTGCTCGCCCTGGTCGCGGCGTTGCGCGGTGACCGCGCGGAGAGCCGGAGGCAGGCGGGCACGGCGGCCGCCGCGGCGGCGGGGCGCGGGCTGAGCCGTCCCGAGGCGTTCCTAAGCTGGGCGGAGGCGGCGCTGGACCTCCTCGCCGACAGGCCCGCCGAAGCGGCCGCCCGCCTTCGGACCATCACCGTGCACCCCGTCGTGCGCGTCATGTCGACCCCGCTGTACGTCGAGGCGGAGGTGCACTCCGGAGGGCGGGAGGCCGCGGCGCGGTCACTGGCCGTCTTCGACGGGTGGGCCGAGGCGACCGCGAACCCGGCGCGGCTGGCGCTCTCGCGGCGCTGCCACGCGCTGCTCGCCGAGGGGTCCGAGGCCGAGGCGCACTTCACCGCGGCGCTCGCCCTGCACCGGCTCGGCGGCTCCCCCTTCGAACTGGCCCGCACCGAGCTGCTGTTCGGCGCGTGGCTGCGGCGGTCCCGGCGGCCCAGCGACGCCCGCCCGCACCTGAGGCACGCGCTGCACCTGTTCCGGCACTACGAGGCGGAGACGTGGGCCGGCAGGGCCCGCGGCGAGCTGCGCGCGGCGGGGGAGACCGCCGCGGGCGGCGAACCCGCCGCCGAGCTGACCGCCCAGCAGGAGCAGATCGCGCGCCTCGCCGCCGAGGGCGCGACGAACCGGGAGATAGCGGCCCGGCTGGTGCTGAGCCCGCGGACCGTCGAACACCATCTGCGCAACGTCTTCACCCGGCTCGGGGTCCGGTCGAGGGTCGAGCTGGCGAAGTTCTTCTGAGCCGCCGGGAGACGGCGAGAACCCGGTCTGAGCAGGGGTTTCCTGGCCGGGGCAGGGGTCGCTGGACCGTTCCCATCCGGGCGCGGGGCACACCGGTGATGTCACCGATGCGGGGCCCGCGGACGGTCGGCAGACTCGGTCCCACCCCACCCCCCGAGGAGAGAACATGCTCCGCAAGATAGGCGTCATCATGGCCGCGATCGTGGCCGTCCTCGCCGGCTTCACCGCCCCGGCGCACGCCGCGAAGACCCCCGTCGTGTTCGTCCACGGCTACACCGGCAGCGCCTCCAACTGGACGACCGCCATGACGCTCTTCCGGGCCGGCGGCTACGCAGGCTCCGAGCTCTACGCCTACGAGTACAACTCCTACGGCAACAACATCACCAACGCGCAGGGCCTGGCGACGTTCGTCGACAAGGTGCGCTCGCAGACCGGCGCGTCCCAGGTGGACATCGTCAACCACTCCATGGGCGGCCTGGTCAGCCAGTACTACCTCAAGGTGCTGGGCGGCAACACCAAGGTCCGCCACCTCGCCTCGATCGCGGGCGCCAACCACGGCACCACGTTCGCGAGCGCCTGCCTCATCTACGTGACCTGCCAGCAGATGTACCCCGGCTCGTCCTTCATCGCCACGATCAGCAGCGGTGACGAGACCCCCGGCAGCACCAAGTACGGCACCTGGTACTCGCCCTGCGACGGGGTCATCCTCCCCTACACCAGCACCCCGCTGTCCGGCGCGACCAACAACTACGTCGCCTGCCAGACCCACATCGGCTTCCTGACCGACACCGGCGTTCTCTCCCAGATCCGGACGTTCCTCGGCACCTGATGCCGCGTCCGGCCCGGCCCGGCCCCCTTGTGCGGAGGGGGCCGGGCCCTTCCGTCCGGCCCGCCCCCACCCAGCGCGCGGGGGCGGGCCTCGCGGGTGTCGAACGGCCGTGCGAAGGCGGATCTGGGCCGTCGGACGAGTTGTCCACAGGCGTGAAATCGGGGCTGACGGATCCGGGCTATGTTGCCCTCATGAACGAGCGAGACCGTCCTTATGTGCTGCTGAGCTGCGCGGCGTCCGTCGACGGGTACATCGACGACGCCTCGCCCGAGCGGCTCCGCCTGTCGAACGAGGCGGATTTCGACAGGGTCGACGCCGCGAGGGCGGAGGTCGACGCGATCCTGGTGGGGGCGACGACGATCCGGCGCGACGATCCGTCGCTGCTGGTGCGTTCGGCGGCGCGGCGCGCCGCGCGCGTGGCACGGGGCCTGCCGGAGAACCTGGTGAAGGTGACGGTGACGGGCCGGGGCGGGCTCGACCCACGGGCGCGGTTCTTCACGACGGGGGAAGAGCCCAAGCTCGTCTACACGGCGGACCCGGTGGCCGCAGCGCTGAGCGCGGAACTCGGCGACGCCGCCGAGGTCGTCTCCCTGGGTGAGAAGGCCGACCTCGGCGCCCTCCTCACCGATCTGGCCGCACGCGGAATCCGGCGACTCATGGTCGAAGGCGGCGGCGGAGTCCACACCGGCTTCCTCACCGCCGACCTCGTCGACGAGATCCACCTGGCCGTGGCCCCCTTCTTCGTGGGCGATCCCGCCGCCCCCCGCTTCACCCACCCCGGCCTCTTCCCCCAGAGCCCCTCCCGCCCCATGCGCCTGGCCGAAGCCCGCTCGATCGGCGACATCGCCTTCCTCCGCTACCTCATCGACCACCCCTCCCCACGCCCAGGAGCCCCCGCCTCCGTCTGACACCGCTCGGTGGCGGGCGGGCGGTCCCCGGCTTCCCGGCCGGTGGTCCGGCGGTGGCGGGTGGGCGGGTCCTCGTCTTCCGGCCGGTGGTCCGGGGGTGGCGGGTGGGCAGAGAATGGTCGGAGAGGACGAGGAGGCGGCGATGGCGGGTGCGAGCGCGGAGGACGTGCGGTGGCTGGAGGTCGCGTGTGAGCTGGCGGGGTCCTGCCCGCCTTCGGAGACGGCGTTCTCGGTGGGGGCCGTGATCGTGGGGGCGGACGGGAAGGAGGTGGCTCGGGGCTTCTCGCGGGAGGTCGATGACAAGGTGCACGCGGAAGAAGCGGCGTTGGGGAAGGTTTCGGGCATGGACCTCGCGGGGGCCACCGTCTACAGTTCGCTGGAGCCATGTGCGCGGAGGCTCTCGCGGCCCAGGTCTTGTGCACGGCTCATCGTGGAGCGGGGCATCCGGCGGGTGGTGTTCGCCTGGCGGGAGCCCGTGCTGTTCGTCGAGGGGGACGGGCTGGAGCTGCTGGAGCGGGAAGGGGTCGAGGTGGTGGAGGTCCCGGCGCTGGCGGCGCGGGCCAAACTGCCGAACGCCCACCTGCTGTAGCGGTCGCGGCCGTCGGCGGCGGGCGACCGCCGACCCCGGCGATTGAGACTCAGGTCTCATCGGCATATGCTGCGCCCAAGCAAGCACTCGGTGGGTTGCGGAGGGTTTTCCATGCACGAGCACAAGAGCTTCTTCATCGGCGGCGAGTGGGTCGCCCCGGCCGGGACCGGGGTCATCGACGTCGTCTCCCCGCACACCGAGGAGGTCATCGGGCGCGTTCCCGACGGCTCCGAGGCCGACATCGACGCCGCCGTCGCCGCCGCGCGCCGCGCCTTCGACGAGGGGCCGTGGCCGCGGATGTCGCCGGCCGAGCGGGCCGAGATCGTCGGCCGGCTGTCGGCGATCTACGCCGCGAACATCGAGCCGATGTCGCAGCTGGTGACCGAGGAGATGGGCTCCCCGGCGCTGTTCTCCATGTTCGCGCAGGCCGCCATCCCGCAGATGGTGCTGCAGTACTACGTCGACCTCGCCGCCACCTACAAGTGGGAGGACGAGCGGCAGGGCATGCAGGGCCCCGTCAGCGTCGTGCGCGAGCCCGTGGGCGTCGTCGCGGCGATCGTGCCGTGGAACGTCCCGCAGTTCACGCTGATGCTGAAGCTCGCCCCGGCGCTCATCGCGGGCTGCACGATCGTGGCGAAGCCGTCGCCGGAGACCCCGCTCGACACCTACCTCCTCGCCGAGTGGATCAAGGAGGCGGGCATTCCGGAGGGCGTCGTCAACATCGTGCCCGCGGGCCGCGAGGTGGGCGCGTACCTGGTCGCCCACCCCGACGTCGACAAGGTCTCCTTCACCGGGTCCACCGCGGCCGGGCGCAGCATCGCCGAGGTGTGCGGGCGGCAGCTCAAGCGGGTCACCCTGGAGCTCGGCGGCAAGTCCGCCGCGATCATCCTGGAGGACGCCGACCTCGCCTCCACCGTCGAGGGCTTCAAGCTCGCCTCGCTGATGAACAACGGCCAGGCCTGCGCCGCGCAGACCCGCATCCTCGCCCCCCGCTCCCGCTACGACGAGGTCGCCGACGCGCTCGCGACCATGGTCGGCGGGATGGCGGTCGGCGACCCGGCCGACTTCGGCACCGAGATCGGCCCACTCGTCGCCCAGCGCCAGCAGGAGCGCGTCGAGGGCTACATCCGCATCGGCCAGGACGAGGGCGCGAAGGTCCTCGTCGGCGGCCTTGACCGCCCGCACGACCGCGGCTGGTACGTCGCGCCGACGGTGTTCGGCGGCGTCACCAACGACATGCGCATCGCCCGCGAGGAGATCTTCGGACCCGTCCTCGCCCTGCTCGCCTACGACGACGAGGAGGAGGCGATCCGCATCGCCAACGACAGCGACTACGGCCTCGGCGGCTCCGTCTGGACCGCCGACGAGGAGCACGGCGTCGCCGTCGCCCGCCGCATCCGCACCGGCTCCTGCGGCGTCAACCTCTACAGCATCGACCCGGCGACCCCCTTCGGCGGCTACAAGTCCAGCGGTCTCGGCCGCGAACTCGGCCCCGAAGGCCTCGACGCCTACCTCGAGCTCAAGTCGATCCCCCGCCCGGCCCCCAAGGCCTGACGGCTTCGCGCCCGCGCCTCCGAGCCCCCGGAACCACCCTGTCCGGGGGCTCGCCCCCTTTTCCTCCCCGGCCGCCGCCCTCGTCGATCGAACGGCGCGGCGGCCCGACGGACAGCGACGCGTCAGGCGGGCGGGTCGGTAATGGTGGGCGGGGCGGTGTGCAAGGGGGCCTCCGGGTCGGGGTCGAGGCCGGTGTCCTGGTAGGAGAGGGGGTCCTCGATGGCCTCCAGGTGGGTGAAGACGGAGGCGTGGGGGAGGGCGGCGCGGATGGCGGTCTCGACGTCGCTGGCGGTGCGGTGGCCGTGGAAGACGGTCCAGGAGCCCGGGACGAGGACGTGCAGGGAGACGAAGGAGCGGCTGGCGGCCTGACGGGTGCGCAGCGCGTGGAAGACGATGCCTTCGTCGCGGAAGGGGCGCAGCGCTCCGTCGATGAGGCCCAGTTCGTCGTCGGGCAGGGCGCGGTCCATGAGGCCGGAGCCGGAGCGCCGGACGAGCTTCGCGCCGGTGAACGCGATGTTCGCCGCGACGGCCAGCGCGATGAGCGGGTCGAGAGCCTGCCAGCCGGTGAGGCCCACGACGGCGACGCCGGCGATGACGCCGACGGACGTCCACACGTCGGTGAGCAGGTGCCTGCCGTCGGCCTCGACCACGATCGACCGGTTCGCCCGGCCGGCCCGCACCAGCACCCACCCGACCGCCAGGTTGATCAGTGACGCGACGGCCGACACCGCGAGCCCCGCCCCGACGTCCTCGACGGGCTGCGGCGACAGCAGCCGGCTCACCGCCGCGATGACGATCGTCACCGACGCGATGAAGATCATGATGCCTTCGGCGCCGGCTGAGAAGTACTCGGCCTTGGTGTGCCCGTAGGCGTGCTCGTCGTCGGCGGGCATGGACGACCAGCGCAGCGCCCCCACCGCGATGAGCGCCGCCACCAGGTTCACCACCGACTCGGCCGCGTCCGACAGCAGACCCACCGACCCGGTCAGCCACCAGGCCGTCGTCTTCAGCGCGATCGTCGCCACCGCGGCCGCCACCGACAGCCAAAGCAACCGCCCCAGCCTTTCCGACCCCACCCGCCACTTCCTTTCCCTGAGCAACCTTCTCAACTATGCCCGACCTGTTGTTTCGGACGCTCGGGCGGGCCGGGGGAGACGATCAGCGGACGGGAGGAGTTCGCGCCCGTCGCAGGAGGGCGAGGTCCGCCGGTCAGGGTCGCGCAGGTCCGAAGGGCGCGCGCCCGGCCTCGGCCGAGGAGGCGCCGACCGCCGGAGCAGGGCATGATGGGTGCGGATGAGAAGGGCGGGCGGGCGTTGAGCGAGGTCGCGGAGCAGGGCGAGCCCGGCGGGGGCGGGGTGCGGGAGGCAGTGGCGGGGAACGTGCGGCGGATCCGGCTTGCACGGGGGCTGAGCCTGCGGGAGCTGTCGGAGGCCACCGGGGTGAGCAAGGCGCTGCTGTCGCAGATCGAGCGGGGGGTCGCGAATCCGACGATCGACGTGCTGTCGCGGGTCGCCGCGGCGCTCGGGGAGAGCTTCGTGGAGCTGGCGCGGCCCCGCATGGACGGACCCGAGGTGCTGCGGGCCGAGCCGGATGAGGAGGCCGGGCAGGTCGCCAGGACGCTGTTCGGATCCTGGGAGCGGCGGCGGTTCGAGATCTCCGAGGGGTGGATTCCGGCGGGCACGCGCAGCGTGAAGAACGCGCACGGCACCGACACCGTCGAGTACGCCTACGTGGTGTCCGGCTCCGTCACCGTCGAGTCCGAGGGCTGGTCGGTGGACCTGGCCCCCGGCGACGCGATCAGGTTCGGCGCCGAGCACGACCACGTCTACACGACGGGCTCCGAGCCCGCCCGGGTCCTCACGATCCTGTCGTTCGACGAGCTCTGACGGCTCAGCCGGACTTGCGGGCCGGGTCGGGGACGCTGGCGAGGAGGCGGCGGGTGTAGGGGTCCGACGGGGCGTCCAGGACGCGGGAGGTGGGGCCCTCCTCGCGGCGGGTCCCTTCGGCGAGGACGTAGACGCGGTCGGTGATCTGGCGGACGACGGCCAGGTCGTGGGTGATGAAGAGGAGCGCCATCGACAGCGACTCCCGCAGTTCGGCGAGCAGGCCGAGGATCTGGGCCTGGACGGAGACGTCGAGGGCCGAGACCGATTCGTCGCAGATGAGAAGCTTTGGACGGCCTGCGACGGCGCGGGCGATCGCGACGCGCTGGCGCTCGCCGCCCGACATGCCCGCCGGAGGGCGCGCCGCGACGGCAGGGGAGAGCCCGACGAGTTCCAGCAGCGCCGCCACTTCGGCCTTCCCGCCGTCGCGGCCCGCCGCGCGCAGGGCCTCGGCGAGCACCGCGCCGACCGAGCGGACGGGGTTGAGCGAGGAGTAGGGGTCCTGGAAGACCATCTGGACGCCGTGCAGCACCCGGGCCCGGTCTGCCTTGGGCAGCGCTCCGAGGTCGCCGTACGTGATGCCGTCGAAGGCGATCTCGCCGCCGTCGGGGCGTTCCAGGCCGACGACGCAGCGGGCGAGGGTGGTCTTGCCGGAACCGGACTCGCCGACGATCCCGACGGCCTCGCCGGGCGCGACCCGCAGGTCGATGCCGCCGAGCGCGGGCCGCTGCGCGCCGCGGAACGTCCGGGTGAGGCCGCGGATCTCCAGCAGCGCGGCCGCCTCCGGGCCTGCCTCGACGGGCTCGGCCGCGATCTCGGGCTCGGGGGCGACGGTCAGGGAGACCTCGTCGGCCTTGACGCACGCCGACATCCGGCCGGGCCCGGCGGGCCGCAGCGCGGGCGTCCCGGCGCGGCAGACGTCCGAGGCGAGGGCGCAGCGGTCGGTGAACCCGCACCGGCCGGTGACGGCGTCGTGCGCGGGCACGTTGCCGGGCACCGAGGGCAGGACGGCGAGCCTGCGGTCGAGCGGCGGCTCGGCGGCGAGCAGCGCCCGTGTGTAAGGGTGCCGGGAGCCTTCCCGGACGGCGTCGGCGGGCCCCGTCTCGACGGTCCGGCCCGCGTACAGGACGAGGACGTCGTCGCACATCGAGAACGCGACGCGCAGGTCGTGCGTGATGAGCACGAAGGCCATGCCGCGTTCGTGCTGCACCCGCCGGACGAGGTCGAGCACCTCGGCCTGGGTGGTGACGTCCAGGGCGGTCGTGGGCTCGTCGGCGACGAGGACCCGGGGGTCCCCGGAAAGGGCGCAGGCGAGGCCGACGCGCTGGCGCATCCCGCCGGACAGCTCGTAAGGGCGGCGGTCGGCCACGTCGGCGGGCAGGCCCACCTCGGCGAGCCGGCGGGCGATCTCCTCCCGGGTGCGCTTCGCGCGCGGCAGCCCGTCAGCGATCTGCTTGCCTACGGGACGCAGCGGGTTGAGCAGCGTGAACGGGTCCTGGAGGAGGAGCGACACGGTCGTGCCGCGTAGGCCGCGCAGTTCCTTGGGCTTCTCGGAGACCCGCACCCCTGCGAGGTCGACATCGCCGCTCGCCTTGAGTCCGGAAGGCAGCAGCCCGAAGAGCGCGCGCACGGTCAGGGACTTGCCTGAGCCGGACTCCCCGACGATCGCCAGCGAGCGGCCCGCCTCGACGGTGAAGGACACGTCCGAAAGGAGGGTCCGTCCGTCGGAGGTCCGCTGCACGGCGAGTCTTTCGACCTCGATCAGCGGCTGCGTCTTCCGCGCCGCGGCCGTCCCCGTCGTCGTGGCCGTCATCGCGCCAGCCTCCGCTGCTCGGCCCGCTCCTGGAGCCAGTCGCCGACGACGGTCACCGCGGCCGCCGTGATGATGATCGCGAGGCCCGGGGCGACCGAGGCCCACGGGTTCGTGAAGAGCTGGCCCTTGTTGTCCGAAAGGGTGCGGCCCCAGTCCGGCGAGCCGGCGGCGACGCCTAGGCCGAGGAACGACAGCGACGCCAAGGACACCAGCGCGTACGCGAAGTTCAAGAACGCGTTCGCCAGGGCCACCGGAAGGATGTTCGGCCAGACGTGCCGCGTCATGATCCGCCAGGACGACAGGTTCTGGAGCCGCGCGGCCTCCACGTACGCCCGGGAGCGCTGCTCCAGGACCGCGCCGCGCACGACCCTGGCGTCGGTGGGCGCGAAGAGCACGATGAGGACGAGGACGGCGAGCCCGTACCCGCCGCCCATGACCCCGGCGACGACGATCGCGACCAGCAGGGCGGGCAGGGAGAGCACCAGGTCGGCCCAGCGCATGGCGAAGGCGTCGGTCCTGCCTCCGAGGTATCCGGCGGGCAGCCCGATGAGGTTGCCGAGGACCATCGACCCGGCGCTCACCGCGAGCGCGCCCAGCACCGCGGTGCCCGCCCCGGCGACGAGCAGTTGGAGCACGTCGCGGCCGAGTTCGTCGGTGCCGAGGGGGTGGCCGGGGCCGGAGAAGGTGATGCCGGTGGCGAGGTCCTGGCCGGTGGCGCCGGGCACGATCAGCGTGCCGAAGACCGCGCAGACGCCCGCGACGGCCAGGACGAGCAGGGCGACGGCGACGGCCGGGCCGGGGATCCGGAACGGGAGCCTCATCGCTCCTCCCCGAAGCGGATGCGCGGGTCGGCGACGGTGTAGGCGACGTCCACGAGCAGGTTCACCGCCGAGATCAGCAGGGTCAGCAGCAGCGCGAGGGCCTGCACGACGGGCATGTCCTTGAACGTCACCGAGTCGACGAGCAGCGAGCCGAGGCCGGGCAGCGTGAACGTCACCTCGATGAGGACGGTCCCGGCGAGGGTGCTGGTGACGATCAGGCCGATGGCCGTGAGGATCGGGATGAGCGAGTTGCGCAGCGCGTATCCGGCGATGACCGGCGCGGACAGGCCGCGGGCCCGGGCGAAGACGATGTAGTCCTGGTCGAGTTCGCGGACGAGTGCGGTGCGGGTGAACCGGACGAGGAGCCCGGCGGCGCCGATGGCGAGGGCGACGGCGGGCAGCGTCAGGTGGACGAGCCTGCCGGTGAAGCCTTCGCCCGCCCCGTACACCGGGAACCACTGGAGGTAGACGGCGAACGCCGTGAGCAGCACAAGGCCGACCGCGAAGGGCGGCGCGCTCATGCCGGCGACGGCGGTGACGGCGGCGGCCCGGTCGGCGGCCCTGCCCTTGCGGAAGGCGCCGACGATCCCGAGCGGCAGCCCGATGAGGACGGCCAGGAAGGTGCCGTAGGCGGTGAGCTGAAGGGTGAGGCCGAGTCGGGAGCCGATGGACTCGGTCACGGGCATGCCGGTGCGGATCGAGGTGCCGAGGTCGCCCTGGAACACGCCGCCGAGCCAGCGCAGGTACTGGGCGACGAGCGGCTCGTCCAGGTGGTGGCGCGCCCGGATGGCCGCCAAGGCCTCGGGGGAGGCGGGGCGGGTGCCCAGGAGGGTCCGCTCGACGGAGCCCGGCGCGAGGTAGAGCAGGCAGAAGACGCCGATCGAGAGGATCGCCAGGACGGCGAGCGTGCCCAGCGCCCGCCGCGCCAGGAAGCCCGCGCTCACGCCGCCCGGCCCGGCGCGGGCGCGCCGGCGAGCGGCGGGGCGGTGGCGGTCATGCGCGGTCTCCGGCGGGGACGGGGGCGGGAAGGACTCCTTGGGCGGTGAGCCAGTCGAGGATCCGGTCGCGGGCGTCCGCGCAGTGCGCGGGATCGACCAGCTCGTGGCCCTCGTGAGGATATGTCACCATCTCCACGGTCGCGCCTGCTCTGACCAGGGCCTTGTACAGGCGCTCGGCCTCCCCGAGGGTGGTGATCCTGTCCTCGGCTCCGTGCAGGATCAGCGTCGGGGTCGTCACCGAGTCCGCGGCGTAGAGCGGCGAGCGGTCGGTGAGGAACTCGCGGCCGTCGGGCGTCGCCGGGTCGGCGCCCGGCAGGTACACGACGTCGTAGCCGCCGCCGATCGCGCTGGTCGTGCGGAAGCTCACCCAGTCCGGGACGCCCGACATGACGACCGCGGCCTGGAAGCGCCCGGTCGTGGTGATCGCCCGGGCCGTCAGGTAGCCGCCGTAGCTCAGGCCCGCGACGGCCTGCCTGTCCGGGTCGGCGACGCCCTCGCAGATCAGCAGGTCGGCCCCGGCGAGCACGTCGGCGAGGTCGCCCCCGCCGAAGTCGCCGATGACGGCGCGGGCGTGCTCCTGGCCCCGGCCGCTGCTGCCGCGCGGGTTCGGCAGCAGCACCGCGGCCCCGGCGAGGGCCAGCGGCAGCGCCATGAGGTTCGACTCGCCGGGCGCGAAGGACTGCGCCCACAACCAGGTCGGCCCGCCGTGCGCCAGGACGACCAGCGGAAACGGCCCGGGGCCCTCGGGGCGCAGCACGATGCCCTCGATCACCCGGCCGTCCTCGGCCTCCCAGCGGCGGACCTCCCGGACGACGCCCTCGGCGAGCTTCGCCAGATCGGCGTTGAAGGCCGTGCGCGGGGTGAAGCCGCCGCGGCTCAGGGAGCCCACGGCGACCTCAGGAGGGCTTTCCGGGGAGTCCCAGACGACCGCCGCGCGGTCGGGGCCGCAGGGGACCAGTGAGGGCTGGCCGTCGCGCCCGCCGAGCGCGGCCGAGGCCGCCCAGCGCGAGACGACGGCGCCGTCGGCCTGGACCACGCCGCCCTGGACGCCCGTGCCCGCCCAGCCCGCGAACCAGAGCCGGCCCGCGTCCAGCCAGCCGAGGTCGGTGACGTCGTCGAGGGACTCCCAGCACGTCGCCCCGCCCGAGGCGAGGTCGACGCGCAGGACCCGGCCCGACACGATGGAAAGGCCCTCCACCACGACCGCGCAGGCGCCGTCCGGAGACAGGCGCGGACGGGCGAGCTGCCAGGGCGTGGTCAGAAGGGTCCGGACGGAGCCGTCCCGCAGATCCACCTTGACGAGGCGGGGCGCGTAGTAGCCGCTCGGAGCCGGGTCCGCGGAGACGACCGCGAGGGCCGTGTCCTTGCCGTCCCAGTCGGCCTCCCACACGGTGAGCCCGTCCATGGGCACCGGCGTGAGGCCCTCCTGCCCGGCCCGTGCCAGGAAGAGGCGGCGCAGGCGGGTGCCCGGGGAGTCCACGTAAGGCCCCTCGGGGGAGGGGACGCGCAGCCCTAGGTGCATGCCGTCCCGGTCGCTGCCCGGGTCGGCGACCCGGACGAGGAGGGCGCCCCCGGCCGCCGCGATGACGTCCTCCACCGCGCCGTCCACGGCCTGCGACCAGGCGATCGCGCCGGTCGCGGCGTCGATCTCCTCGATCCGGCCGAGATCCGACGTGGCCGCGACCAGCCTGCCGGTGCCGGGGATCCAGCGCGGCATGACGTGGTCGGTGCCCGGCAGCGGGCGGACGCCACCCGTCTCGTCGCCGGCCGATCCTCCCGCGTCCATGACGTGCAGCACGGTGCCGCCGTCCGACGGCACCGTGAAGGCGATCAGGGAGCCGTCGGCGGTGACGTCGGACGGGACGCGGGCCGCGGTCAGGGCGGCGTGGGCGGCGCGGGGGTCGGCGGTCCCGTCCCATCGGTTCATTTGGCGGAGACCTCGGCGGCCCAGGGGGAGATGAAGAAGTACGGGCCGTAGCCTTCGGCGGTGACCTTCGGGCCGAACGCGGTGGCCGACTGGCCCCACCACAGCGGCTGGTACGGCACGTCGGCGGCGGCGAGTTGGAGCGCCTTGCCGATCAGCTGCCCGCGCGCGTCCACGTCGGTGGTGGCCTTGGCCTCGTCGAGGGCGGCGGTGACCTTCGCGTTGGCGTAGGAGGCGATGTTGGTGCCGCCCGCCGCCGCGTTGGCGCCGTTGAGGAGCTGCTGGGTGAACTCGGCGGGGTCGCCGGTCGTGGCGAAGTACCAGCCGTAGAGCAGGCCGGACTTGCGCTCGGTCAGCTCGGCGATCCACGCCTCCAGCGTGATCTCCTTGACCGTCAGCTCGATCCCGAGGCCCTTGAGGTTCTCGGCGAGGGTCAGCGCGGCCTTGCCGAGCTGGGAACCGCTGTTGGGGTAGGTGAGGGTGGCCTTGAAGCCGTTCGGCACCTTGGAGGCGGCCAGTTCGGTCTTGGCCTTGGCCAGGTCGAACTCGACCTGCGGGATGCCCGCGTAGATGGTCTCGACCTGCTCGGCGCCCAGGCCCGCCCACTGCGCGGACGACGGCAGGGTCGTCGCGACCTCGGCGTGCCCGCCCAGGATGCTCTTGACGATGCCCTCGCGGTCGACGGAGTGCGCGATCGCGCGGCGCACGTGCGCGTCGTCGAACGGGGCGACCGCGGTGTTGAAGGCCAGCGCGACGAGGGAGCGGTCGGTCGTGGTCTTGACCTCGACGCCGTCCAGGCCCTCCCACTGGGAGAGCTGCTCCAACGGCACGTTCAGCGCGATGTCGACCTCGCCCTGGCGCATGGCCAGCAGGCGGGTGGAGTCCTCGGCGATGAACTCGAAGCGGATCTTGGCGATCGAGGCCTTGCCGTTCCACCAGGCGTCGTTGCGCTCCAGCGTGACGTGCGAGTCGGGCGCGAACTCGGTGACCTTGTAGGGGCCGGTGCCGAGGAGCAGCACGTCCGGCGTGCCGATCTTGTCGCCGCCCTCCTTGAGGAACTTCTCGCTCGTGACGAGGAGGGTGCCGGGGGAGACCGTCCAGGCGAAGGAGCTGTCGGTCTGCTTCAGCTCGATCGTGACCTCGTGCTCGCCGGTCGCCTTGACCGACTTCACGCCCGCGTAGGCGTAGGCGAAGGCCGAGGTGGAGCCCTTCTTGGCGTTGTACTCCAGGCTCGCGACGATGTCGGCGGCGGTGACGGGGGTGCCGTCGGAGAACACGACGTCCTTGCGGAGCCGGTAGACGAACGTCTTGGCGTCGTCGCTCTTCCAGGACTCGGCGAGGGCGGGCACGAGCTCGCCGTCGGGGCCGACGCCGACCAGGGCCTCCTGGGTGAGGAGCGCGACCACGTAGTTCATGATCCCGGCTTCCTTGCTGGCGTCGAGCGAGCTCAGCGAGGACGGGAGGGCGACCCTCAGCTCGTCCAGCGTGCCGCCCTTGGCGGCCTCCGGCGCGTCCGGGGCGCCGCACGCGGTGAGGAATCCGGGCAGCGTCGCCACGCCTCCGGCCACCGCGATCCCTCGCAAGAACGACCGCCGAGAGACCTGCTCGAAAGCGCCCATCGCCACCTACCCTTTGCTCACTATGGCCTTCACCAGCGGCGTCTACCATATCTATCCGATTGGGCAGTGACACTAGTAATCCCCACCGAACCAGTCAAGAAGCCTGAACCGCCACGGAGTGCGTCCTTCGTCACGCCGCGCACCGAGGCCGATGGGGCCTAGGCAGGAGCGCGCCGAGCGGCCACAGTGAGCTGTGATGTGCGACACGGTGCGGGAGGTCGGGATGGGGCTGGGCGTGGTGCGGCGGCTGGTGGCCGTCGGGGTGCTGGCGGGGCTGGTGGTCGGGCTGGCGCAGGCGCCCTCGGCGGCGCGGGAAGAGGCGACGGTGTGGCTGTGCGCCCCCGACCTCGCCTCCGACCCCTGCCAGGGCGGGCTGTCCACGACGGACGAGAAGACGGGCAAGGTCACGACCGTGCCCGAGAGCCGGCCTGTGGACTGCTTCTATGTCTACCCGACGGTCTCCCAAGAGGTGACGGTCAACGCGAGCCTTGAGGCGAAGCCGCCGGTGACGTCGATAGCGAGGCACCAGGCCGCGCGGTTCTCGGACGTGTGCGAGGTGTGGGCGCCGGTCTACCGGCAGCGGACGCTCACCGCGCTGCTCGGGGGGAACCTCGGCCTGTACGGGCCGGAGGTCCAGGCCGAGTCCGCGCGGATCGCCTACGAGGACGTGCTCCGGGCCTGGAAGGAGTACCTGGCGCGCAGCGAGGACGGGCGGGGCGTCGTCCTGATCGGGCACTCGCAGGGCACCGGGATCCTCCGGCGGCTCATCCGCGAGGAGATCGACCCCGACCCGGCGGCCCGCGCCCGGCTCGTCTCCGGGCTCCTGCTCGGCGGGACCGTCGCCGTCCGCAAGGGCTCCGACCGCGGCGGGGACTTCCAGAACGTCCCGCTGTGCGAGGCCGAGAGCCAGACGGGCTGTGTCCTGACGTACGCCTCCTTCAGCAACGAGCCCGGCGAGGACTCGCTGTTCGGACGCGTCCCGGCCGAGGACAATGGCAGCGGCTTCCCCTCCGGGCCCGAATATGAGGCCGCCTGCACGAACCCGACGTCGCTCCGCTACAATCTCCCGGGCATCGCCAGGACGATCCTGCGCACGGACCCCGTCCCCGGCCTCCTCGGCATCGCCGCGAAGATCACCTACTGGGGCGAGCCTCCGACGGCCGCCACCCCCTGGCTCGTCCCGTCCGACAAGTACGTCGTCCGGTGCGTGCACGAGAACGGCGCGCACGTCCTGCGCTACACGGGGCTGCCCGGATCGCGCACCCTGCACGCGGCGCCTCTGCCGACGTGGGGCACCCACCTGCTCGACGTCAACATCGCGCTGGGGGACCTGCTCAGGATCGTCGGCAAGCAGACGGCCGCCTACGGGGCCTGATCACCGGGCCCGATGACATGCCTGATCATTTGGCCTGATCACGTGGCTGCGCCGCGCTCGCCGAGAAGGTCGGTCAGCACCTTGATCTCCGCGCTCTGGCTGCGCACGATGCTGGACGCGAGCGCCCGCACGTGCTCATCGTCGGCGAGCGGGAGGACGGCCTCGGCCATCTCCACACCGCCCTTGTGGTGGGCGATCATGAGCGTGAGGAAGAGGACCTCGGCGTCGCGTCCGCGCAGCCCGCGCAGCCGCGTGAGGTCCTCCTGGGAGGCCATGCCGGGCATCTGCGTGTAGTCGGCGACGGCGGCGCCGCCGTGGTGGCCGCCCATCCACTCCATCGGGCGGCGCGCACCCGTCAGTGGCAGGCCCCACTGGATCAGCCAGTCCTGCATGCGGCCTATCTGGTTCTGCTGGGTGAGCGCCATGTCCAGCGCGATCGCCCGCAGCGTCGCGTCGTCGCTGCCGTCCCGGATGATCAGCGCCATCTCCACCGCCTGCGTGTGGTGGACGGTCATGTCGCGGCTGAAGCCCGCCTCCGCCGAGGTCTCCACCGGCCGGTGCGGGGCGGCGACGAACGCGCCGGCGAGGCCCGCCGCGAGCAGCAGGACCAGGCCGAGCAGGACACGGGGGAGCTGCGCGGCGCGCCGCGTCGGGGTCATCGGGTGGATCCTCCGCAATCGTGGGGCCGGGGGCTCGTGGGGCCGGGGGCGCGAACTTCTACCGACAATAGAAGACGGTCGCGGGTGGGCCGCACCGGTCCGGAGGAACCCGTCAGGGGCCCGCGTTACCCTGGCGACCACTCGCCGGCGAAGCCGGACGGCTGAGGAGGGGGACGGCGTGCGTCTGGGCGACCTGGAACGAGCGGTGATGAACGAGCTGTGGGCCAGGCCCGGGGATGGCGTCCTCGCCAAGGACCTGGCCGAGTCCCTGCCGTCGCATCCGGCCGTCACCACGGTGCTGACCATCCTCGACCGCCTCGTCCGCAAGGGACTCGTCACCCGGGAGCGCGAGGGCCGCGCGCACCGCTACCACGCGCTGCACAGCAAGGAGGCCCACGTCGCCGAGACCATGAACGAGGCCCTCGCCACCGCCGACGACCGCGAGTCGGCCCTCACCCACTTCCTCGGCACCGTCTCGCCGGACGACGTGGCGGCCCTCCGCCGCATCCTGGAGGCCGCCCCGGATACGGAGCGGGACTCCTAGCCGTGGCAGGGCTCTTCGTCGCGGTGGGGCTGCTCGCGCTCGCCGCCGTGCTCCTCGGACCGCTGCCCGCGGTGCTCGCGCGCGCCGCCTGGTGCGAGCGCGCGCCGCGCGCCGCCCTCGCGCTCTGGCAGGCGGTCACCGGCGCGGCGGCGCTCAGCGTCGCCGGCGGGCTGCTCGCCGTCGCGGTCGCGCCGCTGGCCGCGACGCTCCACTGCAGCCTGCGGGTCTTCGCGGCGCAGACGCTCGCCGGCGATCCGCTGCGCGGGATGGGCGCCACCGAGATCGTCGCGCTCGGGTGGGCTCTGGCGGTGGCGGGCGGGATCACCGCGGCGTTCGGGCACGCGTTCGCGCGCCAGACCGGGGTCCGGCGCAGGCACCGGCACCGGGTCGGGCTCGTCGCCGTGTCCCGGCGCGACGGCGCCCTCGTCGTCGACCACGAGGTCCCCGCGGCCTACTGCCTGCCCGGTTTCCGGCCGCGCGTGGTCGTCACCTCGGGGCTCGTCGCGCTCCTGCCGCCCGCGGAGCTCGCCGCGGTCCTCGACCACGAGCGCGCGCACGCCAGGGGCAGGCACCATCTGCTCCTCCTGCCGTTCCACGCGCTCGCCGCCGCGCTGCCGCGGCTCCCCGCGCTGCGGACCGCGCACGACGACGCGGCCCGGCTGGTGGAGATGCTCGCCGACGACCACGCGCGGGCCCGGCACGGCGGCAGGGCCGTCGCGTCGGCGCTGGTCCGGCTCGCCGCGGGGCGCGCCGCCGTCCCGGACGCCGCGCTGGGCGCGGCCGAGCACTCGGTCGTCGCGCGAGTGCGCCGCCTCACCGCGCCCGCGGCCCCGATGCCGCTCTGGCAGCGGGCCGCGGTGTACGCCGGGTCGGCGGCTCTGTGGGCGGTGACGCCCGCCGCGCTCGGGCTCTGCCTCCTGTGAGGCTCAGGCGTCCGGCGTGCCGACGCCGTTGGTGCACGGGGCGCCCGGCTCGGGGGCGTTCGGCGACTGGGCGAACTCGGTGACGAACGCCATCAGCCCGGCGTCGGCGGGTTCGGCGACCTTGAGCTGGGCGCCCCACGCGCTGGCGTGGATCCCGTCGGTGACGCCCGGGTGCGGGCTCACCAGGACGTACGGCTTGCCCCGGAGGAGGTCCCGCAGGGCCGTCACCTTGTCGTCGGCGAGGTTCTCGGGGTAGGTGATCCACACCGCCCCGTGCTCCAGGGCGTGCACGCCGTTCTCGTCGCGGACGGGCCCGGAGTAGATCCCGCAGTTCTGCCAGACGGCGTCGTGGTCGCCGCCGACCGGCGGGGTCTGCCCGTAGTCCATGTCGGACGTGGTGTGCTCGGCGGTCAGCCCCTCGAAGACCGTCACCCCGTCTTCGCGGACGCTGGACGACACCGCCCCGGTCTTCTTCGGCGGCGCGGTCTCCTGCTGGGTGACCATGAACACCAGCCCCGCGGCGACCGCGACGCCCGCGGCGCCCACCGCCGCGATCCCCAGCGCCTTCTTGCGCCGCTCCCGCGCCGCCTCCCGCTGCCGCATCTCCGCGACCCGCTGCCGCGCCTCGCGTGCCGACTTCTGACTGGGGGACATCGCACTCCTCCGGGGGAAACCGCCGCACCCGGGGGGACCGGCGACACATCTTTCTACACAACGTAGAAAAATATAACCGCCCCGCCCAGCGAACCGCCCCGATCCTTCCCGATACAGCCCGGTTGAAGGCGGGGCGGCCCCTGTGGCTCGACTCCGGCGGCCCGCCGTCGCCGTGCTCGTGGTGGCCCCCGGGCCGACTGGCGCCATGCCCGGTCTCATGTCGGGAATTCGGCTGAGCGAGGGCTGAGGCGTCGGATATCCGCGATCGGTGGGCGCTGGTTAGCGGGTTCCGGGGGAGGGGCCGAATATGGAATCTCGCTTCTGGCGCGTGGGAGAGCGCGCCGTGTAGGGGGATTCCTTGAGTGTCATGACAGGGCCGGCGCAGACCTCGCGGAGCAGGGCGGCCACTCTGGCGCTGGCCTGCGCCGGGGTTTTCGTGGCCTATCTGCCCGTCGTCACCGTGGTGGTGAGCCTGCCGGCGATCCAGCGGGCGCTGGGGGCGTCGACGGCGCAGCTCGCCTGGGTGCCTGACGCGTTCGTGCTGCCGGTGGCGGCGCTGATCCTCAGCGCCGGGGTGTTCGGCGACGTCCACGGGCGCCGGAAGGTGTACCAGGTCGGGCTCGCGCTGTGCGCGGCAGGAGCGCTGGTGTCTCTGTGCGCGCCGTCGATCGAGGTGGTGTGGCTGGGGCAGGCCCTGTCGGGGGCGGGGGCCGCGGCGCTGCTGCCGGTCACGCTCGCGCTGATCAGCCACGTGGTGCCCGACCACCGGGAGCGCGGCAGGTACATCGGGCTGTGGACGACGTGCATGATGGCCGCGATGGCGGTGCCGCCGCTCATCGCCGGGGTGATCCTGGAGTTCGCCGGCTGGCGCTGGATCTTCGTGCTGCCGATCCCCGTCGCGCTCGTCACCATGGCGGTCGCCGCGCGGTTCCTCGACGAGTCGCGGGCGCCCGGCGGCCGGCGGCTCGACTGGCCCGGGCAGATCACCGCGGCTCTGGCGATCACCGCCCTGGTCTACGGGGTGATCGAGGGCGGCGCCACGTCGTTCACCGCAGCCCGGGCGCTCACCGCGCTCGCCGTCGCGGTCCTCGGCGCGATCGCGTTCGTCGTCGTCGAGAGGCGCAGCGCCTCGCCCATGTTCGACCTGTCGCTGTTCCGGGTCCCGGCGTTCGTCGCCTCGGCCGTCGCCGCGCTCGTGAGCTTCCTCGGCCTGATCGGCTTCTTCTTCGTCCTCAGCCTCTACTTCGGGGTGGTGCAGCGGCTCAGCACCCTGGAGTCGGGGATCCGGATGGTCCTGGTCAACATCGTCTGCATGCTGCTCGGCTTCGCCATGGCCCGCCTCCTGCGCCATCTGACGCCGCGGGTCCTGATCACCGCGGGCCTGGTGATCGCCGGGATCGCGCTGCTGACGCTGACCGCCCTCGACGCGGACACGTCCCTCCCGTCGGTGGCCTGGCGGCTGTGCCTGCTCGGCCTCGGCCTCGGCCTGGCGTTCCCCGTCATCACCGGCATCGCCGTCGGCTCGGTGCCGCACCACCAGGCGGGCATGGCGGCCGCGGGCAACAACGCGTTCCGCCAGGTCGGCGGCTCCCTCGGCCCCGCGCTGCTCGGCGCCCTGCTGACCGTGAAGGTCCTGGACGCCCTGCCCGACAGGCTCAGCGCGTCCGGCGTGACGGGGGCCGCCGCCGAACTCGTCACCTCGACCGCCGAGGACGGGGGCCTCGGCGCGATCGCCGGGCTTGACCTCGGGGCGCAGCGGGACGCGGCGCTCGAAGCGGTCTCGCAGGCCTTCCTGGAGGGCATGCGGTGGTGCCTGTCGGTCTCCGCGATCCTGCTGCTCCTCGCCGCGCTGGCCGCGGCAGTCCTGCTGCGCCGCCCTCGCCGGTTCCCTCAGGCGGACACCGCCTGAGGGAACCGGCAAGCCTACGATGACGCAGGGGGACCGTCCGGACCCTCAGCGTCATCGCAGGCTCGCTGCGGCGTCTCCCGGGAGGACGGAAGTGGCTCCGCCGACGCTCGACCGGCTCGACCTGAAGCTGCTCCAGGCGCTGGAACTCGACGGCAGGGCGCCGTTCAGCCGGATCGCGCGGGTCCTCGGGGTGTCCGACCAGACCGTCGCCCGGCGCGTCCGGCGGCTGCGCTCCACCGCCCGGCTGCGGATCACCGGCATGGCCGACGACGCGCGGCTCGGCAGGGAGACGTGGATCGTCCGGCTCGGCTGCACGCCCGACGTCGCCGAGCAGCTCGCCGCGGCCCTCGCCCGGCGGCCCGACACGCAGTTCATCGACCTGGTCTCCGGCGGCACCGAGGTGATGTGCGGGATGCGCCCGCGCAGCCGCCAGGAGCGCGACGACCTCCTGCTGGACCGGCTTCCGCGGACCCAGCGCGTCACCTCCGTCGGCGCCTACTGCGTCCTGCGGTCGTTCTGCGGCGGGCCGTCGGGGTGGCTGCGCAAGGCGAACGCGCTGGACCCGGACGAGGAGGCGGCGCTGCGCCCGCCGGAGGTCTCGCCCAGCCTGGGCCCGGTCGTCCTCGACGCCCTCGACGAGGCGCTCTTCGCGGCCCTCCGGGTCGACGGGCGGGCGCCGCTCGCCGACCTCCAGGCGGCCACCGGCCAGTCGGAGTCCGTGGTCCGGCGTCGGCTGGACCGGCTGCGTGCGGACGGAGTGCTGTACTTCGCCGTGGAGTATGACCATGTGTCCCTCGGCCACGACGTCGAGGCGATGTGCTGGCTGACCGTGGCGCCGCACGCCCTCGCCGCGGTGGGCGCCGCGGTCGCCGCCCATCCCGAGGTCCGGTTCGCCGCCGCCACGACCGGCGCCTCCAACCTCGTCCTGTCGGTCCTGACCCGCACCACCGACGCGCTCTACACCTATCTGACCGACAAGATCGGCACCCTCGACGGCATCCGGAGCGCCGAGACCGCCCTCACCCTCCGCCGCGTCAAGATCCTCACCTACGTCCCCGCCGCCGCACGCGGCTAGGCGTCAGGGCGTCAGGGCGTCGTGGACGGCGCGGATGGCGGTCAGCAGTTCGCGCGCGGGCAGGGCGCCTTCCGGGTCGCCGAGCCATTGGGCCGCGGCCCCGCCGAGCAGCATCTGCAGGTACGCGCCGACGTTCTCGGCCACGGCCGGGTCGACCCGCAGGCCGAAGAGTTCGACGAGCCCGAGCCGCGCCTCCCGGTCGGCCTCGGTGAAGGCCTGGCGGAGCTCCGGGTTCCCCTCGAACCGGGCGACCACCTCGAACTGGACGGTCCACAGCGCCCGGTGGGCGGCGAAGGACCGCAGCACGTCGGTCCACACCGCCTCGAAGCGCTCCGCGGGATCGGCGTGCGCGCCGACCGCCGCCGAGAGCGTCGCGGCGAGTTCGTCGGCCCACTCTCCGACGGCCTCGCGCAGCGCCTCGTTGAGGAGCGCCTCCTTGGAGCCGAAGTGGTAGCCGATCGCGGCGAGGCTGACGCCCGCCGCGGTGGTGATGTCCCGTGCGGTGGTCCGGCCGTAGCCCTTGTCGAGCAGGCAGCGCTTGGCGCCGGCCAGCAGGTCTTCGCGGTTGCCCATGCCGGGAGGGTATCCGAATGTCGATACAAACGTCTTAGACAAACGTCTTGCACAAATGTCTTAATCCGGGTTACCGTCAGGGCACACCCACGAAGGAGCCCCCATGGAAGGCAAGACCGTCCTCATCTCAGGCGCCGGCGTCGCAGGCATCGCGGCGGCCTACTGGCTGCGCCGCCACGGATTCGCGCCCACCGTCGTCGAGCGCGCTCCCGGGATCCGGGAGGGCGGCTACAAGGTGGACCTGCGAGGCGCCGCGCTGGACGTCGCCGAGCGGATGGGCCTCCTGGACGACGTGCGGAGCCTGCGCACCGGAGTGCGGTCCGGATCCGTCGTCGACGCCGCAGGGCGCAAGGCGGCGAGCATGGACGGCGACACCTTCGGCGGCCGCGTCCACGACGACGCCGAACTCCTGCGCGGCGACCTCCTCCACCTCCTCCACGAACTGACGAAGGACGAGGTCGAGTACCTGTTCGGGGACTTCGTCACCGCGCTGGAGGAGACCGGCGAGGGCGTCGAGGCGACATTCGGGAGCGGCGCGGTCCGCACGTTCGACCTGGTCGTGGGCGCCGACGGAATGCGGTCGTCCACCCGCGCGCTGGTCTTCGGCCCCGACGCCGAGTTCGTCCGCGACCTCGGCTATCACATCTCGATCTTCAGCGTCCCCAACCGCCTCGGCCTCGAGAGCGAGGAGGTCACCTACATCGGCCCCGGCCGCACCGCCCTGGCCTACAGCACCGCGCGGGACACCGAAGCCAAGGCCATGCTCCTGTTCGCCTCACCCGACTCGGCCTCACTCGAATCCGCCTCCGGCCGCCCCGACCGGCCCGGCGCGGAGCGGATCGTCGCCGACGTGTACGCGGGCGAAGGCTGGGAGGTGCCCAAGCTGCTCGCCGACATGCCCGCCTCCGCCGACTTCTACTTCGACTCCATCAGCCAGGTGCACATGGACCACTGGTCGCGAGGGCGTACGGTCCTGCTCGGGGACGCCGCCTACTGCGCCTCACCCGCGTCCGGCCAAGGCACCAGCCTCGCGCTCGTCGGCGCCTACCTCCTCGCCGGAGAACTCGCCTCCGCCGCCGACCACACGGCCGCCTACACCGCCTACGAACGGCTCATGCGGCCCTTCGCCGAGGAGAACCAGAAGCTCGGTCCGGCCAACATCAAGCGCATGGTCGTCGGCTCCAAGGCAGGGGTCCGCCTCTCCCTGGCCACGCTCGCGCTGATGTCCCGCCTCCCCGGCAAGGACCGGATCATGGCCAAGATGATCGCGCCGATCCACAGGGCGGCCACGGCGATCACCTTGCCCCGGTACTGAGGGCGCGTGCGGCGCGTGACGGTCCTGCGACAGACCGAGCACGCCGTCAGACCGAGCACACTGCGTCAGACCGAGCACACTGCGTCAGACCGAGCACTCGGAGATACGCCCGAGGAAGCGGATCCTCGCGGTGCCGTACTTGAAGCACGGCTGCTGCGACACCGGATCCCAGGCCGTCGGGGTCAGCTCGTTGGCGGCGCTGCCGCCGCAGGGGCCGGGCCCGCGGCCGTCGGGGGTGTCCCAGTAGCCGTAGTGGAACGGCAGGAACAGGGTGCCCTCGCGGATGTCGCGGACCCGCAGCCACGCGCGGACCGAGCCGCGCGGCGAGCACACCGCCACCCGGTCGCCGTCGGTGAGGCCGAGCCGGTCGGCGTCGGCGGGCGCGATCTCCACCCAGACGTCCGGGGCCGCCTCCTGGAGCTCGGGGACGCGTGCGGTCTTGGTGCGGGTGTGGAAGTGGTGGATCGTCCGGCCCGTGACGAGGGTGAACGGGTAGTCGGACGAGACGGGCTCCTCCGGGGCCGTGTACGCGGCGGCCTTGATGATCGCGCGTCCGTCGGGCGCGAGGTCGCGGTACTCGTCGGGCGTGACCGGATCGCCCGTCTCCAGGTTCTTGCCGTAGGTCTCGCAGGTGGCGAAGGCGGTGGGGAAGACGCCGTCGGCGTACAGGCGTTCGGCTCCGTCGGGCCAGGGGACACCGCCTTCGCGGAGCCTGCCGTAGGTGAGTCCGGTGTAGTCGCAGGGCCGTCCGGCCGAGCAGCGCTTCCAGGCGTCGAAGGCGGCCTCGGGGCCGTCCCAGGCGATCAGCGGGTCGCCGTCGCGGTTGCGGAAGTCCATACGCCGGGCGTAGTCGAGGAAGACGTCGAGGTCGGCGCGGGACTCGCCGGGAGGGTCCATGGCCTTTCCGGCGAAGTGGACGGTCCGGTCGGCGTTGGTGAACGTGCCGGTCTTCTCACCCCAGGTGGCGGCCGGCAGGACGACGTCGGCGAACCGGGTGGTCTCGGTGGGGAAGATGTCCTGGACGACGAGGAAGAGATCGGGCCTGCCGAGGATCTCCCGGATCCTGGACAACTCGGGCAGCGACACGGCGGGGTTCGTCGCGCTCACCCACAGCATCCTGACGTCGCCGGACTCGGCGAGCCGGAAGATCTCCATGGCGTGGGTGGACGGCGCGCCGTGGTCGAGCCTGGCCCGGTCGACCCGCCACAGATCGGCGAGTTCGTCGAGGTGGGCAGGGTTCTGCCAGTTGCGGAATCCCGGCAGTTCGCCGTCGGCCCCGCACTCGCGGGTGTTCTGCGCCGTCGGCTGCCCGTTCATCTGGAGCACGCCCGCGCCCGGCCTGCCGATCATCGCGCGCAGCAGATGGATGTTGTTCACCTGGACCGCGGTCGCCGTCGCCTGATGCGACTGGTAGACGCCCTGCAGGACCGTCGACAGCAGCCGGTCCGCGGCGCCGATGAGCTGGGCGGCCCGTCTGATGTCCCCGGCGGGGACGTCGCAGAGGTCCGCGGCCCAGGCCGGCGAGCACGGCGCGACGGCCGCGCGCAGGTCGGCGAACCCGACGGTGTGCGATGCGAGGAAGGCGTGGTCGATCCGGTCGTCGGCGATGAGCTGGTGCACGAGCGCGTTGAGGAGCGCGAGATTGGTGCCGGGCCGGGGCGCCAGATGCACCGAGGCCCGCTCGGCGACGGCGGTGTGCCGCGGGTCGACGCAGACGAGCTCCGGAGGGTGGGGCCCGGCCAGCCGGTCCAGGATCCGCATCCACAGCACCGGCTGGGTCTCGGCGACGTTGTGCCCGTACAGGGCGATCACGTCGGCCTGGTCGACGTCGGCGTAGGAGGCGGGCTGGCCGTCGCTGCCGAAGCTCTCCTTGAGCGCCTCGGCGGCGGTCGCCGTGCACAGCCGGGTGTTCCCGTCGAGGTGGTTCGTGCCGATCCCGGCCCGCGCCAGGACGGCGAGGGTGTAGTACTCCTCAAGGTAGAGCTGGCCGCTGGTGTAGAACGCGATCGACTCCGGCCCGTGCTCGGCCAGCAGCTCCCGCGTCCGCGCGACGATCGCGTCCATCGCGGCGTCCCACCCGACGGGCTCCTGGACGCCCTCGCGCGCGAGGAGCGGCGTCGTCAGCCGGTCGGGGGACAGCCCCGCCCGCCACCCGTAGAGGTCCTTCGGGCACAGCCGCCCCCGGTTGACCCGGTCCACGGCCCTCCCGCGCACCCCGCAGATCCGCCCCTGGCGGACCGCGATGTCCATCGCGTCCCCGTTGGAGTGCATCAGCGACGCCGCGGGCACCCACTCCTCGACGTCCTCCTCGCGAAGCCCGTCGTCCAGCATGAGATCGGTCCGCTCCGGCCAGGGCCCCGGCGGTCCGTACGGCGTGCGCGCCCCCCAGGGGTCCGCGGTCCTCATGGACATGACTCACCCCTCCCGCCTCCCAGTCAACGCCCCCCACCAGCTACCCAAGGCACACAAACCACCATCTCTCGCCCATGTCTCACATGGTCGTCTTGGATGGTCGCCTCAGACGGCGGCGCGCCGACATCGGCCGCGGGCCGGGAGGCCAGGGATCGTCGGGGATCGGCGGGGATCGCGCAGGGGCGGCCCCGGGCCGTCAGAGGTACAGGCCGGTGCCGTGTTCGACGCGCTCGGAGGCGACGGCGTGGAGGTCGCGTTCGCGCATGACCAGGTACTTGGCGCCCTGGATGTCGACTTCGAGCTGATCTTCGGGGTGGAACAGGACGCGGTCGCCGACCTTGACGGTGCGGACGTGGTGGCCGGTGCCGCAGACCTCGCCCCAGGCCAGGAGATTGGAGGAGTCGGCGGTCGCGGGGATGACGATGCCGCTGCTGCTCGTCCGCTCGGCCTCCTTGTCGGCCTTGATCATGACGCGGTCGTGCAGCATCTGGACTTCGAACTTCGGGTCGGACACGTCCCCGATTCTACCGAGCGGGGAGGCTGCCGGGGCTTGTCCTGACTTTCCCGGAGGGACCGGGCCGCGGGCCGCCCGGTAAGGCGGCCCGCCCGGCGAGGTCAGTCGTAGCGGCGGGCGGTCTTCGAGGAGATCCGGCCGATCAGACCCTTGGGGACGAACTTCGCGAACCCCACGATCGCCTTGTAGCGCGGGTCCGGGACGCTCACGGCACGGCCCCGGCGCAGGTCCGCGAGGGCGGCGTCCACCACCGCGTCGGCGTCGAGCCACAGGAGGTCCGGGGTGTCGCTCACGTCCATCTTGGCCCGCTCGTGGAACTCGGTCCGCACCAGCCCGGGGCACAGCGCCATGGCCTGCACGTTCGGTTCCCTGATCTCCTGCGCGAGGGCCTCGGTGAAGCTGACGACCCAGGCCTTGGAAGCCCCGTAGGTGCCGCGCGTAAGGAACGCCGCGACGGAGGCGACGTTGATGATCCCGCCCTTGCCGCGCCGGCGCATGCCCGGGAGTGCCGCGTAGGTGAGCCGCAGTACGGCCTCGCAGTGCACCTTGAGCATCCGCAGCTCGTCCTCGACGGGGACGTCGAGGAACGTGCCCTGGTTGCCGAAGCCCGCGTTGTTGATCAGCAGGTCGACGCCGTCTTCCAGGCGCTTCTCGACCCGCTCGATCCCGGCGTCGGTCGCCAGATCGGCCTGCAGGACCTCGGTCCGCACGCCGAACTTCCCGTGCAGCGCGTCGGCGGCGGTCGTCAGCCGGTCGTTGTCGCGGGCGACGAGGACGAGGTCGAGTCCCTCGCGGGCCAGGCGTCGGGCGAAGGCCGCGCCGAGGCCGGCGGTCGCGCCGGTGATGAGTGCGGTAGGCATGACCTCACCCTAGGTCCTGCGCCGCCGCCCCGTCGGGCACGGCGGCGGGACGCGGCGCCGGGAGGACGTGGAAGTCGGCGGGGTCGGGCCGCCGGGTCGCCCTGCGGTAGGCGAAGGTGTAACCGGGCCAGTTGTTGGTGTTGCGGCCGTCCTCGGTGAGGTACCAGCTGTCGCAGCCCGCCGTCCACACCGACCGCTTCGAGCGCTCGCGCATCGCCGCGGTGAACCGGCTCTGCGCCTCGCGCCGGACCTCGAGGACGCGCCCGGAGCGGACGCACCCGAGGATGTAGGCGATCTGGCTCTCGATCATGTAGACGATGCTGCTGTGGCCCAGGTTGGTGTTGGGGCCGTAGAGCAGGTAGAGGTTCGGGAAGCCGTGCACGGCGATGCCGAGGTGCGCCTCGGCCCCGTCCCGCCACGCGTCGTCCAGGGCCGCGCCGTCCCGTCCGGTGACGCGCATCGGGGCGAGGAACTCGGTGGCGCGGAAGCCCGTCCCGAAGACGAGGGTGTCGGCCCGGCGCAGCGTTCCGTCGGCGGTGACGATCCCCTCGGGCCGCACCTCCTTGACGGCGTCGGTGACGACCTCGACGTGCGGCCGCCGCAGCGCCGGGTAGTACTCGTCGGAGATCAGGACGCGCTTGCAGCCGAGCGGGTAGTCGGGGGTGAGCTTGCGGCGCAGCTCCGGGTCGAGGATCTCCTCGCGCAGCATCCTCAGTGAGCTGCGCTCCATCGTCTTCAGCAGGGCCGGCCAGGAGACGAAGCCGAGCGCGCGCGACTCCAGCAGCGTGTACAGCATCGCGCGGTTGAGGTCCTGGACGGCCGGGACCGCCGCGAACAGGCGGTGCTCCCACCGCCCGTACGTCCGGTCGGACTTGGCGACGACCCACGGCGCGGACCGCTGGTAGACGGTGAGGCGCGCGGCCTTCTCCGCGAGGTGCGGCACGAACTGGATCGCGCTGGCGCCCGTGCCGATGACGGCGACGTCCCGCCCGGTGAGGTCGTGGTCGTGGTCCCAGCGGGCGGAGTGGAAGGCCTTGCCGGCGAAGGTCTCAAGCCCGGGCAGGTCGGGCACCGCGGGCCGGTTGAGCTGCCCGGTGGCCGAGACGACGACGTCGGCGCGGACCGTTCCCCGCGACGTGGTGAGGAGCCAGCGCCCGTCCTGGAAGACCGCTTCGTGTACTTCGGTGTTCAGGCGCGGTTCGATTCCGTATTTCCGCACGCAATGGTGCAGATATTGGAGGATTTCCGATTGCTCGCCGAAGCGGCGGGACCAGTCGGGCTTTCGCTCGAACGAGAATGAGTACACATGCGAGGGAACATCGCAGGCCGCCCCCGGGTAGGTGTTGTCCCGCCACGTGCCGCCGATTCCGTCGGCCTTCTCCAGCAGCAGGACGGGGCCGATGCCCTCCTGCTTCAGCCGGATCGCCAGTCCGATGCCGCCGAAACCGGCCCCGACGATCGCCACCCGCACATGTTCCATAAGCGCATACTGACTGCGCGGGTGGCGGCCGTCCAGGGTCCCCTGTCCCGTCAGGTATCGGGAAAATCATCCTTCACCATGACGCGCAGGGCGTTCGGCAGCAGCGTGACCGTCATCGGGGTGCCCGGGTGCAGCTCGCCGTCCACGTCGGCGGCCATCGGCGGATCGGTGACGATCTTCACCTTCCCGGCGGTCAGGAACGGCGGCTGGGTGATCGTGCGGAACTGCCCGGTGAGCACATGCCGCGCGGTGGCCGACAGCAGCCGCAGCCGGCCCGCCCCACCGAGCGGATAGACCGCCAGCAGCCTGTCGTCCGGGCTGGCGTCCCTGGCGATCGGCCTGCCGCTGTGATGGGAGCCGTTGGCGATGTTGAGCTGGTGGGTCTCCAGCGTGTGCGCCTCGCCGTCGACGGTGAGCTCCGCGGTGAACGCGCGCTGCCGGGCGAGACTCACGATCGCGGTCAGCGGATAGGCGTTGCGGCCCAGATAGCGCTTCAGCAGATGCGGGACGTTCTCGGCCACCTGCACCGAAAGGCCCATGCTCAGCATGTTGGCGAAGATCTCCGGTGGGGAGCCGTCGGCACGGTCGATCTCGGCGAGGTCCACGTCGGCGACCTTGCCCCGGGCGATCACCTCGATGGCCCCGGCGAGCTTCAGAGGCAGCTGGAGGCCGCGCGCGAAGTTGTTGGTGGTGCCGAGCGGCAGCAGCCCGAGCGCGATGTCGCGGTGCGCCAGATGCCTGACGGCCTCCTTCAGCGTGCCGTCGCCGCCGCCCACCACCACGAGATCCGGCTCCAGCTCCAGTGCCTCGGCGAAGACCTCGGGCAGCTTCTCCGGATCGGCGACCGGGAACAGCCCGACGAAGCCGATGCGCGCCGCCAGCAGCAGCCGCAGCGCCTCGGTGTACTCGCGGCGGCCGCGGCGCGAGCGGGTGTTGACGATGAGGACCGCTTTGCCGCCCGCGCGGATGGATGCGCCGAGTTCGGCCTTGCTGCGCATCATGCCACCCCGTCGTCGGTTCGCGCTTTACACCATCGAGTACTCATGTGTCCTGCCGTTGACCTTCATCTTATTAATCTTTGCGGACAGGTGCGAACTGCCTTTCCGACGGGCAGAAAGTGATTACCAGAACAAGAATCTCATTGTGAGGCGGCTATGCGGAGGGCTGCTTGGTCTGTCATCGGAACCTTCTCCCTGATCTCGGCGGTCCTCAGGAACGTCGCGACCATCGCACCCGGCGGCCCGGCGCGGGCCCGGGTGCCTTCGGCCGACGACGGCGCCCGGGTCGTCGGTGAGCGCCGGAAGGGCCGGATGCTCGATCTCACCGTGCGATCCCCCGCCCTCGGCGAGGACCGGAGCGTCCGGCTCCTGCTGCCGCCGGGCTGGACGCGTGACGCGGCACGCACCTGGCCCGCGCTGTGGCTCCTGCACGGCCCGGGCGGCGACCACACGAGCTGGACGACGCACACCGACGCGGCGTCCCTGACCGAGCACGACGACTTCCTCGTCGTGCTGCCCGAAGGCGGCGCGTGCGCCGCCTACACCGACCCCCTCCGGCCGCGCCGCGGCGGCGCGCGCTGGGAGACCTTCCACATGGCCGAGCTCACCCAGATCCTGGAGCGCGGCTACCGGGCGGGCCCCGCGCGGGCCGTCGCGGGCTGCTCCCAGGGCGGAAGGGGGGCCCTCGCCTACGCGGCACGCAACCGTGGAACGTTCCGGGCCGTCGCCGCGTTCAGCGCCCCCGTCGACGTCCTGCACCACTCGGCCTCCGCCCTCGACGGGCCCGACCTCATGGAGGTGACGGCGGCCGTCGCCGGAGTCGACTGGACGAAGGTGTGGGGCGATCCCGGCGAGCAGCGCGCGCTGTGGAGGCGGCACAACCCCTACGACCTCGTCACCCAGCTCACCGGGGTGCGGCTGCACCTGGCGTGCGGCACCGGCGCCCCCGGACCCCTCGACCCCCTCCCGCACGCCGGACCCGATCCCGTCGAGTCCCTCGTGCACACCGTCAACACCCTGTACGCCGCCAAACTCCAGCAGCTCGGCGTACCCGCGACGACCCGCTTCCACCCCGGCACGCACACCTGGCCTTACTGGTCGCGCGAGTTCGCCCGCGCCCTCCCGATCCTGCGCGAGGCCCTGATCCCCCCACCCGTCACCGGCGAACGCGCCGCCTGAACCGCTCACGGGCCCGGGAGCGGCCGCCGCTGGAGGGCGGCGGCAAGGAGCTCGGGGAAGGCGTCGGGGGTGCAGGCGAAGGCGGGAACGCCCAGGGCCGCGAGCGCTTCGGCGGTGCCGTGGTCGTGGGCGGGCGCGCCGTCGTCGGACAGGGCGAGCAGGGCGATCATCTGCACGCCCGACCGCACGAGGGCGGCGGCGCGCGCGAGCATCTCCCGCCTGTCCCCGCCCTCGAACAGATCGCTCACCAGCACCAGCACCGTCCGCTCCGGCCGGGAGACCAGGCCCTGGCAGTACGCCAGGGCCCGGTTGATGTCGGTGCCGCCGCCCAGGGTGGTGCCGAACAGCACCTCGACGGGGTCGTGCAGATGCTCGGTGAGGTCCACCACCTCGGTGTCGAACGCGACGACCGAGGTCCGCAGCGCCGGCAGCGACGCCAGCACCGCGCCGAACAGGCCCGCGTAGACCACCGACGACGCCATCGACCCGCTCTGGTCGACGCAGAGGATCACCTCCCGCTCGACCGCGCGCCTTTTGCGGCCGTGCCCGACGAGGCGCTCGGGGACGATGGTGCGGCGCTCCGGCAGGTAGTGCCGGAGATTCGCCCGGATCGTCCGGTCCCAGTCGATGTCGGAGGGACGCGGCCGGGACGTGCGCGCCGCCCTGTCGAGCGCGCCCCGGACCGCCGCCCGCGTCTTGTCGGCCAGCCTCCGCTCCAGGTCGGTGACGACCTTGCGCACGACGGCCCGTGCCGACTCGCGCGCCCGCTCCGGCAGCACCTTCGCCAGCGACAGCAGCGTCCCCACCAGCCGCACGTCGGGCTCGACGGCGTCCAGCAACTCCGGCTCCAGCAGCAGCCGGTCCAGGTCGAGCCGCTCGATCGCGTCCCGCTGCATCACCCGGACCACCGACGCCGGAAAGTACTCCCTGATGTCCCCGAGCCACCGCGCCACCCCCGGCGCTGAGGCCCCCAGCCCACCTCTCCGACCTTCCCCTCCGTAAAGCGCGTTGAGCGCCTCATCCGCCTTCCGGTCGCGCCCTTCGGCCGCGACCCCGACCCCTTCCTCGCCTTCCGGCCCGAGTACCATCCGCCACCGCCGCAACCTCTCACCGTCCTCGTTCACGACCCCACCCCCCAACCCCATCCCGGGCGGGCCCTTCGACCCGTCGAAGGGCCACCATGTCGGGCCGGGGTTGAGGCATGCCTTCGTGGCGGTGCCTCGGCGCGGGGTGGGATTCCATGTCGGGCGTGCGTTCGGGTGCGGGTGGGTGGGTGAGGTGGGCCTGTGCGGGTGCGCTTGGGTGCGGGGAGGGTGTTCGCGCCCTGTGGGGGTTGTGGCGGTGTCGCGAGGTCGTTCACGTCTGCGCCTTTCGGGTCGGGTCGGGGGTGCGCAGGTCGAGGAAGGAGAGGACCGTGGCGATGGCGGGGGCGGCTCGGGGGCGGTCGAGGTCGGGAGCGGCGCGGGTGCGTTTGGCGGCGGGGCGGCGGACGGCGGTGGCCAAGGCGCGGCGCTCGGCCGTGGAGAAGCCGGCGAAGGTGCGGCGCAGCAGGGGGAGGGCGGCGTCGAAGGCCGAGGCGGGCAGCGCGGCGAGCCAGGAGTCCAGCAGGGACAGCAGGCTCTCGTCGTGCAGGAGGACGAGCGCGCCGTCGGACAGGAATCCCTCGATCCAGGCGGCGGCGCGCTCGGTCGGCGCGGCCGCCGAGACGGCCCGGGACATGCGGTCGGCCAGGTCGGCGAGTTCGCCCGCGTCGAGGAGGAGCCGGGTGAACCGGCCCGCGAGGAGCCCGTGCACGGACGGGGCCTCGGCGAGGGAGGACAGCGTTCTCAGCCAGCGCCCGGTGTGGGCCGGATCGTCCAGCAGCCCGAGCGCCTCGTGCACGGTTCCCACGAGCCGCAGCGCCTCGGCCGCCGCGTCGTCGTCCAGCGCGGAGACTGCCGCGGGCAGCCCCAGGCAGAACCGGACGACGAGGCCGTCCACCACCGCGCGCAGCGGGCCCGTGGGGGTACCGCGCACGTCGCCGTAGCGCAGCGACCGCACGAGCGGGGGCAGTGCGGCCATCAGGCGGGTCGCGTCGTGGTCTGCCGCGGCGCGGTCGGCGAGCGCGTGCATGACGTCCGGGAGCGCGTCGGCGAGGTCGGCGAGCAGGCAGCGTTCCGCGAGCGCCGTCAACTCGGGCAGATCGGGCGTCGCAGGCGTCATCACGGCGGCGGTGACGCGGGCCGTCGCCGCCTCCTCCACGCTCGTTCCGAGCGCGCCCGCCTCGATCAGCCGGACGTCGAACTCCGGCTGCCAGCGCAGCGTCCACGTCTCCTTGAAGGTGCCCTTGCCGCGTTCGGTCCCCGCGGGCTCGCCCCAGCCGACGTCCAGCAGGCGCAGCCGGTGCAGCAGCCGGCTGCGCCCGAGGTCGAGCCCCGTGCGCAGATCGAGGGTCTGCTCCTTGGCCTCGGCCGACGGCTTGAGCCGCAGCCGCCGCTGCTCCGCCGCAAGATCGCGCTGGAGCGGCACCATCGGGGTGCCCGACGGCACCGCCCCGAGCCGCTCGCCGACGACCAGGAGGCGCTCCACCAGGGCGACGGGCAGGTCGGCCCCCTCGCAGAGCACCGCCCGGACCGCCTCCGTCAGCTCCTCCAGGCCCGGCAGCGGCCTTCCGCGCAGGACCGCGAGGGACTCGGCGAGCCGCACCGCCTCGATCACATGCCCGGACGAAGCGGGCAGCCCCTCCTCGCGCAGCACCCTCGCCGCCGCGGTGAGCCACCGCTCGACCGGCCTGTCGGGCACCTCGAACAGATGCCCGTACCAGCCGGGCGAGGAGACCCCCGCGCCGTAACCGGACTCGCGGGTGAGCCGCCCGTGCGTCCAAGGCACCCAGGTCATCGCGACCTTCGCCTTGGGCAGGCCCCTGAGCGCGGCGGCGTCCCGGCTCGCCGTGATCCTGGCGCGCGCCTCGTCGACCAAGGCCGGCACATGCCACGCGCCGCACACCACGGCGATGTTGGAGTGCCCTTCCTTGAGCGCCTTGCGGATCGCCTGCCGCATCGCCGCCTCCCGCCGCTCCTCCCTGGGCGTGAAAGCCGAGTCGTCGCCTTCGCGGAGCGCGCACATCGCCTCGGCGACCGCGGCGAACCTGTCCGACCCGCCCCGCAGCTCGATCACGTCATCCCACCACCGCTCGGCGTCCTCATAACCCGCCGCCTCGGCCAGAACCCCGAGCGGGTCCGCCCTGACCCGCTCCCGCCACCCCTCGCCCCCACCCCCGCTCCCGGTCCGCCCCGCCTCCGCCCCGGATGCGCCCGACCCGCCTGGCGCGCCCCCGTCCGGTCCGCCCTGCGCACCGCCACGCGGTCCACTTCGCGGCATGCTCCGCGCGTCGCCTCCCGTCCCATCCTGGGGGGGACCCCCTCCAGGGTCGCTCTGGAAGCCGTCTCCCCATCCTCCTTGGGCTCCGTCTCCTGACAGTCTCTGCGCGTCACCTCCCGGCGTGCCCTGGGCGTCGCCACTCGGTCCGGCTTGGACTCGACTTCCCGGCAGTCTCTGCGCGTCGACTCCCGGTTCGCCTTGGGCGCCGTCTCCTGGCGGGCTCTGCGCGTTGCCTCCCGTTTTGTCCTGGGAGTCGCCTCCCGGCCCGTTTTGGGTGCCGCCTTCCGGTTGGCCTTGTGAGTCGTCCTCTGGCTCTACCTGGGTGTTGCCTCCTCGCTCGTTCTGGGTGATGTCGGCCGGGGTGGGTTGAGGGGTGTCTTCGGAAGGGGCCGGGGCGGCGAGGGTGTGGGCGGCGGGGAGGTCGATGAATCGGGCGGGGACGCCGTGGGTCAGGGCGTGCCGCAGGGCCCGCCATTCCGGGCTGAACGCGGCGAACGGCCAGAAGGCGGCGCGGGTGGGGGAGGCGTCGGCGGTGTAGGCGAGCAGCGCGACGGGCGGGACCATGCCGGGGTCGGCGGCCAGCGGCACCAGCGCGTCGGCCTCGGGCGGACCCTCGACGAGCACGATGTCGGGCCGCTGGGCGGCGAGGGCCTCGTCCAGCGCGCGCGCTGAGCCAGGGCCGTGGTGGCGGATGCCGTAGACCTCGACGGTCATGGGGACTCCCGGAAGGAGGCGAGGGGAAGGAAGGGGGAGCGGGGCGGCGTCAGGCCGGGGCTTCGCGGCAGGCCCGGTAGAAGTCCGCCCACTCTGGTCGCTCCCGCACGACGGTCTCGACGTACTCCTGCCAGACGACCCGGTCGGACACCGCGTCCTGGACGACCGCCCCGCGGACCCCCGCCGCGACGTCGCCGGCGCGCAGCTCGCCGTCGCCGAAGTGCGCGGCCAGGGCCAGCCCGCCGGTGATCACCGAGATGGCCTCGGCGGTGCTGAGGGTGCCGCTCGGCGTCTTGACCTTCGTCCTGCCGTCCTCGGTGAGCCCGCTGCGCAGCTCGCGGAACACCGTGACGACCCTGCGGATCTCGGCGAGCCCCGTCGCGGCCTCGGGCAGCTCCAGCGCGCGGCCGAGCTGCGCCACCCGGCGCGCGACGATCTCCACCTCCTCCTCGGCGGAGCCCGGCACCGGCAGCACCACGGTGTTGAAGCGGCGGCGCAGCGCGCTGGACAGCTCGTTCACGCCGCGGTCCCGGTCGTTGGCGGTGGCGATCACGGTGAAGCCGCGCCGCGCCTGGACCTCGGTGTTCAGTTCCGGCACCGGCAGCGTCTTCTCCGACAGGATCGTGATGAGCGCGTCCTGCACGTCCGACGGGATGCGCGTCAGCTCCTCGATCCGGGCCACCGAACCGAGCCGCATCGCGCGCATCACCGGGCTCTCCACGAGCGCCTCCGGCGACGGACCCTCGGCGAGCAGCCGTGCGTAGTTCCACCCGTAGCGCACGGCCTCCTCGGCGGTGCCCGCGGTGCCCTGCACCAGCAGCGTCGAATCGCCGCTGATCGCCGCCGCCAGATGCTCCGACACCCACGTCTTGGCGGTGCCCGGCACCCCGAGCAGCAGCAGCGCCCGGTCGGTCGCCAGGGTCGCGACGGCGACCTCCATGAGCCTGCGCGGCCCGACGTACTTGGGCGTGATCACCGTGCCGTCCGCCAGTTCGCCCCCCATCAGGTACTCCGTCACCGCCCACGGCGACAGCCGCCACCCGGGCGGCCTCACCCGCTCGTCGACCTCCGCCAGCCTGGCCAGCTCCGCCGCGTACTCCTGCTCCGCATGCGGCCTCAGCACCTCACCCAAGACGCTCTCCTCCTTCACTCCACCCGATGAACCGACCCGAACCCGAACCCGCCGCGCACTTGAACGACACCCCATCACACCCCTCTGACATCCCCCGGCACGCTCGGTGGGTCTCACCTCGGCCAGAACCGGCGCGCGCGGGGAAAGGCCGGAGGGCGGGCGGCGGGCATGTGCGGGCCGCGGTCATGAGGGGCTCTCTTCGGGTGGGGCGAGGTCGTGGAGCATGCGGCGGCGGAAGAGGAGGGTGTCGGCGAGTTCGGCGAGGGGCCAGGTGGGATGGGCCGCCGCCAGGGCCTGGACGCGTGGGGCCGCGTCGGGGGAGAGGCGCTCGTCGGCGAGGCGGCACAGCTGGGCGGTGACGCGCGGGGCGTCGGGGTCGGTGAGGGTGTCGGACAGGGCGGTGAGGACGGCGTCGGTGAGCGGGCCCGTCCAGGGGCCGGGGATGTGGGCGAGCAGGCGGAGCCGGTGCGCGTGGTCCTCGGCCGCGGCGAGGAGGGCGGCGGCCTCGCTTGCCCTGTCCTCCTCGGGGAGGAGAGCGAGCAGCCCTGTCGGCGACTCGGCCTCGTCGATGATGAATCCCTCCCGTAGGAGGGCGCGCGCCCACGGCGCGGAGCCTTGGCGGAGCGCGGCCCGGCACCACCCGAGGTGGACGTCGCGGGCGAAGTCGTCGGCGACCGGGAGCCCGACGGCCTGCTGCGGACTCATCCCGAGATGGTCCGGCCAGGTGCCGAGCGGCGCGCGCGAGAGGATCTCGCGGAGCCACGCGGCGCGGACCCCGGTGCGGGCGGCGGCCGGGTCGAACGATCCGGCCGGATGGAACGGGATGCCGTCGCGCGCCATCGTGTCGTCGTGCTCGGCCGGCAGCGTCACGGCGAGGTGCCGTCGCGCGGGGGTGCCCGACAGGCGGATGAGGGACCGCGCCCGGTCGGCCATCCGCCGGGCGTACGCGGTGTCCGGCAGGAGGGCCAGCAGATCGGCGGCGCCGCGGCGGACGTCCTTGCCGCGGTCGTCCAGGGCACGTTCCAGGAACTCCTCGTCGTCCGGCGACAGGCCGTGGGCGAAGGTCGCCAGGAACGCGGCCCGGTCGGGCGCGGACTCCCGCGACCAGGTGCGCAGGAGCAGTTCCCGCGCCTCGGCGGGATCGGCCCTGCGGGCCGCGGTGAGCGCGGCGACCCGCTGCCCCCGGGAGCCGCGCGACCAGTCCGCGACGGGTTCGGCCGCGGCCCCCGACTCGGTGAGCAGGTACGCCCAGTCGGAGTTCCGCAGCGCGAGCCAGGCGCCGCGCCGCCCCGCCGCGCGCGCGATCAGCGGCCTGAGCGCGCGGTCGGCGCGGCCCCGGTCGAGGAGCTCCGGCAGATGGCGCGCAGGCACCCGGTACCCGAGGTCGGCGACGGCGGCCAGCCATTCGGGCAGCAGCCGCACCCGCTCGCCTTCGAGGAGTGCCGCGAGCCCGTCCCGGGCCGCCGGCGGCACCGGTGGCGCGTCCTCGGCGGGCGCGGGCGCGACGGCCTCGGCCGCGCCAGGCTTCACCCCCGCGCGCCGCCCCACCGCGAGCAGCCCCGCCTGGTCGAGCAGCCGCGCCGCCGGATCCTCCTCGGCGAGCGCCGCCTCCGCCAGCTCGGGCACGCCCCGCCGCCGAGTCCCGAGCAGCGCCACCGCCACATGCTCCTGCCACACCTCGGGCCAGGACACGCCCGCACTCACCGATTCACCTCCGTCCACCGCGCACCTCCTCCACGCCTTCGCGAGACCTCTCGCCCCGCCCCGATCCGGAATCCTTCATCCACCGAATCCCTCCCGGCCGCTGCTTCCCTCCCGGCCACCGAGCACCTCCTCCACCGGGACTGCGCTGTGCGCGTGCGTGATGTTGGGGCGTGGCGGCTGACCGGTGTGCCGTGTTCGTTGCGGGGCCGTGCGGCGAGCGCGCGGGCGGGCCGGGGCCGGGGGGAAGGGCGCGGGGCGGTCGACATGGGGGCCTTTCGTGGAGGAGAAGGGGTCAGGGGAGGGTGAGGAGGCCTTCTTCTGGGTGGTGGGCGGTGAGGGGGTGCAGGCCGGTGGGGGTCCATTCGGCGGTGAGGGTGAAAGGGGAGCCGCCGGAGAGGGCCAGGAGATGCCAGGGGTCGGAGGTGCGGAGAGGGAGGGCGTGGCCTGCGGCGTCGACGACCTGGAGGGGGTCGGAGTGGGCGAGGCGCACGCCGGAGAGGCAGGCGGGCCAGTGGTCCAGCCAAGGATCACGGGCCAGGGCCGTGGCGTATTCCTCGAGCAGGGCCATGACGCTGCCGCCTTCCGGAGGCGACGGCTCGGGCGCGGAGTGCCGTTCGACGATCAGGGCGCGCAGCGGCTGGGCCGCGGGATGGAAGGCGAGAGAGGCCTCGACCTCGGTACCGGGCGGGAGAGCGGGTTCCAGGGAGCGTCCGGGCGGAGCGAAGGCGAGCAGCAGCGCGGGCCTGCGGGTGGCCCGGCCGCGCAGCCAGGTGCGGCGGGTCGTCAGCGCCTCGGCCATGGTCTCGCGCGAGCCGAGCACCTGCCAGGAGTCGCGGACGTGCGGGCCCGCGAGGACCTCCTCGCGCGGCGTCGGGAAACCGATCCGGGTGCGAACCGTCTCGTGCAGGCCGTCTGCGAGGGCCGCGCCCTTCATGTGCGCGCGGACCAGGAGGTGCAGCAGGCCGTACTCCTCCAGAAGGCGCTCCGGCCAGTGCTCGCCGCCGCGGGGGATCGCCGCGAGCTCCTTAACCCGCCCGGCCAGCGCGCCCGCCTGCGCGTCGACGAGGCGGCGGGCCGCCTCGTCCCACAGCGTGTATGGCGCGCGTTCGGCTCCGGCCAGCCCGCGGGACACCTGGTCGCGCAGCCAGCGGCCGAACTCGGCCACGCCGTCGTCGACCCGTTCGGCGCGGCGGCGCGCGGTGGCGCCGGCGCTCGCGGAGCCCGGCGCGGCGGCCTCGGACGGCGCGGCCGAGGCGGCGGCCGCGCGATCTCGGCGGGCGGCGGCCCATTCGGCGGCCCACTCCGGACGCTCCCGCGCATCGGGCACCCGGCCCTCGCTCCAGCGCAGCAGCAGGCCGAGCGCGTGCTTGCAGGGGATCTTGCGGCTCGGGCACGAGCATCGGAACGCCGGGCCGGCCAGCTCCACGGCCGTGGCGTACCTGCCTTCCGCCCACACCAGAGCGCCGTCCGCGCCCGACTTGCCTTCGGGGCGCCCGGCCACGACACCCGCGGCCTTGCGCGAGGCGGCGTCCGGCGCGAGCGCCAGCACCTGCTCGCGGCCCCACCGGACGCCGGGGCCGCCGCTCTCCGGACCTGCCTGCCCTTCCCGCCGCTCGTCCACGTCCGCACCTCCCTCCGCTTCGGCCGATCCCCCGCGTACGCGGCGAGCCGACCGGTTTCATTCGATCACATTGTCGAATCTAGCGTCCGCCACCGACAGAATCGGGTTGTCCACAGGCCGGTCCGACGCCGATCCGCGAGATGCGCCAAAGTGCCGGCGAGGGCGCCCGCGACGGGCGCGCACGGCGCGAAATCCCAGGTCGGCGGGCTCGCACCGGGCTAGGGTGGCCGGTCAGGGGGGTGCGGTCGGATGGGCGCGGGGGCCGAGCACGAACACGAGAAGCGGGGCCGAAACGAGCGCGGGCACGAACGCGCCGATCGGCCCGAGCACGCCGACGCGCGCGACCGCGTCGGCCGACGCGGGCCCGACGAGGAGCGCGCGGACCAGCACGGACACGCCGCCGCGCGCGGGGCCGGACACGCGGAAGGCGGTGAACGCGTGGGCGGGCGAGAGCGCGTGGAGCGTCGTGAACACGCAGAAGGGCTCGGACGCGTGACCGGGGGTGGACATGCGGACGGGCTCGGACGCGTGGACGGGTGTGAAGGCGCGGAAAGGAAGGAACGCGCGGGAGCGCATGAACAGGTGGACGGGTGTGAGTGCGTGGCCGGGTGCGAACGGGCGGGCAGGTGCGAACGGGCGCGGGGGTGCGGGGACGGGAGCGGGGGTGGGGAGCCGCGCGGAGGAGTCGCTGGGCGTGGTGGGGAGCGGGTGGATGCGGGTGGACGGGTGGGTCGGCGCGGGCGTGGAGGTGGGCGGCGGCACGGCGGCGGGCATGGACACGGACACGGACACGGACACGGCCATGGCCATGGGCACGGGCATGGGTTGGGGGTGGACGGGGATCGGCGGTTTCTGCGGGGGGCGCTCGCCTTGATCGTCGTGTTCATGTCCGCTGAGGTGGTCATGGGGGTGGCGGCGGGGTCGCTGGCGCTGCTCACCGACGCGGGGCACATGTTGACGGACGCGTTCGCGGTGGGCGTCGCGCTGCTCGCGATGCGGATCGCGGCGCGGCCGCCCACGGGTCGTTTCACGTACGGGCTGAAACGCGTGGAGATCCTCTCCGCGCAGCTCAACGGGCTCACCTTGCTGCTGCTCGCCGCGTACTTCGCGGTCGAGGGGGTGGCCCGGGTCATCACGCCGCATCCGGTCGAGGGCGGGTTCGTCGTGGTGACGGCGCTGGCGGGCATCGCGGTGAACCTCGCCGCGACGTGGCTGCTGCGGCGCGCCGACCGGTCGAAACTCCATGTGGAAGGGGCGTACCAGCACATTCTCAGCGATCTGCTGGCGTTCGTGGCGACGGCGGTCGCGGGCGGCGTCGTGATGGCGACGGGCTGGAACCGCGCCGACGCCGTCGCCTCCCTCGTCGTCGCGGTCCTCATGGTGCGGGCGGGCACGGGGCTGGTGCGCGACGCCGGGCGGGTGCTGCTTCAGGCCGCCCCCTACGGCATGGACGCCGCCGAGATCGGCGCGCTGGTGCTCTCGGTGCCACAGGTCGAGGGGATCGACGCGCTGCACGTGTGGGAGGTGACGTCGGGCCATCCGACGCTGTCCGCGCACATCCTCGCGGCGGCTGGGGGCGACTGCCACGAGGTGCGCAGGCAGGTGCGCCTGCTCCTGCGCGACGCCTACGGCATCACCCACACGACCCTGGAGGTCGACCACGTGGACGGCACCGCCGTGCGCTGCGCGTCGCACGACCTTCCGGATCCGCGGACGGCGCCCGTCTGAAGGGGCGGCGCACCGGCCCCTTCAGCGGCGCGGGGAGCGGTCGCGGCCGAGGTAGAGCCCGGAGAGGAGAAGGGAGACCACGAGCGCGGGCGAGACGGTCTGGAGCACCAGGGTGAGGTCGTGCGGGGGTACTTGGCCGAGCGCCGCGACCCACGTTCCGGCGCGGACGAGGCGGACGGCGATGACGGTCCACACCCCCGACCGGTAGCCGCGCCACGCCGCCACGACCCCGAAGAGGGTGATGACGGCCAGGGACGTGTAGGCGGTGGCCAGCACGAGCGCCCATCGCTGTTCGATCGCCGCGACGGGACCGCCGGCCAGGACCGACAGCGACGCCATGTCGACCAGCGAGACCACGGTGACGAGGAGCAGACCGAGCACGAGCGGCCATGTCCGCCGCAAGGGCGGCCGGCTCGCTTCCGGCTCCGGTTCCCCCTGCGGGTCATCGAGCCGCCGGGCGAAGCCGCGCGGCTCGCCGAGGTCCTGGGTCGTCCCCATGGGAGAGACCGGGCCGGGCGGCCGTCCCCGCCGCACCGAGCCCACCGGCCGCCCTGAGCCCACCGGACGCCTTGCGTCGTCCCGGTCGTTGGGCGCACGCCCCTCGTCCCGATCGGTGCTCGGCGCGTTCGACGGTCGGAGGCGTTCGCGCCTCGTGTCTTGCGGGGCGCTCAGGGCGGGGAATGCCGCAGGCGGGTTCGCGGGGCGCCCTGCGGCGGTCGGCAGGGCCGGGGAGACGCCGGGGGGATCGCCTGGGCTGTTCGGGGGCGGGTTCGGTCGGTCCGGGGGGTCGCGGTCGGTGTCCGGGCGGGCGGTCTGGCCGAGGCCCGGGTCCGGGTGGGAGGTGGGAGCGTTCGGGAGGATCGGTGGGGTGCGCGGGTGCTCGGGTGCGGGACGGCCGCTCCGGTCCGCGGTGCCGGGGGAGCGGCTTGGGAGAGGCGGTGGGGTGCGCGGGTGCTCGGAGGAAGTGGGGGTGGTGAGGGTCAGGAGGGTCCAGAGGGCGTCTTGGGAGGAGGGGCGGGCGGAGGGGGCTTTGGCGAGGCAGGAGAGGAGGAGGGGGACGAGTTCTGGGGGGAGGCCTTCCAGATCGGGGGCTGCGGTGCGGATGGCGTCGATGAGGGAGGTGAGAGTGCCGGCGCCGAAGGCGCCGCGGCCCGTGGCGGCGAAGACGAGGGTGTGCGCCCAGGCGAAGAGGTCGGCGGCGGGGCCTACGGCCGACCCGGAGAACTGCTCGGGCGCCATGTAGGCGGGCGTGCCGACGATCTGGCCCGTCATCGTACGCATGCCCGCGTTGTCCAGGGCGCGCGCGATGCCGAAGTCGATCACGCGGGGGCCGTCGTGGGCCATGAGGACGTTCGCCGGCTTGAAGTCGCGGTGCACGACCCCCGCGCCGTGGATCGCGGCGAGCGCGGTGGCGGTGCCGACGGCAAGGCGCATCAGGGCGCCCTCGGTTCGCGGCCCCTCGGCGGCGACGAGGTCGCGCAGCGACGGCCCCGACACGTACTCGCTGACGATGTAGGGCCGGTCCCCGTCGACGTCGGCGGCGTACACCCGGGCGGTGCAGAATCCGGCGATGCGCCGCACGGCGTCGAGTTCGCGGGCGAAGCGGGAGCGGGCCATGGCGTCGTCGCTGAGTTGGGCGTGCAGCAGCTTCACCGCGACGTCGCCGTGCGGTCCGCGGCCGAGGTACACCGTGCCCTGGCCGCCCTCCCCGATCCGGCCGAGCAGTGTGTGCCCGCCGAGCCGTTCCGGGTCCCCCGGTCGGAGCGCGCGCATGAAATCGTCCCTCCCCGGCCATGCGCTGGAATTGTGCATTTCTCACTTCTATGAGACATCAAAGACGAAGAACTTACCGAAATCCAGACGGGGGTCGGGATGAGGACAGGAATGAGGGTCGTGCTCTTTCTCGTTCTCCTGCTCGCGGCGGGGGCGACGGGGTGCGCGGGCGCGGGGACGGTCATCACCCGCCTGGCGGTGGGCGATCCGGGACCGGACGCCTACACCGTCGTGGCGGGCACGGACCAGGGCGACGTGGGAAGGCTGGCGTCGGCCGGGGGAGCGAAGCCCGGTGACGAGCCGGGCCTGTACGGCGGGAGCAGGCAGGACGCGGTGTGCGACAAGGACGCGCTGGTGGACTTCCTGGAAGGCGACCAGGCCAAGGCGGGGGCGTGGGCGGCGTCGCAAGGCATCTCCCCGGAGGGGATCGCGGAGTTCGTCGACGGCCTCACGCCGGTCCTGCTGCGCGCCGACACGCTGGTGACGAACCACGGCTACCGTGACGGAAAGGCCACGAAGATGGCCGCGGTGCTTCAGGCGGGAATTGCGGTGATGGTGGACTCGCGTGGTGTTCCGGTGGTGAAGTGCAATTGCGGGAATCCGCTCTCGGCACCGGAGGAAGGCGCCCCGGAGGGTGAATTCACCGGAGCCTCGTGGCCACAGTTCTCTCCCGACAAGGTGACGGTCGTCAGCGCGCCCGACGCGGAGATCGAGGAGCTGACCCTCGTGGACACCGCCGAGGACGAGGCCTTCGACCGCCCCGTCGGGACCGGCGGCGAGGCCGACGGCGCGCCCGAGCCCGTGCCCCCGGCCGCCGCCGCGGAGCCGCCCGCCCCGCCCGCTTCGGACCCGTCGCAGACCGGCCCGACCGGCCCGGACGGAGCGGAGCCTTCCGATGCCCCCGCCGAGACCCCCGTAGACCCGGCACCCGCGACCCCGGAAGAAGAGGACGGCACCACCCAGACGACGGCGATCCCCGACCCTTCCGAAGCCCAGTCCGTCGCCCCGGACGACCCGGATCCGGCCGAGGAGCAACCCGCCGACGACCCACCGCCGAACGCGGACGCGTCCCAGCCCGCCGACCCACCCGCGCCGCAGCCGGAGGACCCCGACCCCACGCCCCCGGAGCCCGACGCCACGGGCTGAGCCGCGGTCAGGAGGTGAACGGGACGGTCCACTCCGAGGGCAGGAGGAGCCAGCCGCCCAGAGCGAGGGACGCCAGCGCGACGAGGCCGAAGACGCCCACCCAGACGGCCCCCGGGACACCGGTGAGGTGGGCGAGCTGGTCGGCGTCGGAGCTGGGGGCCTGGCGGCGGGCGCGCAGCCGCTGGAGTTCGATGACGGGCCGGAGCCCGGCCAGCAGGAGGAAGGCGGCGCCGAAGGCGGCGAACGCGCCCTGGATGGCGGCCGATCCGAACCAGGAGACGGCGAAGACGACGGCGCCGGTGGTGACGACGGACACGACGCCGAACACGTTGCGGATCATCACCAGCATGCCGACGAGCAGCAGGAGGGAGAGCCAGAGCATGAGGGTGATGCGGCCGATGCCGAGGAGCCAGGCGAACAGGAGCCCGAGCAGGGACGGCGCGGTGTAGCCGGCGAGCGCGGTGAAGACCATGCCCGCGCCGTCGGGTCTGCCGCGCGACACGGTGACGCCGGAGGTGTCGGAGTGCAGGCGGATGCCGTCGAGTTTGCGGCCGAAGATCAGCGCGACGATCGCGTGCCCGCCTTCGTGCGCGATGGTCACCACGTTGCGGGAGATCCGCCAGGCGGGCCCGTAGCCGACGAGGACCAGCGCGGCGAGGGTCGCCAGTCCGGTGATCCATAGTTCGGGAACGGCCTGCGTGTCCCACAAGTCGCTGAACTTCACCTGATATATCCGCCCTTCGGAGTGCGCCCAGGGTATGACGCCCGGAGCGGTGGGGGTGTTCCGTGTCCGCGGGATTCGGACCGTAGGCGGTCAGGCGAGGGCCGGGCCGCGGAAGACCTGCCTGCCGTGCCAGGCGATGTTGCGGGTGTCGGGTCCGGCGAACCCGGGCTGCGGGGGCTGGAAGGGGCGCCCTGCCAGCTCGGTGACCAGACGACGGGAGGTCTCGGTGGTGCCGACGAACTGGCGGGAGACCATGATCTTGCCGAGCGGGGTGAGCCCGAGGACGCCCTTGTCGAGCAGTTTGTGGTGGAGCGTGCACAGGCACAGGCAGTTGGTCGGGTCGTCCTGGCCGTCGAAGGCCCACCAGCGCAGGCGGGCCGCCTCAAGGCCGATGACCGTCGTGCCGATCCAGCCCTCGAAGCCGCAGAAGGCGCAGCGGCAGTCGTAGGCGAGGAGGATCTTCTGGCGCAGGATGGGGTCGCGTTCGGTGCGCGGGAGGTCGCCCTTGCCGTAGGCGGCGACGGCCGCGGTGTGGGCGAGCTCCGGCATGAGCCCGGCCGCGGCGCAGACGTCGGCGTGCAGGCCGCTTTCGAAGTTGGTGTCGAGGAGCAGCCTGACGAGCTGGGCGAGGAGCGCCGGTTCGGTGAGGAGGTCGCGGGCGAAGGCGGGGGCGAGCCTTCCGTGCACGTCCTCGCTGAGCATGACGGCCCTGTCGGCGGACGGGCTGGCTCCGCCGGACGCGGTGGCGACCTCCCACAGCCCGTCGGAGGCCAGGTGGTGGAAGGGGTAGGAGGCCCCGGCGGGGCGGGGCGGCCCGAATTCCTTGAGCATGCCCTCCAGCACGGATTCGGCGTCCCGGTACCGGATGTTCTTGTGGCCGACGCGCTGGAGTTGGCCGATGGCGTAAAGGAGGAGGAGGGCCTTGTGCGGGTCGCGGGTTCCGTTGTCGGTCCAGCGGCGCAACCTCAAGACGAGCTCCAGCCACTCCATGCGGCAATCGTAAAACCTTTTCACTCCCTGTTGTCGTGCTATCGGGCGACATCGTCCCGGGAAAGGCCAGGTATCGTCCGCGATGCGGTAAATGAAGCACCAACATCCGGGTGGTCGCCCGGTCCCGTTCCTAGCCTCTGATCCGTTTCCAGTCTCCGGGTCAGAGAGGTTTCCCACCCATGCCGGACTTCGGCGTCGACAGGCGGTACCGCGAGCTGGTCAGGCTGTCCTACCTGGTGCTGCCGGGCGAGCGGACGGGCGATGTCCGCCTCGCCCTCGCGCGCAGGATCGTGGATCGGGCGCTGCCGCACCGTCCGATTGGGGGCGGCGCCTACGCCGACGCCCGGCGCGCGGTGCTGCGCCAGTCGATGCGGCCGCCGCGGCGGCTGCGCTGGCGGCTCATGCCCTGGCTGCGCGGCCTGCCCGCGCACGTGCCGGACAATCCGGCGCTGGCGGCGCTGCGCCCGGAGGAACGGGTCGCCTACGTGCTGTGCCGGGTGGTCGGCATGCGCCGGTACACCGTCCGCGACGTCCTGGTCGACCTCGCCGTCCCCGACGTCCAGGGCCTGCTGGAGCGGGTCGCGGAGATGCCCGAGCTGAACGTGGTGACGCCCGGCCCGGTGGGCGCCCGCAGGCCCCGCCGCTCCCGGGTGCCGGTGGCGGTGGCGCTGCTGGTGACGTTCGCGGCCGGCGGCGCCCTCGCCGCCGAGGAGGAGGGCCTGATCTCCGCGGCGGGCGTGGACCACGCGGTGGCTCCTGCCGGGAAGGAGACGGTGGCCGCGCCGGTCCGGGAGACGGTGCCGGCACCCGACGAAAGGCTCCTCTGGAAGGGTTCTCTACCGGGGAAGGGCGGAGCGGGCAGGCTCGTCTGCCGCGTCTTCACGGACGCGCAAGGCAAGGTCCACCACGAGGGCGTCCTGACCGCGGAAGGGGGCACGCACGTCGCGCGGGACTGCACGGACGGCCGTACGGCGCTGTGGTGGCGCGCCCCGAACCGTCACTGGTACTTCCTCGCCGCGGGGGACGGCGTGGACGTCAAGGGGGCGCAGGAGAGAGAAGGTCTCTCCTATGTGAAGGGCGCGCGCGCAAGGCACGCCCCGCATCAGACGATCTCCCTGGACTGACCCGAACCCGGCCGAAAGCACTTACTTACGTCCGTGGCACACTGTCCGGTGAGTCCTTGAAGTGAGGGGTGTTCTTATGGCTGGTCCGCTGTCCGGAGTGCGCGTGATCGAGCTGGCGGGGATCGGTCCCGGCCCGTTCGCGGCGATGCTGCTCGCCGATCTCGGCGCCGAGGTGATCCGGATCGACCGCGCGGGCAAGGGCGGAGGCGGTGGCCCCGCCGCGGAGAAGGACATGACCAACCGCTCCAAGCGCTCGGTCGCGGTCGACCTCAAGAGCGAGGCGGGGCGCGAGGTCGTCCTCCGCCTCGTCGAGCAGTCCGACGTCCTCCTGGAGGGCTTCCGCCCGGGCGTCACCGAGCGCCTCGGCCTCGGCCCGGACGACTGCCTCGCCCGCAACTCCAAGCTCGTCTACGGCCGGATGACGGGCTGGGGCCAGGAGGGCCCGCTCAGCCACACCGCCGGCCACGACATCGGCTACATCGCGATCACCGGCGCGCTGCACGCGATCGGCCGGGCGGGCGGCCCGCCGCAGGTGCCGCTGAACCTGCTCGGCGACTTCGCCGGCGGCAGCATGTACCTCGTCGTGGGCGTGCTCGCCGCGCTGCTGGAGTCGAAGATCAGCGGACGCGGCCAGGTCGTCGACGCCGCGATCGTGGACGGCACCGCGCACCTCACCACCTTCATCCACGCGTTCAAGGCCTCCGGCCTGTGGAGCGAGAACCGCGGCACCAACATGCTCGACACCGGCGCCCCCTTCTACGACGTGTACGAGACCGCCGATGGCAAGCACATGGCTGTCGGCGCGATCGAGCCGCAGTTCTACGCGGAGTTCCTCAAGCGCCTAGGGGTCGCCCCCGAGGAGGCCCCGCAGTACGACATGGCCAACTGGGCCGGGCAGAAGGAGCTCTTCGGGGCGAAGTTCAAGGAGAAGACGCGCGACGAGTGGGCGGAGATCTTCGTGCCGTCCGACGCGTGCGTCGAGCCCGTCCTCAGCATGACCGAGGCCGCCGAGCACCCGTGGAACACCGCTCGCGAGGTGTTCGTGCCGGGCGTCGAGGGCGTCCCGCAGCCCGCGCCCGCGCCGCGCTTCTCGCGGACGCAGGGCGAGATCACCGGCCCGCCGTCGGTCCCGGGCGCGCACACCCGCGCGGTGCTGACGGACCTCGGCTTCAAGGACGTCGACGACCTCCTCGCCTCTGGTGCCGTCGTCCAGCGCTGACGCGGACGGGCCCGTATGGGAGGCTCGGGGCATGCTGAGCGGTCTGCGGGTCCTGGAGATCTCTAGTTTCGTGGCGGCTCCGCTGGGCGGGATGACCCTCGCCCAGCTCGGCGCCGACGTGGTGCGCGTCGATCCGGTCGGCGGCGCGACCGACACCACGCGGTGGCCGGTGACGTCGGAGGGCGCGTCCATCTACTGGACGTCGCTCAACAAGGGCAAGCGGTCGGTCATGGTCGACCAGCGCACCCCCGAAGGCCGCGACCTCGTCCTGCGCCTCGCAGCGCAGGCCGGGGTCGTGCTGGCCAACACCCCCAGGCCCGCGTACGAGGATCTCGCGGCGGCGCGTCCGGGCCTCATCCACGTGCTGGTGCAGGGGTATCCCGACGGGCGCCCGGCGGTCGACTACACGGTCAACGCCGAGACGGGGTTCCCGCTGATCACCGGGCTCGGCGACGCCCCGGTGAACCACGTGCTCCCCGCCTGGGACGTCGCGTGCGGACTGTACGCGGCGGTCGCGATCCTCGCGGCCGACCACCACAGGCTGCGCACCGGTGAGGGCAGGTCGGTGAAGATCGCCCTGTCGGACGTGGCGCTGGCGACGGCAGGGAACCTCGGTTTCCTCGGCGAGGCCGAGCTGAACGGGGTGGACCGGCCGCGCATCGGCAACCACCTGTTCGGCGGGTTCGCTCGGGACTTCGCCGTCCGCGACGGCAGGTTCATGATCGTCACGCTCTCCCGCAGGCACCTCGACGACCTGGGCAGGGCCACCGGCACGACGGAGAAGATCGCCGAACTGGAGAAGCTCGTAGGGGCCGACTTCTCAGACGACGGCGACAGATACCGGCACCGGGAGAGCCTCGCGGCAGTCCTCGAACCCTGGTTCGCCGCGCGCACGGCCGCCGAGGCCGCAGAGGTGCTGGCCCGCACGTCGGTCCTCTGGTCGAAGTACGGCACGTTCCGCGACCTGATGGCCCGCGACCACGCGCTGCTCGCCGAGATCGAGCAGCCCGGCATCGGTCGGCTGCGCGCGCCGCGCACCCCCATCCGCGACGGCGCGCCGCGCGACCCGCGCCCCGCTCCGGTCCTCGGAGCGGACGCCGAGCAGGTCCTCGGGACCCTCGGCCTGACCCCCGGCGACGTCGCCGGCCTGCGTGAGAAGGGCATCGTCGGATGAGCACCCCCTGGGCCCCGGAGCCGATCGAGACCGCCGACGTGATCACCGAGGGGCCGGTGCGCGCGCTCGCCGGGCTGCTCGATGTCGACCCGCCGGGCGAGGCGCTGCCGCCGTTGTGGCACTGGCTGTTCCATCTCGACCGGTACCCGCAGGCCGCCCTCGGCCCGGACGGGCATCCGCGCGACGGGCACTTCCTGCCGCCGCTGCCCGACCGCCGCCGCATGTTCGCCGGCGCCCGCCTCACCTCGCACGCGCCGATCCGGATCGGCGACGAGGTCGTCAAGCACGCGGAGCTGGTGTCGGTCACCGAGAAGGAGGGCCGCAGCGGGAGGCTGCTCTTCACCACGGTGCGGAACCGGCTGCTGCGCGGCGGGGAACTGCTGGCCGTGGAGGAGCAGGACATCGTCTACCGCTCCGGCGACGCCCCCGCGAGCCCGGAGCCTCCGATCCGTCCGGAAGGCAAGGGCCTGCGCCGTACCGATGAGCGTACCTTCGCGCTGTCCGCCGATCCCGCTCTGCTGTTCCGCTTCAGCGCCCTGACGTACAACGCCCACCGCATCCACTACGACTTCGCGTACGCGACGGAAGTAGAGGGGCACAGGGGCCTCGTCGTGCACGGGCCGCTGCTGGCGATCCTCATGGCCGAGTTGGGACGGACCGCGCAAGGCGGTCCGGAGGCTTTGTCGTTCACTTTGCGGCGTCCGGTCTTCGCAGGTGCCGACGCAGCCGTGGAACGTACCGAAGATGGGGCGAAGGTGACGAATGAGCACGGAGAGACGGCAGCGGTCATGGCGTTCTCGCCGGGCGTCTGACGAACCGGCTGTATAACTTTGGCGTCAGACCCCAAAACCCCCTGAAAGGGCGGACCACGGTCCTGTCCCTGGTCTGGAGGACCTCCTTGTACAGCCCCCCGCCGTACACGCCACCGCCTGGTTACTTCACGCCACCGCCGCCGCCTCCCCGGCGGAGCAAGGGTCCGCTGGTCCTCGGCCTGGTCGCCCTTCTGACGGTGCTCGTGGTGGCGGGCGGCGTCGCCTTCTATGTGATGGGTTCGGGCGGCGGCTCGTGCGGCTCCGACGGCGTGACGCTGAACGTGTCCTCGTCGCCGGAGAAGTTCGGCGTCATGGAGGACCTGGCGGAGGAGTACTCGGGCACCGAGGTGAACGGGGTCTGCGCGCAGATCGCGATCCACTCCAAGTCGTCGGGCGAGGCGATGGCCGCGCTCGTGCGCGGATGGAACGCCGAGGCCGACAAGGCTCCCCAGCCCGACGTGTGGACTCCCGCCGCGTCGACCTGGGTGAGCCTGCTGCGCCAGCGGCTGTCCGACAGCGGGAAGATCGACTTCCTGCCGCTGGAGGCGCCGGGCGTCGCGGTGTCGCCGCTGGTCATCGCCATGCCGCGGCCGATGGCCGAGGCGCTGGGCTGGCCGAACACGGCGATCGGCTGGTCGGACATCCTCAAGCTCTCGCGCGACCCGCAGGGCTGGGGCTCCTACGGCCACCCGGAGTGGGGTCAGTTCAAACTCGGTAAGACCAACCCGAACTACTCCACTTCCGGACTCAACGCCACGGTCGGCGCGTACTTCGCGGCCACCGCGAAGTCCGAGGACCTCACCGAGGGCGATCTCGACCAGCCCGCGGTGAAGTCGTTCGTCCGCGACGTGGAGAGCGCGATCGTCCACTACGGCGACACGACGCTGACGTTCCTGGCCGGCCTCCAGCGCGCCGACGACGCGGGCCAGACGCTCGGGTACGTCTCGGCCGTCGCGGTGGAGGAGATGTCGGTCCGCTACTACAACGAGGGCAACCCGACCGGCGACAGGGCCACCAAGGGCAAGCACGCCCCGCCGAAGATCCCGCTGGTGGCGATCTACCCCAAGGAGGGGACGATCCTCTCCGACCACCCGTATGTCGCCCTCAACACCATGGATCCGAGCAAGAAGGCCATCGCCGACGGATTCCTCCAGTTCCTGCGTGGGCCAGAGGGCCAGGCCAGGTTCGCCGAGGACGCCTTCCGCGGCTACGACAACAAGGTCACCGACCTCATCACCCAGGACAACGGCCTCCTGCCCAACCAGCCCTCCAAGACGCTGGCCCCGCCGGAGCCGGCCGTCCTGGACAAGGTCCTGCGGGGCTGGGAGTCGCTGCGCAAGCGCTCGAACGTCCTTTGGGTCGTCGACGTGTCGGGCTCCATGGTCGAGCAGGTGCCGGGCACGGGCAAGACGCGCATGGAGCTGGCCAAGGCGTCGCTCGCCAAGGCGATGGACCAGTTCATCGGCGTCGACAGGGCAGGCCTGTGGGAGTTCGCCACGCGCATCGACGGCTCCAAGGACTACCGCCAGCTCGTGCCGATCGGCCCCGTCTCGCAGAACCGCGCAGCGCTGAAGGACGCCGTCGCAGGGCTCGAACCGAAGTCCGACACCGGCCTCTACGACACGGCTCTTGCCGCGTTCAACACGGTCCGGGACAACAAGGTGCCCGACGCGATCAACTCGGTCGTGCTGCTCACCGACGGCGTCAACGACGACAAGGGCTCGATCTCGCTCGACGCCCTGCTCGGCAGGATCGACGGCGAGAGCGGCGTCCGCCTGTTCACCATCGGGTTCTCCGACGGCGCCGACCTGGAGGGCCTGAAGAAGATCGCCGAGGCGACCGACGCCAAGGCCTACGACGCGAAGGACGCGGCCGCGATCGACGCCGTGATCTCCGCCGTCACTTCCAATTTCTAGATTTCCCCAGCACAGGACGTGCCTGTCTGATTACCTTGAGGAGTCGCCGCGTGGTGGCCGGGGGACTCGGCTCCGGCGGGAGACGGAGGAGACGTGCGCGGCGCCTCCTCCGCCTCCCCTGGGGCCGAGCACTCCGCCTCCGCGGAAGATCATGAGCCATTCCGTGATCCCCCCTTCCTCAGCTCCCGCCCCCGCCTTGTCCTTCCGCATGCTCGGCCCGTTGGAGGTGCTGCGCGACGGCGTCCCGGTCGACCTGGGCGGACCGCGCCAGCGCGCCCTGCTGGCCCTGCTGCTGGTCCGTCCCTCGGCCTACGTCGCGGCCGGCGACCTGGCCGACGAACTGTGGTCGGGCGCGCCGCCCGCGGGCGCGGTCGCCACGCTGCGCTCCTACATCTCGGTGCTCCGCCGTGAGCTGGAGCCGGGGCAGCCCTACCGCGCCCTGGTGAGCCGGGCGGGCGGTTACGCCCTGGAGTCCCCGGAAACCGACGCGCTGGCCTTCACCGGCCTCCTGGAGACCGCGGAGGCCGCACTAGCGGCAGGGCGGCACGCGGAGGCGTCGGCCGACTTCACCGGGGCGCTCGCGATGTGGCGCGGCCCGGCCCTGGCCGGGCTGCCCGATCTGGAGCCGCTGCGGCTGGAGGCCGACAGGCTCGCCGAGCTGCGGGTGCGCGCCGAGGAGGGCCTGCTGACGGCGCAGGTCGCGCTCGGCAGGCACGGTGAGGCCGTGCCTGCCCTGCGTAGGCTGGCCGCCGCCCACCCGCTGCGCGAGAGCGCCCACCGGCAGCTGATCCTCGCCCTGTACCGGGCGGGCAACCAGGCCGCGGCGCTCACCGCCTACGAGACCCTGCGCCGCACCCTCGCCGCGGAACTCGGCATCGACCCGTCCCCGGAGCTGCGCTCGCTGCACCGGCGCATCCTCCAGCAGGATCCCGAGCTCACCGCCCCGTCCGAGGCGTCCGGTCCGCGACCTCCGGCCGCCGACTCGCGGCGCCCGTTCGTCGGACGGGCCGGGGAGCTGGCGGTTCTGAGGGAGTTCGCCGTCTCGGGTGAGGGCGTCAGGGTCGTCACGGGGCCGGGCGGCATCGGCAAGACCGAGCTGGCCGAGCGTGTCGCCGCGCAGGCCGCCCGTCGCGGGACGCCCGTCGTCTGGGGCCGCAGCCCGGACGCGGGTGACGCGCCCCCGTTCTGGGTGTGGTCGCAGGTCGCGGGCGCGCTCGCCGAGGCGCTCGCCGATCCCGTGCTGTGCGGCGAGTTGGCGGACTGCGCGGAGCTGCGCGAGCGGCTCGGCGAGGAGGGCGGGCGGCTGCTCGCGCCGGACGAGAGCGTCGGGCGCTTCCGGATGTACGAGAGCGTGACGCGGCTCCTCGCGCGGATCGCCGCGCCGCGCGGCCTCCTCATCGTGCTCGACGACCTGCACGCCGCCGACGCCGACTCCGTCCGGCTCCTGCGCTATCTGGCCAAGGCCCGCGCGACGGGGCTGCGCTGCCTCGTCCTGTCCCGCAGGCCCGTCCCGCTGGACGTCCCGCCGATCGAGCTGCCGGGCCTGTCGCCCGCCCAGGTCGCCGAGCTGACCGGCGACGCCGAGGGCGCGCCGCTGCTGCACGCGGCGACCGGCGGCAACCCGTTCCACCTCGCCCAGCTCGGCCGGACGCCCACCGACACGAGACTGCGCTCGGTGATCGCCCGGCGGCTCGCCGAGCATCCGCCCGACACGTGCGAGCTCGTCGAGCTGCTGGCGGTCGCGGGCCGTCCGGTGGAGCCCGCGACGCTGGCGTCCGCGTGGGGCTCGGACGCCGTCAGCGCGCTGACGGCGCTCGGCCCTGCGTTCGCCTCGGGCATGGTCGCCGAGCGCGGCGCCTCGCTGCGGATGGGGCACGCGCTGCTCGGCGAGGCGGTGCTGGCCGGCCTGCCCGTGGCGCGGCGGGCCGCGCTGCACGCGGCGCTCGCCGCGGCGAACCTCGCCGAGGGCAGCGGCACCCCCGCCGAACTGGCGTTCCACTACGAGCAGGCCGCGCCGCTCGGGTACCGCGCCGAGCGGATCGCGTGGCTCGGCCGGGCCGCCGAGGCCGCCTCACGCGCGTTCGCCGACGCCGACGCGGCGGACTTCCTGCGCCGCCAGGCCGAGGTGCACGGCGCGAGGTCGGCGCTCGACCCGAAGGAGGCGTCCCGCGAACTCGACGTCCTGGCGCGCCGCGCGTCTCTGCTGTCCGGCCTGGACGGCTACAACGCGCCGGAGGTGGGCGCGAACAACGCCCGGATAAGGCAAGTGCTGGAGCTGGTGCCTCCAGGCGACCCCGGGGTCGCGGAGGCGTTCGGCCAGCTATGGGAGCACGCCAACACCAGCGCCGAGTACGCCGCGGCGGAGGAGTACGCGCGCAGGCTCACCGAACTCGACCCCGTGGCCGGCGCCTACGCGGCGGGCTGCACCGCGGTCATGCGGGGCGACCTCCGCCTGGCGAAGGAGCGGCTGGAGACCGCGGTGGCCGGAGACCTCTCGGGGCCGCCGGGCTCGTTCCGGCCGCGCGCGGCGGTGACGGCCCGGACGTTCCTCGCCCTCGCCCTCGCCACGCGGGGCGAGACCGAGGCGGCCCGCGCGGCCGAGGCGGAGACCGAGCGGTTCGCCAACGCCACCGGCGACCCGTACGACCGGGCGTCGGCGGTGCACTTCAGCGGTTGGACCGCCTTCGTGGAGTTGGACCGCGCGCGGGCCCGCCGACTGAGCGCGCGGGCGGTCGACCTGTGCGCCGAGGGCGGCTTCCTCCAGCTCGAAGGACTCTCCGGGACACTCCTGGCGTGGAGCGAGGCGACGGACGCGGCGGGCCTCGACCGGCTGCGGGAGCGGGCCGAGCACGCCTACTCCGCCCTGTCGATGCGGGCGACCAGCACCGTCATGCGGGCGGAGCTGGCCGAGGCGGCGCTGCGCCTCGGCGACCCGGTGTCAGCCCTCGTGGAGGCCGACCGCGGCCTGTCCTTCGCCGACGCCACGGGCGAGGGCTACTACCGCGCGGAACTCCTGCGCCTGCGCGCCGAGGCCCTGGCCGCCCTCGGCGACGCCGCCGGCGCGATCCCCATCCTCCACGAGGCCCTGGCCCTGGCCCGCCGCCAAGGCGCCACCCTCTTCGCCACCCGAACCACCAAGACCCTCACGGCCCTGGATCGCTGATCGCGGTCCCCGGCCCTTTTCGGGTCTGGGCCGGGGCGGGTCCGGCGGTTAGGCTTGCCGAGCAATCGCTTGGTTGATCGAGGGTCGGAGGGTCCGCGTGCGGCGTGGTGTGTACCTGCTCGAAGAGGTCGAGTTCAATCCGATGAACTCCAGGAAGCCGCTGGAGTACCTGACGTGGTTGACCGGATACAAGAACGAGGACGCCGAGGCCTACTCCGAAGGGGAGTCGGAGCTGACGGCGGGTAAGTCGGTGCGGTCCAGCGACATCGACCTCGTCGGGGCCTTCTACGCGGTGGGGATCACCGGCCACCGCCAGTTCAAGGCGGTCACCCTGTGGGACTGCCGGGGCGGCTGGGACGGCGGCTGGAAGCAGATGATGGACATCTACGTCGGGGTGAACGAGCGCCTGTTCCTGTCCGACATCGACGACCTCCGCCACGCCGCCTACTCCCGTCCCCTCGGCGCGTCCCCCGGCAGCCCCGCCTTGGCCGACGTGGTCGAGGAAGGCTACGCAGCCCCGTTCTACGTCTTCGAAAGCGCGACCGTAAGGCCGGGCGCGGCCTTGGACTACCTCGCGGCCGTCACCGAAGAACGCGCCCCCCTCCTCGCCGAACACGGCCAAAGGCTCATCGGCTCCTACGAGGTCCAGTTCTGCGACACCGAGGTCGTCACTTTCTGGGGCACCACCTTGGAGGACCACCTCTCCCTCCAGCGCTCCCGCGACGCCGCCCTCGGCCTCGACGACGAGGCCGAGCCCGACCCCCGCCTCGACGCCTGGCGCACCCGCTCCCGCGAGTTCCTCACCGGCACCTGGCGCGAGAACCTCCTCGCCCCCTTCCCCGGCTGCAAACTCGCGCCCTGAGTCCGGCCCGCGCGCGTCCCACCCGACGGGATGATCCGCGCGTGGACGGAATCAGGCGCGCCGGGCGCGGGTTGGCGGAGGGGTGAGGCCGCATCTCCTGCTCGTGTCGGGCAGCACCAGGAACCTTTCGACGAACACCGCAGCGCTGCGCACCGCCGCGCTGGTGGCGTCGGTGGACGCCGTGCTCTACGACGGTCTGCCCCACCTGCCGCCGTTCACCCCGGACGACGACCCCGCGGGCCCGCACGTCGCGGTGCGCCACCTGCGCGAGCGGCTCGCGGTCGCCGACGCCGTGGTGTTCAGCACGCCCGAGTACGCCGGAGCGCTGCCCGGCGCCCTCAAGAACCTGATCGACTGGACCGTGGGCGGCGGCGACCTCTACCGCAAGCCGGTCGCCTGGATCAACGTCGCGGCCCCGGGCCGCGGCGAGGGCGCCTACACCCAGCTCGCCGGCGTCCTGCGCTACGTCGACGCCGTCATCGTCGAGCAGTGCTGCGTCCGGCTCCCGGTCCCCCGGGACGCGGTCGGCCCCGACGGCGCCATCGCCGACCCCGCCCTCAGGACCGCACTCGCCGAAGCCCTGGCCTCCCTCGCCCGCCGGATCCCCGCGACGGCCTAGCCGCCGGCCCCGCCTCACCTCAGGGCCCACATGACCTTGCCCCGGCCCGTCGCGGCCGCCCGCAGGCCCGTGCTCCGCGCGTAGGCCGCGACGATCGGGAGGCCCCGCCCGGATTCCGACAGGACCGGGGCGTCGGTGAACGTCGGCAGCGTGGGCGCGGGGTCCCAGCATTCGAGCAGCGGACGGCCCTGGTGCCGGGTGGCGCGGATGCGGATCTCGTGGCCCCGGGCCGCGTTGACGGCGTTGGTGACGAGTTCGCTGATGACGGCGCGGGCATCGTCGATGAGCCCGGGGTCGAAGCCCCACCCGCCGAGCGCGTGCCGGACGAGGTCCCGGGCCAGGACCACGGACGAGGGCATGGCAGGAGGGCCATGCGGACGTCGTAGTCCTCGCCGTCCCGCAGCGAGCTGAGGTCACTCCGGAGAGACGCGTGTCAGCCCTCGTAGTGGTAACGGCATTGTGCGATCAGGACCGAGTCCTCGGTGACCTTGTAGACCAGCCGGTGCTCGTCGTTGATGCGGCGTGACCAGTAGCCCTGGAAACCGTGCTTGAGGGGCTCCGGTTTGCCGATGCCCTCGTTCCCGTGCCGCTCGATATCGGCGATCAGCGTGTTGATCCGCTTGAGCAGCTTCCGGTCCTGGGCCTGCCACCACAGGTAGTCCTCCCAAGCCCGGGACGCGAAGACGATCTTCACCTCAGGTCGCCAGCTCCTGGACGGTGCCGCCGCCGTTCTCCAGCTCGTCGATCGCTGACATCAGGCGACGGGCGTTCGCGGGGCTGCGCAGCAGGTAGGCACTCTCCTTGAGGGCTTCGTAGTCCTCAAGGGAGACGATGACCACCGGGTCGTGGCCGGCACGGGTGATGACGACTTCTTCCCTGTCGTCGGTCACGGAGTTGAGAACCTCGGCGTACCTTGCACGAGATTCGGAGTACGTCATGGTCTTCATGGCCAGCCTCTCCCCGACTTGTACAGGAAATTGTACGTCGCTCCGGCCTGTGCGGCAAGCTCGGACGCCGCAGGCCCGTCCGGGAGGTGGGTCCGGACGGGCCTGCGGAGGAGAGGGGTCCCCGGCGTCGTTGACGGGGACCCGGTGCGGGGCGGCCCCATGAGGCGGGGCCTGCCCCGGCCGGGACGCTGGAGGGAGCGTCCCGGCCTTGTGTGACTTGCTGTTCATCTGGCCCGGTGGCGGGTTGAGAGCCCGGCTTCGCCGGGGTGCCCCCGCCTACGGGTTCAGAAGTCGTCGCTCAGGCGGGCGACGAGGGCGTGGTACTCGTCCCACAGTTCCTTGGGCAGGTGGTCGCCGAAGGTCTCCAGGTGGGCCGGCATGAGGGAGGCCTCGCGCTTCCAGGTCTCCTTGTCGGCGGACAGGAGCAGGTCCAGGTCCTTGCCGTCGATCTGGAGGCCCTTGAGGTCGAGCGCCTCCGCGGTCGGGACGTGCCCGATCGCGGTCTTGACGGCGTCGGCCTTGCCCTCGAGGCGCTCCACGATCCACTTGAGGACGCGGGCGTTCTCGCCGAAGCCCGGCCACAGCCACTTGCCGCCCTCGTCCTTGCGGAACCAGTTGACGTAGTAGATGCGCGGGAGCTTCTCGGCGTCGGCCGAAGCGCCGAGCTTCAGCCAGTGCGCGAAGTAGTCGCCCATGTTGTAGCCGCAGAACGGCAGCATGGCGAACGGGTCGTAGCGCAGCTCGCCGACGGTGCCCTCAGCGGCGGCGGTCTTCTCCGAGGCGACGTTCGCGCCGAGGAAGACGCCCTGCTGCCAGTCGAAGGACTCGGTCACCAGCGGCACCGAGGTGGCGCGGCGGCCGCCGAACAGGATCGCCGAGATCGGCACGCCGTTCGGGTCCTCCCACTCCGGCGCGATGGTCGGGCACTGCCCGGCCGGCGTGGTGAAGCGGGCGTTCGGGTGGGCGGCCGGGGTGCCGGTCTCCGGCGTCCAGTCGTTGCCCTTCCAGTCGGTCAGGTGCGCGGGGGCCTCGTCGGTCAGGCCCTCCCACCACACGTCGCCATCGTCGGTGAGGGCGACGTTGGTGAAGATCGAGTTGCCCCAGAGGGTCTTGATCGCGTTGGCGTTGGTGGACTCGCCGGTGCCCGGCGCGACCCCGAAGAACCCCGCTTCAGGGTTGATCGCGTACAGGCGGCCGTCTTCGCCGAACCGCATCCAGGCGATGTCGTCGCCGACCGTCTCGACCTTCCAGCCCGGGATCGTGGGCTGGAGCATGGCGAGGTTGGTCTTGCCGCAGGCGCTGGGGAACGCGGCGGTGATGTACTTGGCCTCGCCGCTCGGCGGGGTCAGCTTGAGGATGAGCATGTGCTCGGCGAGCCAGCCCTCGTCGCGGGCCATCGTCGAGGCGATGCGCAGCGCGTAGCACTTCTTGCCCAGCAGCGCGTTGCCGCCGTAGCCGGAGCCGTAGGACCAGATCTCACGGGTCTCGGGGAAGTGCGAGATGTACTTCTCGGTGTTGCAAGGCCACGGCACGTCCGCCTGGCCGGCCTCCAGCGGCGCGCCCACGGTGTGGACGGCCTTCACGAAGGAGCCGCGCTCCTCGATGAGGCGCAGCGCCTCGGCGCCCATCCGGGTCATGATCTTCATCGAGACCGCGACGTAGGCCGAGTCGGTGAGCTCAACGCCGAGCTGGGAGATGTTGCCGCCCAGCGGGCCCATGCAGAACGGCACCACGTAGAGGGTGCGGCCCTTCATGGAGCCGTCGAAGATGTTCGCGAAGGTCGCGCGCATCTCGGCGGGTGCGATCCAGTTGTTGGTCGGACCCGCGTCCTCCTCCTTCTCGGAGCAGATGTAGGTCCGGTCCTCCACGCGGGCGACGTCCCGCGGGTCGGAGGCGGCGTAGAAGCTGTTCGGGCGCTTGTCAGGGTTGAGCCGCTTGAACGTGCCCGCCGCGACGAGCAGGTCGGTCAGCCGTACCCACTCCTCCTCGGATCCGTCACACCACACGACGTTGTCGGGCTTGGTCAGCGCGGCGATCTCGCCGACCCAGTCGATCAGTTCCTGGTTGCTGGTAGGTGCCGGTTTGAGCCCGGGGACCTGGTCAGACACGCCTTACTCCTCACACCTGCATTGGGGTTGTACGCATCGTGAACGACACCTACAGGTTTTGGCCAATTGGTCTGAGCCAATGCGTTACTTTGAGGAAACATCACCTCACGCAGAAAATCTTTCGGACTTCTGCGACGCGCGCCACAACCGGGGGGCGGGACCGCAGGTCATCCGGCGGTCAACCGGGCGAAACCTCCGTTTTCGCAGGTGGGCGGCCCGTGGCTCGGTGTGGCGCAGATCTCACCGTGGTCTCTCGGGTGGTCTAGTGGCCTGTGGCCCCGTCGTGTCGCCGCGCCGATGTCCCGAACCGCGGTTCCGGCGCTCAGCCGCAGGTTGAGGCCGGAAACGCAAGGTGACGGAGGGGTGAATCCTCCCCGCTGGGCGGTTTCTTCCGGCGCGGCCCGCTTCCATGATTGGTCCAGACCAATGGGGCGCTACCCGGCTTTCCGCCCCGGAAATCCCGTTCCGGGGCGGGTGCCCGGATCAGTGGCCCGACAGCCGGGCGACGACCTGGCGGAAGGCCGGCAGGTCGTCCTCGTTGTGCAGGACGAAGTAGGAGATGCCCAGCTCCTCGCGCCAGCGCACCAGGGCGTCGCAGATCTCGTCCAGCGACCCGGCGAGGACCTGCGGCGTCCCGGCCTGGGCCGACGGGTTCGCGGCGCTCCACGCCTCCGGCTGCGCGCCGAGGCCCAGGCTGAGGACGGACGTGCCGAGTTCGATCTCGCCGAACCGGGGCCCGGCGGAGGCCTCCAGGACGGCGAGCTTGTCGCGGAACTGGGCGATGCCGCTGTCGCGCAGGTCGGGGCCCGCTCCGTCGGCCCGGACCCGCATCGTCAGGTTGACGATGTCGGCCTCGCGGGCGGCCAGCGCCAGCATCTTCGGGCCGCCGCCGCCGAGCATGATGCGCGGGCCGGGCTTGCGCGCCGGAAGGGGCTCCTGCTCCAGACCGGAAATCGTGTAGTGCGCGCCGGCGAACTCCACGGGGCCGCCCCGCCAGAGCGCCTTCATCACGCGCAGTGACTCGTCAAGGCGGGCCACCCGTACGCCCGGGGAAGCCAAGTCCATGCCTGCGGCGTCGTAGTCGCGGGCCATCCAGCCGGTGCCCATGCCGAGTTCGAGGCGTCCGTCGGAGAGCAGGTCGATCGTCGCGGCCTCCTTGGCCAGGACGGCGGGATGCCGGAAGTCGTTGGCGAACACGAGGGTCCCGACGTTCAGCCGTTCGGTGGCGCAGGCCGCGGCGGTCATGGCGGCGACGGGGCCGAGGCGCGGGCCGACGAGGTGGTCGGGGACGAGGAGGGTGCTGAACCCGTCGTCCTCCAGGCGGCGGGCCTTGTCGGCCCAGGCGCGGCCGGAGTCGGCGAGGCGAAGGACGGCGCCGAAGCGGAACGGACGGTACTGAGGGGACACGGCGGGCTCCTCCGGTCGGGGGATCATTCAAACCAAGCGCTTGCTTTACCATGCCGTGCGTTCGACACTTGGGCAATGTCCCTCGCAGTGCGTCCCGCGACCGACGACGAGGTCGCCTTCTTCCGCGAGAACGGCTGGGTCCACCTGCCCGGCCTCGTCCCGCCCGAGACCGTCGCCGACCTGCGCGCGACGGCCCTCGCCCGCCTCGCCGAACGCGACAGCACCCGTCGCACGGCCGTCGACGAGGCGTTCGGCCAGTCCCGCGACATCGCCGAGACCGACCCCCTGTTCCGCTCGCTCACCCTCGACGGCACCCTCGGCGAGACCGCCGCACGGCTGCTCCAGGGCGTCGCCCGGGTCCGCGTCCAGGTGACGAACCTGCTCGTCAAGGAGCCGGAGGGCGCGGGCGGGCACGGCGCGACCGTGTTCCACCAGGACTTCCCCTGGATGCCGATGGACCGCTCGGAGATGCTGACGGTCTGGCTCGCCCTCGGCGACATCCCCGCCGAGATGGGATCCCTGCGCTTCTACACGGGCTCGCACCGGTACGGGCTCCTCGGCCGCAGTTTCACCCGCGAAGGCGACGACCAGCCTTCCCAGCACCCGTGGGTGACCCGCCTTCCGCTGTCCGACCCGATCGACCTCTCGGCGGGCGACGCGACGGTCCACCACGCGCTCACCGTCCACGGGTCGGGGGCGAACCTGAAGGACGAGCCCCGCCTTTCGTTCACCGTCACCTACTTCGACTCCGACGCCCTGTACACCGGCACGCCCTACGGGCAGACCGACGGGCTCGGCCTCGAAGTGAACAAGCCGTTCGACCACCCGCGCTTCCCGGAGGTGGTCGCGTGATCGAGACCGTCCGCGGCCCCGCCGAAGAACTCGGCGCGGTCCTCATGCACGAGCACATCTTCGGGCTCAGTCCCGAGATCCTCTGGAACTGGCCCGACATCCCCGAAGGCTGGGACCTCGAACGCAGCGCCGCCGACGCCGCAGCCAAGCTGGACGCCGTGCGCGCGCTCGGCATCGACACCGTCGTGGACCTCACGGTGATCGGCCTCGGCCGCTACATCCCCGCCGTGCAACGCGTCGCGGAGCTGACGTCCGTCAACATCGTCGTGGCGACCGGCCTGTACACCTACGACGATCTGCCCGCCTACTTCGGCAACCGGGGGCCCGGCACCCTCTTCGGAGGGGAGGACAGGCTCGCGGAGTTCTTCATCCGGGACATCACCGACGGCATCGGCCGGACCGGGGTGAAGGCCGGGATGCTCAAGTGCGCCACAGGCAAGCAGGGCATCACGCGCGGCGTGGAGCGGGTCATCCGGGCCTGCGCGAAGGCGCACCGCGAGACGGGCGCGCCCATCACCACGCACAGCGAGTCGTCCGTGCGCAACGGCCTGGACCAGCAGAAGCTCCTCCTCGAGGAGGGCGTCGACCTCACGCGCGTCGTCATCGGCCACGCCGGCGACTCCACCGACCTCGACTACCTGCGCACCCTTGCCGACAACGGCTCCTACCTCGGCATGGACCGCTTCGGCATCGAGTTCACGTCCTTCGAGGACCGGGTCTCGACCGTCGTCGCGCTGTGCGAGCTGGGCTACGCCGACCGGATGGTCCTCGGCCACGACTCGTACTGCTTCAACGACAGGTTCGAGTGGGACGTCATCGCCGAAAGGCATCCGAACTACCACCTGAAGCACATCCCGTCCGACGTGCTGCCCGAGCTGCTGGCGCGAGGCGTCACGCGGGCGCAGATCGACCTCATGCTCATCGACAACCCGCGGCGGGTCCTCACACCCGTCGCTCCCTACTGACGGAGCCCGCCATGGCAGTTCATCCCCCCGAGGGCATCCCCGCCGAGGGACTCGCCGCGGAAGCCGACGACTTCGACGTCACCGCGGCCTGGCACGTCGCCGACCCGTACCCGTTCCTGCGCCGGCTCCGGCACGATCGGCCCGTCTTCTGGAGCGAGCACCTGAAGATGTGGGTGCTCACCCGGTACGAGGACGTGCGCGCCGCCTACCGCGACAACGCGACGTTCTCGTCCGTCGGCTCCCTCACCATCTCCCGGACCCTCACCGACGAGGTCCGCCGCGCGCTGGGCGAGCACGAGTCCTTCCTCGACAACTTCGCCGCCAACGTCGACCCGCCCCAGCACACCCGGATGCGGCGGGCGATCTCCAGCGCGTTCACCCCCCGGGCGGTCGCGAAGCTCGGCGAGGCCTTCCGCGCCCAGGTCGACGCGGTGCTCGACGACGTCATCCCGCAGGGCCGCACCGACCTCGTGCAGACCATCGCGCACCTGCCGTCGGCGCACCTCGCCGCGATCTTCATCGGGGTGCCGCCGGAGGACGAGGAGGACGTCAAGCACTGGGTGACGTCCTGGTTCCAGCTCTTCCTGTCCCCACAGACGCCCGAACGGCAGGTGGAGCTCGCCGGGGACTTCCTCAAGTACCTCGACTTCGTCGACCGGCTCGTGACCGAGCGCACCACCGCCCCCCGCGACGACTTCGCCTCGCTCATGGCCGGGATGATCCCGCACGAGCTGTCGCACCGCGAGGTGGTGGAGACCATCAGCGCGCTCCTGCTCGGCGGCAACGACACCGTGCCCAACGCGCTGGGCAACGGCATCCTCCGGCTCATGAGCGAACGGGACGTCTGGGACGAGATCGTGGCGGATCCGGCGCTCATCCCCGGCATGATCGAGGAGTCGCTGCGCCTCGACGGGGCGAGCCTCGGCAGCTTCCGCATCCCCACGAAGCCGGTCACCCTTCATGGCGTCACCATCCCCGCCGGGGTCGAGGTCCTCATCAGCACCGACTCCGCCGCCCATGACGAGACGGTCTTCCCCGACCCCGAGCGGTTCGACATCCGCCGCGCCAACGCCCGCGACCACCTGGTCTTCGGGTACGGGATCCACCACTGCGTGGGCGCGGCGCTGAGCCGGCTGAAGATGGAGATCGCGTTCCAGCAGATCACGGCGCGGATACCGTCGCTGCGGCTCGTCGAGGGGGAGCCGGTCGAGTACCGGCGCAGCCTTGTCGGACGGGGACTCGCCGCCCTGCAGGTCGAGTGGGACGAGCGGTGAGGTTCACCGGGAAGGTCGCGGTCGTCACGGGCGGCGGGTCCGGGATCGGCAGGGCGACCGCCCGCAGGCTCGCCGCGGAGGGCGCCTCCGTGGTGGTCGCCGACCTCGATCCGCGCGACACCGTCGACGTCATCGTCAAGGACGGGGGCGCGGCCTCACCGTACCTCCTGGACGTCTCCGACGAGAACGCCGTGCGCGCGCTCGCCGAGTCCGTACGGGCCGCCCATGGGCGGCTCGACGTCCTGCACAACAACGCGGCGGCTCTAGGCCGCGACGTGTACGGGCAGGACCTCGACCTCGCCGATATGGACGTCGCCGTGTGGGACCGCACCCATGAGGTCTCCGTACGGGGCTCGATGCTCATGTGCAAGCACCTCGTGCCACTCATGGGGGAAGGGGCGGCGATCGTGAACACGACCTCCGTCAGCGCCCTCGTCGGGGACACCGACCATGCGGCGTACGGGGCGGCCAAGGCGGCGCTCATCTCCTTCACCCGTTACGTCGCCACGATGTACGGCGATAGGGGAGTGCGCTGCAACGCGGTCGCCCCCGGGCTCGTCATGACGGACGTCGCCCGGCGCGTCATGACGCCGGAGATGCTCGCGGAGAAGTCCGCCGAACGGCTCCTCCCATGGCCCGCCGAGCCTGAGGACGTCGCCGCCCTGGTCGCCTTCCTCGCCTCCGACGAGGCCCGCTGCATCACCGGCCAGACCGTCGTCATCGACTGCGGCACCACCGCCCACCGCCCCGAACACGCCATCCGCAAGGCGCGCGCCGGAGGTTAGCCGGCGTCGGCCCGCCGCCCCCGCGCGGGAGGCGGCGGGCGGGGCCGTCAGCGGACGGGACGGCGCAGGAGCACCCCGGCGAGGACCAGCCCGGCCAGGGCGAACACCGCGCCGAGCAGGCCGTTCCAGCGCAGCAGGCCCGCGCCTGCGCCGATCCCGCCGAGCGCGGCCCCCAGCGCGTTGGCCAGGTTGAACGCGCCGACGTTGACCGCGACCGACAGCGTCGGGGCACCGGCGGCGTGGCGCAGGAGCACGGTCTGGAGCGGCGCGATCGTCGCGGTGGACAGCACGCCGAGCGCGGCGACGGCGGCGACCGCGGCCCACGGGACCGGCGCGGCGAACGGCAGCAGCGCCATCACCGCGACCATCGCGGCGAAGACACCGCGCAGGGTCCCGCCGAGGTCCGCGTCGGCGAGCCTTCCGGCCGCGACGTTGCCGGCGAACCCTCCGGCCCCGTAGGCGAGGAGCAGAGCGGTCACGGCGCTTCCGCCGAACCCGGAGACGTCGGTCAGCAGCGGCACGAGGTAGGTGAAGACGACGCCGACCCCTGCGCAGCCGAAGGCGGTCGTCGCCAGGGACAGCAGGACCGGGCCGCGCCGCAGCACCGCGAGCTCCGACAACGCGCCCTCGGCGGGGGCCGCCGTGCGCGGCATCGCCAGGGCGACCAGGACCGTCCCGGCCGCCGCGACCGCGGCGACCGCCAGGAACGGGACCCGCCAGTGCGTCGCCTCCCCGGTGTACTGGCCGAGGGGCACGCCGAGCACCGTGGCGACGGTCAGCCCTGAGGTGACGGCGGCCACGGCCCGGCCCGCCTTCTCGGGCGCGACCACCGAGGTCGCCACGACCAGCGCGATGGCGAACAGCGTCGCCTGCGCGGACGCCGCGAGCACCCGTCCGGCGAGGAGGACGGGGAAGGACGGGGCGAGCGCCGAGAGCAGCGTGCCGAGGACGAACACCCCGCACAGGGCAAGAACGAGCCCCTTGCGGGGCCGCCGGGCGGTCGCCAGGGTGACGAGCGGCCCGCCGAACGCGACGGTGAGCGCGTACGCGGTCGCGGCCTGGCCGGCGACGGGCACCGAGACGCCGAAGTCCGCGGAGAGCTGCGGCAGCAGCCCTGAGACGAGGAACTCGGCGGTGCCGGTGCAGAAGACGAGCAGGACGAACCCGCCGAGGAGGATCGAAGGGCGTCCGGCCGAGGACGGTACCGCCGGGGCCACTGAAGGCCCGGACACGAGGGGGTTCTGCGTCATGCGGGCTACCCTGAACCTTGACATCGATGTGAAGGCAAGTCCCGAAGGGCGGGCACGCGGAATGCGGATAGGGGAACTCGCGCGACGGACCGGGGTGAGCACCCGGCTGCTGCGCTACTACGAGGAGCAGGGGCTGCTCGCGCCGCTGCGGAACTCCAGCGGCTACCGCGAATACGCGCAGGAGGACGTCGCGGTCGTCTCGCGGGTGCGGCGGCTGCTCGCGGCGGGGCTGCCCACGGCGACGATCGCCTCGGTGCTGCCCTGCCTGCGCGAGGACGGGACGGCGCTCGTCCCCACCTGCCCGGACCTCCTGGCCGACCTCCGGCGGGAGCGCGCGCGGATGGAGCGCGCCATCGCCGATCTCACCGCCTCTCGCGACGCGCTGACGAGGGTCATCGCGGCGGGCGCACCCGGCTGACCCGCTGGACGTGACGTACGTCATCATCTGGTCGGGCAGAAGTTGAGGGTTCAATTTGTTCTCTCTCCGGAACCGAAGACCCCCAGATCAGAGAAGGTGATCCCATGAGCCTCGTCCTCGACGCCGCCGCCCAGGACCTGCTGTTCCGCGAGGCGCGGACCGCGAACACTTTCACCGACGAGCCGGTGACCGACGAGCAGGTCCAGGCGATCTACGACCTCGTCAAGTACGGCCCGACGGCGATGAACACCCAGCCGCTGCGCATCACCTTCGTCCGCAGCCCCGAGGCCCGCGAGCGCCTCGTCGGCCACATGGCCGAGGGCAACAAGGCCAAGACGGGCTCCGCGCCGCTCGTCGCGATCGTCGGCTACGACGCCGACTGGCACGAGGAGCTCCCGAAGGTCTTCCCGCACGCCCCCGGCGCGAAGGCCAACTTCGACAACGCCGCCGAGGTCCGCCACGGCATGGGCTCCTTCAACGCCTCGCTGCAGATCGGCTACCTGATCATCGCGATCCGCGCCGCAGGGCTGGCCGCGGGCCCGATGGCCGGATACGACGCCGAGGGCATCAACAAGGACTTCTTCGGCGACGGCGCCCACAAGGTGCTCGCCGTGATCAACATCGGCAAGCCGGGCCCCGACGCCTGGTTCCCCCGCAGCCCGCGCCTGGAGTACGACGAGGTCGTCACCACGGTCTGACGCACCCCGGCGCGATCGCCGAAGACCCCGGCCCGGCCACAAGCCCCAGGGACCGGGGTCTTCGCAGGTCCGGGGCCGGTTTTCCACAGGCTCCGTTCGCGGAATGTGCGCCGAGGTGAAAAAATCCCCGCATGAGTGAAGTGGTGTCCGTAGGACTTGTCGGCGCAGGCCCGTGGGCGAACATGGTGCACGCACCCGCGATCGCGGCGGGGCCGGGCACCCGGCTCTCCGGCGTGTGGGCGCGGCGGCCGGAGGCCGCGGCGGAACTGGCCGGCGCGCACGGCACCGAGGCCTTCGCGGGTCTCGACGAGCTGTTCGACGTCTGCGACGCGGTGGCGTTCGCGGTGCCACCGGACGTCCAGGCGGAGCTCGCGCTGAAGGCGGTCGCCGCGGGCAAGGCCGTGCTGCTGGAGAAGCCACTCGGCATGGACCTCGCCGGGGCGCGCCGCCTCGCCGACGCGATCGCCGAGGCCGGGGTCGTGTCCCAGATGGTGTTCTCGCTGCGCTACACCGCGGCGGCGCGCGAGTTCCTCAAGACCACCGCGGAACTCGAACTCTTCGGCGGCTACGGCAGGTTCGTCTCGGCGGGCCTGGCCGGCGGCCCCTTCGCCACCCCATGGCGGCTGGAGCGCGGCGCCCTCCTCGACCTCGGCCCCCACGTCCTGGACATGATGGACGCCTCCCTCGGCCGCGTCGTCTCGGTGCGCGCCCACGGCCACCCGCTGCGCTGGCTCGGCCTGCTCCTGGAGCACGAGGGCGGCGCGGTCAGCGAGGTCTCGCTGTCGATGGCGGGCACCGACCCGGACCAGTCGGCGCACGTCGAGGTCTTCGGCCACGGCGGCGAGGCGCGCATCGAATGGCAGGTCGGCGACGACGACTTCGCCCGCATGATCGCCGAGTTCGCCGAAACCGTCCGCACAGGGGTCGACCACCCGCTCAACGCCGCCCACGGCCTCCACATCCAGACCCTCTTGGCCGAAGCCGAGTCCCAGCTCGCCCTCTGACCGCTCGGTCCGGCCGCGTCGCCCCGCCGCCGCGGCCGGACGCGGGGTGGTGGGCCGTCCGGATCCGGGTCGGGGATTTCCGCAGGAAAAGTGGTCATCGGCGCTGTCATTATCCGGCCATACCAAGCTAGCGCTTGTGTGTTGACGATGAATGTGACCTGGCTTACGTTCGTTGTGGAAGCCGCTCCTGCGAGAGAGCGGACGGGAGCTTCGGTTCCCGAGTCACCAGAGGCCGAAAGGGATCCGCGTCCCAGTGCCGATGGGCATGTCACCGCCTACCCGACATGGGCGGAGCCGTGCCGTCGGACGGCCGTCTCACCCCCCGGGCGTCCTCGCGCGCCCACGAAAGGGAGTTCCATGTCCCGTACGATCAAGTCGGCCGCCGTGGCGGCCGGGGCGCTCGGCGCTGCGGCCCTGCTCTCGGCGCCCGCCCACGCGGCCGTGGTGCCGTTCACCGCCACGACCTCCGCCCTGCAGGTCTGGGTCGGGGCGAGCAGCACCTCCCCCGTCGCCACCTGCAGCTCCACCCTGACCGGCACCATCAACGACGCCACGCTGGCCTTCACGGTCACCGGCGCGACCGCCACCGGTTGCGGCGCCCCCGTCTCGACGACCGGGCTGCCCTGGACCGGAAGCCTCGCCGGGACCGCCGCGAGCATCAACAACTTCAAGATGACCGCCCTCGGCTGCACCTACTCCGGCAACCTGGCCGGCACCTCCACCGCCGTGACCGTGGACGACACGGCCACCTTCCCGCGCCAGAGCGTCACCGGCTCCGGCAGCATCCTGTGCGTCAGCGGCGTCTCCGTCGCCGCGGTGTACGCCTTCAACTGGTGACCCCGGCGATCCGCTGATCCCGCATCCTCACCGGGCGGCCCCGGCACACCACGCCGGGGCCGCCGCCCCGCCCGGACGCCGCCCCGCCCGGACGCCGCCCCGACCAACGGAGCCCCCCGCGCCGCCTTCCGCCGCGCCGTGGCAGGCTGGGTGCCTGTGCGCAGACTCCTGATCGTCCACCACACTCCTTCGCCCGCTCTCCAGGAACTGCTGGAGGCCGCCCGCTCGGGCGCGTCGAACGAGGAGATCACCGGTGTGGAGGTCGTGACGCGGCCCGCCCTGTCGGCGTCCGTCGTGGACGTCCTGGAGGCGGACGCGATCCTGCTCGGCACCCCCGCCAACATCGGCTACATGTCCGGCGCCCTGAAGCAGCAGAAGGTAGCTTAAGGACACACATCTGACCAGGGGCCGGGCGAAGTTCTCCGCCTCCGCACGTCCCTTTCTGAGCGCACGGCGGAAGTGGCAGGCTGGTTCCCCGTGAGCAGATTGCTGATCGTCCACCACACGCCTTCGCCCGCCCTCCAAGAGCTCTTGGAGTCCGCCCGGTCGGGTGCTTCGACTGACGAGATCACCGGTGTCGAGATCGTCACCCGCCCGGCCCTGTCGGCCTCGGTCCTGGACGTCCTGGAGGCGGATGCGATCCTGCTGGGGACTCCGGCCAACATCGGCTACATGGCTGGGGCTCTGAAGCACTTTTTCGACGTTGTCTACTACCCGTGCCTTGAGGCCAAGCCCCAGATGCCTTACGGCCTCTACGTGCATGGCAATCTCGACACGGTCGGTGCGGTGCGGGCCGTCGAGTCGATCGCAAAGGGGATGTCGTGGCGGCCGGTGCGTCCGCCGGTGACGGTTACGGGTCCGCCCACGAAGGAGGACCGGGAGGCGTGTTGGGAGTTGGGCGCGCTGCTCGCTGCGGAGATCGGCGAACTGGCCTGAGCCTAGGTCGGCGGGTTCGGCACGGGCCGTCCGTGCTCCCACAGTTCGGCGACGTGGAAGGCGAACCGGTCGAACAGCCCGTCCGCCTGCTGCTTCCTCAGGTGCAGCATGGGGGAGTCGTGGCCGGCCAGGTTGGCTAGGTGCGGCGTGACGAGCATCTGGTCGTCGAACGTGAACGCGCTCATGGCGATGTGGTCATCGCTGAACCTTGCTTCGATGCCTTCGACGTCTGAGAGCTTCGCCAGCTCGTCCAGCGTGATCCGGATGCGCGTCCCCACGGTGAGCGGCACGCCTTCGCGTTCCTCGCGCTGCCGCGTGACCTCGCTGTCGGGATCGCCGATGACGAACCGCACCTTGCAACCGCGCTCGGCCTTCCGCCGCAGCACGCTGCGCAGATTGGGCAGCTCCAGCCAGAGGAAGTAGTTGGTGTACCCGGCGAACGTGATGTCGCTCGCCGCGTCGGTGATCAGCGATCGCCAGACCGTCTTCGGGCATGCGGACCGGTACGGATAAACGCTCACGACTTCCCGGTCGGGTCCCGTCTTGATGTTCTTGCGGACGGCTTCGGGCCACAGCACGGACTCTTCAACTCCCAGCGCCTGACTCGCGGCCCAACGATGCCGGGGATGGGGCAGGCGCCCTTCCTCCGTCACCCATCGGGCCACTGTCTTCACGTCCACCTCGCAGATCTCCGCGAGCGCCTGCTCCGTCAGTCTGGCACTGGTCATTGCATGCCTGAGAGGCAGATTCGTCATAAACCGGGACCTTTCGCAGGACGTCTAGGACGTTTTCAGCCCGAGCTTCAAAACGATCCTAGACGTCCCACAAACGGAGTGCAGACGTTCCGTCAACACCACCAACCTCAATGTCACCTGCGCACCGTTCCGAGAAAGAGAGGCGCCAGTGCCCGGTGACGACCTGACCGGTGATGCCCCCTACGAAGAACTGACCCGAGAACTGATCTCGGCCGGCCTGACCGTGCGATCCCGCCCGGAAGGCGGCCTGATCATCCGGAACCTGTCGTCGCACTCCGGCGGACTCGGCGGCCGTGAGCTGCCGTACCTGCTGAGGCAGGAAGTGGTGTGCGCTCCGGACGATTCTGGAACGCCATGGTGGTTCTGGGTGTGGACCGGCATCGATCAGTCGGCTCCTCCGGACCTCGAACCGATGTGCCCGGCGGCCAACGTCGTGCTCGCGGCGGAACGGATCGGCAGAGTTCTCGCACTCCCGCAGGTCGAGTCGTGACGGGGGAGTCGGCGTCCCTGAGCAGCTTCGGGGACGCATTGGTGGCCGCGGGCTTCGGCGTGAGCTTCCGGCAGCCGGAGGACGAGCCGCCGGTGCTGAACGTCTGGAGTCCGGCCAGTCCGCGCGTGGGGGTGAGCGTCATCGTCGGTGTTCCCGGTGCGGACGGCATCCCATGGCTGAGGGCCGCGCTGATCGCGGATCTTGCTCCGTGCGCGGATGTCCCCGCGGCGGTGGGCGCGCTGTCGTCGGTGTTCGTGGCGTGGGGTCTGCCGCTGCCGCTGGCGCACTGATGACGCCCGGAGCCAGGAACTCGGATGCGGACACCGCGTTCGTCCACGCGGCCTACTTGCAGGCGGTGGCGAACCTGTACGGGCCTTGGACGGTGTCGGCGCTGCTGTCGTCCAGGGAGCGCAAAAGGGCGATCGCGCGGGTGGCGAGCGCCCGGCGGGAGCTGTCCTACCTGGCGACCCGCCAGGTTCGCGACCACGTGACCGGAACACGAAAAGGGGTCAGAGGATGACGGACGATGTTCCCTCGTTCGAGGAGATGGCAGAGCGGGTGCGTGAATCGATCGCCGAGGCTGAGCCGGTGGTCGGCTGGGTCCACGACGTGGAGGTCTCGGAACTGTACGACGGTGTGCCGGGCTCCGCGCTGACGGTGTCGATCTTGGGGCCGGACGGTGAGGTCTCCTCGGCCCTGGTGTGGATCCCCGGCCCCGGGATGCCGCAGCTGCGGCGGGTCCTGGACCGGTTGAACTCCCCGGAGTTCCTGAGGGTCTTCCCCGCACCGCTGAAGAGCCGTACGCCTGATCGCAGACCGGGCAAGCGCCAGCGCCCCTGACGAGAAGTGCCGTGCAGGGCCCACAGCGCAGCGTGATCCCGCGCCAGCGGCGGCCGGACAGCGCGCACGGTCCGGGCGCTTGCGGCCGGACCGTGCCGCGCGTGGTCCGGACCGTCCGCGTCGCGCGCGGGGGAACAGGCGACAGCGGGAGCGCTTCGAACGGAACGCATCTGGTGGGCACGGGTCGTGGGCAACCATCTAAGCGAACGACGAGGCGGTGCGCCTTCACACGGATGAGGTTGTCTGCCTCGTCGTTACCACCGACGCATTACGAGCCAACCGAACGGTGTCCAGGGCTGTCCTTAGGTGTCCTCCGACCTGCTGTGGAGGATCCGACATGTCCAGCGCAGTCCGACGCCGTCCAGGGTTGTGGTTAGCAGCATTGTTAGCAGTGACCGAGGCCGCTCGCCGTCGCGTCCATCCTGTGGAAGCTTGTCCGCGTGTATCGCACTCACCGGCACGGGCGCCAGGTGTACCCCGTCCTTGCTGTGGCTGGCGAACTGGACGCTGGAGGTTCGCTCATGGTCTGCAAGGATCAGAGGATGTTCTCCTGGGTTCCGGGCGGCCCCATCCCGGTTGCCGACGACTATGAGGAAGATGACGGTTCAGCCGTTCTCGACGTTGGGATCGGGGACGATGCCGATCTCATCCATATTTCTGCATGGGACGATGGTCTTGGCCTGGACGTTCATCTACTACTGGACCTGGACGCCGCGCGCTTGTTTCGTGATCGCGTCACGCAAGCGATTACCGCGATCGAGAGCCGATAGACAGATCCGGAGCCTCGGAGCAACTGTTTACAAGCAAGATCAAAGGTGTTCGCGGCAGTCCAGATCAGCCCTGCGACCTGCGCAGCGCCGCCTCGGTGATCCACACGCGTCCATCGCTATCCGGGCCCGTTGTTAGCCCTGCGTTAGCAAGATCGTCCCGAAGTTCCGATACCCGTTCCCCTTGCCTGCAAGCACAGAACGTCACGGGCCCAGACCTTCCGCCTCGCTCCGGGGCGCTCGTCCGCGCGAACGGCGAGACGGTGTGACAGAGGGATTCGCGCGGGCGAGTGCTCCGGCCCGCGGGGGCTGGGGGTCGCGAGACCCCCGCTTCGGGCTCGTTCAACCGGCTATATTGCCGGTCGACATCAGCAAAGGTGCAATACCACTGCCCTTGGGCGCCAGGGGTCTGGGCTGAATGCGGACTCTTGGGGGTTTCGCTATGTGGTGGTCGAGCCTTGGTAGATGATGGCTGGATGAATGCCGGTCGAGTTGCCTTGGTGGTATCGGGTGCTGTGGTGGTTGTTTTGTCGGTGTTGTTTGTGGTGTTGAAGTGGGATGACGCCAATAAAGTTGCTGCTGGGGCTTCTGCGTTGGCTGGTGTTGCTGCGGTGGGTGTGGCGGTATGGGCGGGTTGGCCGGTGGTGTCGGGTCGTGTGGGTGGGGTGCGGGTGTCGCGGACGGGCCGGGCGACGGCTGGGTCTGGTGGCCGTGCGAACACGGGTTTCTCGGCGAGGGGAGGCGAGGTTCCTGACGGGGTGCGGGTGGATCGGACAGGTGATGCTGAGGGTGGGGACGCGAACACGGGTGTGGATGTGGGATGAGTGGACCTGAGAAGAAGGGCGGCTGGTCGTGGTGGGGGTTGGTCCGCCGGTCGGGGAGCGCTTCCGGGGGTGACCATTCGCGGGTGAACACCGGTATCGAGATCAATAACAACTTTTATGGTCGGGGTCCGGGTTCGGTGGCGCGGTCGGTGTATGCGCGGCAGGTGGAGCAGATTTTCTCGGGTGAGCTGAGGGATCGTGGTGCGGAGCTGGCGGAGCTGGCGGAGTTCTGCACCCGGGTGGAGGGGCCCGCGTATGTGTGGTGGCAGGCTCCGGCGTGGGCAGGTAAGTCGGCGTTGATGGCGGCGTTCGTGAAGAGCCCGCCTGCCGGGGTTCGGGTGGTGTCGTTCTTCATCACCGCCCGGCTGGCGGGTCAGTCTGACCGTGCGGCATTTCTGGAAGCCGTGCTGATGCAGCTTGCGGAGGTCACCGGGCAGCCACTGCCGGATGTGCTGACCGAGTCGAACCGCCAGCAGTGGTTCCTGCAACTGCTGGAAGAAGCGGCGGGTAAGTGCGCTGGCAACGGCTGTCGGCTGGTCCTGGTCGTGGACGGTCTGGACGAAGACCGGGGTGTGCAGCGCAGCGCTGATGCGCACAGCATCGCCAACCTGCTCCCCGGCGATCCCCCTGCGGGGGTCCGCATCATCGTGTCGGGGCGGCCGAACCCGCCCGTCCCGGCAGACGTGCCCGACTGGCACCCGCTGCGCGACCCGCAAATCGTCCGGCTACTGGAGACCTCACGGTGGGCGGTGGCGATCCGCGATGCCGCGGGGCGTGAGCTGTCCGGCCTGCTGGACGGCGGAGGGCTAGGCCGTGATCTGCTCGGCCTGCTGATCGCCGCTGGCGGTGGCCTGACGGCCCGTGACCTGTCAGAGCTGACGGACCGACCGGTCGGTGAGGTACGGAAGGTCCTGCAAGCTGTCACCGGCCGGTCCTTCTCCCCCCGGCAGGCGAACTGGGTTACCGACCACGGGGCCCTGTTCGTCCTGGCACACGAAGAACTCGTCCACACCGTCCGTGAAGCCCTCCACGCTGGTGAGATCACTGCGTGGCGGGATCGTGTCCACGCCTGGGCTGAGAGCTACCGGGACGCCGGATGGCCAGCCGGGACACCGGAATACCTCCTACGCGGCTACCTCCAGATGCTCCACACCATCGGAGACCTGCCACGGATGCGGGCAACGGCCACCGACACCACCCGCATCGACCGAATGCTCGACGTCAGCGGAGGCGACGCCGCAGCCCTCGCCGACCTCATCACCATCCTGGTTTTGTCGGTGAGTTCGAGAGCCATCTGTCGGTTTTCCGAGAGCCACCAAGTTCGGCGCCGATGTTGTGTCTCTGAGTGTGGGAGCCACCCTTTCGATCAAGCTCGTGGCGACCGCAGCACTCGCTGTCCTCGTTGAGCCGTGACCGGAGCGCAGCCCAGGCGACCGGGTTTCAAGTGTCACCTGGCGCTTGCTGTGATCTTAGTGACGGATGGCTTAGAACATGCTTGCTCGGATGACGTGGCCGTCGCGGAGGACGAGGTTCACTCGATCGCCGTTGTAGTCCGCAGTCTGCGCGTAGACGTGGTCGTCCTCGGCAATGATGCGGATGTCGTGGCCGGCGGCAGTCTCGATGGCCGTCGTCTCGTCGAGGGACAGGCCAAGGAGGTCTGGACGTTCGCGAGCGACCCGGGAGTTGAACCAAGGGTCGGCCTGAGGATCGTAGGGACTGATGGCGGATCAACCTCGCTCGGGTCGATGGTGCTCAATCTCAGCGACACGGTCGTCGCCAGGATCGCACCGGCGCTCCCGCTCGCCAACATGTGGAGCCTGAACTCATCTACACGCGACAGTCCGGCTCCTTCTCTCACCGATACTCCAGACGATCCAAGATCGAGAACCGGCTCTGAACATCGCCGATACTGGCTCTCGTTTTCAGTGACGTAGCCACCATCCAGCACTACATCCGCGACCAACCCCACCCCGACCTCGGCGCAGGCATACACATCGCCCTCGCCCGCCAACGCCTCGCCCTACGCAACAGCAACATCCCCATCAGCCTCCCCACAGCCTGGGCCCTCCTGGGCAACACCAACCGCGCATACGCCCTCGCCCACTCCATCACCGACCCCCGGAAACAAGCGGAGACGTTGAGGAGCCTGGTCGTGGCACTGGCCAACGCGGGTGAGATAGGCCGGGCCGAGACCCTCGCACGCACCATCACCGACCCCAGAGAGCAAGCGTCGGCGCTGAGAGGCCTGGTCTGGGCACTGGCTAACGTGGGTGAGATGGAGCGGGCTCTGCTGATCGCCACTGAAGCCGAGACCCTCACACGCACCATCACCGACCCCAGAGAGCAAGCATGGGCGCTGAGCAGCCTGGTCCGGGCACTGGCTAACGTGGGTGAGATGGAGCGGGCTCTGCTGATCGCCACTGAAGCCGAGACCCTCGCACGCACCATCACCAAACCCTGGGAGGAAGCGTGGGCGCTGAGCAGCCTGGTCCGGGCACTGGCTAACGTGGGTGAGATGGAGCGGGCTCTGCTGATCGCCACTGAAGCCGAGACCCTCACACGCACCATCACCGACCCCAGAGAGCAAGCGTCGGCGCTGAGCAGCCTGGTCCAAGGGCTAGCCAACGCAGGTGTGATGGAGCGGGCCGAGACCCTCGCACGCACCATCACCGACCCCTACCAACAAGCGTCGGCGTTGAGCGGGCTGGTCCGGGTGCTGGTCAACGCAGGTGAGATGGGCCGGGCAGAGACCCTCGCACGGACCATTACCGACCCCAGAGAGCAAGCGTCGGCGTTGAGCAGCCTGGTCCGGGCGCTAGCCAACGCAGGTGAGATAGGCCGGGCCGAGACCCTCGCACGCACCATCACCGACCCCTACCAACAAGCGTCGGCGTTGAGCGGGCTGGTCCAGGTGCTGGTCAACGCAGGTGAGATGGGCCGGGCAGAGACCCTCGCACAGACCATTACCGACCCCAGAGAGCAAGCGTCGGCGTTGAGCAGCCTGGTCGGGTCGCTGGTCGACGTGGGTGAGATGGAGCGGGCTCTGCTGATCGCCACTGAAGCCGAGACCCTCACACGCACCATCACCGACCCCTACCAACAAGCGTCGGCGTTGAGCAGCCTGGTCCGGGTGCTGGTCGACGTGGGTGAGATGGAGCGGGCTCTGCTGATCGCCACTGAAGCCGAGACCCTCGCACGCACCATCACCAAACCCTGGGAGGAAGCGTGGGCGTTGAGCAGCCTGGT
>NZ_BAAGPQ010000038.1:248431-248987 GCF_054783995.1 Actinocorallia aurea
ACGCAGGTGAGATAGGCCGGGCCGAGACCCTCGCACGCACCATCACCGACCCCAGAGAGCAAGCATGGGCGCTGAGCAGGCTGGTCCGGGCACTGGCTGACGTGGGTGAGATGGGCCGGGCCGAGACCCTCGCATGCACCATTACCGACCCCAGGCGACAAGCGTCGGCGTTGAGCAGCCTGGTCCGGGCGCTAGCCAACGCAGGTGAGATAGGCCGGGCCGAGACCCTCGCACGCACCATCACCGACCCCAGGCAACAAGCGTCGGCGCTGAGCGGGCTGGTCGGGTCGCTGGTCGATGCGGGTGAGATGGGCCGGGCTCTGCTGATCGCCACTGAAGCCGAGACCCTCGCACGCACCATCACCGACCCCAGAGAGCAAGCGTCGGCGCTGAGCAGGCTGGTCCGGGCACTGGCTGACGTGGGTGAGATGGAGCGGGCTCTGCTGATCGCCACTGAAGCCGAGACCCTCACACGCACCATCACCAAACCCTGGGAGGAAGCGTGGGCGTTGAGCAGCCTGGTCCGGGTGCTGGTCGACGTGGGTGAGATGGAGCG
>NZ_BAAGPQ010000038.1:249059-427752 GCF_054783995.1 Actinocorallia aurea
CGGCGCTGAGCAGCCTGGTCCGGGCGCTAGCCAACGCAGGTGAGATAGGCCGGGCCGAGACCCTCGCACGCACCATCACCGACCCTTGTCTCACGTCACTCGCTCTGGAGACATTGCTCCGCCATCTTGGCGCAGCGAGGGCTCAGCGCCTGGCTGGCGAATTTCTCCTACATGCGCAGGCAAGCAACATGCTGAAGGCCGTAGCGATCGTTGCGCCCAGCGCGTTGGTGGAAGCCATAGAGCCTGTACGGATGCTCAGTCGGTAGTCGGGCCGCTCGGGCCGGGACCGGCCCGGAGAGGCCGCATGCCCGGCACGGGCGGACCGGCCCCGGCCGCGGAGCGGGCGGGCTTGAACCTGTAGTGAAAGTCCTCGACGCCTAGACCGGGTCGTCGTCTCGGCCGGCACGCTGAGTAGCGGCGTTGCGGGCGGCTTGGATGCGGTTACGGGTGCGTTCGGCCCAGAAGTGTTCTCCGTACAGGAGGCCGCTTCCGGAGTAGCGCCAGTCTTGAACCGTCACTGTTCCCGGCACTGGTTCGGGGTGGCCGGCGGCTCTGCGGGCGTGGGTGGCTCGGGCTTGGCGGAGTTCGGTGAGGGTGAGGGAGTAGCGGCGGGATTTGGTGGAGAAGTGGCCTCGGTAGCCGAGCATGTGGGCCCATTGCCTGAGCGGGACCTCTCGGTAGGCGGGGAGATCCGCCAAGGAGAAGCAGGTCCAGATCATGCGGCGGGCGTGTTCGGACACGTTCAGCCCGGTGATGTGGTGAGCGTGGTGGATCGGGCGGTCGATGGTGCCGGAGTCCTCGGCGCCCTTGGTGGCGTACTTGGCGATGTAGCGGGCGACGTGCTTATCGGCGATGCCGTCCAGCTCTGCGGCCACTTGGATCGGTCGGATGTCGTGCTGCGCTCCCCACCGAAACGCCATCGGCCGGCCGTCTGCGTCGGGGTGCGGGATGTCGACGGACACGGTGTCGATGGCGGCTCGTAGTGCGCGTTCCAGTAGCGCGGTGTCGGCCCATGGCGGGGGAGGGGTGTCGGGGCCGGTGGGTCCGTCGATGCGCAGGACGGCGTGGAAGTGGATGAGGCCGCGCCGTTGGTATTCGATGACGCGGGCGTAGGACAGGCGGGCTTGTTCACGCAGTCGGCGGTGGGTGATGCCCAACTCTGCGGTGAGGGCCTTCGGGACGGCGAGAGTGAAGCGTCGCCATAGTTCCGGGGCGTGGGCGTTCCACAGGACGGCTGCCGGGTAGTCGTAGCAGTCCTCGCAGACCGGCTGTCCGAGCATCCGATCCTCGGGCGCGTGCCGGATACCGCATCCCTGAGGGCGGCCGTGCTCGCAGACCTGGCGGTCTCGCCGGCGTCGGCAGGTGCCGTCGCTGCGGCGGGTGTGGACTGCTCCGAACGAGGGCGCGGTGAGGGTGAGGAACGCACGCGGGTGCGCGCTGACCTGTTCGGGGACGCCCTTGCCGCCGATGAGCCCGGAGATGATCAGGTGGTAGGTGTCTTCCCGGTAGACCTCCGAGCAGGCCGCGCACCTGGACGCGCGGCGGTTGCCGCACGCGGTGAGCAGGTAGCCGTTCGGCTCGTCGGCGGTCGTGTAGGACTCGATGAGCTCACCCGTGGTGCCGTCCACGGTGAAGCGTTCGCCCTGGAGGCGGATGGGCTGTCCGCATCCGCCGGTGGCGTTCATCATCTGGTGCCAGCGCGGGAAGTCCGGCATCTTCGCGCGCTCGATCGCGGCGGCCAGATCCTCAGGGATGAGGGGCGGGGTGCTCATGCGGCACCCGGCATGTGCTCGTCGGCTTGGTCGTCGTCGCCTCGGCGGGCGTCGCCGGCGGGCTCTTCACTGATGTTCTCGGTGAAGGTGACTTGGAAGATGGTCGCGATGCGGGACCATTTCCGTTCGTTCCAGTGGGGGGCGTGGGCTGCTTGGCGGCGGCCCCATTCCATGGCTTCACGGCTCGGCTGCAACAGTCTCCAGACGTCGACGGAAACGCGAGTCGCGCGCGTTCTTCGAGCTGAGCACCGCTGGTGTTCCGGGCAGGCTGCCGCCTGCTGCTCGTGCTCTCGGCGAGTGGATTCCGTCGTGTCTGGGCTCTCGTAAAGGCTGGTGGCGGCCGATCTGACCGCCGGGCGCCTACCCCTTCTGGTGCCGGATGCCCAATCCCGGCGATGGCTCTCAATAACGCCCCGAACGGGGGCATGAGCGGCGGGTTGCCTAGGCCCGCTGCCCTCCACTCCACCGACTCGAAGACGCACTCTGCGACTTCAAACACCACAACTACCCACCAACCAACACAACTGAACCCACCAATACCCGGAAGGCTCACAATGGAAAACCCCTCCATCCAACCGAGAGCGAAGGAGGGGTACCAGTGGACGCCCACGGACACCAGCGGACATTACTCGAATACGCCTATGTGACGGGAAACACAGACGTCGGTGTCAGTTTTCCCGCCAGATGATCTCTAGGAGGTCCGGGTTGAAGCGCTTGCCCGTGCCTCTTCCAGCTGGGCGGACGATGACGGCGTGTACCGCTTCCCTGATGTAGGCGCGCTTCTGGGCGATGTCCAAGCGATCTTCATCGGTCTCGGAGTACCAGCGGCGTCGGATCTCGGTGAAGCCCTGCGACGCCTTCGCTACGGCCAGGGAGTGCCGTTCGCGGTCGGCGCGGAGTTGCGCGATCTCGGGTTCCAGCCGCTCGACCTCGGCGAAGAACAGGGAATTGGAAATGCTGCGTCGGGCGAAGTGGATGCGGAGTTCGTTGAGCTGATCGATCTTCTCGGTCAACTCAACTTCTCGCGCCCAAGGTCGGCTTCCCTGCGGGGCTTGTGCCTCGCGCTGTTCCAGTTTGGCTATCACGGCCTCGGAGACGAACTCGTCGACGAGATCGCCCCGCCTGGCGAGTCCGCCGCAGGAACCGACGAGCTTCGGTTTGCAGAAGTAGCGGTGCCTGCTCGACGGCTGGTGGAAGGCTGCGGAGAGCGGAGTGTTGCAGAGGGCTCCATTGGCGAGGACGTTGCCGCATCGCAGGATTCCGCCGAGAAGCCATCGGTGTTCGCGGAGGTCATGCGGGACGCGCGGCTTGATGGGCGTTCCGGTGTGGTCGACGATTTGCCCCCGGCGGCTCTCGAAGATCGCCCGCACCGCGCGCCACTGGTCGGGCGTGACGATCGGTTCCCAGTCGCCTTGTACCGGCTCGCCCGTCGCCGGGTCGACGATGAGTTCGCCGTTGATCATTCGCCACCCGCAGATCCTCGGGTTCATGAGCACGCGGCGAAGGTTCGTGTGCGACCACGTGCCGCCTACCGGGGTCGTCAGCCCTCGTGCGTGCAGCTCTCGGCAGATGGAGTTCGCGGAGGTGCCTGCGATGAGCCGGGCCACGGCCCAAGCGATGGCGTCGGCCTCGGCGGGTTCGAGGGTGCGGCGGTCCTCCTTCCATCCGAACGCACGGAACCGGCCGCCGGGCGCCCGGCCGGCGAGTGCTCGGCGTCGGTGGTCCTGCCGGGCCCGTCGCTGGATCTTGCGGACCTCTATGCGGGAGAAGACGGCACCGATCAGGCCCATGCTCTCCACATCCTCGCTGTAGAGGTCCTTCGGGCCGCGGGCGTCGGCATACACCCGGCCGTCCTGGTGGGTGATGGCCTCGACGAAGCGTTCGTAGTCGCCGGGGCGGCGGACAAGCCGGTCGTCCGCTACGACGATCACACCTTGGATGGCTCGCCCGTCCGGCAAGGCGCCCTTCTTGAGGGCGCGGATCATGAACTCGAACCCGTCGCGGTAGACGTCGGCCTTGGCCGCTGACTTGTCGTTGTCGGTGACCTCGTCGACGATCGTCCAGCCGAGACGCGCGGCCGTTGCTCGATTGACGGCGTGCTGGTGGTTCACGCCGTGCTCGTCGCGCTGGATGTCGGCGGAGATGCGGGCGTAGGAGAGAACGGGGACATCGTCACTGGGGGTAGTGGCCATCGAGGGCTCCTCATGTCACCTTTGCGGACGTTCTACCACTTCTTCGACACCGTCTACTACCCGTGCCTGGAGGCCAAGCCGAAGATGCCCTACGGCCTCTACGTCCACGGCAACCTCGACACGACCGGAGCCGTCCGCGCGGTCGAGGCGATCGCCACGGGCATGTCCTGGCGGCCCGTCCGCCCTCCGGTGACCGTCGCGGGCCCCGTCACCAAGGCCGACCGCGAGGACTGCTGGGAGCTCGGCGCGCTCCTGGCGGCCGAGATCGGTGAGTCCGCCTGAGCCCGTGCGCCGGCCGGCGCTGTCCGGCGTCGGTCATCACCGGGATCCCGCGGGGATGCGTTCGCCCCTGAGCCGTGACGGGTGAACCGCACGGTGTGGTTCCCGGCCTTTCGGACGGACGGTCCGAGGACCGGCGCGGAGCGGTGCCTTCGGCGAGGAAGGGTGCTCGGGTAGGTCCCACGCGAGAGGGAGGTTACGATCCTGGGCGGTGCGGAGGAGGCCTTCGCAGGTGGGGAGGGGGATCGGTGGGGCAGGGGAGGCTGAGCGCGGTGGAGATGGCGGTGATCGACGCGGCGCTGGTGGAGGAGCTGGTGGATCTGCTGGAGTTGGCGCCGGAGCTGCTGGAGAGGTATCGGGATCAGGTCGGGGGGTGAATCCGGGGGCGATCGGGTGGGTACGTCTGGGCTATGGGTGAGGTGCGGGAGTTCCGGGTTCGGGTGGGGCGTGGGGAGGTCGACGACCTCAGGGAGCGGCTGGAGCGGACGCGGTGGGGGGCGGCGGAGCCGGGGGCGGGGTGGGAGCGGGGGGTGCCCGTGACCTATCTCCAGGGCCTCGTGGGGTACTGGGCGGACGGGTTCGACTGGGCGGAGGCCGAGGCGCGGCTGAACCGGATGCCGCAGTTCCGCACCGAGATCGACGGGCAGACCGTGCACTTCGTGCACCGGCCGTCGGCGCGGGAGGGGGCGGTGCCGCTGCTGCTGGTGCACGGGTGGCCGGGGTCGTTCATCGAGTTCACCAAGGTCCTGCCGCAGCTCACCGACGCGTTCCACCTCGTCGTCCCGGACGTCCCGGGCGTCGGGTACTCGGGGCCGCTGCGCGAGCCGGGCTGGACGACGGGACGGATCGCGGACGCCTTCCTTGAGCTGATGACGCGGCTCGGGTACCCGGAGTTCGGGGTGCAGGGGGGCCGCAGCGGCGCCAGGATCGCGGCCGAGATGGGCCGCCGCGCGCCGGGCCGGGTGATCGGCGTCCACCTGAACGGGCTGGTCACGCCGCCGACGAGTGATCCGGAGGCCCTGACGGGGCTCACCGAGGTGGAGCGGGAGCGCCTCGCCCGCCTCGCGGAGTTCCACACCGAGGGGTACGGGTTCGCGGTGCTCCAGGCGACCCGGCCTTCGACGCTCGGGCACGCGCTCCTCGACTCCCCGGCCGGGCAGCTCGCCTGGACGGTCGAGAAGGTGCGGGCCTGGAGCGACGCGAGGTCGGCGCTGCCGGAGGACGCGGTCGACCGGGACCTCCTGCTCGCCGACGCCTCCATCCTGTGGTTCACCCGCACCGCGGCCTCGGCCGCGGCCCTCTACTACGAGGACGCGCACGACCCGGCCGAGGCGCCGCCGCGGCCGCGCGGCCCGGTCCCGACGGCGGTCCTGGCGACGGGCACGACGGACGTGGCGGTCCGCCGGTTCGCCGACCGGGAGCACACCGTCACCCGCTGGACGGAACTCGAGCGCGGCGGGGCGTTCCTCGCGCTGGAGCAGCCCGCCGCGTTCGCGGAGGACGTCCGCGACTTCTTCGCCGCGGTCCGCGCGGGCCGCCTCCTCACCTGACCGGCACTCCCGGGCCTTTCCGTGGCGAGGTCAGGACGTCAGCGCGAAGCTGGTGACGAGGTCGTCCGCGGTCTCCGCCGAGCAGTGCGCGGGCGCGCAGAAGTAGACGACGAAGGCGGCCGATCCGGCGGGGCGCGGCACGACGAGCACGGTGATCTCCAGTCGGCGCGCCGGGTCGGCGGGGTCGGCGACCGAGCCGCGGTAGGCGTCGGCGCGTGCTCCGCCCGCCGTCACCGGGGCGGCAGGGCCGAGGCTGACCTTGCCGGGCAGCAGCGCGGGCAGGCTCGTGGCGACGGCCGCGGTGTTGTCGAGGGTGTCGCTCACGCCGGCGAAGACGCCCGTCGCGTCCTCGGCGTCGAGGTCCGCGACCGGCGCCCAGTCGGCGGCGACGGGCGTGGCGAACAGCCCCTCGAACACGGCGGCCTCGGGAGAGGCGATCACGGACACGTCGGAGTGGGTGCGCGCCTCCCACGCGGCGGGGTAGGCGAAGCGGAACGGGGCGGCGTCGCTGCCGGGATAGGTCGCCGTGCCGCCGCGCAGCAGCAGGACCCCCGCCGCGCCCGCCGCCACGAGCACCGCGACGGCGGCCCCGATGAGCTGGACGGGACGCCGTCCGCCGATCCGCGGTGACGGGGTCGTCAGACGGGTCAGCGAAGGGGGCACGGTGTCGGCGCGGCGGAGCCCCGGCGGAGGGGTCTGTGCCACGGACGGGGTGTAAGGCACCGAGCGCAGGGACGGGTCGGAGACGACCTCGCCCAGGGCCTCCCGAAGGGCACGGACGAAAGCGAGACAGGAGGGGTAGCGGTCGCCGGGAGCCTTGGAGATGGCGCGGGCAAGGACGGCGTCCACCGCGACGGGAAGGCCGGGTTGGTGTGAGGAGGCCGGAGGAGCCTCCTCCGACACATGCGCGTACAGCAGGCCCATCTGGTTCTCCCGCACGAACGGCGGGGCTCCGCACAGCATCTCGTAGGCGACGCAGCCGAGGGCGTACTGGTCGCAGCGCCCGTCCACCGCGTCGCCGGTGATCTGCTCGGGCGCGATGTAGCGGGGCGTCCCGACGAACTGGCCCTGGCTGGTCAGCCCCGACGCCGACGTCGCCGACTTCGTCAGCCCGAAGTCGGTGAGGTACACGTGCTCGTCGCCTTCGGACTGCCCGGCCGCGACCAGGACGTTGGCGGGCTTGACGTCCCGGTGCACCAGACCGTGCTCGTGCGCGGCGTCGAGGGCCGCGGCGATCTGGCCGAGCAGGCGGGCGGCCCGGTCGGCGGGGAAGGGCCGCTGCCTGCCCATCCGGACGCGCAGGTCCTCGCCGCCGACGAAGCGCATGGCGATGAACAGGAGCCCGTCGGCCTCGCCCGCCTCGAAGATCGGGATGATGTAGGGGTGGTCCATCCCGGCGACGGTCCGCGACTCCCGGACGAACCGCATCCGGAACCGCTCGTCGTACGTCAGGTGGGGAGCGAGGATCTTGAGCGCGACGATCCTGCCGAGCCGGTGGTCGCGGGCGCGGTACACCTCGGCCATACCGCCGCGCCCGACGAGGTCGAGCACCTGGTAGTCGCCGAGGATGCGGCCGGAGAGGCCGGGGCGGGAGTCGCCGGTGTGCAAGGGGTCTCCTTAGGCGGGGTGTCCGCAGTAGCCGCAGAAGCGGTGGGCGGGGCCGCGCCGCATGCCGCACTGGGTGCAGTAGGCGGGGCGGTCGCCCGGCCCGGGCTCGCGCAACACCGGGCCGGGGTGGGCGCCGGCGCCCGGCCTGCTCGTGGCGCCCGGGCCGCCCGGGGTGCCGGGTCCGCTCGGATTGCCGGGTCCGCCCGGGTTGCTCGGTACGCCGGGGAACCGGCCTGGGTCGGACCGGTCGACGGTGGTGAGCGGGGCGGGCGGCAGCGCGCCGGCCACGACGGCGGTGACCGCCGCGTCGGGCGAGGCGGCGCGCGGTTTGCGCAGCAGGAGCGCCCCGGCGCCGAGGGCGGCGAGCAGGAGCGCGGCCGCGCCGATCGTCCAGGGCGTGAAGATGCCGGGGCCGCCGCCGTCCGCGGTGGGCCGCTTGGCCTCCTTGTCGGTGCCCTTCCAGGCGCGCGAGTCGCGCAGGTGGCTGAGCGCGACGGCGTGGTCGGGGCGCAGTTTGAGCACCTGCTCCAGCACCGGGATGGCCAGTGAGTAGGAGCGGTCGTGGTAGTGCGCGAGCGCGGTCTCGAAGACGACGTCCAGGGGTCCCCGGTGGGCGGTGACGCCGGCCGACTCCATGGCGGCGAGGATGTCCTCGACGGGGGTGAACGTGGTCTCTGTCCCGGCCAGGGTGACCAGGCCGATGACCTCGCTGTGCTGGTCGTCGATGACCGCGCCGCCCGCGCCGTCGGCGGTGATCTGGTCGGCGATGCGCTCGCGGTCGTCCTTGAGGAGGGTGCGCGAGCCGGGCGGGTCGAGGTGGGCGACCTCGACCGTCGGGGTGACCTCGACCGACGGGCGCGCCTTGTACGTCATGATGTCGAGCGCCTTGATCTCGCCGCCGTAGGCCTTGGCGAGGGGAAGGGTGGGCAGGTCGAGGTCCTTCGTGCCGCCGGTCACGCGGAGGACGGCGGGCGCGGAGGGGTCGGCGCCGGTCTTGAGGATCTCGGCCGGATATCCCTCATCCGAGGGAGGCTCGAGGTACGGGAAGACCCGTACGGTCGGGGTGATGACGGCGGTGCAGGTGGAGTCGCTGCGTTCGGGCGGATAACAGGATTGGAGGCGGAAGTCGAGGTCGCCGGTGCCCGCGCTGTGCCGCGCGAAGTCGGCCGGGATCTGCTGCTCGTAGTACTCGGCGAAGACCCGGTTGGCCGCGTAGACGGCGGGGTCCTCTTCGCTGTCGACGGTGCCGGTGGCGGTGATCAGCACGCCCTCGGGGGAGACGGTGAAGCCGCTGCCCGCTCCGAGGGTCACCTCGTAGCTGCGCTTGAAGCGTTTGAGCGCGGCCCGGTCGTCCAGCAGCGTGATGTCGACCTTCGCGCCGACCTCGATCCGGACGGCGCCGGGGGTGACCCGGTCGGTGGAGCCGTGCGGGTGCTCGTGCGCCTGGACGGGCGGCGCGAACAGGAGGATGAGGATGAGGGCGGGCAGGAGGGTGCGCATCGGGCGGCTCCGGGGGATGCGAAGGCCGGGTCGACGGACGTCTGCGTCAAGCATCCGCCCAAACGGGGCGGGCGCATTGCGTCGTATGAGGGGAATGTTGGGAGTAAGTGAGATCTCACCTGTCAGTGAGCGTCCCACTGGTGGTCGGGGTTCACGGTCGGGCTCAGCCGGGCGAGGGCTCTCCCGCGGTCACCTGGACGGCGCCGCCTTGGGCCACCTCCGTGCCGGGGGCGGGGTTCTGGGCGGTGATCGGGCCGCGGGCTCCCGCGGGCTCCAGCCGCAGCCCCAGCTTCCGCAGCACCCGCGCGGCGTGCGCGGCGTCCGAGCCGAGGAGATAGGGCACCGCCGCCCGGGTGGGCGCGGCCTCCTCGTCGCCGCTGCCGTTCGACACGTACAAGGTGACGGGCGCCCCCTCGCCGATGGGCGAGCCGGCGCTGGGCGCGGTGTAGACGATCAGCCCGGCGGGCAGCGACGAGGGCACCCGCGCCACTCCGCCGATGGCGAGCCGCCGTCCGGCGAGCGACTGGGTGGCCTTCAGCAGCGTCAGCCCCTCGACCTTCGGGACGGTGCCCGCCGCGGGCGGCCGTCCGGCCCCGTCCGGCCCTCCCGTCCCGATGAGCAGCGTGAGCCCCAGCACCAGGGCGACGCAGACGCTCATGCCCGCGGCGAGAAGGACCATCGTCTTCTTGGACATCTCCGCCGGCGCCTCCTCAGGCACCGGTTCGATCTCGGCCGACATGGCAGTCCTTTCCCGGACTGGCTCGGGGGGCGGGGGGAAACGGAGGAACTCGCCCTGTTCGACTCCGCTTCGCCCCCGGAGGTTCACTCCCCGGGACCAGAAGCGGAGGCCGGGTCCGGAGCGGAGGCCGGGGCGTGGCGGGGGGAGGAGTGCCGACGGGGCCCGGGAACGTCAGGGCAGGAGTTGGTGGAAGGTCAGGAGGGTGAGGGAGAGGGGCAGGAGGGAGAGGGTGGTGAGGATGGCCCAGCGGCCGGTCTGGTAGCCGAGGGGGACGTGGTCGGGGGTGCGGCCCTTGGGGCGCCAGGGGTCGCGGAGGGGGAGCGCGGGAGGGACCTCGGAGAGGTCGGGAGGGAGGTCGGGGATCAGGCTGCCGCGGGACGACAGGGTGAGGCCGGCGACCCAGCCGACGAGGTCCGCCAGGGCCGAGACGGGGGCGTCGAGGCCGGAGGGGAAGACGCGGACCTCCTCGGCGAGCTGGTCGAGGGTGCGCAGGGTGTTGCCGAGGCCGAGGGCGTCCAGCCAGGCGCGCGGATCGGCCCGCACGTCCCGGCCGACGGACGTGCCGACCAGCAGGTCTGTCTTGGTGACGATGACGGCGACTCGGCGCTGCCTGCCCCGGTCCGGGCGGGAGCGCAGATCGTTCAGCACCCGCTGGAGGGTGTCGGAAGGGTCCTCGTCCGACGGCGCGCCGGAGGTGGCGCGCAGCCTTGCCCGCTCCTCCTCGGTGAGGGACCGGCGCACCTCGGGCAGCGCGAACGGGTCGAGGACGAACACGAGCGCCTCGCTGTGGTCGAGGTAGCGCAGCGCCTCCACCGAGGCCGCGCCGGTGAACAGCTCGCCGGCGGGGTCGAACAGGTAGAGGATGCGGTGCTCGTGCGGCAGTTCCGCGTCGACCATCGTCGCGAGCGGCAGCTCCGGCCCGGTCTTGGCGAGCCGGCCGCCGCGCGCGAACTCCTCGACCGCGCTCGCGTACGCCTGCTGGTGGCGCTGCTCGACGAACGCGACATGCCCCTCGATCTCGCGCGAGCGCGCGTGCAGCGCCCGGATCGCCAGGAACATGAAGGTCGTCTTGCCCGCCGCGGGGCCGCCGATGAACGGCACGGGCTCTACCCGGACCCTGCCGATCCGGTCCGGGAGCCGTCCGGCGCAGTGCGGGCAGTGCGCGGTCAGCCGGTAGCGGCCGAGCGCGACGGTCGTCGGCAGCCGTGCCCCGCACGCGCAGACGTGCCGGAACGCCCCGGCCGTCGACGGCACGAGCCTGTCGTGCCGCCGGTTGCAGCGCGGGCAGACGTAGACGGGCAGGCCGATCCGCCGGTAGCAGCTCGGGTGCGGGCAGGTCTGGAGGATCCGGCCGCGGACCGACAGCAGCCGGTCCAGGCCCGCGAGCAGCGCCACGCAGACGAGCCACCCGGCGAGCCCGACCGCGGCGACGACCGCGAACAGGACGGTCAGCGCCGCGCCGATCAGCGCGACGGGCACCGCGGCGAGGACGATCCCGCCGCACAGGGCGGTCCAGACGGGGAAGAGGAAGAACCCCCACCAGCCCTGCAGCAGCGTCTTGGTGAGCCGCCGCACCGAGGTGTCGGCGATCCGGTGGACGCGCGGGCCGACCTCGCGGACCAGCGCCAGCCAGTCGCGCCACACCTGGCCGACGAGGTAGTGCCGGTACCGGCCGTCCGACGGCGTCACGGGAGACAGGCCGTCGGCTCCCGCGGGCACCAGCGCGCGGCAGGCGATGACGTAGTAGTAGCCGAACGCCGCAAGGGTGACGGTGAGGAGGGTGGCCCCGAACAGGGGCGGGAAGACGTACCAGAACCCTGCCGCCATCGCGGCGGTCCACACCACCGCGGCGAGCACGTAGAGGATCGGCACGGTTCTTCTACCCCCGCAGGTCTCGCAGCGCGGCTCGGAGTGTCTGATCGTCCCGGAAATAGGTCTCCAGCTGCAACATGGTGAGCCTCCTGCGTGTCAGCTCCCGCGCCCAGCCGTCCAGGGGGGTGCCGGGGGCGCGCAGCGCGACGCCGACGAGGTCGAACCGGCGGGCGCGGGTGCCCGCGGTCTCGATCCAGCGGTGCGCGAGGAGGTCGCGGACCCGGGCGTCGAGTGCGGTGAGGAGGGCGGCGCGGAAGCGGGGGGAGCGTTCGGTGAGCGCGTCGGCGACGGCCAGCAGGGTCGGTCCGGCGAGCGCCCCGTCGACGCGTTCCAGCGCGCGGGCGGCGGCGCGGGGTTCGCGTCCGGTGGCGACGTCCCGGGCGGCGAGGACGCCTTCCGCGGCGCGGTTTCCGGGCAGGCGTCCGGCGAGTTCGAGGGTGGGGCCGCCGTGGATGCCGTGGCGGGCGGCGAGCGAGCGCAGCAGGTGCAGGGACACTTCGGGCGAGGCCGCCAGGGGGGCGCGTTCGGCGTGGTCGGCGAGGGCGTCGCAGACCTGCCCGGTGAGCACCTCACGGCGCAGCAGCGCCCCGCCTCGCTCCAGCGCCTCGATGATCCCGGACAGCAGTGCGGGCAGCGCGCTGTCGCAGACCCGCTCCAGCGCGCTCAGCACCGCCTTGTCGTCGGCGCTTTCCAGGGTGAGCCTGTGCGCGCCGCGCCGGGTCAGCTCCCCGACGACGGGGATGGCGAGCCGTTCGGCGATCACGGTCAGGTCGGCGAGGGCGGCGAGGTCGGGCGCGGAGGTGAGTTCGCGCGACAGCCGCACCGACAGCTCGGCAGGGTCTTCCAGCGTGAACTCGCCGAGCCTGTCGCGCAGCTCGGGGGAGCCGAGCACCAGGTGCGCGCACCGGTCGCCGGCCGCCCGCGCGACGGCGGGGTCCGGCGCGAGCCGGTTGACGGCCGCCGCCAGCTCGAACCCGAGCTCGTCGACCCGCAGCCGCTCCCACACCCACCCCGGCAGCCCGGGACTCCCCAGCAACGGCAGCGCGAGCGCCTGCGCCGCCTCATCCTCTTCGCCGTCTCCCCGCTCCTCGCCCCAGCCGCCGTCGCGGTCCGCGGCGTCGAAGGCGTTCCCCGGCCCGCCGTTGTGCCGTTCGGCGCCGTGGTTCGTGGCGTCGAACGCGCCTCCTGGCCCGCTCTTGCCGTGGTCGTCCGCGGCGTCGAAGGTGTTCCTCGGTCGGCCGTTGTGGTGGTGCGTGGTGTCGAAGGGCTCGCCGGATTCGGTTGGGCCGGGGGTCGAGGGGGCGCACAGGGCGGTGAGGACTGCGGCGGCTTCGGGGGTGTCGGGGGTGAGGGCGGCGAGTTCGGAGAGGGCGTCGAGGCCGTCGAGGTCGTGGGCGCGCCAGCGGGCGGCGACGGCGGCGGCGTAGCGGGTGGGGGTGTGGGCGGGGGCGGGGCGGTCGAGGGGATGCGCCGGGTGGTCGGTGCGCTGGGAGGCCCAGACGTCGGGGGTGGTGCCGACGAGGCGGTGCGGGGACGTCACGGGGTCGGCCGTGTACGTGGTGAAGGACAGGGCGGCGGCGGCCTCGACGGGCAGCGAGTAGGCCAAGACCGCGAACCAGCGGACGATCTCCTCGATGTCCGGGCAGACCAGGATGATCCGGTTCGCCGGCGCATCGAGCAGCCACGCCAGCCGCGCGTAGGGGTCGTGGTCCAACGCGGCGAGCCAGTGGCACAGGGACTCGGGGTCGAGGGCGTCGCCCGGAGGCGGGTCCTCCAAGACGGCGAGGCTGTCGGCGGGGGATTCGGCCCAGAACGGCGCGCGCCAGAACTCGATCGGCCGCAGTCCTTCCAGCTCCTCGGCGTCGGCCAGGACGGCGTGCGCGAGGAAGTTGCCGAAGCGCCCCGAATAATCCCGTCCGAGGTACCGCGAAAGGACGAGCAGCGGCCTCCCCCCGACGACGTCGTAGCTCAGCGCCTCGGGAAAAGCGGCGAGTTCGGACGGCCCCGGAGCGGGCGGCGCGTCCGGCGGGGGACGGTAGCCGAGATAAGGCGAGACGGCTGCTTCCGCTCCCGCGGGCAGCCCGGGGGAGGACGCGGTGAACTGGAAGCCGGAGCGCGCGGCCGAGCGGGCCGAGGTGTAGTGCAGCTGCCAGGCCATCAGCCGTCCAGCATTCCGAACCGGTGCAGCAGCCACAGCAGCGGGTCCTCGACCCGGTAGGGGCGCACCCCGCCGGGCGCTACCTCGTCGCCACGCGGCGCGCCGCCGAGCGCGGAGACCCCGAACAGCCCGTACTCGGCGTAGTGCTGCTCCAGGTACCGGTCGAGGTCGCCCGCGCCCCACGTGTCGAGCAGCGCCCGCACGTGGGCGTCGACGGCCTCGCGGTCGTCGGTGTCGAGGGAGCCGGAGCGGACCCGGGAGCGCTGGAGCGCCGAGGAGGCGGGCAGCCCCAGCTCGTCGATCTTGGTGAGGGCGACCGCGATGGGCGTGCGCAGCCTCTCCTTGACGTCCAGGCCGTGCCGCTGGCGCAGGGGCTCGGTGACCCGGGCGAGCACGTCCAGCGGCTCGCTCTCGGCCCCGCCGGAGACGAGTTCGAGCGGGTCGGCGAGGAACACGATCGCGTCGGCCGCCTCCAGGTAGCGCAGGTGGAGGTCGCGGACGTCGCGGCTGCGCAGGTCCTCGCCCGCGGTGTCGAACAGCACGAGGGTGAGCGCCTCGGTGCGGCTGCCGAACCTGCCCTTGACCCGCCGGGTCAGCAGGTAGACGAGGGGCTCGCGCGGCGCGGTGACGGCGCTGGGCGTGGTCGGCAGGAGCCGCTGCTGGTCGAACAGGGGCCGGGCGAAGTCGCGCTTGTACCGCTCGATCGTGCGGTCGTCGCAGGCCACGAGCGAGGTGCCGAGCTCGGTGCCGACCCGGTTGCGCAGCTCGTGCAGCAGCACCGCGATGTAGGTGCTCTTGCCCGCGTTCTTCGCGCCGACCAGCGCGACGATCCGGCCGGGCGTGTCGCAGTAGGCGGGCGCGAGCTCGTGGTGGCATTCCGGGCAGACCCGGCGTCCGCTCTCCCGGCCGCAGTCCGGGCAGGACGCCCGCGCGCCGCGCCCGGTGAAGACGGGCGGCAGCATCGCGCCGGCCTGGCCGCCCTGGTAGGCGGCGAGTTCCATGTCGAGGACGGGGTCGCAGCCGATGCCGCGCCCTGCCCTGCCGAGGCAGCGGTAGGCGATCCGGTCCCTGCCGAACAGCGCGAAGCAGTACGGGCAGGTCACGGCGTCCCTGGCGCGGGGCGGCCTGCCCTTGGCGGGCCTGCGGTGCGCGCCGCGCACGCCTTCGGTTCGCATGGTCAGGCTCCCTGCTGGAGGCGGCGGACGGGCGGGTCGGCGAGGTCGACGGCGTCGCCGGTGAAGCAACGCAGCCAGTAGGGGCCGCGCCGCCTGGGCAGCGGGACGCGCAGAACGGTCTCGGCGGGCACGTCGAGATCGTGCCACGACACGAGGCTCTCTCCGTCGCCGGGCGCCTGCGGCATCACCTTGCCGTCGCGCAGGACGAGGTCGAGGCGGTCGAGCCGGACGGGCCGGTCGGGGGTGAGGGTGAGCACGAGTTCCCGCTTCCAGGGCGGCCCTCCGGGCGCCAGGTCGTATCTGACGACGGTGCGGGCGCCCAGCGCGATGGTCGCGGCGGGTCCGGTGAGCACGGCCCCGGCGTGGTCGGAGGCGCCCGCGACGCCGATCCGCACCGCCTCGGTCTCCGGCACGTCGAGGTGCACGCCGCCCGCCGCGGTGTAGGCGGCCCGGGTGACGGCGACGCGCTGAGCCCCGCGATCGCCGATCTCGTAGGTGACGGCCACGGCTGAGGCGTCGCCCGGCCAGGCGAACCCGACCCGGACCTCGTCCCCGCGCCGCGCCGCGGTGAGCCCTTCGGGGACGGGGAGGTCGACGTGGCGGCGGTGCGCGCCGATCGCGGCGACGCTGCCGGCGACGGTCACCAGCAGCAGCACGCCGCTCGCGCCGGGCCGCACGACGAGGCCGCGGGCGTGCGGGGTCGCCTCGATCCGGTCGCCGCGCAGTTCCGCCAGGGGCACGAGCGCGCGCGTCGGCCAGGGCGGGTCGCCCTCCAGCAGCAGGGCTTCGACGAGGCCGTGGTCGGGCAGCGCGAAGCCGAGCAGCAGCCTGTCCTGCCCGTGCGGCTGCGTGGTGAACTCCGTGACGGGGTCGGGCAGCGGATGCGGGGTCGCGACAAGCACCAGCCCGGGGGTGGTCGTCTCGACGGGCCCGTCGGGGTAGACGGCGTGGATCTCGTACCGATGGGTGGCGCCGTTGATGACGGCCCGGTCGGTGAATCCGTCGCGGCCGACGGGGATCGGCACGCCGTCGCGGAACACCGCGACCCGGGTGGCTCCCGGCGGGCACACCCAGCGGCCGGTGACGGTCCCGTCGCCGGTGGCCAGTTCGACGCCGGACGGCTCGGGCCGCAGCAGGACGGGCGGGGCGGCCCGGCCTGGGGAGACGGCGTCGCCGCGCCGCGCGAACACCGCGTAGTGCAGCGGCACGTTGACGGGCGGGGAGGGGTCGGCCGCGGGCACGGTGTCGCCGTCCGCGGGGTCGGCGGGCGGGCGGTCCGCGCGCCGGACGACCACGTGCGCGATGTCGCCGGCGCGGGACGCCGAAGGGGTCCAGGTGACGCGGACGCGCTCCCCGTCGGCGACCGCCGTGACGCCGGTGGGCGGCAGCGGCGGCAGGGTGCGGCGCAGTTCGCGCAGGCCGGGCAGGTCGGCGGCGAGCGCTCCGGCGTCCTCCAGTTTGCGCCAGGCGGCGTCGGGGTCGCCCGCGCCTGCGAGGTCCTCGGCTTCGGCCAGCAGCCTTTCGGCGGAGGCGACCCGCCCCTGGGCCTCGGCGGTCTCGGGCAGTTCCGCGCCGTCCGGCATGCTCATCGCGAGCAGGGCCGCCGCGTGCGCCTCCCCGGCGTCCAGCAGTTCCCGCAGCCTTCCGCCGGGGCCCGCGGGCGCGCCGCCCTCGCGGCCGATGGCGAACACCAGCCGCCGCGCCTCGCCGGGCTCCAGGCCGAGACCGCGCACTGCGGCGTCCATGAGCGCGGCGTCGGAGGCGCGCTGGACGCGGCGCTCCCGCAGCCGCGCGACGAAGTCGTAGGAGAGCAGGTCGTGCAGGAATCCTTCGCGCAGGGCGGCGCGCAGCGCGATGAGGACGGTCTCGGCGTGGGTCGCGCTGGTGTCGCGCGGCCTGCGCGCCCACTCCCCGGCGACCCGCTCCAGCGCGCGGCCCGCGCCCGCGGGGTCGATGGGGACGCCTCCCGCCGACACCCCGCCGAAGATCCGGATGCCGCCGATCCTGTCGCTGCCGAGCAGGAACGCCAGCAGATGCCGGCTGCCCAGGACGTGCAGGGACTCCCGGGCCTTGGCGTAGCCGGGGTAGGGCGGCGCGGCGGGCAGCGGGTCGGGCTCGTGCACCTCGACGCCGTCGATGCGCAGGAGCTGGTTCAGCTCGGCGGCCGAGACCCCGCCGGCCCTGCCGATCGCCTCGCACTCGGCGGGCGACAGCAGCTTGAGCGTCCCGGCGGCGTCCAGCAGGCGGGCGCGCACGTCGGCGCGGCGCTGGGCGTTGCGCTCGTCGCCGCCGCGCAGCCGCTGCCGCAGCGGCCCGAGGTCGCCCTGCTCGGCCGCGGTGAACACCCCGGCGAGCACCCGGTGCTCGGCCTCCAGCCGGTCGATGAGCCTGCGGTACTTCAGCTGGCCGCGCGAACGCCGCCAGCACTGCCTGACCTCCTTGACGCGGGCGGTGACCGCCTCGGACGTCAGCGGCTCGGCGAGCGCGTAGCGGGCGCGCAGATCCTCGGGAGGCTGGTCCCCCGCCGCGCGGGCGGGGTCCAGCACCCGCTTCTTGTAGTCGTCGTCGAACGACACCGCCGGCCCTTCGGGTCAGTTCACCGGTCAGTTCACCTGGACGCGGGACAGCGCCGCGCGGGAGGCCTCGACGTCGTCCTCGGTCATCCGGCCGACCTCCACCTGGAGGTCGAGGCGCTCGCCGGTCTCCTTCTCCTCGGCCGTGACGTGCAGCAGCCCCGACGAGTCGAGGGTGAAGGTGACGGAGATGGGCCAGCCCGCCTCCTTGCCCGCCGGGACCCGCACCGAGCCGGTGGCGATCTCGGTGTTGTCCGACGGCTCCGGCGACTCGACCGCGCCCGCCTGCTCCATGACGCGGACGTCGGCGGTGGTCTGGTCGTCGTGCACGGTGAAGAAGTCCGAGGTGCGGCCCGCGGGCAGCTCGTCGTTGGCGTGCACGAGGTGGATGACCTCCTCGGCCTGGGTGTCGCGGTTGAGCACCACGATCCCGAAGCCGCGCGAGGCGACCGTCTTGATCTTGCGGGCGGCGATCTGCGCCTGCTGCTCGGCCGACAGGCCCGCGCGGCTCGCCATCTCCTCGGCCTCCTCGCGGGCGCCCTCCTGGAGCAGCCTGCGGAAGGTCTCCTCGAAGGCGTACAGCGCGGCGCCCTTGGCGACGGCGAGGTCGGGGTCCTGGAGTTTCGGCTCCAGGCCGAGCTCGGCCGAGAGCCGGGCGGAGACCGCGGGCATCTTGGTCGAGCCGCCGACGAGCACGAGGTCGTCGTAGTCGGTGACGCCCTTGTTGCGGGCGACCTCCAGGGTCCGGCCGGTGATCTCGATCGTCCGATCGAGGAGGTCCTTGGTGATCTCCTCGAAGACCTCGCGGGTGATCTCCAGGGTGGCGACCCGGCCGCCGTGCATCACCCGGACGGTGTGCTGGGTGCGCGCGGTCAGCGCCTTCTTGGTCTCCTCGGCGTCGCGGCGCAGCTGCTGCTCGGTGATCTTGTCGTCGAGGGGGTCGCCCGCGTCGGGGTGCTCGGCGGCGAACCGCTCGGCGAGGTGCTCCACGAGGCGGGCGTCCCAGTCGGCGCCGCCCAGCTCGTGGTCGCCGTCGGTGCAGATGACCTCGATGTGGCCGCCGCGCAGCGCGATGACCGTCGTGTCGAAGGTGCCGCCGCCGAGGTCGTAGACGAGGATCGTGCGGTCGCGGTCGGGGTTGAGCACGCCGTAGGTGACGGCCGCGGCGATCGGCTCGGAGATGATGTCGATGACGTTGAGGCCCGCGAGCCGCCCGGCCTTGCGGGTGGCGTCGCGCTCGGCCGCGCCGAAGTAGGCGGGCACGGTGATGACGACGTCGCGGGCGACCTCGCCCGTCACCATCTGCGCGTCGTTGGCGAGCTTCACCAGGACGAACGCCGACAGCTCCTCGGGGTTGTAGCTGAACCCGTGGATCTCGCGCGGCACGTCGCGGCCCATGTCCCGTTTGATGAGGCTGACCACGTTGTCGGGGTCGATCACCGCGGTGTCCTTGGCCGTCGCGCCCACCGCCACGTTGCTGCCGGACTCGAAGTAGACGACCGACGGCGTGGTGTCGGTGCCCTCCAGGTTGCGCAGCACGGTCGGGCGGCCCACGTCGTCGATGCTCGCGATGCACGAGTACGTGGTGCCCAGGTCGATCCCGTATACAGCCATGTCCTTAAGTGTCCTCAGTCTTCCCTGTACTTGCCGACACGGACTTGTGCTCTGCGCACGATCACCTCGCCGCGGGCGAAGCCGTCCCGGCAGACCTCGACGACGCGGCCGTCGAGTTTCCTGTCGGTGACGGGTTCCACGCCGAGCGGGCGGTGGCGTGCGGAGTCGTAGGGTTCGCCGAACTCGACCTCGAAGATCTCGACTCCGGTGCGGCCCAGGGCCTCGGCGAGCTCGTCGCCGATCATGCCGAGGAGGGGGGCCACGTGGGGGCCTTCGGGAGGCTCCAGCTCGGCCCGCCGCACGAGGTCGTAGAGTCGGTAGAGAGCGGCCCGGACGGGGTCGTGGAGCTGGTCGAGTTCGCCGCGCCGCAGGCGTTCGTTCTCGCGGTGCAGGCGGTCGATGATCTCTTCGCGGTGCCGTGCCCGCTCGTGCTCGCGGCCGACGGCCCCGGACAGCCCGGAAAGGGCGGCGCGGAGGTCGGCCAGGGTGACCTCGGGCCGTCCCTCGGGGTCGCTGTCTGGCAGCCTCTCGCGGGGGGCACCGGGTGTACTAGACACGTTGGAAAACCTTAACGGTCGCCTACCCTCCACGATAGGCCTTCTTGAAGAAGTGACACGATCGGGTAACAGGACCGAAACGCTCATAGTGCAACATTAAGGGACGGAACGCTTACTGGAGGTGGCCATGCTGCTGCGCATCCGCGTGCGGCTCCCGGACAGGCCGGGATCCCTGGGCAAGGTCGCGCGCACCCTCGGCGCGGCGGGCGCCGACGTCGTGCAGCTGTCCGTGCTGGAGCAGGACGGCGGCAGGGCCCTGGACGACTTCACGGTCTCCTGGCCGAACGGAATGTCCGCCGACAGGCTGATCGCCGGACTCGACGCAGTCCCGGGCGTCCAGGTCGAAGGACTCTGGCCGACCATCGAGCCGCAGGGCCTGCACCCCGACGTGGCGCTCATCGGGCAGCTCGCGCTCACCCACGCCGACGGCCTGGTGATCCTCGCCGACGCGCTGCCCGGCATCCTGTCGGCCGACTGGGCGGGCGTCGTGCACGTCCCGTCGGGCAAGCTCGTGCACGCCAGCCCCGGCGGCGAGACCGCCGAGGCCCCGACCGACCTGGAGCCGCTGCGCCTGCGCGCCTTCCGGGCCCCCGACGGCACCCAGTTCGGCTTCGTGCCGCTGCCCTCGGCCGACATGGCGGTGCTGGTGGCCCGGTCCAACGCGCCGGAGTTCCACACGTCGGAGATGTACCGGCTGGAGCAGCTCGTGCACGCCGCCCAGGCCGTGCTCGGCGACCGGCTGTCGCTGCTGGGCTGAGGCCCCGCCGGGCCCCGGCCGGGGAGGGCCGGGGCGCGGGCGTTCAGGAGCCCATGGGGGAGTTGCCGATCGCGGTGGTGTTGCTGTGCCCGATCGGGCCCTTGGCGTCGTAGACGATGGCGTGCCCGGCGGCGATGCCGTCGGCCGACAGGTGGCCGTTCGCCTCCAGCCCGATGGTGTCGCCCTCGGGCAGCCGGGCGAGGTGTAGCGTGTAGTCGGCGTTGATGAAGGCCAGGCCGGCGCCGCCCCAGTGGGTGAGCGGGCTGGCGAGGTCGGCAGCGAGAACCGCGCGCACGAACGGGCTGATCGGCTCGGCGTCGACCAGCGCGCAGACCTCGCGCACCCACGCGCGGCGCCGCCCGCCCGGCCGCATGCCCTCCTCGCCGGGCGTCCACATGTGCAGCGGGAACGAGCCGTCGTGCGCGGGACCGTCGCCGGGCGGGGGCACGTCCCACGCAGGGCGCTCCCAGCCGCCGCCTCCCGGGGGCTGGTCGCCCTCGCGCAGCAGCACGCAGCTCGCCCGCGCGACGGGCCCGTCAGGGCTGCTGACGACCGCGTCGACGACGCGGATGCGGCGTCCGGTGCGCACGGGGGTGAGCGTCACCTGGAGCGGGACGAATCCGGTGTTCTTGAACAGGTCGACCGTGATCCGGGCCGGCCGGAATCCCTCGGGGAAGCGCTCGCCTTCGATCGCCCGGGCGGCGAGGCCGCCGAGGACGCGGCCGTGCAACATGGTGGCGGACCAGGGGCCGCGTGCGCTGACCTGCGGGACGAACTCGGTCCCCGAGGTGCTGAAAAAGGGTTCCACCCGGGCCATCCTGCCTCGACCGAACGTGATTCGGGAAGTCCGGGCCCGGAAATTCACGGCCTCCGACGCCACCGCGCCGCGGCGTCGGATGGCCGTATAGCGGAGAACCTACGGGCATGGGTCGATCGTTTCCGTTTCTCTGCGGTGAATTCGCGGTTACGTGACCTGAGGGAGACGCGGGGCTCCCGGTCCGGCTTGTTGCCCAAGCGCTTGCTAGGTAGAGTGCGAGGGCAGCAGACGCCGAGGGAGGTTGCCATGGACTGGGCGGTCACCGACGAGCAGTTGGAACTCGCCGCGGTCGTGCGCCGGATGCTCGCCGACCACGCCCCCGACGCGGTCGTGCGCGGGCTCATGGAAGGGCCGACCGGGCACGCCCCCGCCCTCTGGGCGCGGATGGCCGACCTCGGGCTGCAGGGCCTCGCCGTGCCCGAGGAGCACGGCGGCGCGGGCTGCGGCTTCGCCGAACTCGCCGTCGTCCTCGAAGAGCTCGGGCGCAGGCTGCTGCCGTCGCCGTTCCTGCCCTCGGCGGTCCTCGCCGTCCAGGCGCTGCTGGCCGCCGGGGACACCGCGGCGAACGCCGCCTACCTGCCCGGCATCGCCGACGGGAGCCTCATCGCCACCGTCGCGCTGCCGATGGGCGACGGGCGGACCGACGGGATCGCGGCCGAATCCGGCGGAGAAGGCGGGGTCCTGCTCACCGGGACGGCCGACCTCGTCCTGGAGGCCCAGGTCGCCGACCTCGTCCTCGTGGCCGCGGGGCCGTCGCTCCACGCGGTGCGGACGGACGCCCCGGGCGTCGCCGTCACCCCGCTGCCGACCCTCGACCAGACGCGGCGGCTCGCCCGCGTCGACCTCGACCGCGCCCCCGCCGCACCCGTCGGCGCCGAGGGCGACGCGGCGCGGGTGCTCGCCCGGGTTCTCGACCTCGCCGAGATCGCGCTGTCCGCCGAGGCGCTCGGCGGCGCCCGGCACTGCCTGGACTCCTCGGTGGCCTACGCCAAGGTCCGCCACCAGTTCGGCAAGCCGATCGGATCCTTCCAGGCGATCAAGCACAAGTGCGCCGATCTGCTCATGGCCGTCGAATCCGCGCGCTCGGCCGTCGCGCACGCCGCCGGGACCGCTGACGCCGCAGACCCCGGCGAACTCGCCGTCACCGCCTCCCTCACCAAGGCGCATACCGCCGACGCCTACTTCACCGCCGCGGCCGAGATGATCCAGATCCACGGCGGCCTGGGCTTCACCTGGGAGCACGACGCCCACCTGCACTTCAAGCGCGCGAAGTCGACCCAGCTCCTGTTCGCCACCCCCACCGCCCACCGCGCGCGCCTCGCGGCGCACCTGTCGCTCTAGGAGCGGCGCACCTCTTGCGCTACGAGCGGGGCGCGTACATGATGAGCGCCACCCCGGCCAGGCAGACGACGGCGCCGGCGACGTCGTAGCGGTCCGGGCGGAAGCCGTCGAAGGCCATGGCCCACGCGAGCGACCCGACGATGAAGACCCCGCCGTACGCGGCCAGCACCCGCCCGAAGTTCGCGTCGGGCTGGAACGCCGCCGCGAACCCGTAGAGGCCGAGCGCGACGACGCCCGCGCCCGTCCACAGCAGCCCGCGGTGCTCCCGGACGCCCTGCCAGACGAGCCACGCCCCGCCGATCTCGGCGACCGCGGCGAGCAGGAACAGGACGATCGAGCGCACGGTGGTCATGGGCGCGGAGTCTAAGGGGCCGCACGCGGTGGGCATGTCCCTACTCGATGGGGATGTCGTTGAACGTCCCGAAAGGCCCGGCGTCGAAGGTGACCGACGTGGTCGCCGCCGGAGGAGCCGGGACATAGAAGAACCCCCGGTTCGTCGTGTCGGGCGCGACGCGGAAGGCGGTCTCCCCGGGATCGGCGAAGACGCTCCGCACAGGGCTCTTCGGGCCGAGGCGCACGCTGCCGTACCGGACGCGCGTCGCCGGGTCGATGACGGTGAACTCGCCGAACTCGCCCCCGTTGACGCCGCCGTAGCTGGTGAGGGTGTCCGAGAGAGGGTCCGGGCCGAGATTGGTGATGTCGAAGACCGCGACCAGATAAGCGCCGTCCCGGTAGAACGGCTTCACGTCGATCCTGCGGCGCGTCTTGAAGCCGAGCCTGTCGACGTCGGCCTCCCGGGACGCGACGACCGGCCCGTCCTCGGCGTGGAAGGGCGCGTTCACGGCGGGCGCGGGCTCCTGGGGGCGCAGCGCGTAGGCGATCTCGACGCGGCGGTCGCGGGCCCGCGCCTCCGCGGTGCCCGACCCCGCGCCCCGCACCACAGGATCGGTCTCGCCCACGCCCTTGGCGCGGTACTTCCACCCGTCGCCGAGCCGTGCCTTCAACTCCTTGAGGACGGTGTCGGCGCGGCGCCGGGACAGGGCGAGGTTGTGCGCGGGGGTGCCCGTGTCGTCGGTGTGGCCGGTGATCTCCAGTTGGACGTCGGCGCGGGCCTCGATCTCGGCGGCGACGTCGTCGAGGATGCCGCGGGCGCGGGCGGACGGCTCCGCCGAGTCGACCGCGAACAGCACGTCCGTGCGCAGGCCCACCTCCTCGCCGTCCGGGCCGCGGCGGACCGCCTGGATCTCGGTCTCGGTCAGCCCGACCATGTCGACCGGCCCGCTCTCCTCGGGCTCCCCGTTCCCGGCGCGCATCGGGAACGCGTACGTCCGCCCGCTGACCGCCTTCGAGGCCGGCTGCGGAACAGGCTCCGCGTTCGGCTGTGGCGTCCCGGCCCCGTCGGTGACGGGAACGCCGGTGAACTCCCCGGCCGTGGTGTTCGTGAGCACGGTCACCGCGCTCAGGTCCGGGGGCAGCGCGGGGAACAGGAGCACATGCTCGTAGCGCACCCCGGGCTGGTACGGCGCCAACAGCGTCTCCGACCCGAACTGCCGCGCCGCGGCGTCGCGCAGCGGAAAGTACGCCCGCTCCCCGACCGGATCGAGGAGCCTCATCGACATCTCGCCGCGCACCGCGAGCGACGAGGTCAGATCCGGAAACGCGGGCCGCTCACCCAGGTTGGTGACATAGAACCGCAGCAGTGCCCGCTCCCCGTACCGCTCGACCGCCCCCACCTCGACCCGGACGTGCACCGGGTCCACCACCCCGGTCCACCCCTCCTTCCCGTGAACGACGGGCGCGGCAGAGGCGCTCGCCGTAGGCGCGGCCTCAGGCGTCTTCTTGCCTTCGGGCCCTTCGGCGTCGCTGCATCCGGCGACGGCCAAGGCCAGGGACAGGACGAGAGCGGTCTTCCGAAGCGAGCGCACGAGCCACAGCGAACCATTGCGTTCCGCGCATTTCAACCATTCACCGCTCATCCGTCCGGCCCGTCCCGGCCGAAACGCCCGACGCCCCGCACTCGGCGGGGCGTCGGGGACGAGCGGGACTCAGCCGTAGCGCTTCATCTCGTGGAAGAAGCCCGGGATGGGGTGGAGGTCGCCGGACGCGGTCACCTGGGTGTGGACCCAGCGGGCCACGGCGAGGTCGAGGACGCCCAGGCCGAAGGGGGAGAAGATGACGGGCTTGTCGGCGGGCGGGGTGATCTTGCCCGTCAGGACGTCGTAGAGGGTGCCGTCCACGAAGTCGCGGTTGCCGGTCTGCTGCTCGGCGAGGTGGGGGGAGGTGTTGGCCTTCAGGCAGTGGTCGACGTCGTCGACGATGTTGCAGGCCGACAGGATGATCTCGGGGGAGAAGTCGCGCAGGGAGACGTGCAGGACCAGCGGGTTGTGGGCGAGGAGCCCCGGGTCGAGGATGTGCGGCTCGCCCGCGACGGTGGCCAGGACGATGAGGTCGCTGGAGGTGAGCAGGGACTCCACCGAGTCGTGGATCGTCACCGGGCCCTTCTCGGTGCGCTCCAGGTAGCCCTTGAACCCCTCGGCGTGCTCGGCCGACAGGTCGAAGATGCCGAGCTCGTCGAACTCCAGGCCGTTGCCCGCGAGGTAGGTGTGCAGGTAGCGGGCGATGAGGCCGACGCCGACGAAGCCGACCTTGCGCGGGGTCACGCCGCGCTTCTCGGCGAGGGTGACGGCGGCGAGCGCGGCGCTGGCGGCGGTGCGGGCCGCGCTGATGATGCTGCTCTCCAGGCACGCGAACGGGTACCCGGTCTGCGTGTCGTTCAGGATGAGGACGGCGCTGGCGCGCGGGATGCCGTCGGCGACGTTGTCGGGGAAGCTGGAGATCCACTTCATGCCGTGCGCGTTCACCTCGCCCTTGACGCTCGCGGGCAGCGCGATGATGCGGCTGTTGGGCCGGTCGGGGAAGCGCAGGAAGTAGCTGTCGGGGTTGACGGTCTGGCCCTCGCCGTGCAGCCGGTAGGCGGCCTCGATCATGGCCGTCACCTGGCGCTCCCGCCCGTGGAGGGCGTTGTGTACCTGCTCCCCGGAGATGACGGAGAACTGGGGGGTCTGGCTCATGCGGAGGGCTCCTAGGTCGAGGAAGGGTGCCGGGGGGATGCCGGGAGATGTCAGGGGAAAGGGAAAGGCGGGTTCCCTGGGGGGATGGGGAACCCGCCGGTCTGGGGGAGGGGTCAGGGAAGGTCGAGGCTACCGAAGTACTCCTTGACCCACCCCTCGGCATAGATGGAGTCCAGGTAACGTTCGCCGAGGTCGGGCGAGACGGCGACCGCGACGGGCTCCTCACCGGGGTACTTCTGGTTGAGCCAGTGCACCGCGCCGCTGACGACGGTGCCGGTGGATCCGCCGAACAGGAAGCCCGCCCCGGCGAGCCGGTGGCAGGTGCGGATCGTGTCGGGCTCGGCGACGTGGACGACGTCGTCGATGTAGGACTCGTCGACGAGCGCGGGCCGGGTGCTGGTGCCGAGGCCGGGCACCATGCGCCGTTCGGGGATGCCACCGAAGGTGACCGAGCCGACGGCGTCGATCGCCACGATGGTGACGGGCTTGCCGTGCTCCTTGAAGTACCGGGCGCAGCCCATGAGGGTGCCGGTGGTGCCCGCGCCGACGAAGAGCACGTCGAGGTCGGGGAAGGCGCGCGCGATCGCCGGGGCGGTGTGCCGGTAGTGGGCGCGCCAGTTGTTGGGGTTGGCGTACTGGTTCAGCCAGACGTGCTTCGGGCTGGACTCGACGAGGCCGCGCACGTACCTGATGCGGCTCTCCAGGTAGCCGCCGTTGGCGTCCTTCTCGTCGACGACGCGGACCTCGGCCCCGAGCGCCCGCATGACCCGCTGGGAGACGGTGTTGCAGCGCGGGTCGGTGACGCAGAGGAAGCGGTACCCCTTGGCCGAGGCGATCATGGCGAGCGCGATGCCCAGGTTGCCCGACGACGACTCCACCAGCACCGAGTCCGGCCTGATCAGGCCCGCGCGCTCCGCGGCGGAGATCATCTCCGCGGCGGCCTTGAGCTTCACCGAGCCGGCGAAGTTGAACCCCTCGCACTTCAGGAACAGCGGGGCGCTCAGCACGGATCGCAGATCGACGTACAGGTCCTCGACGTTGAACTCCTGCGGGGAGCTGATAATAGGCACGTTGCCGACACCCTCTGTATGACAACTAACCGAACGTTGGTGGACAGTGACTGCCGTCCCCGGAGCGACGGGCCCAGCTCGATTCCGGACCGCGCACCTTCGGACCGGAAATTCTCTCGCCATTCATTCCGAGGCTGAATTCAGCTTAGACCCGCCCTCAGGTCTTCGCCGTGATTCGAAAACTTCGGGCTTCTGGAATTTTTCGGGTGACTCTCATCACCGCGGCCGTGATTACCGTACAGTAGGGCAAGTTGGCAGGCAAGCCCAGACTGTCCACTAAAGTACTCAAAATCGGCTAATGACGCACGGGATGTAGGAGCGGATTCGTGACGATCTTGGATGGTCTGCTCGAACTCGAAGCACTGCCGGAGCTGAAGATCTCCTCGGCCGAGATCGGCCGGGCGCGTAAGCTCGCGCTGAGCCGCACTCATGAGGTCGACCTGACCGATGCCGTGATCACCCGGGTGGAGCGCATCGCCGCCGAAGGCGACCGTCCGGCCGTCCGCGACGAGGTCCGCGCCCTTTCCTATGCCGAACTGGCCGAAGAGGCCCGCCGCATCGCCGCGCTGCTGGAGCGCGAGGGCGTCGGGCCGAACGACGTCGTCGCCGTCGGCGGTGTACGCAGCGTCACCGTCATCGCCGCGTTCCTCGCCCTGGAGCTGCTCGGCGCGCTGTACGTGCCCGCCGACACCACCTGGCCGGCCAAGCGCGTCACCGACGTGCTGGAGCAGGCCGGCGCGGTGCTGCTGTTCAACTCCGACCGGGGCGAGACCGCACCCGTCCTCGCCGAGGGCGCCGCCGCCGCAGGGGTGCGCGTGGTGCGCGCGCAGGAGGCTGCGGGCCTCGCGCCGTGGGAGGGCCCCGCCCGCCTCGACGGCCTGGCCCAGCCCAGGTACGTGCTGTTCACCTCGGGTTCGACCGGCAAGCCGAAGGGCGCCGTGGTCGAGCACCAGGGCATGGTGAACCACCTGTGGGCCAAGATCGTCGACCTGGGGATGACCGGCCGCGACGTCGTCGCCCAGACGGCCCCGCTCGGTTTCGACATCTCCATCTGGCAGATGCTGTGCCCGCTGCTCAACGGCGGTCAGGTGCACGTCATCAGCGACGAGGTGTCGTACGACTCGGTGGCCTTCGCCGCCGCGATCGACGGCCAGGCCATCACCATCGTGGAGCTGGTCCCGACCATGGTCCGGCTGCTGCTGGACGACCTGGCCGCGGCCGACGCCGAGGGGGGCCTGGCGGGTCTGCGCTGGATGCTGGCGACCGGCGAGGAACTGCCCACCGAGGTGGCGCGCCGCTGGCTGCTGGAGATGCCGCAGGCCGGACTGGTCAACGCCTACGGCCCGACCGAGTGCTCCGACGACGTCACCCACCACATCGTCACACTGGGTGACCTTGAGCTGCTGCGCCTGCCGATCGGCACCCCCGTGGTGAACACCGACCTGTACGTCCTGCGGTCGGAGGACGACGGCTGGTACGCGTGCGAGCCGGGGGAGACGGGCGAGCTGTTCGTCGGCGGCCACGGGGTCGGCCGGGGCTACCTCGGCAACCACGAGCGCACCCGCGACGCGTTCTTCCGCTCGCCCTTCGGACCCTCTCTGACCAGCCGTCTCTACCGGACGGGCGACGCGGTGAAGGTGCTGCCGCAGGGGGCCCTGCAGTACCTCGGCAGGGTCGACCGGCAGGTGAAGATCGCCGGCGTCCGGATGGAGCTGGGCGAGATCGAGGCAGTGCTCCAGCGGCACCCGAGCGTCGGCGCGGTCGCCGTGGTCGTGCACGACTTCGGCACAGCGCGGTAACGCCCTGGCGCAGCCGGGCTCTCCAGTGCCGTTACCGGGCCCATAGACACAGCGCGGTAACGGGGCGGTAGCCCTCTGGGGAAGGCTTGTCACCAGTGGATCGGCCGGACGGTAACCGGGTGGTCACGTAGCCCGTTTCTTGTCACGGAGGTGAGCAACCGCGCCCGTTAAGTTCCGCTTATGGGAGGATTGCGAAGCATCGGATGCCCTGGTTGACTGTGCTTCCGCTACTGATAAGTAGTGCAACAGGGGGGCTTCACGAGGCGTGCACGACCGTCGGCGGGCAAAGACGGGGGTCGTGCGAGCATTGTGAGAAGTTGCGGGAAAGGGGCCGGCACCCGGTTTTTCGATTGGTAATTCTGCGTCATACGGACTCCACCTCCCGCACCCGCGAAAGCCATTCTTCATGTCGTCTTCAGAGTTCCTCCCCCTGTCCGCGGCACAGCAGTCGGTCTGGTATGCGCAACAACTGAGTCCGGAAACTCCGATCTGCATCGCGCAGTACATCGAGATCGAGGGCGACTTCGATCCCGAGTTGTTCGACAAGACCGTGCGGATCGGCTCGCACGAGGGCGAGGCACTGTGGTTCCGCCTTGTGGAGAAGGACGGAATTCCGCATCAGGCGCTTGACGCGGCGCCCGCGGCGATGCCGCTTCTGGATTTCAGCGCGGAGGCCGATCCCAGGGCCGCGGCGGCGGCCTGGATCGACCGCGAGGTGCACAGCCCGTTCGACCTGATGGGCCCCGAGTTGTACGTCAGCCGGGTCCTGCGGCTCGCCCCGGACCTGCACTGGTGGTTCATGCGGGGCCACCACATCATGATCGACGGCTACTCGGGCGCGTTCCTCAACCGGCGGGGCTCGGAGGTCTACGCGGCGCTCGCCAGGGGCGAGGAGTACGTCCCGCAGAGGCACGGCGACTACCGCGCGCTGCTGGCCGAGGAGGAGGCCTACCGCGCGTCGGAGAAGTTCGAGGCCGACCGCGCCTACTGGACCGAGCGGTTCGCCGACCGCCCGGACGTGGTGGGGCTCAGCGAGCGGACCGCGGCCCCGACCGACAGGTACCTGCGCCGGACGGTGATGCTGGGCGAGGCCGAGACGCGCCGCGTCGCCGCGGGCGCCCGGCGGCTGCGCACCGCGACCCCTGGCCTGGCCATCGCCGCGACCGCCGCGCTCGTCGCCAAGACCACGGGTGCCGAGGACGTCGTCCTCGGCATCGCCGTCTCCGGCCGCGTGACGAAGCTGGCCCGCGAGACCCCGACGCACATGGCGTCGATCCTGCCGCTGCGGGTGTCGGTCCGGCCCGAGATGACGGTCGAGGAGCTGACCCGGCAGGCGTCCCGCGCCACCGCCCGGCTGCTGCGCCACCAGCGGTACCGCCGCGAGGACCTCGTGCGCGACCTCAACCTGGTCGGCCGGCGCATCCACGGGCCCGTCGTCAACATCATGCCGTACGACTACACGGCCGACTGGGGCGGACTGCGCGCCACCCAGCACCCGCTGAGCAACGGCCCCGTCGAGGACCTCGCCATCGCGATCTTCGACGCGGCCGACGGCAGGGGCGCCCGGATCGACTTCGACGCCCATCCCGAGCTGTACACCGACACCGAGGTCGCCGCCCACCAGGCGCGGTACGTCCGGCTGCTCAAGGCGATGGCCGAGGTCGACCCCGGCACCCGGATCGGCGCGCTCGACCTCACCGACGAGGCCGAGCGCGACCTCGTCCTGAACACCTGGAACGACACGGGCCTGGACGTCGCCGCGGCGACCGTGCCCGCGCTGTTCCGCGCCCAGGTGGAGCGCACCCCGCACGCGACCGCCGTCAGCGACGCCTCCTCCTCCCTCACCTACCGCGCGCTGGACGACCTGTCGGACAGGCTCGCCCGCAGGCTCCGCGCCGACGGCGCAGGTCCCGGCTCGGTCGTGGCGATCTCGCTGCCGCGCACCGCCGACCTCGCCGTCGCGGCCCTCGCCGCGCTCAAGGCCGGCGCCGCCTACCTGCCGATCGATCCCGCCTACCCGGCCGACCGCATCGCGTTCATGCTGGCCGACGCCGCGCCCGCGGCCGTCATCGCCGAGAGCGCCGCGCACCTGCCCGCGGGCACCCGGACCCTCGGTCCCCGCGAGGGCCTCGACGGTCCGAGTCTCGCGGGCGGGCCCTGCCCGCACCCGCTCGACGCCGCGTACGTCATCTACACTTCCGGCTCGACCGGCCGGCCCAAGGGCGTCGTCGTCACCCACGCCAACGCGGTCGACTTCTGCGCGTGGGCGGGCCGCGACTTCGGCTCCGAGCGGCTGCGGCACGTGCTGTGGTCGACCTCCCTCAACTTCGACGTCTCGGTGTTCGAGTGGCTCGCGCCGCTGACCGTCGGCGGCCGGGTCGAGGTGGTCCGCGACCTGCTGGAGCTGGCCGAGCGCGGCGGCTGGCGCGGCTCGCTGCTGTCGGGCGTGCCGTCGGCGATGGCCGCCGTGCTCTCCCAGGGCTCGCTGGAACTCGCCGCGGGCGACGTGGTGCTCGCCGGGGAGGCGCTGCCGCCGCAGCTCGTCAAGCGGCTGCGCGCGCTCGTCCCGGACGCCCGCATCGCCAACATCTACGGGCCGACCGAGGCGACCGTTTACACCGTCGGCTGGTACGACGACGGCAACCCCGAGGGGATCGCGCCGATCGGCAGGCCGCTGGCCAACACCCGCGCCTACATCCTCGACGCCGGGCTGCGGCCGGTGCCCGTCGGCGTCCCGGGCGAGCTGTACCTCGCCGGGGAGGGCCTGGCGCGCGGCTACCTCGGCCGGCCCGCGCTCACCGCCGACAGGTTCGTCGCCTGCCCGTTCGGCGAGGGCGAGCGGATGTACCGCACCGGCGACCTGGCGCGCTGGAACGCCGCGGGCGACATCGAGTACCTGGGCCGGCTCGACCACCAGGTGAAGGTCCGCGGGTACCGGATCGAGCTGGGCGAGATCGAGGCGGCGCTCGCCGCGCATCCCGAGGTCGCCCAGGCCGTCGCGCTCGCCCGCGAGGACGGCGGCCACACCCGGATCGTCGGCTACGTCGTGCCGGTGCCGGGCGCCGCGCTGGACACCGCGCGCCTGCGCAGGTTCGTCGCGGGACGCCTGCCGGAGTACATGGTCCCTGCCGCGATCCTCGCGCTCGGCGCGCTGCCCCTGAACCCGAACGGCAAGCTGGAGCGGGCCGCGCTGCCCGCGCCCGACTTCTCCGCCCCCGCCAAGGAGCGGCGCGGCCCCCGCGACCGCACCGAGGAACTGCTGTGCGGGGTGTTCCGCGAGGTCCTCGGGGTCCGCGAGGTCGGCATCGACGACAACTTCTTCGAACTCGGCGGCGACTCCCTCCTCGCGACGCGGGCCGTCGCCCGGATCCGCGCGGCGACCCGCGCCGAGCTGTCGATCCGCGCGATGTTCCACGCGCCGACCGTCGCGGAGCTCGCCGCGCAGCTCGGCGACGCCGAGACCGAGGCGGCGGAGCGGCCCGCGCTCGCCGCGGCCGCGCGGCCGGAACTCGTGCCCGTCTCCTACGCCCAGCGGCGGCTGTGGTTCCTCGCCCAGCTCGAAGGGCCGTCGGCGACCTACAACATGCCGATCCCGCTGCGCCTCACCGGCGCGCTCGACCTCGCCGCGGTCGGCGCGGCGCTGCGCGACGTCGTCGGGCGGCACGAATCCCTGCGCACGGTCTTCGCCGAGCGGGGCGGGACCCCGTTCCAGCGGGTGCTGCCCGCCGCCGAGGTCCCCCCGACCGTCGCCGACGCCGACCCCGACGACCTGGCCGGCCTCCTCTACATGGACGCCACCCGCGGGTTCGACCTCGCCGCGGAGATCCCGCTGCGGGCGCACGTCTACCGGCTCGGGCCGGACGAGCACCTCCTGCTCCTGGTCATGCACCACATCGCGGGCGACGGCTGGTCCCTCGCGCCGCTGGCCCGCGACGTCATCGCGGCCTACGCGGCACGCGCCGCGGGCACGGCTCCGCAGTGGGCGCCCCTGCCCGTCCAGTACGGCGACTACGCTCTGTGGCAGCACGAGCTGTTCGGCAGCGAGGACGACCCGGCCAGCCTCGTCTCCCGCCAGATCCGGTTCTGGACGCGCGAGCTGGCCGCCCTGCCCGACCAGCTCGCCCTCCCGACGGACCGGCCGCGCCCCGAACGGGCCTCCTACCGGGGCGGCCGGACCGCGTTCACCGTTCCCGCCGAGACCGCCGCGGGCCTGCGGGAACTCGCCTTCTCGGCGCACGGCAGCCTCTTCATGGTCCTGCAGGCCGCGCTCGCCGCGCTGCTCACCCGCCTCGGCGCAGGCACCGACATCCCGCTCGGCTCGCCCATCGCCGGCCGCACCGAGGAGGCGCTGGACGATCTCGTCGGCGTGTTCGTGAACACGCTGGTGCTGCGCACCGACACCTCGGGCGACCCCACGTTCGCCGAGCTGCTCGACCGCGTCCGCGACACCGACCTCGCCGCCTACGCCCACCAGGAACTGCCCTTCGAGCGGCTCGTGGAGGTGCTGAACCCGGCCCGGTCCCTGGCCAGGCACCCGCTGTTCCAGGTGATGCTCACCCTTCAGAACAACCCGCGGGCGCGGGTGGAGCTGGACGCGATCACGGTCGAGGTCGAGGACGTCGACCCGGGCGTCGCCAAGTTCGACCTGGAGTTCCTGCTGGAGGAGGAGCCCGACCACGGCGGCCTCACCGGCACGCTGGAGTACGCCCGCGACCTGTTCGACCCCAAGACCGCCGAGGACCTGTGCCGCTGGTTCGTGCGGGTCCTGGACGCCGCGGTCGCCGACCCGTCCGCGCACATCGGCGCGATCCGGCTGCCCGAGGCCGACGCGCTGCTGCTGCGCACCCCCGCCCCGCTGCCCGCGCCCCGGCCCGCCGCCGGGCAGGACAAGCGGCTCGTCGCCTACGTGGTGCCCGCGCCCGGCCACACGATCAGCTCCGAGGAGCTGCGCGCGTTCGTGCTGGAGCACCTGCCGAGCGCGATGGTCCCGGCCGCCGTCATGGTCATGAACGAGCTGCCGCTGACCGCCAACGGCAAGGTCGACACCAAGAACCTGCCCAAGCCGGAACTCGCCCCCGCCGCCGCCGTCCACCGCGCGCCCGCGAACGAGCGGGAGCGGATCCTCGCCGGGATCGTCGGGGAGCTGCTGGGCGTCGCCGACGTGGGCGCCGACGACGACTTCTTCGCGCTCGGCGGCAACTCGCTGCTGGCCATGCGGGTCGTCGCGCGGGCGCGGGCCGCCTTCGGCGTCGAGCTGTCGGTGCGGGCCCTGTTCGAGGACCCGACCGTCGCGGCGCTCGCCCGGCACGTCGAGAAGGCCGCGCCCGCGCGCGCCGCGCTCGTCCGGGCCGAGCGGCCCGCCGAGATCCCGCTGTCCTACGCCCAGCAGCGGCTGTGGTTCCTCGGCAAGTTCGAGGGGCCGTCGGCGACCTACAACATGCCGCTCGCGCTGCGCCTGACCGGCCGGATCGACACCGCGGCCCTCCAGGACGCGCTCACCGACGTCGTCGACCGGCACGAGTCGCTGCGCACGATCTTCCCCGACTCCGGCGGCACGCCGCGCCAGCAGATCCTGTCCGCCGCCGTCGCCCGGCCGCAGCTGGAGGCCGTCCCGACGACCCGGGCCGGGCTGCCGATGGAGCTGGCCAGGGCCGCGGGCCGGCCGTTCGACATCTCGGCGGAGCCGCCGCTGCGGGCGCACCTGCTGTCGCTGTCGGAGACCGAGCACGTCGCGGTCCTGGTGATGCACCATGTCGCGACCGACGGCTGGTCCCTGGCGCCGCTGGCCCGCGACGTCATCACCGCGTACGCGGCGCGGGCGGCGGGCACGGCTCCGCAGTGGGCGCCCCTGCCCGTCCAGTACGCCGACTACACGCTCTGGCACCAGGAGCTGCTGGGCGCGGAGGACGACCCGGCGAGCCTGCTCTCCCGGCAGATCGCCTACTGGAAGGAGGCCCTCGCCGGGCTGCCCGACCAGCTCGACCTGCCCGCCGACCGGCCGCGCCCCGAGGAGTCGACGTACCGGGGCGGCACCGTGAGGTTCACGCTCCCGGCCGAGGTGCACCGCGCAATCGCTGCGCTGGCCGCGCAGGCCCAGGCCTCGCCGTTCATGGTCGCGCAGGCCGCCTACGCCGTGCTGCTCTCGCGGCTCGGCGGCGGCGAGGACATCCCGATCGGCTCGCCCATCGCCGGGCGCACCGACGAGGCGCTGGACGACCTCGTCGGCATGTTCGTGAACATGCTGGTGCTGCGCACGGACGTCTCGGGCGACCCGACGTTCCGGGAGCTGGTCGGCCGGGTCCGGGAGACCGACCTGGCCGCCTACGCCCACCAGGACGTGCCTTTCGAGCGGCTGGTCGAGGTGCTCAACCCCGCCCGGCACATGGGCCGCCACCCGCTGTTCCAGAACGGCCTCACCTTCCAGAACAACCCCGCGGCCCGGCTCGAACTCGACGGGTTCACCGCCGAGCCCGAGCCGCTGCACGCCGCGGTGTCCCGCTTCGACCAGCTCCTCATGCTCACCGAGAGGTTCGGACCCGACGGATCGCCCGCGGGCCTGGAAGGCGAGCTGGAATACGCGCTCGACCTCTATGACCCCGCCACGGCGCGCACCTTCGTCGCCCGGTTCGAGCGGCTGCTCACCGGGCTGCTCGCCGCGCCGGACGCGCCCGTCGGGGACGCGCCCCTGCTCGCCGACGACGAACGCGCCCTCCTGGACGCCTGGGCGGGCGGCGAAGGCGCCGCCGACGGCTCCGGCACGATCCACGCGGTCTTCGAAAGGCGCGCGGCCGAGACCCCGGACGCGCCGGCCGTCACCTTCGAAGGCACGACGCTCACCTACGGGGAGCTGAACGCCGCGGCCAACCGGCTGGCGAGGCACCTCATCGAGAAGGGCGCCGGACCGGAGCGGTTCGTCGCGCTGCGCCTTCCGCGCTCGGAACGGCTCGTCATGGCGGTCCTCGCGGTGCTGAAGACGGGCGCGGCGTACGTGCCGATAGACCCGGACTACCCCGAGGAGCGCATCGCCTACACGCTCGAAGACTCCGCGCCGGTCTTCACCGTGGACTCCGCGCTGCTTTCGTCGGTCGACCTCGCGGGCTACCCGGACACCGACCCCTCGGTCGAGATGTCTCCCGAGCACCCCGCGTACGTCATCTACACGTCCGGATCCACGGGGAAGCCCAAGGGCGTCGTGGTGCCGCACCGCAACGTGCTGCGGCTGATGACCTCGACCGAGCACTGGTTCGGGTTCGGCGCCGAGGACGTGTGGACGCTGTTCCACTCCTACGCGTTCGACTTCTCCGTCTGGGAGCTGTGGGGGCCGCTGCTGTACGGCGGCCGCCTCGTCGTGGTGCCTTACGCGGTCACCCGCTCGCCCGGCGAGTTCCTCGACCTGCTCGCGGCCGAGCGCGTCACCGTGCTCAACCAGACGCCCTCGGCGTTCTACCAGCTCATGGCCGCCGACGACGGCCGGGACCTCGCGCTGCGGTACGTGGTGTTCGGCGGCGAGGCGCTGGAGCTGAAGCGGCTCGCCGACTGGTACGCCCGCGGCCGCGACACCGTCCTGGTGAACATGTACGGCATCACCGAGACGACCGTGCACGTCTCCTACATCGCCCTCGACGCCGGATACTGCGCGACCGCGCCCGGATCCGTCATCGGCGCGGGCATCCCGGACCTCGGCGTCCGCGTGCTCGACGGACGGCTCAGGCCCGTCCCGCCCGGCGTCGTCGGCGAGCTGTACGTGTCGGGCGCGGGCCTGGCGCGCGGCTACCACGGCCGGCCCGACCTGACCGCGTCCCGGTTCGTCGCCGACCCGTTCGGCGCGCCGGGCACGCGCATGTACCGCACGGGCGACCTCGCCCGGTGGCGGACGGACGGGGCCCTGGAGTACCTGGGCCGCGCCGACGACCAGGTGAAGATCCGCGGCTTCCGCATCGAACTCGGCGAGATCGAGGCAGTGCTCGCCGCGCACGAGGACGTCACCGACGTCGCCGTCGTCGTCCGCGAGGACAGGCCCGGCGACAAGCGGCTCGTCGCCTACGCCGTCGGCGGGGTCGAGGCGGGCGCGCTGCGCGCGTTCGCGGCCGAGCGGCTGCCCGCGCACATGGTGCCCGCCGCGGCGGTCGTGCTGGAGGCGCTGCCGCTCACCGGCAACGGCAAGCTGGACCGGCGGGCGCTGCCCGCGCCGGTCGTCGAGGTCGGCGAAGGCCGCGCCCCGGCTTCCGAGCGCGAAGAGGTCTTCGCCGACCTGTTCGCCGAGGTGCTCGCGCTGAGCGCGCGGCCCGGCGCGGACGACGGCTTCTTCGACCTCGGCGGCGACTCGATCATCGCGATCCAGCTCGTCTCCCGGGCCCGCCAGGCGGGCCTCGCGGTGACGCCGCGCGAGGTGTTCCAGCACCAGACCGTCGCCGCCCTCGCCGCCCTGGCGCGCGACGCGGCCGAGGACACCACGGTCGAGGTGGAGCCAGAAGGGGCCGGGCTCGGGCCGGTGCCGCTCACCCCGATCATGGCGTGGCTGCGCGACCGCGGCGGCGCGATGTCCGGCTTCCACCAGGCGTTCGCGCTGCGCGTGCCCGGCGGACTGGGCGAGGAGCACCTCGTGCGCGGCCTCCAGGCCGTGCTGGACCGGCACGACATGCTCCGGCTGAGGCTGGACGGCTGGCAGCCGGTCGTCCGGCCCGTGGGGGAGGTCAGGGCCGCGGAACTGGTCCGCCGGGTCGAGGTCGCCCCGGCCGACTCCTACCAGGCCGAGATCGACGCCGAGGTGCGGCGGGCCGCCTCGGAACTCGACCCTTCGGCGGGCGAGAACGCCAGGTTGATCTGGCTGGACGCCGGGCCGGAGGCCCAGGGCCGCCTGGTCCTCGTGCTCCACCACCTCGTCGTCGACGGCGTCTCCTGGCGCGTCCTCATGCCCGACCTCGTGACGGCCTGGGGAGCCGCCGCCACCGGCGCCGAGCCCGCGCTGGAGCCGGTGCCGACCTCGTTCCGCAGATGGGCGCAGAAGCTCCTCGCCGAGGCCGCCGACCCCGGGCGAGCGGCGGAGCTCGACACCTGGTTCGACCTCGCCGAAGGCCCCAACCCGAAGCTCGGAGCGCGCGCGCTGGACCCCGCGGTGGACACCGCCGACACCGTCCGGCGCCTCGACCTCGTTCTGGACGTGGCCACCACCGAGGCCGTCCTCACCGACGTGCCTGCGGCCTTCCACGGGCGCGTCAACGACGTCCTGCTCACGGGGCTCGCCCTCGCCGTCGCCCACTGGAGGGCGGGCCGCGGCGGCCGGGGGACGGGCGTCCTGGTGGACCTCGAAGGGCACGGCCGGGAGGAGATCGTCCAAGGCGTCGACCTGTCCCGGACCGTCGGATGGTTCACCAGCCTCTACCCCGTCCGGCTGGACGCGGGCCAGAACGCGTGGGCGGAGATCACCTCCGGCGGCGCGGCGGCAGGCCAGGCGCTCAAGCGGGTCAAGGAGCAGCTCCGCCAGGTGCCCGACAACGGCATCGGGTTCGGCCTGCTGCGCTACCTCAACGAGACGACCGGCGAGGAGCTGGCCGACCTGCCGCAGGCGCAGATCGCGTTCAACTACCTCGGCCGGGTCGCCGCCGGCGACGGCGACTTCAGCCCCGCCCCCGAGCAGCTCCCGCCCGGCGAGGACCCGAAGCTGCCCGCCGCGCACACGCTGGAGATCAACGCGATCACCCGCGACCTGCCCGGCGGCCCGGAGCTCGCCGCGACCTGGTCCTGGCCCGGCGGCCTCCTCACCGAGGACGACGTGCGGACCCTCGGCGAGGCCTGGTTCGCGGCGCTGCGCGGGCTCGCGGCGCACGCCGGGGACGCGGACGCGGGCGGCTTCACCAGCTCAGACCTGCTGGTCGAGCTCGACCAGTCCGAGATCGACACGCTTCAGGCGGCATGGAGGAACAAGTGAGCACGGGCCGTACGAACGGGCTCGGTGACGGGCTCTTGGAGAGCCCGGCTGCGCCGGGGAGCCCGTCACCGAGCCGGGATCTGGAGGACATCCTTCCGCTGTCCCCGTTGCAGCAGGGCTTCTTCTTCCACGCCAAGTACGACGAGCAGGACGTCTACACCGCCCAGCTCGTCCTCGACATGGAGGGCCCGCTGGACGTCGCGGCGCTGCGCCGGGCCGCGGAGACCCTGCTCAAGCGGCACGCGAACCTGCGCGCGGCCTTCACCGACGAGGGCGTGAGCCGCCCTGTGCAGCTCGTCCCGCGCGCGGTGGACCTGCCGTGGGAGGAGGTCGCCCTCGGGGAGGAGGAAGCGCGCGCGCTCGTGCTCGCCGAGCGGATCCGCCGGTTCGACCTCATGGAACCGCCGCTGCTGCGCTTCGTGCTTGTCCGTTTGCCGAACGGCCGTCTGCCGGACGGCCGGCTCGGCGAAGACCGGTACCGGCTCGTCTTCACCAACCACCACATCCTGCTGGACGGCTGGTCGACGCCCGTCCTCGCCACCGAGCTCTTCGCGCTCTACCTCGCGGGCGGCACCGACGAGGGCCTGCCCCGGCCCACCCCCTACAAGGACTACCTGCGCTGGCTCGCCGGGCAGGACGGCAAGGCCGCGGAGGCGGCCTGGCAGGAGGCGCTCGCCGGACTGGACGACCCGACGCTCGTCGCGCCGCAGGCAGCCGACCTTCCCGCGGTCGTCCCGCACCGGGCGCTCCTGGAGCTGGACGAGGCGGTCAGCCGCAAGCTGACGCGCGCCGCGCGCCGGCACGGCGTCACGGTCAACACGCTGCTCCAGGCGGCCTGGGGCGTGGTCGTGGGGGCGCTCACGGGCCGCCCCGACGTGGTGTTCGGCGCCGCGGTCTCCGGCCGCCCCGCCGACCTCGCCGGGGTCGAGCAGATGATCGGCCTGTTCATCAACACGCTGCCGATCCGGGTGCGGCTGAACCCGTCGGACACCCTCGCCGAGGTGCTGGAGCGCCTCCAGGAGGAGCAGACCGACCTGCTGGCCCACCACCACCTCGGGCTGACCGAGATCCAGCGCGCGACCGGGCACCCCGTCCTGTTCGACACCATGACGGTGCTGGAGAACTACCCGTTCGACCCCTCGACCATGGACGGGACGCTCGGGGGCCTGCGGCTGACCGGGTTCGAGTCCTACGACGCGACGCACTTCCCGCTGTCGTTCGTCATCATCCCGGGCGACCGGCTGTCCATGCGGCTGCACTACCGGCCCGACCTGTTCGGCCCGGAGGACGCCGAGGCCCTGCTCGGAAGGGTCAAGTCCTTCCTCGACGCGGTCCTCGAAGACGCCGAGCAGCCTCTGGCCGCGCTCGACCTGCTGTCCGACGGCGAGCGCACGACCCTCGACGCGCGCTTCGGCCCCGCCGGGGAGCCCTCGGCCCCGTCCGTCGTCGAACTCCTCCAGGAGCGGGCTTCCACCGACCCCGACGTCACGGCCCTCGTCGCCTCGGACGCGACGCTCACCTTCGCCGAGCTGAACGCCTTCGCCAACCGGATCGCGCACACCCTGCTGTCCTCGGGCGTCAAGGCAGGGGACCGGGTCGCACTGCGGCTCCCGCGCGGGGCGGCCCAGGTCGCGGCGATCTTCGGCGTGCTCAAGACCGGCGCGGCCTACGTGCCCGTCGACCCCGAGTACCCGGCCGACCGGATCGCGCACATGCTCGCCGACTCCGCGCCCGCCCTGGAGATCACCCCGGACTGGCCCGGCCTCACCGCCGACGCGCCCGCCCACGACCCCGGCATCGCGATCCTGCCCGGCGCGCCCGCCTATACGATCTACACATCGGGCTCCTCCGGGTTGCCCAAGGGCGTCGTCGTCCCGCACCGGGGCCTCGTCAACTACCACGACGGGCACGCCGAAGCCTTCTGGGCACCCGTCGCCGCGCGCGCCGGACGCCGCGTACGGTTCGCGCACACGGCGTCGTTCTCCTTCGACACCTCCTGGCACGGCCTTCTCCTCATGGTCTTCGGCCAGGAGCTCCACGTCCTGGACGACGCCACCCGGCGCGACGGAAGCGCCCTCGTCGCCTACGTCCGCGACCACGGCATCGACCTCGTCAACACCACCCCGTCGCACTTCCAGACGCTGCGCGACCTCGGCATCCTGGAAGCGGGCGTCTCCACGGTGCTGCTCGGCGGCGAGGCCGTCACACAGGGCCTGTGGGACGAGCTCGCGGCGCTGCCCGGCCTGGAGGCGCGCAACTTCTACGGGCCGACCGAGGCCAGCGTCGACTTCTTCAACGGTCCCCTGGTCGCGGGCGCGACGCCCAACATCGGCGCCGCCTTCCGGAACAGCCGCCCGTACGTCCTGGACGGGGCGCTGCGGAGGGTCCCCGACGGCGTCCCCGGCGAGCTGTACGTCGCCGGGCCCATGCTCGCCGACGGCTACCTCGGCCGCCCCGCCCTGACCGCCGAGCGGTTCACCGCGTGCCCGTTCGGCGCGCCCGGCGAGCGCATGTACCGCACCGGCGACCTCGTGCGCTGGCTGCCCGACGGCACCCTGGAGTACCTCGGCCGCGCCGACGACCAGGTGAAGATCCGCGGATTCCGGATCGAGCCGGGGGAGGTCGCCTCCACGCTGGAGCGGCACCCCGCGGTCTCGCGGGCCGCGGTCGTCGTCCGGGAGGACAGGCCCGGCGACAAGCGGCTCGTCGCCTACGCCGTCGCCGCCGAAGGCGCCACCGCCCGCGACCTGCGCGCGTTCGTCGCCGGGACGCTGCCGGAGCACATGGTCCCGCTCGTCGTGCTGCTGCCCGACCTGCCGCTCACCCCCAACGGCAAGCTCGACCGCAAGGCGCTGCCCGCGCCCGACCCCGGCCTCGGCGGCGGGCGCGGCCCGCGCACCCCGCAGGAGGAGATCCTCGCGGGCGTGTACGCCGAGATCCTCGGCGTCGGCAGGGTCGGCGCGGACGACTCGTTCTTCGACCTCGGCGGCGACTCGCTCACCGCGACCCGGCTGATCAGCCGGGTGCGCACCGTGCTCGGCGTCGAGCTGCCCATCAGGGCCCTGTTCGAGGCCCCGACGGTCGCGGGCCTCGCCCTGCGCGCCGCGGCCGCAGAGGGCAGCGCCAGGCCCGCGCTGGCCCGTCAGGAGCGGCCCGCCGCGGTCCCGCTGTCGCCCGCGCAGCAGCGGCTGTGGTTCCTCGGCAGGTTCGAGGGGCCGTCGGCGACGTTCAACATGCCGGTGCCGCTGCGCCTGCGCGGCGCCCTCGACCTCGACGCCCTGCGCGCCGCCCTCGCCGACGTGGTCGGCAGGCACGAGTCGCTGCGCACGGTCTTCCCCGACGCCTCCGGCGTCCCGCGCCAGCTCGTCCTCGACACCGCCGCGGCGCTCCCGCGCGTCACCGTCACCGAGACGACGGAGGCCGCGCTGCCCGGCGCGCTCGCCGCCGTCGCCGGGGAGGGCTTCGACCTGTCGGTCGAGCCGCCGTTCCGGGTGGCGCTGCTGAGGCTCGCGGAGGACGACCACATCCTCGTGCTCGTCCTGCACCACATCACCGGCGACGGCTGGTCGATGGCGCCCCTGGCCCGCGACGTCGTCACCGCCTACGACGCGCGCCGGCGCGGCGAAGCCCCGGCGTGGGCTCCGCTGCCCGTCCAGTACGCCGACTACGCGCTCTGGCAAAAGAACCTTCTCGGCGACCCCGACGACCCCGCGAGCCTCCTCGCGAAGCAGACCGCGTACTGGGCCGAAGCCCTCGCCGGGCTGCCCGACCAGCTGGAGCTGCCCGGCGACAGGCCGCGCCCCGCGCAGGCCTCCCAGCGCGGCGCAACCCTCGACTTCACCATCGACGCGGGCGTGCACCGGGCCCTCCTGGACCTCGCCCGGGACTCCGGCGCGAGCCTGTTCATGGTCGTCCAGGCCGCCTACGCCGCGCTGCTCACCCGGCTGGGCGCGGGCCCGGACGTCCCGATCGGCTCGCCCATCGCCGGGCGCACCGACGAGGCCCTCGACGACCTCATCGGCATGTTCGTGAACATGCTCGTGCTGCGCACGGACACCTCCGGCGACCCGACCTTCCGGGAGCTGGTCGGCCGGGTCCGGGAGACCGACCTGGCCGCCTACGCCCACCAGGACGTGCCTTTCGAGCGGCTGGTCGAGGTGCTCTCCCCGGCCCGCCACCTGGGCCGGCACCCGCTGTTCCAGGTCTGCCTGTCGTTCCAGAACAACCCCGAGGCTCGGGCCGAGCTCGACGGGCTGACCGTCGAGGCGCTCGACCTGGGCGTAGGGGCCGCCAAGTACGACCTGTCGCTCTACCTGGAGGAGCACCACTCCTCCGACGGCTCGCCCGCGGGCCTGTCGGCGGGGCTGGAGTACGCGCTCGACCTGTTCGACCCCGCCACCGCCGCCGACCTCGCCGACCGCCTCACCCGGTTCCTGGCCGCCGTCTCGGCCGCGCCGGACGAGCCGATCAGCGCCGCCGCGGTCCTCGGCGACGACGAACGCGCGACGATCCTTGAGCGGTGGTCGGCGGGGCTCTCCTCTCCCGAGTCCTCCCTGCCCGCCCTTCCCGGCTCGGACGACCTCATCCACGCGGTCGTGGAGCGGCAGGCCGCCGCGACGCCGGACGCGCCGGCCGTCACCTTCGAAGGCGAGACGCTCACCTACGGGGAGCTGAACGCCGCCGCCAACCGGCTGGCGAGGCACCTCATCGAGAAGGGGGCGGGGCCCGAGAAGTTCGTCGCGCTCACTCTCGCGCGCTCCCTCGACCTCGTGGTGGGCGTGCTCGCGGTGCTCAAGACGGGCGCGGCGTACGTGCCCGTCGATCCCGACTACCCCGCCGACCGCATCGCCTACATCGTCGCCGACGCGGTGCCCGTCATGACGGTCGATTCCGCGCTGCTCTCGTCGGTGGACCTTGCGGGGCACCCGGACGAGACCCCCTTGGGGAATCCATGTGTGGAGATGTCTCCGGACCACCCGGCGTACGTCATCTACACGTCGGGTTCCACGGGGCGTCCCAAGGGCGTCGTGGTGCCGCACCGCAACGCGATCCGGCTCATGACCGCGACCGACCACTGGTTCGGGTTCGGCGCCGAGGACGTGTGGACGCTGTTCCACTCCTACGCGTTCGACTTCTCCGTCTGGGAGCTGTGGGGCCCGCTCATGAACGGCGGCCGCCTCGTCGTCGTGCCTTACGCGGTGTCCCGCTCGCCCGAGGACTTCCTGAGGCTCCTCGGGGAAGAGGGCGTCACCGTCCTCAACCAGACGCCGTCGGCGTTCTACCAGCTCATGGCGGCCGACGCGGCGAACCCCGGTACGCCGCTGCGCCTCCGGTACGTCGTCTTCGGCGGCGAGGCGCTGGAGCTGGGCAGGCTCGAAGACTGGTACTCCAGGCACTCCGGCCAGGAGCAGGGGGACGACGCGCCCGTCCTGGTGAACATGTACGGCATCACCGAGACGACCGTGCACGTCTCCCACATCGCCCTGGACCGCGCGTACTGCCAGGAGGCTCCGGGGTCCGTCATCGGCGTGCCCATCCCCGACCTGCGCGCCTACGTGCTGGACGAGCGCCTGCGGCCCGTCGCCCCGGGCGTCGTGGGCGAGCTGTACGTGTCGGGCGCGGGCCTGGCGCGCGGCTACCACGGCCGCCCCGACCTGACCGCGTCCCGGTTCCTCGCCGACCCGTTCGGCGCGCCGGGCGCCCGCATGTACCGCACCGGCGACCTCGGCCGCTGGCGCCGCGACGGCTCCCTGGAGTACCTGGGCCGGGCCGACCAGCAGGTCCAGCTGCGCGGCTTCCGGATCGAGCTCGGCGAGATCGAGGCGGCGCTGGTGCGCCACCCGGCCGTCGCCGACGCCGCCGCGGTCGTCCGCGAGGACCGGCCCGGCGACAAGAGGCTCGTCGCCTACGTGACGGCCCCCGCCGGGCAGCAGGCGCCCGACGGCGCGGACCTGCGCGCGTTCCTCGGGGCCGACCTGCCCGACTACATGATCCCGGCCGCCGTGGTCGCGCTGGAGGCGCTGCCGCTCACCGGCAACGGCAAGCTCGACCGCAAGGCGCTGCCCGCCCCCGACTTCGCCGCCCGGGTGGGCGACCGGGCCCCGCGCACCGCCGCGGAGGAGACCGTCGCGGCCCTGTTCGCCGAGGTCCTCGGACTGGAGCGGGTCGGCATTGACGACGGCTTCTTCGACCTCGGCGGCGACTCGATCATCGCGATCCAGCTCGTCGCGCGGGCCCGCCAGTCGGGCCTGGCGTTCACGCCCCGCGAGGTCTTCCAGCACCAGACGACGGCGGAACTCGCCGCCGTGGCCCGGCCCGCCGACGAGGACGCGGTCGAGGCCGAGCCGGAGGGCACCGCCCTCGGCACGGTGCCTCCCACGCCGATCTTCCGCTGGTTCGAGGAACTGGAAGGGCCGACGTCGTCCTACAGCCAGCGGACGCTCCTGCGCGTCCCGCCGCACCTGGACGCCGCGGCTTTGACGGCCGCCTACCAGGCCGTCCTGGACCACCACGACATCCTGCGCCTGCGCGTCGCCGACGGCGTCTACGAGGTGCGGGACAAGGGCGCCCGCACGGCCGAGGTCGAGGTCGTCGACATCGCGGGCCTGGAAGGCCCGGACCTGGAGAGGGCCCTCGCCGAGACCGGCAAGGCCGCCCGCGAAGCGCTCGACCCGGCTTCCGGCGAGATGACGCGGCTGCACCTCCTGGACGCGGGCGACGCCTCGGGCCTGCTGCTGTTCACCGCCCACCACCTCGTCGTGGACGGGGTCTCGTGGCGGATCCTGCTGCCCGACCTCGTCACGGCGCTCGGCGGCGCCCCGCTCCAGCCGGTCGGGACGTCGTTCCGGCGCTGGGCGCAGCGGCTCACCGCCGAGGCGTCCGAGCCGGCGCGCACCGCGGAGCTCCCCTTCTGGGCCGAGATCGCCGCGACGCCCGAGCCCGTCCTCGGGTCCCGCCCGCTGGACCCCGCCCGGGACACCTTCGGCACGGCCGGGCACCTCACCGTCGCGCTCGCCCCGGAAGTCACCGAACCCGTCCTCACGACGGTCCCCGCGGCGTTCCATGGGCGCGTGAACGACGTCCTGCTGACCGCGCTGGCGCTGGCCGTCGCCGAGTGGCGGGACAGGCGCGGTGAGGCCTCCTCGGCCGTCCTGGTGGACCTGGAGGGCCACGGCCGCGAGGAGGTCGTGCCCGGCGCGGACACCTCCCGCACCTCCGGCTGGTTCACCTCGATCCACCCCGTCCGCCTCGACGCGGGCCGCGCGGCCTGGGCCGAGGTGCTCGCGGCGGGCCCCGGGGTCGGGACCGCGCTCAAGCGGGTCAAGGAGCAGCTGCGCGAGGCCCCCGACAACGGCATCGGCTACGGCCTCCTGCGCTACCTGAACGCCGAGACCGGCACGGTGCTCGGCGCGCACTCCGCGCCGCAGCTCGCGTTCAACTACCTCGGCCGCGTCGCCGCCGGCGAGGACGCCGACTGGTCGCCCGCGCCCGCCGCGCTGAGCGAGGCGCTCGGCGGCGGCCACGACCCGGCGCTGGCGCTCCCGCACGCGCTGGAGGTCAACTGCCACACCGAGGACGGACCCGGCGGGCCGCGCCTGTCGGCCACCTGGTCGTGGGCCGCGGAGCTGCTCGCCGAAGCCGACGTGGCCGAGCTGGCCGAGCTGTGGTTCGCCGCGCTCGGGGCGCTCGCCGGACACGCCGCGACCGACGGGGCGGGCGGCTTCACCCCGTCCGACATCGACCTCGTGGCGGTCAGCCAGGACGAACTCGACGAGTTCGCCGCCGACTTCGACGACTTCGACCTCTGAGACGCACTCCGAGACCACCTCCGAGACGAACACCGAGACGACCTGTGAACCGAGGACCTGTGAACGCGGAAGGGGAGGGCCGATGAGCGGCAACCTGGAGGACGTGCTCCCGCTGTCGCCGCTCCAGCAGGGGCTGTACTTCCACGCGGCCTTCGACGGCGACGCCGACGTCTACAGCGCCCAGGTCGTCCTGCGGCTCGACGGGCCGCTGGACACGGCGGCGCTGAGGGCGGCGGCCGAGGCGCTCGTCGCCCGGCACGCCAACCTCCGCGCGGCGTTCCGGCAGCGCAAGACGGGCGAGCCCGTGCAGCTCGTGGCCAAGGCCGTCAAGGTGCCGTTCGAGGAGACCGCCGGGGACGTCGCGGAGATCGCCGCCCGGGAGCGGGGGCACCGTTTCGACCTCGCCCGGCCGCCGCTCCTGCGCTTCGTCCTGGTGAAGGATGAGACGCCCGACGTGCACCACCTCGTCTTCACCAACCACCACATCCTGCTCGACGGCTGGTCCACCCCGCTGCTCCAGACCGAGCTGTTCGCCCTGTACCTGACGGGCGGGGACGCCTCGGTGCTCCCGCGCGTCACGCCTTACAAGAACTACCTGTCCTGGGTGTCACGGCAGGACAGGGGAGCGGCGGAAGCGGCCTGGCGGGAGGCGCTGCAAGGCGTCGAGGAACCCACGCTGCTGCGTCCGGCCGCCTCGGGCGGTGCCGCCGTGGAGCCGCGCAAGCTGCACCTGAGCCTTCCCGAGGACCTGACCGCCGCGCTCACGGCCCGCGCAAGGTCCGCGGGCGTCACGCTGAACACGGTGCTCCAGCTCGCCTGGGGGCTCGTGCTCGGCGCGGAGACGGGCCGCACCGACGTGGTGTTCGGCGGCGTCGTCTCCGGCCGCCCCGCCGACCTGCCGGGTGTGGAGCAGATGGTCGGGCTCTTCATCAACACCCTGCCCGTCCGGGTCCGCACGACGCCCTGGGACACGCTCGACGAGGCGCTGCGCCGCGTGCAGGGCGAGCAGGCCGACCTGCTGGCCCACCACCACCTCGGGCTCGCCGAGATCCAGGGCCTCACCAGGCTCGGCGGCCTGTTCGACACCGTCATGGTGCTGGAGAACTACCCGTTCGACCCCGACGCCGAGGCGACCGACCTGAACGGGGTCAAGGTCTCCGGGGTGAGCATGCACGACGCCACCCACTACCCCGTCGCGGTCGCCGCCGTGCCGGGCCGCGAGCTGGGCGTCCGGTTCGACTACCGGCCCGACCTGCTCACCTCCGCCGAGGCGGGGCGCCTGGCCGGAAGGCTGCGGCGCGTCCTGGAGGCGATCGCCTCCGCGCCGGAGACCCGGATCGGCGCGCTCGACCTGCTCACCGCCGAAGAGCGCACGGCAGCGCGCGCGCTGGGCACCGGCCCGGTCATCGGGCGGAAGGCCGAGACGATCACCGCGCGCTTCGCCGCGTCCGTCGCGGCCCGGCCCGACGCCGTCGCGCTCAGGTACGCGGGCGCCTCGCTCACCTACGCGGAGCTGGACGAGCGCTCGACCCGCCTCGCGCGGCGGCTGCGCGCGGCGGGAGCAGGCCCCGAGACGCCCGTGGCCCTGCTGCTGGAGCGCGGCCCGGACGTCGTCGCGGCGACGCTCGCGGTGCTCAAGACCGGCGGCTACTACGTGCCGATCCACCACAGCTACCCGCCCGAGCGGCGCGCGTGGGCGCTCGCGGAGTCGGGCGCGCCCGTCCTCCTGCTCGACGCGGCCTTCGCCGACCCCGGCTTCACCCCCGGGGTCCGCGCCCTCCGGGTGGACGAGGCAGGCGAGGAGCCGGACGCCGACCTCCCGGGCCCCGCGAGCCCCGACTCCCTCGCCTACGCGATCTTCACCTCCGGCTCGACCGGCCTGCCCAAGCGCGTCGGCGTCGCGCACCGCGAGGTCGCCGCGTTCAGCGCCGACGGCCAGGTGAGCGACGGCCACGAGCGCGTCCTGGTCTTCTCCGCGCACGCCTTCGACGCCTCGACCTACGAGATCTGGACGCCGCTCCTTAACGGCGGCACGGCCGTCATCGCCCCTCCGGGCGACCTCGACGCCGCGGCCTTCGCCGAGGTCGCCGCGGCCGAGCGCGTCACCGGGGCGTTCGTCACCACGAGCCTGTTCAACCTGCTCGCCGCCGAGCGGCCCGCCGCGTTCGCGTCGCTGAAGCGCCTGCACACCGGCGGCGAGGCGGGCAACGCGCGCGCCATGCGCGCCGTCCTGGAAGCCTGCCCGGACACCTACCTGGCCAACGTGTACGGGCCGACCGAGACGACCACGTACGCGGCCTTCCAGCCGATGCGCGACCACCTGGGCGACCGCGCCGCCCCGCCCCTCGGCGGGCCGCTGGACGACACGGTCCTGCACGTCCTCGACGCGGCCCTGCGGCCCGTTCCCGAGGGCGTCACCGGCGAGCTGTACATCTCCGGGGCGGGCCTCGCGCGCGGCTACCTCGGCCGTCCCGCGCTCACCGCGGAGCGGTTCGTCGCCTGCCCGTCCGGGCCGCCCGGCGCGCGCATGTACCGCACCGGCGACCTCGTGCGCTGGAAGGACGGGCTGCTGGAGTACGTCGACCGGGCCGACTTCCAGGTGAAGATCCGCGGGTTCCGGATCGAACTCGGCGAGATCGAGGCGACCCTGGGCGCGCACCCGTACGTCGCGCAGGCCGCCGTGCTCGCCCGCGAGGACAGGCCCGGCGACAAACGCCTCGTCGCCTACGCGGTCGCGCACGAGGGCCTGTCTCCCGAGCCGGACGAGCTGCGCGGCTACCTCGCCGCGCAACTGCCGTCCTACATGGTCCCCGTGGCCGTCGTCGTCCTGCCCGCCTTCCCGCTCAACGGCAGCGGCAAGCTCGACCGCGCCGCGCTGCCCGCCCCCGGCTTCACCCTCGCCGGACGGCCCCCGGCCACCCCCGACGAGGAGCGCCTGTGCGCGCTGTTCGCCGAGGTCCTCGGGCTGGAGTCGGTGCCGGCCGACGCGGGCTTCTTCGACCTCGGCGGAGACAGCATCGCCGCCCTCCGCCTCGCCTCGCGCGCCACCGAGGCGGGCTTCGACCTCACCCCGCGCATGGTCTTCACCCACCAGACCGTCGCGGGCCTCCTCGGCGGCGGCGATCCCGGACTCGGCCTCGACGTCCTGCTGCCGATCCGCACCGGCGGTGAAGGCGCGCCCCTGTTCTGCGTCCACCCGGCCGCCGGGCTCTCCTGGCCCTACTTCGCTTTCCTGCCCCACCTTCCCGGACCTCTCTACGGCCTCCAGTCCCGGGCCCTGTCGGAGCCCGCGTACCGCGCGGAGTCCGTGCGGGCCATGGCCGAGGACTACGTGGCCGAGATCCTGAAGGTCCGCCCGAACGGCCCGTACCACCTGCTCGGCTGGTCGCTCGGCGGGCTCGTCGCCTTCGAGGCGGCCCGGATCCTGCACGAGAGGGGCGAGGAGATCGGGCTGCTGTGCCTGCTCGACTCCTTCCACTCCCAGGACCTCGCCACCGACGAGCGCGAGGTGATCCCCGAACTGCTCCAGTCGATCGGCATCGACGAGAAGATCGTCGGAGACCCGGCCGACCCGGACATCGCGGCGATCATGGCCGAGCTGCGCTCCCGCGGCGACGCGTTCGCCACCCTGGAGGAGGACCAGCTCCTCGCCGTCTACAGCACCTACGAGAACGGGCTCCGGATCGTCGACGGGTACGTGCCGTCCGGCATGGCGCCCTTCCCGATGGTCTTCTTCCGCGCCACCCGCGGCCTGCGCCCCGACTCCCCGGCCCCGGCCACGTGGGCGCCCTACACCGCGGGGCTCGAAGTCCACGACCTCGACGTCGAACACCACTTCCTCATGGAACCGCAGGCGGTCGCGGCGATCGCCGCGGCGCTGGCGGACCGGCTGCGGCCTTAGCCGGACCCCTACAGAACACCCCCGACCCGGAAGGACCCCCGAAATGGCGACGAACCCATTCGAGAACGACGACGCGACCTACCTCGTCCTGGTGAACGACGAAGGCCAGTACTCGCTGTGGCCGACCTTCGCCGAAGTTCCCGCGGGCTGGACGGTCGAGAAGACCGCCGACACCCGGCAGGCCTGCCTCGACCACATCACCGAGCACTGGACGGACATGCGGCCGCGCAGCCTCGCCCGCGCCATGGACGCCTGACCTTGGCCGTTCCCGGCGCGCCGCAGGAGATCACCGTCACCGAGTGGGCCATGGAGCTCCGCCACCTCGGCGACCTCAGACCCAGCCCCCGGCCGGCGGGCGAGATGGCGTTCAGCCTCGGCCGCGTGCCCTCGCCCGACCTCAACCGGGCCCTGTACGCGGCGGTCGGCGCGCGCGTCTGCTGGACCGACCGCTTCTCCTGGAGCTACACCGACTGGGTGAAATGGGTGGACCGCCCGGAACTCGCGACCTGGCTCGCGCTGGCCGAGGGAACCGTCGCGGGGTACTTCGAACTGGAGGCGCAGCCCGACGGCGACACCGAGATCCACCTCGTCGGACTCGTCCCCGCGTTCGTCGGACGCGGCTTCGGCGGCCACCTCGTCGAGCAATGCGTGCGGCGGGCCTGGCAGCGCGGCGTCCTGTGGGGCGACGGCCTGGGGCCGACGCGCCGGGTATGGCTGCGCACGAGTACGCTCGACCATCCGAACGCCAAGGCGAACTACCTGCGGCGCGGCTTCTCCATCGCGTGGGAGGAGACCGGGGTGAAGGCCGTGCCCGACCCCCGGATCGCCCCGTGGCCACTGCCGGGCGACCCCCGCGACCCCGGCTGAGCAGACGAGTGGAAAGAGGAAGACCGTGAGCTGGCTGCGCTGCCCCGACCCCCGGCCCTGGGCGACGACGCGCCTCGTCTGCTTCCCGCACGCCGGAGGCTCCGCCGTGTCGTTCCGGCCGTGGGGCAAGTCCGCGAGCCCGGCCCTCGAAGTCCACGCCGTGCAGTACCCGGGCCGCGCCGACCGGATGCGCGATCCGCACATGACCGACCTGAAGCAGGCCGCCCGCCTCATCGCCGCCGCGCTCGCGCCCCTCACCGACCGGCCGCTCGCCCTGCTCGGGCACAGCATGGGCTCGCTCGTCGCCTACGAGACCGCGCTGATCCTGCAGGCGAAGGGCGCCGCGCCCGTCCACTTCTTCGCCTCGGGCGCCAAGCCCGTGCACCGGCGGACCGACCGCGCGGAGCGGATCTCCGAGCGGGACGACGACGGGCTCGTCGCGGAGCTGACGGCGCTGGGCGGCACCGACACCGCGGCGCTGGCCGATCCTGAGCTGCGCGAACTCGTCCTCCCGTACGTCCGGGCCGACTTCAAGGCGATCGAGGGGTACCGGACGGACGCGGCGGCGCCGAAGCTGGCCATGCCCGTCACCGCGCTCACCGGCGAGGCGGACCCGCACGTCACGGTGGAGGAGATGCACCGCTGGGCGGAGCTGACGACGGGCCCCTGCGAGGTCAGGGCGTTCCCCGGCGGCCACTTCTACCTGGTCGACCAGCTCCCCGAGGTCCTCACCGAAGTGCACAAGGCCCTCGGCATCCCGGCCGCCTAGGGGTTTTTGGGCCCTCTCAGGGCTTTTGTTGCGACGTACCTTCCGGGTGACGGGGCCGTCCCCGATGTGCGGGACCGCCCGCCGACCGGCCCCGGCGGGGAGTGCCGCCATGGGTGTCGAGATCCGGGTGGAGGGCCTGCGCAAGTCGTTCGGCCGGCAGGTCATCTGGGAGGACGTTTCGTTCACCGTCCCCGCGGGCCAGATCTCGGCCCTGCTCGGGCCGTCGGGGACGGGCAAGTCGGTGTTCCTGAAGAACCTCATCGGGCTGCTGCGGCCCGACCGCGGGCACGTCTGGGTCGACGGCCAGGACGTGCCGGAGCTGCGCGAGCGGCGGCTGTACGAGATGCGGCGGCGGTTCGGCGTGCTGTTCCAGGACGGGGCGCTGTTCGGCTCGATGAGCGTCTTCGACAATGTCGCGTTCCCGCTGCGCGAGCACACGCGGCTGTCGGAGTCGAAGGTGCGCGCCAAGACTCTGGAGAAGATGGAGCTGGTCGGCCTCTCCGGCGCGGAGGACAAGTTCCCCGGGGAAATCTCGGGCGGGATGCGCAAGCGCGCGGGGCTGGCCCGCGCCCTCGTCCTGGACCCGGAGATCATCCTCGCCGACGAGCCGGACTCGGGCCTCGACCCCGTCCGGACGTCCTACCTCAGCCAGCTCTTCGTGGACATCAACCACGAGACGAACGCGACGATCCTCATCGTCACGCACGACATCGGCACCGCCCGCGTCCTGCCCGACAACATGGGCCTGCTCTTCCGCCGCGGCCTCGTCGCGTTCGGCCCCCGCGAGATGATCCTCACCAGCCGCGACCCGGCCGTGAACCAGTTCTTCAACGCCCGCCGCGAGGGCCCCATCGGCATGGCCGAGGAGAAGGACCAGGCCGAACTCAGCCAAGAGGTCTACTACGACCCGCCCCCGGCCCCCATCCCGCCCCAGATCATGCCCTCCGACGGCCGCCCCCGCCGCACCCAGACCCCGCCCGGCACCTGGCTCCGCGCCCACGACGTCCCCGCCCCACCCGGCTCCTTCATCGACGCCGAAGGCCGCAACTGGCAACACGACTGGCCCCACCTCACCCCCTGACCCACCTTAAAACCAGACTTACTACGTAAAGGCCCCGGCTCCGGCGTCGCAGACCCGACCCCTAGGCCGAGCCCGCGCTGCGAAGGTCCGCGCATCGGCCAAGGTGCATGCCGCGGGCCCCCCGGGGCCGAGGACCAGTGATCGGCAGCCCAGGGATCTCAAGCGCCCGATCACGCCGCGGCGGAGCCGCGGCAGTTCAGTACGCGCAGCGAAAGCCGATGTTGCCTGTGGAGGAGTCGGGGGTGTTGGCGGTGCGGGCGGCGACGCGGTAGCGGTTGCAGTAGGAGTCGTGGCAGAGGTAGGAGCCGCCGCGCATGGCGCGGCGGTCCTGCGCGGCGTCGAACCAGTCGGCGGTCCACTCCCAGACGTTGCCGACGGTGTTGTACAGGCCGTAGCCGTTGGGGCGGAAGGAGTCGGCGGCGACGGGGCCGACGGCGCCGGTGTGGTGGGTGGGGAAGTCGCCTTCCCAGACGTTGGCGCGGCGCTGGCCGCGCGGGTACAGCTCGTTGCCCCAGGGGAAGGTCATCCGCTCGAGGCCGCCGCGGGCGGCGTACTCCCATTCGATCTCGGTGGGGAGGCGTTTGCCGGCCCAGGCGGCGTAGGCGGCGGCGTCGGCCCAGGAGACGTGGATGACCGGGTGCTTCTGGCGGCGGGTGATGTCGGAGCCTTCGCCTTCGGGGGTCCGCCAGGTGGCGCCTTCGATGGCCCGCCACCAGGGGGTGCCTTCGGGCGACCGGGTGTGCGCGGCGACCTCGGGGGCGAGCAGGCCGTAGAAGACGAAGGACCATCCGAAGGTCTCGGCCTCGGTCACATACCCGGTGTCCTTGACGAACCGGGCGAACTGGGCGTTGGTGACGGTGGTCGGGTCGATCCGGAACGGGCCGACCTCGACTTCGCGGACGGGGCCTTCGCCGTCGAGCGGGTTGGCGTTCTCGTCCTCGTTGCCCATCTGGAAGACGCCGCCGGGCAGAAGGATCATGCCCTTGGGCGGTTCGGCGGGCCGGGCGGGCGGCGAGGGTGGGGGAGCGGACGAGAGAGACAACGTGACCGGAGTCGGTTCCGACGCGGGACGGGATGCGGCACAGCACGGAGGCACTTCGGTCATGCCGCCCAGATTATCGGCGCTCGCCCCCTACCTTGGCTGGGGTGGAAGCCGCCCTCCTCTTCTTCGCCGTCGCGTTCGCCGCCGCCGTGCTCCTGCTGGTCCGGCTGCGCCGCCGTGATCTGGGCGGGCCCGCCGAGCGGGCCGCCTTCGAGACCCTGCACAAGGCCTCCCTCGCGGCCCCGGCGCTGCGCCGGGGGCTGACCCGCTCGGGCGCGGAGAAGGCGGCCCGCCACCTGAGGGAGCTGCTGGGCGCCGACGATCTGGCGATCACCGATCGCGAGGAGGTCCTGACGGGCCCGCGCGACGGCGTCATGGAGCTCGCGGCCCATTCCCTGGAGACGGGGCGGGCCAGGGTCGTCGAGCTGCCGGGGGGCGGGGCGGCGGTGGTGGTGCCGCTGGCGACGGACGCGGGCGTGGCGGGGACGCTCGTGGCGTTCGGCGGGCAGGCGTCGCCGGGGCTGGTGCGGGCGACGGAGGAGGTCGGCCGGTGGGTGGCGACCCATCTGGAGCTGGCGGAGCTGGACCGCTCGCGCGAGCTGCTGGTGGAGGCCGAGGTGCGGGCGCTGCGGGCGCAGATCTCCCCGCATTTCATCTACAACTCGCTGACCACGATCGCCTCGTTCGTCCGGACGGATCCGGAGCAGGCCAGGGAGCTGCTGCTGGAGTTCGCCGATTTCACGCGGTACTCGTTCCGGCGGCACGGGGAGTTCACGACGCTGGCCGAGGAATTGCGCAACATCGACAGGTTCCTCATGCTGGCCCGCGCGCGGTTCGGTGAGGAGAGGCTGCGCGTGACCTTGCGGATCGCGCCTGAGGTGCTGCCGGTGGCCGTCCCGTTCCTCTGCCTGCAGCCGCTGGTGGAGAACGCGGTGCGGCACGGCCTCGAAGGACGCCCGGGTCCGGGCCGGATCACGCTGCTCGCCGAGGACGCGGGCGCGGAGTGCCGCCTGATCGTCGAGGACGACGGGGTGGGCATGGCCCCCGAGGAGATGCGGAGGGTCCTCGCGGGGGAGGGCGCCGCCGGGACGGGCATAGGACTCGCCAATGTGGACACCCGCCTGCGCCAGGTCTACGGCGACGCGTACGGCCTCGTCGTGGAGACGGCGGAGGGCGCCGGTGTGAAGATCACGCTAAGGGTGCCGAAGTACCACCCGGGCGTGACGGCGCGGTGAGGCCGCGCGCCGAGACGGGACCGAAAACGGCCGAATATCGAGAAAATCGACCTTTGACATCCTTTGTGATGGTCGTCACGCTTTGGAGATGCGCGTGCTAGCCGTGGACGACGAACTGCCCGCCCTGGACGACCTCGTCTTCCTGCTGCGGAACGACCCCCGTGTCGCCGGCGTCGACGGCGCGCGGGACGGCGCCGCCGCGCTGCGCGCCCTCGACCGCGCGATCGCCGCGGAACGCCCCTACGACGCCGTCTTCCTCGACGTCAGGATGCCCGGCATCGACGGAATCGTCCTGGGCAGACTCCTGGCCCAGTTCGCCTGCCCTCCCCGGCTCGTCTACGTGACCGCGCACGAGGAGCACGCGGTGCAGGCGTTCGAGCTCCAGGCGGCGGACTACCTCCTCAAGCCGGTGCGGCCGGAGCGGCTCGCCGAGACCGTCCGGCGGATCAGCGACCCCGCCGACCCCGCCGCGGAGCTCCCGCGCGAGCCCGAGCCCCTCCCTGTGGAGCTGTCCGGGGTGACCCGCTTCGTCCATGCCTCGGAGGTCCACTTCGTGGAGGCGCGCGGCGACTACGCCAGACTGCACACCGCGTCCGGCGCGCATCTGGTGCGGATCCCGCTGACCGTGCTGGAAGAGCGCTGGCCCGCCCTCCTGCGGATCCACCGCAGCCACCTCGTGGCGGTCCCGCACATCAGCGAACTGCGCCTCGACGCCGGGCGCTGCACCGTCGTCGTCGCCGGGACCGAGCTGCCGGTGAGCCGCCGGCACACCCGCGAGCTGCGCGACCTCATGCTGCGCAGGCCGCGCCCGTGACCGCGCGCAGGGAGACCGTGACGAGCCCGCGCGCGGCCGTGCCGAGGCGGCGGCCGGGCCCGCGCACCCGCGAGATCGACGAGCAGACGCGACTGGGCGAGGTCTACATGAGCGCGCTGATACGGTCGCAGCTCAAGCTGTCACTGTCGGTGTGCGTGGTCCTGGTGACGCTCATTGGAGGGCTGCCGTTGGCGTTCGCGCTGGTGCGTCCGATGCGGGAGGCGCAGGTGCTCGGGATCCCGCTGCCGTGGCTGCTGCTGGCGGTGGCCGTCTACCCGCTGTTCGCCGGGCTCGGCTGGTGGTACCGGCGGCAGGCCGAGGCCGCCGAGCGGGACTTCGCCGAGATGGTGCAGCGGGGGTGAGCGACCGGTGAACGCCGCGGCCGTCGCCGCGGTCGCGGTGGCGACCCTTCTCGCGGGCTTCTACGGGCTTCGCCTGTCGCGCACCACGTCCGACTTCTACGTGGCCTCGCGCGGGGTGTCGCCGCTGGCGAACGCCTCGGCGATCGGCGGGGAGTACGTCTCGGCCGCGTCGTTCCTCGGGATCGCGGGCCTGGTGCTGGCCGGGGGCGTCGACCTGCTGTGGCTGCCGGTCGGGTGGACCGGCGGCTACCTCGTGCTGCTCGTCCTCGTCGCCGCGCCGCTGCGCCGCTCGGGCGCCTACACGCTGCCGGACTTCGCCGAGGCGCGGCTGGAGTCGATGGCGGTGCGGCGGGCGGCGAGCCTGCTGGTGGTGCTCATCGGCTGGCTCTACCTGCTGCCGCAGCTCCAGGCGGCCGGCCGGGTGCTGGCCGCGGTGACGGGCGGGCCGACGTGGGCGGGCGGCGTGCTCGTCGCGGCCGTCGTGATCCTCGGGGTCGTCGCGGGCGGGATGCGCAGCATCACCCTCGTCCAGGCGCTCCAGTACTGGCTGAAACTGACCGCGCTGGGCGTCCCGCTGGTGTTCCTGCTGGCCGCGTGGCGCTCGGACGGCGCGCCCGGCATCTCCGACACGTCCTGGCTGCTGCCCGGCGACGACGGCCTGTACTCGACGTACTCGCTCATCCTCGCGACGTTCCTCGGCACGATGGGGCTGCCGCACGTCCTCGTCCGGTTCTACACCAACCCCGACGGGGCCGCCGCGCGTCGCACGACGTCGGTCGTGCTCGGCCTGCTCGGGCTGTTCTACCTGCTGCCCGCCGCCTACGGCGCGCTCGGCAAGATCTATGCGGCCGACCTCGCCGAAGGCGGCTCGCCCGAGACCGACACCGTGGTGCTCCAGCTTCCCGGCCGGATCCTCGGCGGGACGCTCGGCGAGCTCCTCGGCGCGCTGCTCGTCGCGGGCGCCTTCGCGGCGTTCCTCTCGACGTCGTCGGGGCTGACGGTGTCGGTGGCGGGCGTGATCGCGCAGGACCTGTTCCGGGGCGGGGTCCGCTCGTTCCGGGCGGCGACCCTGGTGGCGATCGGGGTGCCTTTGGCGCTGGCCCTGGCCGTCCCGTCCTCGCTGCCGGTCGCCACGATGGTCGGGCTGGCGTTCGCGCTGTCGGCGTCGACGTTCTGCCCGCTGCTCGTGCTCGGCATCTGGTGGCGCGGTCTCACCGCGGCGGGCGCGCTCGCGGGCCTCGCGACGGGCGGCGTCCTCGCGGGCGGGGCGGTCATCTGGACCGTGGTGACCGAGCGCCCCTACGACTGGATCGCCCAGCCCGGCGCGTGGACCGTCCCGCTGACGTTCCTGGTGATGGTCGCGGTCTCCCGGCACACCGCCCGCCCGCCGCACACCGCCCGCACGATGGTCCGGCTGCACACCCCCGAAGGCGTGGAGCTTGATCGCGGCGACTGGCGCCCCCGGCGTATCTGACGGACACGCCGGCCCGTTCGCCGCGTCGGAACGACCGTTCAACGCAGCCGATCAAGAACGGTCGCAGGCGGCGAGCGGCTCGCCGATACACCTCTCCTCGGGAGCATTCACGCGGCTTACGTTGTGGGCGTGATCACCCCGCAGTGACCCCCATCACACCGTCAAGGAGGTCCCCGCATGAGCACGGCTCCCGAGGGATTCAGCGTGTACGAGGAGGTCCGGGCGACCCCGGACTTCGTGAGCCTGCGGCACAAGTTCCGCTCCTTCGTGTTCCCCCTGACCGTCGCGTTCCTCGCCTGGTATCTGCTCTACGTGGTCATGTCCGCGTTCGCGCGCGACTTCATGGCCGTCCAGCTCGTCGGCAACATCAACGTCGCGCTGGTGTTCGGGCTGCTCCAGTTCGTCTCCACCTTCTCCATCGCCTACCTCTACGCGCGGCACGCGGGGTCGACGTTCGACCCGCTGGCCGAGAAGATCCGCAAGGAGGCGCAGCGGTGAGCAACCACACCCTCGCGATCATCCTGTTCCTGCTCTTCGTCGGCTTCACCCTCGTCCTGACGGTCCGGGCGTCCCGCCAGACCAAGGACGCCGCCGACTTCTACGCGGGCGGCCGTTCCTTCTCCGCCGCGCAGAACGGCATGGCGATCGGCGGCGACTACATGTCGGCCGCCTCGTTCCTCGGCATCGCCGGGATCATCGCGCTCAGCGGCTACGACGGGTTCCTCTACTCGATCGGCTTCCTCGTCGCCTGGCTGGTGGCGCTGCTGCTCGTCGCCGAACTGATGCGCAACTCCGGCAAGTACACGATGGCCGACGTCCTGGCGTTCAGGATGCGGCCGCTGCCCGTCCGGACGGCGGCGGGCGTCTCCACGATCGTGGTGTCGATCTTCTACCTGCTCGCCCAGATGGTCGGCGCGGGCGCCCTCGTCGCCCTGCTGTTCGGGCTCACGAGCGAGGCCGCCAAAGCGTTCACCATCGTGGGCGTCGGCATCCTCATGATCGTCTACGTGGTCGTCGGCGGGATGAAGGGCACCACCTGGGTGCAGATCGTCAAGGCGGTGCTGCTGATGGGCGGCGCGACCCTCATCACGCTGCTCGTGCTCGGCAAGTACGGCTTCAACGTCTCGAACCTGATGGGCGACGCGGCCGAGCAGAGCGGCAAGGGGCGGGCGTTCCTGGAGCCCGGCCTGAAGTACGGGACCGAGGCGCAGGGCCTCGCCGGCAAGCTCGACCTCATCAGCCTCGGCCTCGCGCTCGTGCTCGGCACGGCGGGCCTGCCGCACATCCTCATCCGCTTCTACACCGTGCCGACCGCCCGCGACGCCCGCAAGTCAGTGCTGTGGGGCATCGGCATCATCGGCGTGTTCTACCTGCTCACGCTCGTCCTCGGCTTCGGCGCGGCGGCCCTCGTCGGATCGAAGACGATCGCGGCGTCGAACGCGGCGGGCAACACGGCGGCGCCGCTGCTCGCCGAGAAGATCGGCGACCTGCTGTTCGGCGAGGTCGGCGGCACCATCCTGCTCGCCTTCATCGCGGCCGTCGCCTTCGCCACGATCCTCGCGGTCGTCGCGGGCCTGACCCTCGCGTCGTCCTCGTCGGTCGCGCACGACCTGTACGCGCACGTCATCAAGAAGGGCACGGCCTCCGAGCGGGACGAGGTGCGGGTCGCGAAGGTCTCCGCGTTCGTCATCGGCGCCGTCGCCATCGTGCTCGGCATCTTCGCGCAGCGCCTCAACGTGGCGTTCCTCGTCGCGCTGGCCTTCGCCGTCGCCGCGTCCGGCAACCTTCCCGCGATCCTCTACAGCCTCTTCTGGAAGCGCTTCAACACCGCGGGCGCCGTCGCGGCCATCTATGGCGGTCTGGGCTCCGCCGTCCTCCTCGTCATCTTCTCCCCGGTCGTCTCCGGCAAGGGCGTGGCCCCCGACGGCAAGTCCCTGTCCCTCCTGCCCGCCTCGGTCGACATCTCCTGGTTCCCCCTGGAGAACCCCGGCCTCGTGTCCATCCCCCTGGGCTTCCTCTTCGGCTACCTCGGCACCGTCCTCAGCAAGGAACACCGCGAATCCAAGTACGCCGAAATGGAAGTCCGCTCCCTCACCGGCCTGGGCGCCGAAGAAGCCCACCACCACTGACCCCTCGCCCTGCCCCGGAGCCCGGCCGACACCGCCGTCGACCGGGCCCCGGCATTTCCGGTCCCAGCTCAACATCGACACCACCGAGATCCGCCCCCTGGAGCGGCGCTGCGACACGGTCCTCCGGCTGGAGATCGCCGACCAGGGACCCTGCGTCCTGATCCTGGAGTCGCAGACCCATGCCGATGACGACAAGAGCGACACCTGGCCGCAGCTCGTCACCCACCTGCGCGCCAAGCACCGCTGCCCGGTCGGCCTCCTGGTGATCACCCAGCGGGCCGCCACCGCCGCCTGGGCCCGCCGACCCATCCGGTGCGGCATCCCTGGCCTCCCGATGACCTTCGAGCTCACCCCGTACGTGATGGGGCCGGACAACACACCCAAGATCACCGATCTCGATGAAGCATGCGCCGACGTTTCGTTCACCGCGGTATCGGCCGTGGTCAACGCTCTGGATCCGGACGCGGGTGGCATACTGGAGACGCTGATGGAGGCGCTGGACAGCGTCGACATCGAGAGCGCCACCAGCATCGCCGAGTTCGCCGAGGCGGGCTTCCAGACCACACCGGCCGCCCTAGACCTGTGGAAGGCACTCATGAGCACCAGCACCAAGCGGTTCGTCTCCCACCTCCGCAGCGAATCCGAGGCCCGGGGTGAGGCCCGTGGTGAGGCCAAAGCCCTGCTGCTGTTCCTGCAGGGCCGAGGGATCGCCGTCTCCGACGCCGCTCGGGCCCGGATCACCGGGTGCACGGACGCCGAGCAGTTGGAGGCATGGATCCTTCGAGTCCCGGCCGTCACCACCGTCGAGGAGCTCTTCGCGTAAAGAGGAAACCCTGGTCGGTGCGTGAGGTCCGTACTCGCGACGATCGTCGGGTGCGCCCGGTCCGCTCGGCGGGCCGGGCGCTTTGTGTTCTCAGCGGGCGGCGCGGGTGAGGGCGGTGAGGGATTCGGTGCGTTGGGCGGGGGCGGTGGGGGCGGCGGAGGCGGCGAGCATGGCGCTGGTGCAGAGGGCCAGGATGCGGGCCCGGTGGGCTTCGGCGGGGGTGGCGGGGCGGCCGTAGGCGCTGAAGAAGGCGGTGCGGGAGGGGCCGGAGAAGGCGGCGTAGGCGAAGGAGAAGTCGATGGAGGGGTCGCCGGTGGCGGCGTCGCCCCAGTCGATGACGCCGGTGGGGGCGCCGTCGGGGGCGACGAGGAGATGGCGGAGGTGGAGGTCGCCGTGGGTGAGGACCCGGGCCGTGCGGCCGGGGTCGTGGGCGGAGTCCAGGAGGGACGTCACGGCGGGGTCGGGCTCGTAGAGGCCCTGCTTCTCCAGGTGGGACAGGGCCTCACGGGCCATGCGGGCGCGGACGACGGGGTCGGCGCGCGCCATGGGGTCGTGGGGGAGGCCGGCGGGCGGGGTCAGGGAGTGCAGGACGCGGAGGAACGCGCCGAGGCCTTCGGCGGCGCGCACCCGCTCCCGTTCGCCGAGGCGGGCCGCGGCGAACTCCTGTCCGGGGATCAGCGGGCCGCCCGTGAACGGCCAGGGCGGGTCGCCGTCGTCGGCGCCGACGAAGAGCGGCGCGGGGATCGGGAGGGGAAGGCGTCCTGCGAGCTGCGGGAGGACGGCGATCTCCTTGCGCAGGAGGTCGAGGGCGAGTCTGCGGTGCGGGAAGCGGAACGCCCAGCGGCCGTCCACGGCGAAGACCGCGTTGTCCCATCCGGCGTTCAGGAACTCCACGTCTCGGGCCTCGACCTCGGGGAAGCGCCCGGCGAGCAGCCGCCGCACCTCCTCGGCCGTGACCTCGCGTTCCGGCGTCCACATCCGCATGGCGGCCCCCTCTCCGGTGCTCAACTCTAGGGGGAGGCGCCCGGCCGCTCCGGGAAACGGCCGGGCCCGGCGGTCAGCGGCCGCGGCGCGTGTAGGCGCGGACGGACAGCGGGACGAACAGGACGAGCAGGACGGCAGCCCACAGCAGGGTCGCGGTGACGGGATGGGTCAGCGGCCAGGCCGTCGAGGGGGCCGCGGGGTTGCCGAAAAGCTCGCGCAGCGCCGCGACCAGCGCGCTGACGGGGTTCCACTCGGCGATGACGCGCAGCCAGACGGGCATCCCCCCGGGCGGCACGAACGTGTTCGACAGCATGGTCACGGGGAAGACGAGCGGCACGAAGGCGTCCGCGGTCTTCTCGTCCTTCACGGCGAGGCCGAAGAAGATGCCGCCCCAGCCGAGCGCGTACCGCATGAGCAGCATCAGCCCGAACGCGGCGGCGGTCTTGGCGAGTCCCTCGTGCGGACGCCAGCCGACGGCGAAGGCGCACAGCACGAGGGTCACCGTGCCGGGCAGCGCGAAGACGAGGTCGGCGGCGGACTGGCCGAACGGCATGGCCCAGCGCGCGATGGGCAGCGAGCGGAAGCGGTCGACGACGCCTTGCGACACGTCGGTGGCGATGAGCATGGTGTTGCTCATCACCGCGGTGAACGTGATCATCCCGAACATGCCCGGCATGAGGTACTCGCGGTAGTCCCCTCCGCCGGGCGTCTGCATGGCGCTGCCGAACACGTACCCGAACAGCACGACGAGGACGATGGGGAAGATGAGCCCGGCGAGGAGCTCGCCGGGCCTGCGCCGGACCTGGGAGATGCGGCGGCCGAACATGGTCAGGCCGTCTTCCACGGCGAGGCCGAGGGCCGTCATGCGGGAACTCCTTCGCGGTGGTCGGTGAGCTTGAGGAAGACCTCGTCGAGGGTGGGGCGGCGCAGGGAGACGTCGGCGGCGGCGAGGCCCGCGGCGTCGAGTTCGCGGACGACGTCCAGGAGCGTGACCGGGCCGACGGGGAGGCTGATCCGGCCGGTCTCGGCGTCGGCGTCGGGGGCGCCGGTCCCGGCCCAGGCCGCCAGCAGGGCGGCGGCGCGGGCGGTGTCGGCGGGTTCGGCGAGGGCGACGTCGAGGCGGGTGCCGATCTCGGCCTTGAGCACGTCGGGGGTGCCGCGGGCGATCACCCTGCCGTGGTCGATGACGGCGATGTCGTCGGCGAGCCGGTCCGCCTCGTCGAGGTACTGGGTGGTGAGCAGGATGGTGGTGCCCTCGGCGACGAGGTCGCGGACGGCGTCCCAGATCTCGCCCCGCGAGCGCGGGTCGAGGCCGGTGGTGGGCTCGTCGAGGAAGAGGACCTCGGGCCGGACGACGAGGCTGGCGATGAGGTCGAGCCTGCGCCGCATGCCTCCGGAGTAGCCGGAGACGGGCCGGTCGGCCGCCTCGGCGAGGCCGAACCGCGCCAGGAGCTCGTCCGCGCGCCGCCGGGCCGCGCGGCGGCCGAGGTGGTGGAACCTGCCGAACATGACGAGGTTCTCGCGCCCCGACAGGTGGCCGTCGACGGCGGCGGCCTGCCCGGCGAGCCCGATCCTCTTGCGCACTTCGGGGGCCTCCTTCACGACGTCGAACCCTGCGACGCGGGCGCGCCCTTCGGTGGGGTCGGCGAGGGTGGCGAGGATGCGGACGGCGGTGCTCTTGCCCGCTCCGTTGGGCCCGAGCACGCCGCAGACGCGGCCGCGTCCGACCTCCAGGTCGAGCCCGCGCAGGGCGTGGGTGTCTCCGTAGCGCTTGTGCAGTCCTTCGGCGATGACGACGGGGTCGTCCATCGGTCCCTCCAAATGGGTACGAGGTACGCAGTTGTAGACCGACTCTAGATACTGGGTACGACGTACGCAAGTGGGAGGATGGAGGAATGAGCGAGGAGAAGGCCAAGAAGATCATCTGGGCGCGGCCCGTCCGGTCCTCGCGCGGCCCGAACCCCTCGCTGACCCTGGAGAAGATCGCTCGCGCGTCCGTCGCCCTGGCCGACGCCGAAGGCCTCGAAGCGCTCACGATGCGCCGCCTGGCCGCCGAACTCGGCATCGGGACGATGTCGCTCTACCGGTACGTCGAGTCCAAGGACGACCTGCTCGACATCATGCGGGACATCGTCCTCACCGAGATCCCCCGCCCCGTCCACCCCGACTGGCGCACCGGCCTCGCCTGGCTCGCCCACCAGACCCGCGACCAGACCCACCGCCACCCCTGGCTCGCCCAGACCGAGGCGCCGTTCACCTTCCTCAGCCCGCACGGCATCGAGTACATCGAGTACCTGTACCGCATCGTCGACGGCCTCGGGCTCTCCGCCGACGGGATGATGAACGCGATCTCCACGGTGGTCGCCTACGCCACGGGCGCCGTCCGCCAGGAGTTGGCCGCCGCCCGCCGCGCCGCCGACGCGGGCGTCACCGAGGACGAGTGGCTGTCCGCCCACGGCCCGTACCTGCGCTCGCTGCTGGCCACCGGCCGCTATCCGCTGATGCGCCGGATCGTCCTGGAGGCCGACACCCCGCACCTCACCCCTGAGGCGGGCTTTGAACTGGGCCTCCAAGGCGTCCTGGACTCGGTCGCGGCGAGAATGCCCGGTGCGTCGGGGAGGTAAATCGCAAGACGCCGGACATCTCGTGATGCCACCATCGGGGCATGAGCCGTGATCATGTGGTCGCCGAACTGGTCCTGCGCAGGCGGCGGCGGGTGCTGCTGCCGGACGGGCCCGCGGGCGACGGGCGGACGGCCGCCCGGCAGGTCGACGCGGTGCTGATGTCGGCGGGGTTCAAGCTGTCCGCGGCGCTCCTGGAGCGCCTGGGCGGTCTCGCCGAAGGCGCGGTCATCGACCTCGGCGGCGAGATCCTCGACGTCGTCCGGCGCGAGGTCGGCGACCACGTGGCGCACAACGCCTACTTCCGCGACTTCCCGGCCGGGGTGCCCGACACCCTCGAATTCTGGGCCGACTGCGTCCTCGACGCCCTGGGCGCCCGCGGCGTCGAGGAGATCCTTGCCGAAGGGGGCGTCGATCTCCTCCGGCTCCCGAAGTACGGCCGCTACCAGCACACTTACGCCGAGATGGCGGCGGCGCACGCGGAGTTCCTGCCTTCGGAAGGCGACCGCGTCACCGTCCTGCACCTCGGGGGAGAGCCGCGCGAGGAGGCGCGGGAGCTGTACTTCGCGCTCGCAGGCGGCACCGTCCCGCTCCATGAGGACGATCTGCGCGACCTCTCCTTCCTCGCCGTGCACTGCGCGAACGGCCCGCAACCGGAGCGGATCCCCGTGCGGGAGAACCGCGCCGTCGTCAACCGGGCGCGGCTCGCCGAGGGGTTGCCGCTGCTCGCCGACACCGTCACCGACGTGCTGCGCCTCGCCTGCGCCCTGTCGGAAGGCGACGTCACCCTCCAGACCCCGACCCGGTTCCGCTCGCTCTCGCGGGGAAGGCGCCGCGCGCTCCTGGCCGCCCTCGACGCGATCGTCCGCGACGCGCCGGGCAAGCTCGGCGACGTGCACGCGCACCGCGAGGCGTGGAAGCGCCTCGGCGAGCGGCTGCACCCGCACGAGTTCGCGCAGTGGCCGCACGCGCAGGACGTCTTCGCCGTGGCACGGGGCGACAAGCGCGCTCCTTCGCTCGCCTCCCGTGTCGAGGCGGCCTTCGCCGCGGACGACGTCCCCGGGGCGCTCGCCGTCCTCACGACCGCGCCCGGCATGCTGTTCCGCGCGGTCGACCGCCTCCTGCGCGTCGCGGTGCCCGCCGACGCGGTCGACGCGGTGCTCGCGGCGGTCGCCGAGGCCGCCCCCCGGGTCTCGGGACGGGTGCTGCTCGGGGTGCGCGAGCATCTGATGAACCGGGCGGACGCCCCGGAGCAGCGCGTGTTCGTCAACCGGACCGGCGGCGCGCACGCCCAGGCCGACGACCGGGCGCCGATCCCGGACGAGGTGATCGCCCGGCTCACGGCGGTCGTCGACGACGCCGTGCGCGGCAGGCTGCCGATCTCCGGCCCCGTCCTGGTCGACCCCGACATCCTCGACGTGGCCCTCCCACTGAGCGGAAAGGCCGCGCCCACGGGCTTCGGCGTGCTCCCGCGCGGGTCGGAGTCGAAGGTGGACGCGGGGGTGCTCAGGTTCTTCACCTACTGGCGGCAGAACCAGCGCACCACCGACTTCGACCTGTCGGCGCTGTTCTACGACGCCGCGTGGGAGAACGGCTCATGGGTGTCGTACACGAACCTGGAGGAGCGCGGCGCCGTCCACTCCGGCGACGTGGTCGACGCACCCGACGGCGCCTCGGAGTTCATCGACATCGACCTCTCCGCGGTCGAGGCCGCACGGATCGTCCCGCAGGTGCACGTCTTCGCGGGCGAGGGCTACACCGAGGTCGCCGAGTCGTTCTTCGGGTTCATGCTGCGTGAGTCCGCCCAGGAGGGCCTGCCGTTCGAGCCCGCGACGGTCCGGATGAAGTCGGAGCTGCGCGGAGCCGGCGGCGTCGCCCTGCCCCTGGTCTTCTCCCGCTCCGACGACGGCACATGGCGCGCGAAGTGGATGCACCTCCACCTCCGGGGCATGCCCTCGGCCAACGCCGTGGAGAACACCCGCGTCAGCGCCGCGCTCCTCGCCGCCACGATCGCCGACCGCGCCTACGTGACCGTCCGCCACCTCCTGTCCCTCCTCCCGGACGGCTCGGTGACCGTCGCCGACGGAACGGCCCCGGCGGCCCCCGTCACCTACATCGGCCTGGAGGCCCCGGAAGACCTGCCGCCGGGCTCCACCACCTACCTGCTGGACCGCCTGCCCGAGCTGATCCCCGCCTGACCGCCCCCGCACCGCGCATCACCACGAGATCACCGCTTCCGCCCGTCGGCCGCGGCCGCAAGGCGAGGCATGAGAGCGCTTCCTTCTGGGCGGCAGCGCTCCCGCCCTCCTCGCCGGCCCCGCGTGAAAACCCCGGCGACACCGGCGACCGGCTCTGCTAGCTTGATCGCACGGCAAGGCCATGGAGAGGCTTCCTTCTCCACTTCGCAACGAATCGAAAAGCAGCCTCCCCGCCCTCCTCGCCGGCCCGCGTATGCGGGCGAGGCCATGGGCGCGCTTCCTTCTCCACTCAGCACAGCGCGCCCGCTCTCCTCGCCCGCGGCCGCGCCGGCCGCGCGGCATGGGCCTCAGCGCCAGGCCGGGCCTTCGTCCAGGCGCAGGACCCAGCGCGCGCCAGGGGGAGCCTCCACGCCGAACATGACGGTTCCCCTCTGCATGGTCTTGCCCATGGTGCTGTGGGCGGGGGAGTTGACGCGGAGCTGCGCGCGCAAGGGCGTGTCCGAGCAGGGCATGCCGGTCTTCTCGATCTTGCTGATCTTGCTGTGCCGGGTGTTCTCGCGGGTCCGGTCGACGAGGTTGATCATGCCTTCGCCCCGGCAGCTGAAACGGTAGGAGATCCACTTCTCCGTGACGCGGACGGGGCCGAGCAGGGCGTCACCGGTGCGAACGCCGGTGCGGATCAGGGTGGTCCAGCCTTCGACCTCCTTGGCGGGGACGGGCCAGGGCTCGATCAAGGGGGCGGTGGGGGAGGGCGTCGCCGTCGCGGAGGCGGTCGCCTCGGGCTGCTCGGGCTGCTCGGCGGCGGGGGACGCGCAGGCGCTCACCGAGCACAGGGCCAGGACCGCCGTGGCCGAAGCCGTCTTCCGCCACACCGTGCACATCCCGTCAAGCGTTAAATAAGCCTCAAGTAGCAATAAATCGTACAGAGAGTCGCGCGGGTCACGTGGCGGGGGACATATAGGCCCTGGGTGTTTCACTAGTAAAATACCTGATAGCCTTTCAGATATGGTGATGGGAGTGCTGCGGCCGAGGTTTCCGCTTTCCGGGGTCTTCCGGGTGGGGCGGGTCGACGAGATCTGGTGGAAGCGGTCGGTCAGCTCGGTCATCGCGCTGGGCGTGCCCTACCTGGTGCTGCTCGCGCTGGGCCGGCTCGACCTGGCGATGTACGTGTCGGCGGGCGCGATGTGCGCGCTCTACACGCACGCGCTGCCCTACCCGCGGCGCGCCCGGGTGCTGGGCTGGATCGGCCTCGCCATGACCGCGACGGTCGCCGTCGCCGCCCTCGCCGCCTCCCTGACGGACTCGGCGGTCCTCCTCGTCGCGGTCGCCGCGGTCCTCGCCGCGGCGCACAAGCTCTTCGGCGAAGGCATGAAGATCGGTCCCCCCGGCAATGTGATCCTCACCTTCATCGGCGCGGCGGTCGCGTTCGTCCCCACCTCCCTCGGCCAGGTCCCCGGGCACGTGACCCTCGCCGCACTCGGCGCGGCCCTCGCCTGGGCCGTCGTCATGGCCCCCGCCCTCGTCCGCCCGCACGGGCCGGAGAGACGGGCCGTGGCGGCGGCCCTGGAGGCCGCCGCCCGGATCACCGACGCGCCCTCCCGGCACCGCGCCGCCGCCGCGGTGAACGCCGCCTGGCGGGCCGTCCTCGCCGCCCGGCCCTCCGGGCTCGACAGGGTGCTCGTCCAGGCCGAGGAGGCCCTGTCCCGGCCCCCGGAGACCGCGAGGCTGAACGCCCTGGCCCGCGAGTTGCGCGCCGGGTCCGTCCCCGCGGTGAACCTCTCGGACGCCCAGGTCGCCGAACTCGTCGGCCTCGCCGCCGACCGGCACACCTCCGCGGCCCCGCCCGTCCTGCTCCAGGGGCTGTGGCCGGTGGCGCTGCGGGTGCTGGTCTCGGCGCTGCTCGGCGGCTGGATCTCAGCTCTGCTCGGCGTCGGGCACCCCTACTGGGCGGTCGTCACCGCCGCGGCGGTCTGCCAGGCCAGCGCCGACCTCTCCTGGCGGCGTGGGCTCCAGCGCGCCTGCGGCAACTTCGCGGGCCTCGCGGTCTTCGCCCTGCTGCTCCCGGTGAGCCGGACGAGCGCGGTCGCGCTGGTCCTGCTGATCCTGCTCTGCCAGTTCGTCACCGAAGGCCTGATCACCCGCAACTACTGGCTCGGCACCGTCTTCGTCACCCCGATGGCCCTGCTCATGACGGAGTTCGCGGGTCAGGAACCGGGAGGCGTCCTCGTCATGGACCGGGCGCTGGACACCGTCGTCGGGGTCGCCACAGGGCTCGTCGCCTGCATGCTGATCACCAACCACCGCGCGGCGCGGCGCACCGAGCGCGCGCTTGAGCGGGTGGACCGGGCGCGCGCTCGGGCCGCGGCGGACGAGCCCGTCCCGGCCGCGGCCGAGCTGGCCTCGGCGCTGGTCGGGCTGCGCGAGGCCGCCGACATCGCGGTCGGCGAGTGGTGGCGGGGCCGCCTGCCCGAGGAGCGCATCGCGGTCGCCGAGCGGGAGGGCCACCGGGAGCTGGCCGCACTACAGTCGGGTGGCCGGCCGCAATAGACCGGAAGCCGGAAGGGGGAGCTTCGTGGAAGACGTCGTCGCCAGGGTGATGCGGCAGTGGGAGGAGGTCAGGCCCGACCTCGACAACGAGCCGATGGGCGTGATCGGCCGGCTCAACCGCTGCGCGCTGCTGCTCCAGCAGGCCGAAGAGACCCCGCTCGCCGGGTTCGCCCTGACCCGGCCCGAGTTCGACGTCCTCACCGCGCTGCGCCGCGTCGACCACGCGATCACCCCGGGCCGCCTGGCCCGCGAGACGTTCGCGTCCGGCGCCGCGGTGACCAAGCGCGTCCGGGCGCTGGAGGAGCGGGGGCTCGTCGAGCGCCGCGCCGACGAGCGGGACCGCCGCGTCTCCCACCTCTCCCTCACCGAGGCGGGCCGCGCGCTGATCGACGAGGTGCTGCCCGCCCAGCTCGCCCACGAGGCGTCCGTGCTGGCCGCGCTCGACGACGGCACCCGCGCCGACCTGGCCGAGAACCTCTCCCGTCTGCTGATCGTCCTCGAAGGACGTCTCGGCGGCCTGTGACTTGCGGTGCCCCGCCCCTTTGCTGGTGATCCGCTCCGTGAAGACGGGAGATTGTTCGACCTGCCGTCACCGGAGATTCCGGATGCGGATCCGGAGCGTGACCTAGGGTGAGGGGATGGGGGAGATGTACAGCGTCGAGCTGGCGGCGGACGCCGAGCTCGCCTACACGGGCGTCTGGATGAGCGGGCTGCGGGGCCAGCGGATGTTCCGCGAACTCGACCTCGCCGAAGCCGATGACGAGGTGCTGGGCGAGGCTGCCGCGATGACGTGGCTGCGGGTCATGAAAGCGCGCGGCCCGTTCACCGACGCGGGCGTGCGGCGCCTGGCGGACCTGCGCGAACTGTTCGACCTCTGGCTGGACTCCGACCGCATCGAGGGCGACTTCACCCTGCCCGACAGCCCGCTGCGCGTCCTGTCCCTGCGCGGCGCCGCCCTGGAGGACAGGTCGCTCCGGCTGACCGGCCGCTACCCCGACCTGCGCGTGGTCCGCTGGTCGTCGGACGGGGCGCGCGGCGACGGCCTCGGCTGGCTCCCGCTCGGCGTGCGGATGCTCTACCTGCGCCTGCCGAACCTGGACCCCGACCGCCTCGGCCTGCTCGCGCAGCTCCCGCACCTGGGCACCCTGACGTTCTCGGGCACCGCCCCGTCCGTCGAGCTGTCCGCGCTGCTGGCGGGCCTCGGCGGCGAACTGTCCCGGGTGGACTTCCTCGGCGTGGAGCGTCCCGAGGCCGCGGCGATCCGGCCCCTGACGGAGGCCGGGATCAAGGTCAACACGGCGCAGCCGGTATGAGCACAGCCGGTATGAGCACAGCCGGTATGAGCACAGCCCGTCCGAACATCGGCTAGCGGGCGAGCGCCAGCCGGGACGCGGCGATCCCGATGGGCACCGGCGCCCAGTAGGTGATCACCCGGAAGACCAGGACGGCCTGGAGCGCGGGCAGCGCCGCGATCCCGAGCAGCATGAGCGTCGCGGTGAACGCCGCCTCGGTGGTGCCGACCCCGCCCGGGACGGGCACGGCCGCGCCCACGAAGCTGCCGACGAAGTAGGCGCCGAACAGCACGCCGAACTGCGCCGGGTCGGTCCCGGTGCCGGGCACCGCGAGGACGGAGAGCCCGAAGGCCAGCGCCAGCACGATGGCCACGGCGACGGACGAGGCGAGCACGCCGAGCAGGTCGCGGGGCCGCCGGGCGAGGTCGCGCAGTGCCTCCCAGGACTCCTGGAGTGCTTCGCGAGGGCTCCGGCCGCCCTTGCGCCGGGCCCGGCGCACCGCGAGGACCCCCAGCCCGGCGACGGCCAGGGCCGCGAGGCCCGCGAGCAGCGCGATCCGCGGGTCGGCGAGTCCGGCGGCCGGCCCGCCGAGGCGGTCGGCGACCCCGTCGAGCGCCTTGAGGTCGCCGGTGATCGCGATGACCGCGAGGACGACCACGATCCGGCCGACCCCGAGCCCCGCGGCGTAGGCGGTGACGGCCGTGGCCGCGGCGGGCAGGGCCATGCCGCAGACCGTCAGATACCGGGCGTTGACCGCGATGCCGCCGAGGCCGCCCGGGGTGAACCGGGCGGCCGCGGCGGCGGTGAACTGGGTGAGGGTGGTCCGGCCGAGCGCCAGTGGACGCCCCGCGGCGGCCCGCAGGGCGGTGGCCTCGAACACGTAGTGCAGGACGGCGAGCAGCCCCAGCACGGGGACGACGCCCCAGTGCATCGCCCGCATCGCCTCGATGACCGCCTCCATTTCCGGGAGTATGCCCGGTGCTGGATATGCGGACTGTCAGTCTTCGGGACACGGGCGGCAAAAGGGAAGGGCGGGACTGTCGCGTCCCGCCCGGCCCCTGCGCGGCGCGGGTCAGGCCAGCACGAAGTACCTGAGCCAGACGTACGCCCAGGCCATCGCGGTGGTCAGGACGGTGACCAGCAGGCCGTACTTGGTGAACTGCCAGAAACTGATCTTGTGCCCGGTGCGCGCGGCGATGCCGATCGCGACGACGTTGGCGCTGGCCGCGACCGCGGTCCCGTTCCCGCCGAAGTCGGCGCCGAGGGCGAACGCCCACCAGAGCATCTCGCCGTCGCCGGGGGTCGCCGCGACCATCTGCTCGACGATCGGGGCGACGGTGGCCACGTACGGGATGTTGTCGAAGAACGCCCCGAAGACCGCCGAGCCCCACAGCAGCACACTGGCGGCGACGAAGGTGTCGTCGGCGAAGTTGGCGGAGATCCACTCGCCGATGGTGGCGATGACCCCGGTGTGGACGAGTCCGGCGACCATCGCGAACAGGCCCATGAAGAACACCAGCGTCGGCCATTCGACCTCGGCCAGCACGTCGTTCACGTCGGTCTTGGACACCAGCAGCATCACCCCGGCGCCGACGAGCGCGACGATCGAGGGCTCGACGTGGAACACCGAGTGCAGGGAGAACCCGGCGATGACGAAGCCGAGCACGACGAGGCTGCGCACGAGCAGCTTGGAGTCGGTGATCGCCTTCTTCTCGTTGAGCGCCATGACGGCCGCGACGTGCTCAGGGTGGTACTCGAACGACTTGCGGAACATCACCCGGGTGAGCAGCACGAACACCACGAAGACGATCACGACGATCGGCGCCATGTGCACCAGGAAGTCGTTGAACGTCAGGCCCGCGCGGCTGCCGATGATGATGTTGGGCGGGTCGCCGATGAGGGTCGCCGCGCCGCCGATGTTCGAGGCCAGGATCTCGGCGATCAGGTAGGGCTGCGCCGGGATGCGCAGCCGGTCGCAGACCACGACGGTGACGGGCGCCACGAGCATGATGGTCGTGACGTTGTCCAGGAACGGCGAGGCGACGGCGGTCAGCCCCATGAGCATGACCATCAGCTTGTAAGGCCGCCCGCCGGATCTCTTGGCCGCCCAGATCGCCAGGAAGTCGAACAGGCCGGTCTGCTTGATGATCCCGACGATGATCATCATCCCGAACAGGAGGAAGATGACGTTCCAGTCGATCCCCGCGTGCTCGGAGAAGAAGACCTCCGCGCCGGGGATGATCCCGAGCAGGACCATCAGGCCGGCCGCGACGAGGACGACCTTGACCTTGTGCACCTTCTCGCTCGCGATGAGCGCGAAGGCGACGGTGAAGATGGAGAGTGCGACGATTCCGGTCACCGCGCGTACCCCGGGGGTCCGGCGTCTTCCGAAGTCCTAGTTTTCAGGCATGACAAGTCGACATAGTCGGACATGGATCTCTCCCAAAGGTGAAGGGTGCGCGAAAACGCGGAAGGCGGCGGTCAGGCCGCCGCCCGGGTCCTCTTACTCGACTGTTTCGCCGGTCTCGCCCGGCCCGAGGATGGCGAGGGCCGTGAGCAGCCGGTCGAGGGTGATCGCGCCGATCAGCGCGCCGCTCTCGTCCACGACCGCGGCGAGCGGGCTGCGGGTCCGCGCCATCAGCGCGGCGACTTCGAGGAGGTTCGTGTCGGGTCTGACGGTGGCGGGCCGGGCCGGGGCCTCGGGCAGGCATTCGCCGACGGTCCGGTCGCCGAGTTCCTGCCAGAACAGGTCGGCGTGCGCCTCGTCGACGGTGCGGGCGAGCGCCGGGGTCTCCCGGTAGGCTCCCGGGATGGCCAGCCGGAGCACCTGCGTGCCGGGCAGGACCGACCAGGGCCTGCCCCTGCCGTCCACCACGATCAGGCCCGGGAGCCGGCGCACCGCCATGAGCTGTACCGCGCGCATCACCGAGTCGTGCACGGTCACCGTGGGCAGGTTCGCGGTGATGTCGCGTGCTCGCATTCCACCATCCAGAGTGATTTTCATGGTCACAAAGACCTCCTCGTCCCTTCATTTTGGGACGAAAAGGACATTCTCACTATCGGGTCCTGCCCCCAGATCGGGATGGGGGCGCACCCCCACGCCCCCATGTCATGGGGGTCGCGGCCGATTGACCCGCGCGCGCCGGGTGAGGACGCTGGGGTGATGCGGGCGAACAGACGCGGGGCGGACGAGGCGCCCCGCAGGGTGAGGGGACCGGGGCATCCGCTGTTCTGGCGGCTGTTCCTCAGCAACGGGCTGGTGTTCGCGGCGGGGACGCTGGTCCTCGCCCTGTCCCCCGCCACGGTGTCCGCACCCGTCGTCTGGCGGGAGGTGCCCGTCCTGCTGGTCGGGCTGGCGCTGATCCTCGCCCTCAACGGCTACCTCCTGCGGCGCGGCCTCGCCCCGCTCGACCAGCTCACCGCGGTCATGCAGCGGGTGGACCTGCTGCGCGGCGGCGACCGGCTGCCCGAGCGCCCGGGCGGCGACCTCGGCCACCTCATCGACACCTTCAACCGGATGCTCGACCGCCTGGAGACCGAGCGGACGGCCAGCGCCGGCCGCACCCTCGCCGCCCAGGAGGCCGAGCGGATGCGCATCGCCCGGGAGTTGCACGACGAGATCGGGCAGAGCCTCACCGTCGTCCTGCTCGGCCTCAAACGCACCGTCGACCGGGCCCCCGACGAACTCGCCGACGACCTGCGCACCGTCCAGGAGTCGGTCCGAGGCAGCCTGGAGGAGGTCCGCCGGATCGCCCACCGGCTGCGGCCCGGCGTGCTGGAGGACCTGGGGCTGCGCAGTGCTCTGAAGTCCCTCATCAGCGACTTCTCGCGCACCAGCGGCCTGCCCGTCACCCGGCACCTCGACCCGCGACTGCCCGAGGACCTCGGCCGGGACGTCGAACTCGTCCTCTACCGGGTGGCGCAGGAGAGCCTCACGAACGTGATCCGGCACGCCGGGGCGTCCCGGGTGGAGATGTCCCTGACCCTGGAGGGCGACGGCATCGTGCTGTCCGTCGCCGACGACGGCAGGGGAGACGAGTACGGCGACCACGTGGAGGGATCCGGCATCCGCGGCATGCGGGAGCGGGCCGGGCTGATCCGGGCCCGCCTGACGGTCGAGGCCCGCCCGCAGCAAGGCACCCGGGTCACCCTGACGGTGCCGGGACAGGCCGTCGAGGCCGGGAGAGAGAAGTGACCGTGGAGAAGACCCGGATCCTGCTGGCCGACGACCACGCCCTCGTCCGGCGCGGCCTGCGGCTGATCCTCGACTCCGAACCCGACCTCGCCGTCGCCGCCGAGGCCGCCGACGGGGCCGAGGCGGTGGAGGCGGCGGCGTCCGGCGGGGTGGACCTCGCGGTCCTGGACATCGCGATGCCGCGGATGACCGGGCTGCAGGCGGCGCGGGAGATCTCCCGGCGGGCCCCGCAGGTCAGGATCCTCATGCTGTCGATGTACGACAACGAGCAGTACTTCTTCGAGGCGCTGAAGTCCGGCGCGAGCGGCTACGTCCTGAAGTCGGCGGCCGACCAGGACCTCATCGAGGCGTGCCGGGCCGCGATGCGCGGCGAGCCCTTCCTGTACCCGGGCGCGATGACGGCGCTGATCCGGGACTACCTCCAGCGCGAGAGGCAGGGGGAGCGGCTGCCCGACAGCATCCTCACGCCCCGCGAGGAGGAGGTCGTCAAGCTGATCGCCGAGGGCAACTCCACGAGGGAGATCGCCGAGACGCTGTTCATCAGCGCCAAGACCGTGGACCGGCACCGCTCGAACATCCTGGCCAAGCTCGGCATGCGCGACCGCCTGGAGCTCACCAGGTACGCGATCCGGGCGGGCCTCGTCGAGCCCTGAGCGGGGCCGCGCCGGTCCTCAGGAGGCGCCGACGAGCCAGTCGGGGTCGGCGCCGAGCCAGGTGCCCGGGACTTCGGCGGAGGTCCAGCGGCGGCCGTCGAAGACCGCGACGCCGCCCGCGCCCGCGCACTGCACCCCGGACCTGCCGAGGGCGAGGGCGTTGACGCGCAGCGGCGCCCGCGCGCCGGCCCACTTGCGGCCGGTCCAGTGCAGGAGGGTGTCCCCGGCGGCGGCGTAGGCGGTGCCGCGTCCGCAGCTCAGGGCCGTCACGGGCCCGGTGCGGGTGCGCCACTCGCGCCACGTGCGGCCGTCGTGGTGCAGGATCAGGCCTTCGCGGTCGCGGGCCCCGGCGACGAGCAGGCTCTCGCCCGCGACGGCCAGGGCCAGCAGCCGGACGGGCCGTCCGGGCACCTCGACGGGCTTCCACACCGCCCCGTCGTGGCGCAGGACGACCGTCGCGGGGAACCCGTGGCCGACCGCCCAGGACCCGCGCACGCCCGTCAGGACGTAGGGGAATCCGAGTTCCGGCGGGTCGTCGTCGTGCCATCCGGCGGGGCCGCGGCGCAGGAGCAGGGGCACTTCGGCGAGGCGGAGCCGGTCGAACGCGCCGCCCGCCGCGACGGTGCCGTCGACCGCGGTGAGGACCGCGCCGTGCAGGGCGGCGGCCGGGGTCGGCGGGGTCTCGGCGGCCCAGGATGTCCCGTTCCAGGCCAGGATCAGCGGCCCGTTCCCGCGAGCGCCGACCGCGTAGGGCTCGGACACCGCATGCAGGATGAAGTCGCTGCCGGGATCGGGGACGGGTGTGCGGTGGAAGCCGTCGGCCTCGCGCCGTGCGGCCGCCCCCCGCACCGTCCGCGCCGCGGCGACGGGACCTCCGACGTTCATGGCGTGAAACTACAGGCGGACGTGTCGGTCATGTGCCCTCACCGCCCCGGAACTCAGACCCGTTTACCTGTTTACCCACAGTAGGTCGGGCCGACCCGGGACAAGACGGTTTCGGCATTCCCGATTCCTCCCGCCGCCTGCGCGCCACGGCGCCGTACGGCACCGTTCACAGCACAGAACGGACAGGGGATCTCCGGTTGTTCCCAGGGCCGTCCTGACCTCTGGGCCGGGAAGGAGGAGAATCGGGTCAGACGACGAGGGCGAACGACGACCAGACGGCCTTGCCGCCGGTCGACAGCGGCGCCCAGCCCCAGGCCTCGGCGAGGCCCGCGACGACCTGGAGGCCGCGACCGCTCTCGGCGAACTCGTCGGGCTCGGCGAGCACCGGCGGTTCGGGGTTGGGGTCGGTGACGATCGCCAGGACGCGCCGCTCCTGCGCCATGAGGATCAGCTGGATCGGCGCGCGGGCCACCTTGTGCCGTCCGGGCAGTCCGTAGCGGACGGCGTTGGTGACGAGTTCGGAGACCACCACGGCCGCGTCGCCGAAGACGCAGGAAAGGTCCCAGCCACGGAGCGTCTCGCGGGTGAAGTCGCGGGCCGCGCCGGGTGATCCCGGATCGCTGCTGAGCGGGCGTCTGACGAGCCGGTCGGTGCCCGAGGAGGGGGGCGTGGGCCAGTGCGCGGCTTCGAGGGTCGGCAGCATCGCAGGCCATCTGCCCTCATCGGCGCAGGAGAGCCGACGGCTGTGGATCATGCGAGGAGCCCGCTGAAGGGTCATGGAATGTCCTGTCACGACCGGATGATGCGTCGGGTGGGTGTCCGCTATCTTTCCCTTCGACGCGTGCAGGTGCAAGAGCTTCTGCACGTGCATCTGCCCTTGCGGCATAGAAAGATCGTTGTTGGAACGGAGCAAAGTCATGGGGGAACACGCGCTGAAGCCGTCCCTTCACGGACAGGCGCCCGGGGGCTGGCTGAAGAGCCGGCGGAGCAACCCCAGCGGCAACTGCGTCGAGTTGAGCGAACTGCCCACCGGGGAGATCGCCATGCGCAACTCCCGCCACCCGGACGGCCCTGTGCTCGTCTACACGCGGGCGGAGATAGAGGCGTTCATCGGAGGGGCCAAGGACGGTGACTTCGATCATCTAGTCGCTTAGGAAGTCACGGGGTACAAGAGGGCGCCGATGCGGCGGCGCCCTGCCTCGTCGCTGCGGTCGGACCGTTCGAAGCGGCCTGTCATGTCCGAAATGCGAACGGGTGGAACGCGTCGGCGCACCATGGGATACTCGCGTGTTCCGGCGTGGGGGAGCACCGATCCTCGCGCCTCCGCCTTCGGTAGACCCATGGATCAGGGAGCCCCGGATGGTCCCACCCGCACCGGCCACCGTCTTGCGCCTCTCACCAGAGGCGGGAGGCGGCCCGACGGTCCTGCGCATCCTTCTCGGGGCGCAGCTGCGCAGGTTGCGCGAGGCCAGGGGCATCTCCCGGGACGACGCCGGATACGCGATCCGCGCCTCGGACTCCAAGATCAGCCGTCTGGAGCTCGGCCGCGTTTCCTTCCGCGAGCGCGACGTCGCCGACCTGCTCACGCTCTACGGCGTCCAGGACGAGGACGAGCGCGCCAAGGCCCTCAGCCTCGCCAGGCGGGCCAGCCGCAACGGCTGGTGGCACCGCTTCAACGACGTGCTGCCCAAGTGGTTCGAGAACTACATCGGCCTGGAGGAGGCGGCGAGCCGCATCCGGTCCTACGAGGTGCAGTTCGTGCCGGGCCTGCTCCAGACCGAGGGCTACGCCCGCGCCGTCACGCTCCTCGGGCACGGTTCCGCGCCCGCCGAGGAGATCGAGCGCCGCGTGGAGATGCGGATGCGCCGCCAGGCGCTGCTGGAGGGCGAGGAGGCCCCCCAGCTGTGGGTCGTGGTGGACGAGGCGGCGATGCGCCGCCCGCTCGGCGGGCGCGCGGTGATGCGCGAGCAGCTCGCGCACCTCATCGACCTGTCGGACGCGCCGGGGGTGACGGTCCAGGTCGTGCCGTTCGCGCGCGGCGGCCACGCCGCGGCCGGCGGCCCGTTCAGCATCCTGCGCTTCGCCGAGCCGGACCTCCCCGACATCGTCTACCTGGAGCAGCTCACCAGCGCGCTGTATCTGGACAAGCGCGACGACGTCGAACGCTATCTCGCGGTGATGGACCAGTTGTGCGTGCAGGCCGAGCCCGTCGCGGCGACGGCCGACGTTCTGACCCGCATCCGCAACGAGCTGTAACCCTGCGAGAGCGTCCCGGAAGCGTCCCGGAAGCGCCCGGCCCGGTCCCTTGACCTGCGGCCGGGCGTTCTTCGTTGCGGGGGGAACAGATGCGGCCGGGGCGGCTGGAAAAAGAGAATGGCACCGTTGCGCAATTCACCGGGCGCGTTGACTGCGGTCCGAAATGCGGTGTTGACTCAAGTTGGCAGAGTGAGATCCCTTACCAGGCAGGGATTTCGGCCGATGCAGTGACCTGCGACACTCTCGAATGGGACGCCCTGTTAAAGGTGTGTGAACGTCCGCGACGCGGCCTGTGTCGATTTGACAACAAAGATCAGATCATCTTCGATGGCCTTTCTTGGAGGGATATTTCAGGACGGTTCGTGATCGGTCCGGCGCGCTGCGCGATGAGGACCGGGACACGCGGGGAGAGGCTGGCATGACCGGGACGACCGCACTGGCCGGGGCGGGCGAGGCGCCCGCCGAAGCGCCCGAGATGACCATCGGCGGCGAGCACGCAGAACCCGTCCCCGCCGCGCTCTCCGCGCTCCCCGGCAAGCGGGCGCTGTTCGCGGTCGACAGCTACTTCCGCGACGGCTGGGACGACCTGACCGCGACCGCCCCCGACCCGTGGACCCTCCTCGCCGTCCACGCCACGGTGCTGCTCACCCCCGACGCCGTCGCCGGCCGCCGGCTGGAGGCCGCCCTCGACTGGCTGCTGGCCCAGGACGCGGTGATCGTCGCCGCCGAGGCGCTGCGCCTCGACCGGCACAGCACCCGCGCGCTGTGGTGGTACCAGTGGAACGTCGCCACCCGCGAGCGCCGCGCCCTGACCGACCTCCTGGCCACCGCGGGCGAGAGCCTCCTGCTCGTCGCCAGGCTGCCGCGCGCGGCCATCCCCGCGACCCTGCGGATCGGCCAGCGCAAGGGCAGCGCCGAGCCTTCCCGCCGCCGACAGCTTCCGCGCCTCCTCGACGGGCAGGACGACCGGGCAGGCGGCCTCGTCACCTTCGCCCACACCGCCGACGAGCCCGCCGACCTCGTCCGCGAGTTCGGCATCCTCCTCGACGGCCCCGACCGCCGCCGTGTCTTCGGCGACCTCGTCGCCGGGCACGACCGCGAGGCCGAGGCGCGCGCCCTCATCGCCGACCTCTACGCGCGCGTCCCCGCCCACGACCTCTCCTTCGCCGCCGCGCGCGAACGCGCCGAGGACGGCGCGCCGGACCGGCCGTGGGACGACGTCGTCCTGGGCGGGGCGGAGCTGCCCCCGTCCGTCGCGGACAAGGCCCCGCTGGTGACCGGCGTGACCACGGCGCAGTGGGCGCACCTGGAGGCGCAGCCTTCGCGCCCGCTGCGCTTCGACCGGACCCTGCCCTACCGGCTCGTCCACAAGGCCGGGCCCGCGGGCGTCCTGCTCACCGACCAGGTCGCCGCGCCCGGCGGGGCGGTGCTGCTGGCCGGCGAGCTGCCGACCGCGCACCGCTACCTCAACGACGTGCCGCGCAGCGGCTCCGGCGTCGACCTCGCGCCCATCCTGGAGCTGGCCAGGCAGAGCGGCTGCGTCCTCGCCCATGCCCACCACGGCGCGCCCGACGACGTCAGGTTCGCCCTGCGCGCGCTGCGGGCCGCGCTGGTCCCCGGCGCGGGCGCGCACCGGCGCGTCCGCATCGAGGCGACCGTCACCGAGGCCCGCCGCGACGGACTCGACCTCGCCTTCGCGTTCTTCGGCCTCGACGACCTCTCCTCGCCCGGAGGCGGCGCCGACGGCGTGCCGCTGGCGACCGCGGCGTCGTCGTTCTGCTGGATGAGCGAGTCGGCGTGGCGGGCCGAACGCGTCGCCGCGCGGGCCAGGCACGGGCTCGGCCCGGAGATCGGCGCGCCCGACATGACCGGGACCTTCCCCGCCGCGCGGGCCGTCGGGCGCAGCCACGACGACAACGTGGTGCTCGCCGACCCCGTCTGGCGGACCGGGACGATGAGCGCCCGCGTCGTCGTCGACCCCGCCAACCCCGGCCTGTTCGACCGGCCGCAGGACCACGTCCCGCCCGTCGCGCTCCTGGAGGCGGGCCGCCAGGCCGCGCTGTGGGCGGTCTCCCGGCATCTCGCGCTGCCCGCCGGGCAGCTCACCGTCACCGCGCTCGACAGCCGGCACCCCGGAATCGGCGAACTCGACGCGGCCCTCGCCTGCGGCGCGCGCATCGTCGCCGACCGCGGCGGCAAGGCCTCGGTCGCGGTGTCCTTCGTCCAGGACGGCGTCGAGGTCGGCACGGTGACCGCCGAGGTGGTGCGCGCGTGATCGGCGGCAAGGCCGCACAGCTGCGCCGGCTCGCAGACGCGGGCCTCACCGTGCCCGCGTGGTCGGTCATCGGCCTCGACGTGCTCGCCGCGTTCCGCGAGCGGTCGGGGCTCGACGCCGAGATCGCCGGGCTCCTCGCCGGACTCGACCCCGACACCGCCTACGACGTCGCCGAGCGGATCGGCAAGGCGTTCTCGGTGACCCCGCTGGACGGCACCGCCCTGTCGGCCATCTGGCGCGCCTACGACGCGATCGGGCAGGGCACCGTGGCCGTCCGGTCCTCCGGGGCCGACGAGGACCTGCCGAACGTGTCGTTCGCCGGGCAGTACTCGTCGTTCCTCGGGCTGAACGGGTTCGACGCGGTGGCCGAGCATGTCCGGGAATGCTGGGCGTCGGCCTACTCGGCGAGCTCGCTGGTCTACCGGTGGCTGCACGGGCTGCCGACCGACCGGATCGAGCTGGCCGTCATCGTGCAGCGCCTCGTGCCCGCCGAAGTCTCCGGGGTCATGTTCACCGCACATCCCCTCACCGGGGACCGCACCCAGGCCCTGATCAGCTGCGTGTACGGGCTGGGGGAGACCCTCGGGTCCGGTTCGGTCGACCCCGACACCCTCACCCTCGACCGGGAGAGCGGGGTCGTGGGCGACGCCGTCATCGGGGAGAAGGCCGAGCGGCTCGACGCGGGCCCTGACGGGCCGGTGCTCAGCCGGGTGCGGGGACACCACCGCGAGCGGTTCGCGCTCACCAACGAGCAGGTGGGCGAGCTGGGCGAGCTCGGCGCCCGGGTGGAGGAGCTGCTGGGCTGCCCGCAGGACATCGAGTGGGCGCTGTACGACGGCTCCTTCCACCTCCTGCAGGCCCGGCCGATCACGACCCTGAAGGAGGCCGAGGGCGAGCTGCGGGTGTGGGACAGCGCCCACATCGACGAGTCCTTCGGCGAGGTCACGGCGCCGCTCACGTTCAGCTTCGCGCGGCTGACGTACCAGAAGGTGTACCGGGACCACGTGCGCGCGCTCGGGGTGCCCGAGAGCGACATCGCCCGGATGGAGGAGTGGTTCGGCGACCTGCTGGGCTACTTCGACGGACGGGTCTACTACAACGTCCTCAACTGGTACAAGATCATCCGGCTGCTCCCCGGATACAAGCTGCACCGGCGCGTCCTGGAGCAAGCCCTGGGCGTCCGGGAGACCTCGGACGAGCTGGCCGAGGCGCAGCACCCGATCGATTCGGCCGGACGGCAGCGGCTCGTCAGGTTCCGCGTCGCGGCCCGGTTCGTCCGGATGTTCTTCGGGGCGCGGCGGTCGGTCGCCTCGTTCGCCGACGACTTCGCCGAGGCGTGCGCGGAGTTCGAGAGCGTCGACCACGCGCGGCTCCCGGGGCACGAGGCCAACCAGGCGCTGCACCGGCTCGAAGACCGGCTCCTCGCCCGGTGGGGCCCGACCGCGGTCCTCGACAACGTCCTCATGCTCTCCTTCGGGGTGCTCCAGACCCTCAACCGGCGCTGGCTGGCCGATGCGCCGCCCTGGGTCGTCTGGGAGGCCGTCCAGCCCGGCGACGAGCCCTCCGCGCCCGCCGCGCGGATGGCCGCGATCGCCGCGGGCCTGGCCGGGCGCGCCCGCCTCGCCGTCGAGATCGCCGCGCGCCCGGCCGCCGACCTGCCCGGGTGGCTCACCGAAGCGCGCGGCGACGACGCGGCATGGCTGCGCGCCGAACTCGGCGACTACCTCGCCGAGTTCGGGCACGTCGCGAGCGGCTCGCTGAACCTCGAAGAGCCCGACCTGCACGACGACCCCGCACGGCTCATGGCACTGCTCCAGGAAGCCCTCCAGGGCGTCGCGGGAGCCTTCGGGGAGGCCGCAGCCGCCGCGCGCCGCCGCTCGGAGGCCGACGACTACCTCGACGACCACCTGAGCGCCCCCAAGCGGTTCGTGTACGACCTCGTGCGGACGAAGGTCCGCGAGGCGCTCCGCGAACGCGAACGCGTCCGTTACGCCCGTGTCCGCGTGTTCGGCGTGGCCCGCCGCATGTTCCACGCCATCGGCCGCGACCTGGAGTCGGTCGGCGCGCTCGGCGACCGGCGCGAGGTGTTCTTCCTCAAGCTGGAAGAGATCCGCGCCGCCTACGCCGGCACCCTGAACCACCGGGAGCTGCGGCCGCTCGCCGAACTCCGCCGCGACCAGCAGAACCGGCAGAGCCTCATGCCCTCCCCACCGCCCCGGTTCACCACGCGGGGCAGCGTGTACTGGAGCCTGCGCGACCCCGACCCGGGCGATGCCTCCGGCGACGTCCTGCGCGGCATCCCCTGCGCGCCCGGCATCATCACCGGGCCCGCCCGCCGCCTGGAGGGCGGGCAGGACGCCCCCGCCGACGCCGAAGGCGGCATCATCGTCGCCCGCCGCGTCGACCCCTCCTGGGCGGCGGCCCTGCCCACCGCGTCCGCCCTTCTCCTGGAGCGCGGCGGCCCCCTGTCCCACGCCGTGATCGTCGCCCGCGAACTCGGCATCCCCGCCATCGTCCGCGTTCCCGACCTCACCTCCCGCGTCACCGAGGGCATGACCCTCGTCGTCGACGGCAGGAGGGGCACCGTCCGGATCGCCAGGCCCTGACGGCCGGGGCCGGAGGATTCGGGCGGCAAGCCCGTAAAATCGCTCCTGACCGCATGGCGGCTGTCCCTCTGGTTTCGGGCGGTATCTACCCCGGTCTGTGGCTGCGTCGAGAACGAAAGGGCCGGGGCTTTGAAGGCGTATGTGGCGGTTTTGGGGACGCCGGGGGCCTGGCGGTTCCTGCTGCCGGGGATCTGCGCGCGGCTACCGCACGCGATGCTCCAGATCGGGACCCTGCTCCTCGTGGAGTGGGCGACGGGATCCTACGGGTGGGGCGGGCTCGCGGCGGCCTGCGCGTCCGTGGCGCAGGCCCTCGCGGCGCCGCAGACGGGGCGGCTCGCCGACCGGCGCGGGCAGCGGGCCGTGCTCGTCCCCCAGGTGCTCGTGCACGCGGTGGCGCTCGGGGCGCTGCTCGCCGCCGCGCAGACGGGAGGGTCGCCGGGCCTGCTCGTCGTGCTCTCCGGCGTGGCGGGGGCGACGATGCCGCAGGTCGGGTCGATGGTGCGGGCACGATGGGCGCACCTGCTGCCGCGGGGGAGCACCGGCACGGCGTTCGCGGTCGAGGCCGTCACCGACGACCTGATGTTCACGCTGGCGCCGGTCGTGCTGATCGCGGTGGCGACCGCGGCGAGCCCGGTGTGGGCGCTGACCGGGGCGCTCGTCCTCGTCGTCTTCGGGACGCTGCTGTTCGCCGCGATCAGGACCGGCAGGCCCGACCCGGTGCCCGCCACCGCGTCGGGCGGGACGCGGGTGCTCGCGCTGCCGGGCGTCGCGGTGGTCGCGGGCGCGCTGCTGGGGGTCGGCACGGTCTTCGGCGCGCTCCAGGTGGCGATCACCTCCTACACGGCCGAGATCGGCGTGCCCGGCGCCGCGGGGACGATCTACGGGACGTTCTCGGCGGGCAGCCTCGCCGGCGGACTCGCCTTCGGGGCGTTCCGGCTGAAGGGGCCTGCCCCGCGCCGTCTCGCGGTCCTGCTCGGGGTGCTCGCGGCGGCCCTGCTGCTGCCGCCGCTGGCCTCCTCGACCGGCCCGCTGTACGCGGCGGCCTGCGCGGCCGGGCTCATCGTCGCGCCCGCGCTCATCACCGGCTACACCGTCCTGGACGGCCTGGTGCCCGCCCACGTCAAGACCGAGGCCTACACGTGGCTGACGGGTGCGACGGGCCTCGGCATCGCGGCGGGCGCGGCCCTCGGCGGACAACTCGCCGACCGGTTCGGGCCCTCGACGGCGTTCCTGCTCCCTCCCGTCACGGTCGGCCTCGCCGCGGTCCTCGTCGCGTGCCGCAGGACACGGCTGGAGACGGGTGCGACGGAAGTGCCCGGAACGGCGCCTGAGACCATTGGTCTAGACCACTCTTCGGAGTGTTTGGTGAACAGACGGTGATGTCTAGCAGGTGTTTTACACCTACTGCCCGGTAACTACCTAGGGTGTATTCCGTGAGTCGTCGAGCGAAGATAGTCAGCACCATCGGACCGGCGTGTTCCAGCCGCGAGCAGATCCAGGCCCTCGTCGAGGCCGGGATCGACGTGGCCCGGCTGAACATGTCCCACGGAAGCCACGAGCAGCACGAAGAGGTCTACCGCTTCCTGCGCGACGCGGCAGAGGCCACCGGACGCGGAGTCGGCATCCTCGCCGACCTCCAGGGGCCCAAGATCCGCCTCGGGCGGTTCCCCGACGGCCCGGTACGCCTCAACGTGGGCGACGAGTTCACGATCACCACCGAGGAGGTGCCGGGCTCCCGCAAGGAGGTCTCCACGACCTACAAGGGACTGCCCGGCGACGTCTCCGAGGGCGACTACGTCCTCGTCGACGACGGCAAGGTCTCCCTCAAGGTGCTCGGCGTCGAAGGCGCCCGCGTGCGCACCGAGGTCGTCGTCGGCGGCATGGTGTCCGACAACAAGGGCCTCAACCTCCCCGGCGTGGCCGTCAGCGTGCCCGCCCTCACCCCCAAGGACGAGGCCGACCTGCGCTGGGCGCTGCGCATCGGCGTCGACATGGTCGCGCTGTCGTTCGTCCGGGGCGCCGCGGACGCGCAGGAGTGCTACCGGATCATGGACGAGGAGGGCGTCCGCGTCCCCCTCATCGCCAAGATCGAGAAGCCGCAGGCCGTCGCGGCGCTCCCCGAGATCGTCGACGCCTTCGACTGCATCATGGTCGCGCGCGGCGACCTCGGCGTGGAGCTGCCGCTGGAGCAGGTCCCGATCGTGCAGAAGCGCGCCATCGAACTGGCCCGCGACAAGGCCCACCCGGTGATCGTCGCGACCCAGATGCTGGAGTCGATGATCAGCGCCCCGCGCCCCACCCGGGCCGAGGCCAGCGACGTCGCCAACGCCATCTTCGACGGCGCGGACGCCGTCATGCTGTCGGGCGAGACCGCGGTCGGCCAGTACCCGATCGAGGCCGTCGAGACGATGTCGCGCATCGCCGCCGCCGCCGAAGAGGCGCACCTCTACGCCGCCCACTCCCTGGACCGCAAGCCCACCACGACGGGCGGCGCCATCGCCCGCGCGGCCGCCGAGGTCGGCGCCATCGTCGGCGCCAAGGCCCTCGTCGCCTTCACCATGTCCGGCGAGACCGCCCGCCGCCTCGCCCGCTACCGCAGCCCCATCCCCCTCCTCGCCTTCACCGAGGTGGAGCGGGTCCGCAGCCGCCTGGCCGTCACCTGGGGCGTCGAGACCTTCCTCGTCCCCCACGTCGACCACACCGACGAAATGGTCGCCCAGGTGGAGCAGGCCCTCCTGGAACTGGGCCGCTGCCAGAAGGGCGACAAGGTGGTCATCGTCGCCGGTTCCCCTCCCGGCACCACCGGCTCCACCAACGCCCTCCGAGTCCACCGCATCGGCGACGCCATCGCCCACCGGTGACAGCCGTGCCAGAACCGCCGCCCACCCCCGGCGGCGGTTCTCGCCTTTCATCGGCCGGGTGCCGACGCGGCAGCCCCTCCGGTCGGGGGACTCATGGCCGCCCGGGGGCGACCCCAGAGGTGCGCGCGGAGGGGTCCGGCGAGCAAAAGGAAAACCGCCGCGTCCCCGGGGGAGCGGCGGTTCTCGTGGTGCCTCGGGTGGGAGTCGAACCCACAACAAACGGGTTTTGAATCCGTCTCCTCTGCCAATTGGGATACCGAGGCGGGTGTCAGGCGGGTCGGGCATGTCCGGCACCGGGGTCTAGCCGACCCGGGACAGGCACCAGGGTACAGGTTCCCGGTAGTCTCATGCGCGTGAGCGAGAGTGCCAAGCGAGTTGTCATCGCCGAAGACGAGGCCCTTATCCGGCTCGACCTCAAGGAGATGCTGGAGGAGGACGGCTACCTTGTGGTGGGGGAGGCCGGGGACGGGGAGACGGCTGTGAAGCTCGCTTCGGAGCTGCGCCCCGATCTGGTCATCCTTGACGTGAAGATGCCGATCCTGGACGGCATCTCGGCCGCGGAGCGGATCGCGGGGGAGCGGGTGGCCCCGGTGGTCATGCTGACGGCCTTCTCCCAGCGGGAGCTCGTCGAGCGGGCGCGCAGCGCCGGGGCGATGGCCTACCTGGTGAAGCCGTTCACCAAGGCCGATCTGGTGCCGGCGATCGAGATGGCCGTGTCCCGGTACGACGAGATCCGCCAGCTGGAGTCCGAGGTGACCACGTTGAAGGACCGCCTGGAGACCCGGAAGGTCGTGGATCGCGCCAAAGGCCGCCTGCAGTCCCAGCACGGCTGGACGGAGCCGGAGGCCTTCCGCTGGATCCAGAAGACGTCGATGGACCGCAGGCTGACGATGCGCAAGGTCGCCGAGGCGGTCCTGGACACCCCTGATCAGCCGGAGTCCGCCGAAGGCTGAGCGGGATCAGGAGATCCCGCAGTTCGCGAGCATGTAAGCCTCGATGGTCTTGCGGATGTCCCCGCCGGAGGTGAACTGGAGCCTGTGGGGTTCGGCGTCGCCGACCCGGGCCTGCACCGAGTACAGGTGCGAGGTCTTGGCTTCGGCGAACGAGTGCGGGTCGCAGCGGGTGGGCCGCAGCCCCAGCAGCACCCGCACGGGTCCGCCGCCGGCCGGGATCGCGATCGGCGCGGCGGGCGAGAGGACGCGGACGCTGTGGTGGGCGTTCCCGTCGACTTCGGTGAGGGTGACGGGCAGGGTGCGGCCGGGCCGGGGCGTGACGGTCATCTCGACGGTGAGCTCGTCGCCCTTGACGGTGGCGGCGGTGAATCCGACGTCGATGGCCCGGGACACGACCTGGGAGTTGCAGTCCTCGCGGTGGATCCGGGTGAGGATCGGGTCCGGATGCGGAAGCGGTAGGCGAATCCTCCGGATCTTCCCGTCGAGGACGATGTGGGCCACCGCCTGCACGGCCTGCACCTCGGGCACCGGCCCGTCCGGGCAGACCGCGTGTCCGTAGGGGACGGCCAGGTCGAGCCGCTCGGTGTGCGGCACGACGGTGTCGAGGGCGGTGGCGTCGAGGGTCTCGAAGGACGGCGATTCCAGCCGCACGTCGCGGAACCGGACCGGCGTCGCGCTGTCGTTGCGGACGGCGACGAGGAGTTCCTGCCGGACGAGGTTGAGCCGGAACTGCGCGACCGTGGCCGAGAGCCCGGCGGGCACGGGGGCGTCCTCGGGAGGCCCCCCGCCGCATCCGGCCGGGGCGGCGACGGTGACGACGGTGAGGAGCAGTGCTGCGAGGCGCCTTCCCATGACGGCACCCTAAGCCGGTAGAGCGGGGTTGGGAAGGTTCAGGAGTGGCCGATGGCGGGTGCGGGGACGGCGTTGCGCAGGGCGGTCAGGACCGCGCTGATCGCGGGCCGCCGGGCCGCGCCGCGCCGCCAGACGGCGTAGATGCGGCGGGTGAGGACCGGCCGCAGCCCGACGACGCTCACATCGTCGGGGACGGGGACGGGACCGCGCCCGAGCCGGGGCAGGATGCCGCAGCACAGTCCGGCGCCGACGTAGGCCATCTGGGTGGCGTACTCCCCGGCCATGTACTCGATGTGCGGTTCGATGCCCGCGGAGCGCAGGGTGTGGGTGAGCCAGTCGTAGCAGATGGAGTCCCGCGTCGAGGTCACCCAGCTCTCCTCGGAGAGGTCTCTGAGGCTGACGAACTCGCGGTCGGCGAGGGGGTGGCGGGACGGCAGCATGATGTCGGCGATGTCGTCGCAGATGAGGCCGCGGGCGAGGTCGGAGGGCACCGACAGGGGCCGGTTGCTCCAGTCCTGGCTGATGGCGAGGTCGAGGTCGCCGCGGGAGACGCGCAGCATGCCCTCGGCGGGGTCCTCTTCGCTGACCGAGACGTGCAGGTCGGGGTAGCGTTCGCGGACCTCGCGCATGGCGGCGAGGGCCAGCCCGCGCATGGCGGTGGGGAACGCGGCCATGGCCAGCCGCCCCATGACGATGCCGCGGTGCGCCTCCAGTTCGGCGCCGGCCTGTTCGACGAGGATGAGGATGCGGCCGGCGTGGTCGGCGAGCAGGAGGGCCGCCTCGGTGAGGCGGATGCCGCGGCCGTTCTTCTCCAGGAGGGTCTGGCCGGTCTCGCGTTCGAGCTTGGTGAGCTGCTGGGAGACCGCGGAGCTGGTGACGTGGAGGGCGTCGGCGGCGGCGCCGACGGAGCCCAGACGGGACACGGCGTGGAGGGTGCGGAGCCGTTCGAGGTCGAGCATTCCCTCAGTAAAGCGACGCTAACGAGTACTGGCAAGCACTATTCGCTTTTCCTTAAGCGAGACTCCGGAGATCATTGCTTGCATGACGGAAATAGCGCTCATCACCCCCTTCACCCCGTCCGGCGAACTGGACCTGGAGTCGCTGTCCCGCCTGGCCGGCAACGCCGTCGCGAACGGTGCGACGCGCCTTCTCGCCCTGACCGCTCTCGGCGAGGCGGCCCGGCTCGGCGTCGCCGAGCAGCGCGAGGTGCTCCGCACCCTGCGGGAGGTCGCCGGGCCGGGCGGCGCCCAGGTCGTGGCGCATCTGACGGCCCTCACCTCCCGGCACGCGGCCGACCTCGCCGCCGCCCTGGCCCCCCATGCCGACGTTCTGGTCGTGGCCGCCCCTGAGCGCCACCGTGCCGCGATCACGGCGAGCGCCGCCGCCGCGGCGCCGGGGGTGGCGGTGACGGCCGCGGAGGCCCTCTCGGGGATCGACGTCTCGGAGATCGCCTGCGTGAAGGGCGTCCTGGTGGGGCAGGGTCTGATCGCCTCGGCCCGCACCCGGCTGCCGCTCACGGCGGCGGAGCGGCTCGCGCCCGAGGCGGCCGCGGAGAGGGTGCCTACATGAAAAGTTGAGTTTGGGGTGTTAAATGCCTGTTTCGGCTTTATTCGGTAGGTCGCTAACTGGTCACGACTCGGCATCACGACGCGCCAGACACCTGCGGTGTCTAGCGCGGGCGTCCGTAGTTCAGTACGTTGCGGCCATTCCGTTCCCACCGAAGCGGGTCATGCCCCCCGCATGGCGCTCGATGAAGGAGACCGTGCATGAAACGCGCAGTTCCCGTGATGCGACTGCTCGCTGTCGCCAGTGCGGCCAGCCTGGTGCTGGCGGCCTGCGGCGGCGGTGACGACGAGGGAGACGCCGGCGCTTCTCCGAGCGCTGCCACCAACACCGGTGACGGCACCCTCACGATCGGCTCGATCCTGCCCCAGACCGGCAGCCTCGCCTTCCTCGGCCCGCCGGAGTTCGCCGGCGTCGACCTCGCCGCCAAGGAGATCAACGCGGCCGGCGGCGTCCTGGGCAAGCCCGTCACCATCACGCACAAGGACTCCGGCGACGCCACCACGGACACCGCGTCCAAGTCCGTGGACTCGCTCCTGCAGGCCAAGGCCGACGCGATCGTCGGCGCCGCCTCCTCGGGTGTGTCGCTGACCGTGATCGACAAGATCACCAACGCCGGCGTGGTGCAGTTCTCCCCGGCGAACACCTCCGACCAGCTGTCGACCTACGACGACAAGGGTCTGTACTTCCGGACCGCGCCGCCGGACAAGCTCCAGGGCCGCGTCCTCGCCGACACGATCGCCGAGGACGGCAACGAGAAGGTCTACATCCTGAACCGCCAGGACTCCTACGGCACGGGCCTGGCCGGTGCCATCAAGACCAACCTGGAGAGCGGCGGTGTCGAGGTCGTCGGCACCAAGGAGTACGACGAGGGCGCCCAGGAGTTCTCCGCCGAGGTCTCCGACGTCAAGGCCAAGGCCCCGGACGCGATCGCGCTGGTCACGTTCGAGGAGATCACCAAGATCGGCCCCGAGCTGATCAAGCAGGGTCTCGGCCCGGACAAGGTCAAGTGGTACTTCGTCGACGGCAACCTGTCGGACCAGAGCGCCGCGGCCGCCAAGAAGTCCGGCACCGAGCCGGCCTTCAAGGAGGGGCAGCTCAAGGGCGTCAAGGGCACCCTTCCGGGCGCCGCCGCCTCCGATGACTTCAAGAAGAAGCTCCTGGGGATCAACCCCGACCTCTCGGACTACTCGTACGCGCCGGAGTCCTACGACGCCACCAACCTGATCGCCCTGGCCGCCGTCGCGGGCAAGAGCGACGCGGGCGTCGACATCGCCAAGAACCTGGCCGCGGTCAGCAAGGGCGGCGAGAAGTGCAAGGACTTCGCGTCCTGCAAGAAGCTGCTCGACGAGGGCAAGGACATCGACTACGACGGCGTCAGCGGCCCGGTCGAGTTCAACGACAACGGTGACCCGGCAGAGGCCACGATCGGCGTCTACGAGTACCAGACGGACAACACGTACAAGAACGTCAGCTACAAGACCGGCACGATCGACTGATCAGGCTGGTCCGGCGTGAACGATGGGGCTCGGCGGGTTTTCTGATGCCGGGCCCCATTCGTTTTTCTCCTCGCACGAAGACGTCCGCCGACGCTCGTCTTCGCTGAACAACCCCCGTCTCGCCAGAGAGAGAGTCCAGTGCCGTACCCAAAATCTCCAGGAGCGCCATGCGCCGCGCGGTGATCGCCTGTACAGCGGTCATGGGCGCGCTCTTCCTCTTCCTCGGCCTCGGCATGGCCTCCGCCTCCGCGGCGAGTGGGGAAGCGCTCCTTGGCACGCTGAAGAAGAACGGAAGCGAGCCCGTCGCCGGCGTGAAGATCTCGGTCGCCAGCGAGGCCGGCGCGGCGGTCGGCGAGACGACGAGCGACGCCGAGGGCAAGTGGAAGGTCCCGCTGGAAGGCGCGGGTACCTACAAGGTCACCCTGGACACCGCGACGCTGCCGTCCGGGGTGGAGCTGAAGCTCAAGGACCGCGCCACCCTGACCGTCTCGGTCCAGGCCGGCCGTGAGCGCACCGTCCTGTTCATCCTCCAGACGGCCGCCAGCGCCGCCGCCGACCAGAAGGCCGCCGACGAGAACGGCACCTTCACCAAGGTGGCGCAGCTGACGTTCGACGGTTTCAACTACGGCGTCATCATCGCGCTCGCCGCGCTGGGCGTCTCGCTGATCTTCGGCACGACGGGCCTGACGAACTTCGCCCACGGCGAGCTCGTCACGCTCGGCGCCTTCCTGGCACTGGTCCTCAACGTCTCAGGGCTGCCGCTGTGGCTCGCCGCGATCGGATCGGTGTTCCTCTGCGGCGTGTTCGGCTACGTCCAGGACCGATGGCTCTGGGGCAAGCTGCGCAAGCGCGGCATCAGCCTCGTGGTGACGATGATCATCACCATCGGCTTCTCGATGTTCCTGCGCCACCTCTACCTGTTCATCTGGGGCGGCGAGAACCAGGCCTACCGCGACTACACGGGACAGGGCGGCTGGAGCATCGGGCCGATCAACGCGACCCCCAAGTCGCTGGTCGGCATCGGGATCGCGCTGGTCGTCCTCGTCGCCGTCGGGCTCGCGCTGACCTACACCCGGTTCGGCAAGGCCACCCGGGCGGTCGCCGACAACCCGGCGCTCGCCGCGTCGTCCGGCATCAACGTCGAGCAGGTCATCCGGATCGTCTGGACCCTCGGCACCGCCATCGCGGGCCTCGCCGGCGTCATCTTCGCGCTGTCCTACGGGCTCAACTACCGGATGGGCTTCTCGATCCTGCTGCTCATCTTCGCCGGCGTCACGCTCGGCGGACTCGGCACCGCGTTCGGCGCGATGGTCGGCTCGCTCGTCGTCGGGATCTTCCTGCAGCTCTCGACGCTGATCATCCCCGTGGAGTTCAAGTACGCCGGCGCGCTCGCCATCCTGATCCTGGTGCTGATGTTCCGGCCCCAGGGCATCCTCGGCCGCGCAGAGCGAATCGGATAGGGGGCGGCTCATGCATTGGGACAACATTCTCACCCTCACCATCGAGGCGGCGTTCGGCAGCGAGGCGGTCGTCTACGCGCTGCTCGCGCTCGGCCTGAACATCCACTTCGGCTACGCGGGACTGCTCAACTTCGGCCAGGCCGCCTTCGGCGCCATCGGCGCGTACGGCATCGCCGTGTCGGTCTCCTCCTTCGGCGTCCCGTTCTGGTGGTCGCTGCCCATCTCGATCATCGGCGCGGTCCTCCTCGCGCTCCTGCTGGGCATCCCGACCCTGCGGCTGCGCCTCGACTACCTGGCGATCGTGACGATCGCCGCGGCGGAGATCGTCCGGCTGACGTTCAAGTCGGTGAAGCTCCAGGAGTGGTTCGGCGGCACCGACGGCATCCAGCGGTTCGGCGACAGCTTCTTCGCCGCGAACCCCTACGGCGGCGACGTCAACCTGAACCTCGGCTTCATCACCCTCGGGTTCAGCAAGAACGACATGTGGGTCATCACCATCGGCTGGATCCTGGTGGGCCTGGTCGTCCTGCTCACCTGGGCGCTCATGCGCAGTCCGTGGGGCCGGGTGCTGAAGGCGATCCGCGAGGACGAGGACGCCGTGCGCAGCCTCGGCAAGAGCGTCTTCTCCTACAAGATGCAGGCCCTGGTCCTCGGCGGTGTGATCGGCGCGTTCAGCGGCATGATCTTCGCGCTGAGCCGGCAGTCGGTGCAGGCCGACAACTACGGCACCGAGTTCACCTTCTTCGCCTACACGATCGTCATCCTCGGCGGCGCGGCCCGGGTGTTCGGCCCGGTCGTCGGCTCGATGATCTTCTGGGTCCTGCTGGTGTTCGTCCGCGAGGTCCTGGACAGCGCCGTCAACGCGGACATAATCCCCGAATCCATCCTGACGGTGAACCAGACCGGCGCCGTCGTGCTCATGCTGGTGGGTCTCGGCCTGATGCTCTTGCTCATCTTCCGACCGCAGGGCATCTTCGGAGACAAGAGGGAGATGATGCTCGATGGCCGCTGACCTTCCCGGAAAGGCGCTCGCCAAGGACCACCGCGCGGTCGCGCTGGAGGCGTTCTCCGGCCTGGCGAGCGACCCAGGCGTGCCCAAGCCCGACCCGATCCTGGTCGCCGACGGCGTGCAGCGCCACTTCGGCGGCCTGACCGCCGTGGACGTCGCGCACATGGAGATCCAGCGCGGCTCCATCACCGCGCTCATCGGGCCGAACGGCGCGGGCAAGAGCACGTTCTTCAACTGCCTCACCGGCTTCGACAAGGGCTCGACCGGCACCCGGTTCTTCTACCCCGAGGGCGATCGGGGCGGGGTGCCGATCCACGCCAAGGCGCCGCACACCATCGCCCGCCTCGGCATGGTGCGCACCTTCCAGCTGACCAAGGCGCTGTCGAAGCTGACGGTCATGGAGAACATGCGGCTGGGCGCGCAGAACCAGAGGGGCGAGAACTTCTTCCGCGCCCTGGTCCCGAGCACCTGGCGCGGCCAGGAGGCGGAGAACACCGCGCGGGCCGAGGCGCTGCTGGAACGCTTCAAGCTGCTGGCCAAGAAGGACGACTTCGCGGCGAGCATGTCCGGCGGCCAGCGCAAGCTGCTGGAGATGGCGCGGGCGCTCATGGTCGAGCCGGAACTCGTCATGCTGGACGAGCCGATGGCCGGCGTGAACCCCGCTCTGGTGCAGTCGCTGCTCCAGCACGTGAAGAGCCTGCGCGACGACGGCATGACCGTGATGTTCGTGGAGCACGACATGGACGTCGTCCGCGACATCGCCGACTGGGTGATCGTCATGGCCCAGGGCGTGGTGATCGCCGAAGGCTCACCGGACACGATCATGTCCGACGAGAGGGTCATCGACGCCTACCTCGGCGCCCACCACGACGTGGCGCTCACCGAGGAGGAGGAGCTGGCCCAGGTCGCCGCCGCGGAGGCCGAACTGGAGGCCGAGGCGCAGGACGCCGAGCACGAGGACGAGGAGCAGCGGCCGTGACCGAGCAGAATGACGAGTTCCGCCGCGAGGTGCTCTCCGACGACGCGCCCGCGGCGGCGGAGCAGGCCGCGCCCGCCGAGCCCGTCGAGGAGCCGGAGGGGGAGTCCCCGACCGAGGTCGTCGACCGCTCGGAGCACCTGGCCGCGGCCGAGGGCGCGCTGCTGCGCACCGACGAGCTCGTCGCCGGGTACCTCCCCGGGGTCAACATCATCACCGGCGTCGACTTCTACGTGAAGCAGGGCGAACTCGTCGGCATCATCGGCCCGAACGGCGCAGGGAAGTCGACGCTGCTGAAGGCCCTGTTCGGCCTGGTGCAGGTGCGCGGCGGCTCGGTGACGCTCAAGGGCGAGGACATCACCGGGATGAAGGCGCACGATCTGGTCAAGCGCGGGGTCGGTTTCGTCCCGCAGACCGAGAACGTGTTCCCGAGCCTGTCCATCGAGGAGAACCTCGAAATGGGCTGCTTCCAGAACCCGAAGCTGTTCAAGGAGCGGTTCGCGTTCGTCGCCGAGCTGTTCCCGGCCCTGGCCGACCGGCGCAAGCAGCGGGCCGGCTCCCTGTCGGGCGGCGAGCGGCAGATGGTGGCGATGGCCCGCGCCCTGATGACCGACCCGTCGGTCCTGCTGCTGGACGAGCCCTCCGCGGGCCTGTCCCCCAAGCTCCAGGACCTCGTCTTCGTCCAGGCCCGGCACATCAACCGCGCCGGCGTCACGATCATCATGGTCGAGCAGAACGCCCGCCGCTGCCTGCAGATCTGCCACCGCGGCTACGTCCTCGACCAAGGCCGCAACGCCTACACCGCCTCAGGCCGAGACCTCGCCAACGACCCCAAGGTCATCGAGCTCTACCTGGGCACCCTCTCCCGGGCCTGACGACCCATCTGACCGACCCCCCCGACCGACGGCGCCGGAACCCCCGGCGCCGTCGGCGTCCCCGGCGCGTTCAGTCCACGTCGCCGTCGAGCCGCGCCCAGGTGAGGGGGAGGGTGTCCAGGCCCAGGAGGCCGAAGGTGTGTTCCCGGGCGGCCTGGGGGTGGGGGAGGGCGTAGGCGGGGATGGCCTGGTGCCATTCCTCCAGGGCGATGCGGAGTTCGGCGCGGGCCAGGTGCGAGCCGAGGCAGCGGTGGGGGCCCGCGGCGAAGCCCAGGTGGCGGTTGGGGGAGCGCCGGAGGTCGACGGTGGCGGCGTCGGGGAAGGCGGCGGGGTCGCGGTTGGCCGCGGGGAGGGGGAGCATCACCATGTCGCCCTTCTTCATCGGGCAGCCGGCGAACTCGGTGTCGCGGGTGAGCTTCCGCCCGGGCAGGACCACGGGGTAGGCGCGCAGGAACTCCTCGACGGCGGACGGGATGAGGTCGGGCTCGTCCCGGAGCGCCTGCTGGTCGGCGGGGTGCGCGGCGAGATGCCAGACGGCGTAGGACAGCTGCGACGTCACGGTGTCCAGGCCGGCCATGAAGAGCAGGAGGCAGAACGCCAGGAGGTCGTCGTCGGGGATGGGCGCGCCGTCGAGCCTCCAGGTGAGGGCGTCGTCGAGGAGGCCGCCGCGCCCGCCGGAGCCGGGGTTCGCGCGGCGTTCGGCGATGAGCTCGGCGAACATCCCGGTCACCTCGCCCATCGCGGCCATGCGTCCCGGGTTGGTCGCGGGCGGGCCGTGCAGGATGGTCCGCGCCCACGTCAGGAACTCCTCGAGCCGCTCGACGGGCAGGCCCATCAGCTCAAGGAAGATCACCGACGGGAAGGGCGTCGCGAAGTCCGAGACGAAGTCGCACTCGCCGCGGTCGGCGAGGGTCCGGACCAGGGTCCGGCAGTGCTCGCGCACCCGCGGCTCGCGCGCCTTCACGGCGGCCGGGGTGAAGTGCGGCGCCAGCAGCCGCCGCCATCCGGTGTGCTCGGGCGGGTCCAGCATCTCCGGGATCCACCGGTACCGCGGTTCCGGATCCAGCGCGTTCACCGCCGCGCTGGAGAACACCTCGGGATCCTGGAACGCCGCCTGGATGTCCGCGTACCGCGTGAGCACCCAGAACCCCTTGCCCCAGGTGGAGTAGAACGCGTCCTGCGTCTCGCGCAGCGCGTCGAACACCCCGGCGCCCGTGCCGACCGGGCAGTCGCCCGCCAACGGACTGAACTCGATCTCCTGCATGCGCCGCCACTCCCGGGGGGATCACGTCTGCGAGACGGTCACATGCTCGCAGGCGCACCCGCCGACAGCCACCCCTGAGAATTACTTCCCCCGTGAATCCCCGTTCCGGCCGGACCGGAGCGCGGCGCTCGGTGTTCAACGTCCGGTGTTCGGTGCCCGGGGTCAGGTGTCGGGGGAGAAGGCCCAGGGCCTGGAAGCCTTTGGGACCGCAAGTTCATGCGTTTTCTACTCGGCGTTCCAGGCCCGTTGCCCCAACGGTAGCGACAGGTGTGGAGAGGCGCAAAGGCGGTGACGCAAGGGTGATGTGCGACACGCGGAAAAAGAGCGGACGGTGACGGCCGGGGCCCGTGCGGGGCCCCGGCGGTGACGGTCAGTGCGCCGCGTCGAACCAGGTGCGGCCCGTGCCCATGGAGACCTGAAGGGGGGCGCGCAGCGAGTAGGCGCCGTCCATCTGGGTGCGCACCAGCTCCTGGAGCGCCTCGCGCTCGCCCGGGGCGACCTCGAAGATGAGTTCGTCGTGCACCTGGAGCAGCATCCGCGAGGTCAGGCCGGACGAGCGCAGCGCCTTGTCGACCCGGATCATCGCGACCTTGATGATGTCGGCGGCCGACCCCTGGATGGGGGCGTTCAGCGCCATCCGCTCGGCCATCTCGCGGCGCTGGCGGTTGTCGGAGTTGAGGTCGGGCAGGTAGCGGCGGCGGCCGAGGATGGTCTCGGTGTAGCCGTCGCGGCGGGCGTCGGCGACGACCTCGGCGAGGTAGTCGCGCACGCCGCCGAACACCTCGAAGTACTCCTCCTTGAGGCCCTTGGCCTCGCCGGGGGAGATGCGCAGCTGCTGGGACAGGCCGAACTCCGACAGACCGTAGGCCAGGCCGTAGTTCATCGCCTTGATCTTGCTGCGCAGCTCCGGGGTGACGCTGCCGGGCTCGACGGAGAACACCTTGGACGCGGTGATGGTGTGGAAGTCCGCGCCGGAGGCGAACGCCTCGATCAGCGCCTCGTCGCCCGAGAGATGGGCCATGATGCGCAGTTCGATCTGGCTGTAGTCGGCCGTCAGCAGGCACTCGTAGCCGGGGCCGACGGTGAACGCCGAACGGATCTGGCGGCCCTCGTCGGTGCGGGTCGGGATGTTCTGCACGTTCGGGTCCGTGGACGACAGGCGTCCGGTGGCCGCGACGGTCTGGTTGAAGGTGGTGTGGATGCGGCCGGTCTCGTCGGCGAGCGGCATCAGCGAGTCCACGATGGACTTCAGCTTCGACACCTCGCGCCAGCGCAGGATGCGCTCCAGGACGGGGTGGCCGTTCTTCTCCAGCAGGCCGGTGAGGGCCTCGGAGTCGGTGGTGTAGCCCGTCTTGGTGCGCTTGGTCTTCGGCAGGCCGAGCTCGTCGAACAGGACCTGCTGGACCTGCTTGGGGGAGCCGAGGTTGAACTCGTGGCCGACGGCGTCGAACGCGTTCTGCTCGACCTCCTTGGCCTGCCCGCCGAGCGAGGCCGAAAGGTTCGCGAGGTGGTCGTGGTCGATGGCGATGCCCGCGCGCTCCATGCCCGACAGGATCGGCACCAGCGGCTGCTCCAGCTCGACCAGCAGCCGGGCCGCGCCGCGCCGCTCCAGCTCGCCGTCGAGGGCCTCGGCGAGGTCCACGACCGCGCGGGCGCGCACGGCGAGCTCCTGCGCCGCGTCGTCCTCGTCGGACCCGTCGAGGGTGAGCTGGCCGGTCGACTCGGCCTCCTCGCGCAGCTCGCGGTGCAGGAAGCGCAGGACCTGCTCGCCGAGCTCGTAGGAGCGCTGGTCCGGCGCGACGAGGTAGGACGCGAGACCGGTGTCGGTGACCCCGGCCAGGGTGAGGCCGCGGGCGGCGAAGGCGAGACCGGGCCCCTTGGCGTCGTGCACGGTCTTGGGCTTGGCGGGATCGGCGAGCCAGGCGGCGAAGGCCTGCTCGTCCTGCGGCTCCAGGGCGGCGGGGTCGAAGTGGACGGCGGCGCCGCCCTCGTCGGCGATGGCGACCGCGGTGACGTCGCCGGTGCCGCGGCCCCAGCGCCCGGCGACCGCGACGCCGACGCGGCCCGTGCGCGCCGCCAGCCAGTCGCCCAGCGCGCCGGGGGCGAGGTCGGCGAGCTCGACGGTGAAGCCCTCCTCGGCCTCGACCACGTTCTCGGAGATGGTGTTGAACAGCCGCTCGCGCAGCTCGCCGCGGAACTCCAGGGTGTCCAGCAGGGCCTGGATCTCGGCGCGCTCCCAGTCGCCGACGGTGAGGTCGGCCGGGTCGCAGTCGAGTTCGACGGCGGTGTCCAGCTTGTTGATCTGCTGGTTGCGGATCACCTCGCCGAGGTGCTCGCGCAGGCTGTCGCCGGCCTTGCCCTTGATCTCGTCGACCCGGGTGATGAGGTTGTCGAGGCCGTCGTAGGCGGCGAGCCACTTGGCGGCGGTCTTGGGGCCGACGCCGGGCACACCGGGCAGGTTGTCGCTGGTCTCCCCGACGAGCGCGGCCAGCTCCCGGTACCGCTGCGGCGTGACCCCGTACTTGGCCTCGACGGCCTCCGGATCCATCCGGGCCAGCACCGAGACGCCCTTGACGGGGTAGAGCACGGTGGTGTTGCCGTCGACGAGCTGGAAGGCGTCCCGGTCGCCGGTGACGATCAGGGTGCGCATCCCCTCGGCGGACGCCCGCGTGGCCAGGGTGGCGATGAGGTCGTCGGCCTCGAAGCCGGCGACCGACAGGTGCCGGATGCGCAGCGCGTCGAGCATCTCGTGGATCAGCTGGACCTGGCTGCGGAACTCGTCCGGCGTCTTGGCCCGGCCCGCCTTGTACTCGTCGTAGGCGGTGTGGCGGAACGTCGGCTCGGACCTGTCGAAGCAGACCGCCACGTGGGTCGGCTTCTCGTCCCGCAGCACGTTCACCAGCATCGAGGTGAACCCGAACACCGCGTTCGTGTGCTGCCCCGTGGTCGTCGAGAAGTTCTCCACCGGAAGCGCGTAGAACGCCCGGTACGCCAGGGAGTGCCCGTCGAGCAGGAGCAGGGTCTGAGGGGTCGGTTCCGCAGTAGCCACAGGCAGAGCTTAGTCTCGGGCGGTGACAGTTTCCGGCAAGAGCCGGAACCGAGCGGCGGGAGTGCGCGGTGGATCCTGAGACCACTGGGTCGTTGGCGGCCTTCTTCGCCAGGGGCGGCGGCGACCTGGGCGACAAGATGGGGATCGAGATCCTTGAGGCGTCGGCCGAGAAGGTCGTCGGGAAGATGCCCGTGAAGGGCAACACGCAGCCTTACGGGCTGCTGCACGGGGGCGCGTCGGTGGTCCTGGCCGAGACGCTGGGGTCGGTCGGGTCGGCGCTGCACGCGGGCGAGGGGCGCATAGCGGTCGGGATCGAGATCAGCGCGACGCACCACAGGTCGGCGACCGAGGGCTTCGTCACCGGGGTGGCGACCAAGGTCCACGGCGGCCGGAGCCTCGCGACCTACGAGATCGTGATCACCGACGACGCGGGCCGCCGCGTCTGCACCTCGCGGCTCAGCTGCATGCTCCGCGACGCCCCGCAGGGCTGACCGGAACGCTCCACGCCCGCTAGGGCAGCCCCCGGGCCACGGCGCGCGCGACGTGCTCGACCGTGGTGACCCCCTCGGCCATCGACGTGCTCCGCTCGGAGAGCACCGCGATGACGTAGTCGTGTCCGTGGCCCGTGATCCGGCCCACGCTGTTGACGGTCCACAGGCCGCCGTGGACGGGCCGCGGCAGCCAGCCGTTCTTGAGCGCCACCTCGTCGCCGTCCTTCGCGGCGGCGCTCACGCCCCACGCCTGGCTCGCGGTGACGTCGCCCATGAGGCGGAGCGCGTACGCGCGGCTGCTTCTGGTGAGCCTGCTCGTCCGCGACACCAGCGCGGTGAGGAGCCGGACCTGGTCGGCGGCGCTCGTCGTGGTCGCGCCCCAGGCGGAGGACGGCGTCGTCTGGGTGAGGCCGAGCCTTCGGTTGGCCGCGCCGAGGCCGGACGCCCCGCCGACCGAGGCGAACAGCGACGAGGCCGAGGCGTTGTCGCTGAGCGTGATCATGTTCTCGGCGAGGGACTCCTCCCCGGACGTCAGCGCGCGGCCCGCGTCCTGGGCGCGCAGCAGCAGGGCCTCCAGGATGTCCAGTTTGACTGTGCTCGCGGTCGCCGTGCGGATCTTGGGGCGGTAGGTGTAGCTCCGGCCCGTCTCCAGGTCGGTGACCGACGCCGAGACGGTGCCGGAGCGGTCGGCGAGGTAGGCGTTCAGCTTGGCCGTGAGGGCGGCCGCCGGCGCGTTCGTTCCCGTCACCTGTCCCAGGGCGAGCACCGCCGACAGCAGGATGGGCGGAATCATGCCGAGGACGATCGCGTACCCGGATGAGTCGTTTCTTAACCCGAAATCAGACGTTGGATGAGTTCGAACCGGTGGATCTCATCTGACTCTCACCCGGGGATCACCGTCGGCCCAGACGGCTTCGCCAGCCTCGGGCACCATGAAATCCCTCATCAAGCGCCGGGCCGTCGTGGTCAACGGCACGCTGGGCGTGCTGCTGGCCGGCGGTGTGGGCGTCGCCTATCTCTCCCTCGGGGATGGAGCGCTGTTCGGCGAGGACGAGCCGGCCGCCTCGACGACGCGGACCGTGACCGTCTCGCGCGGCGACCTGACGGCGTCGGTGTCGGCGTCCGGCTCGGTGGAGAGCGCCAAGTCCAGCGCGCTGTCCTTCTCCGGCTCCGGCACCGTGGACGAGATCTACGTGAAGGTCGGGGAGAAGGTCTCGAAGGGCGAGAAGCTCGCCGCCCTCGACCAGACCGAGGCCCTGGAGAACCTTGAGGCGGCCCAGGCCGACCTCGCGGTCGCGGCCGACGGAGACACCGACTCAACCCAGGGCTACGCGCAGTACGTCCAGGCCAAGAACTCCGTGCAGAGCGCGCAGCGGGCCCTCGACGGCACCATCATCTACGCGCCCTTCAAGGGCACGATCACCGCGGTGAACGGCGAGGAGGGCGGCTCGTCGTCGGGCTCGTCCGGCTCCTCCAGCGGGGCGACCGGTTCGGCGACCTCCTCCTCCGGCTTCATCGAGCTGGCCAACCCGAGCAAGCTCAAGGTCGAGGGCAGCTTCACCGAGTCCGACACGACGGAGATGAAGGTCGGCCAGAGCGCGAGCGTCACGTTCAACGCGCTGAGCGGGGTCACCGCCGAGGGCAAGGTCACCGCGATCGACACCGAGCCCACCACGACCAACAACGTGGTGTCGTTCTCCGTGACGATCACGCTGACCTCCAAGCCGGCCAAGGTCCGCATCGGCCAGACCTCGACGGTCACCGTCACCACCTCCGAGGCCAAGGACGTGCTGTACGTCCCGACCACGGCGATCAGCACCGCGGGCGGCCAGAGCACGGTGACCGTGGTCGAGAACGGCAAGACGTCGGTCGTCACCGTCGAGACCGGCGTCGCCGGCGCCTCGGGCACCGAGATCAAGTCGGGCGTGGAGGAGGGCGATACCGTCCAGGTGACCACGACGACCGGCACCAGCGGCTCCACCACGGGCGGCTTTCCCGGCGGCGGCGGTTTCCCGGGTGGAGGCGGCTTCCCCGGCGGCGGTTTCGGCGGCGGTGGCGGCCGATGACACCCCCCGTCCTCGACGTCCGGGGCGTCACCAAGGTCTACGGAGAGGGCGAGACGACCGTGCACGCGCTGCGCGGCGTCACCCTCCGGGTCGAGCGCGGCGACTACGTGGCGATCATGGGCCAGTCCGGCTCCGGCAAGTCCACGCTGATGAACATCCTCGGCTGCCTCGACATCCCGACCGCGGGCCGCTACCTGCTCGACGGCACGGACGTGGGCTCGCTCCAGGAGGCGCAGCTCTCCATCCTGCGCAACCGCAAGATCGGCTTCATCTTCCAGTCGTTCAACCTCATCCCCCGCATGAGCGCCCTCGCCAACGTCGAGCTGCCCCTGGCCTACGGCGGCGTGAAGAACGGCGAGCGACGCCGTCGCGCCCTGGCCGCCCTGGAGATGGTCGGCCTCGCCGACCGCGTCGGGCACGAGCCGAACGAGCTGTCCGGCGGCCAGCAGCAGCGCGTGGCGGTCGCCCGCGCCCTGGCCACGTCGCCGTCGCTGCTCCTCGCCGACGAGCCGACCGGCAACCTCGACACCCGCTCGACCCAGGACGTCCTGGACATCCTCGACCGGCTGTCGTCCAGCGGCCGGACCATCGCCCTCATCACGCACGAGGACGAGGTCGCGGCACGCGCCAAGCGCGTCCTGAAGCTCGTCGACGGCGACATCATCGAGGACCGGCGGCAGGCGCCCGTCCAGGGCCCGCCGCCCGCCCTCCTGGCCGGAGGAGCCCGGTGAAGTTCTTCGAGATCCTCAAGTTCGCCCTGCGGGGCCTCGGCGCGAACAAGATGCGCAGCGGCCTGACCACGCTCGGCATCCTCATCGGCGTCGCGTCGGTGATCGTGCTCCTGGCGGTCGGCAACGGCTCGTCGCAGGCGGTGCGCGACAGCATCAGCTCGCTCGGCGCGGGCTCCCTCACCGTCTCGTCCTCCACGACGGGCCGCGGCGGCGGCGGTGGCGGCGGCTTCCCCGGGATGGGCGGCGGCCAGTCGACGTCCAGCGGGCCGCGCACCCAGGCCAAGGACCTCACCATCGACGACGCCAACGCGCTCGTCGACCCGCAGAAGGCGCCGAACGTCGAGAGCTCCTCCCCGGTGGTGAACGCCAGCTCCGTCACCACCACCTACGGGACGACGAGCCACGACATCAGCCAGTTCATCGGCACCTACCCCGGCTACTTCAAGGCCTCCAACAAGAACCTCGCCAAGGGCGGGCTGTTCACCAAGGAGCAGGTCGACTCCCGCGCCAAGGTGGTCATCATCGGCCAGACCGTCGCCGAGGAGCTGTTCGGCACCGTCGAGCCTGTCGGCGCGAAGGTCAGCGTCGACGGCACCGCCTTCACCGTCGTCGGCGTGCTGAAGGAGGCGGGCTCGTCCTCGACGAGCTTCCAGGACGCCGACGACGTCGCCATCGCGCCGATCACCGCGGTCCAGGGCAACCTCACCAGCTACGGCGAGCTCAGCCAGATCGTCGTGCAGGCCAAGAGCGCCGACGTGGTCGACGCCGCCCAGGAGGAGATCACCGAGATCCTGAACGAGCGGCACGAGATCACCGACACCGCGGACTTCACCGTCTACAACCAGGCCTCCGCACAGGACGCCGCCTCGGAGTCGAACGAGACCTTCACGGTCCTGCTCGGCGCGGTCGCGGCGATCAGCCTCCTGGTCGGCGGCATCGGCGTCACCAACATCATGCTCGTCACCGTCACCGAGCGGACCCGCGAGATCGGCATCCGCAAGGCCATCGGCGCGCCCAAGGGCGCGATCCTCGGCCAGTTCGTCGCCGAGGCGACGATCCTGTCCGTGCTCGGCGGTGTCCTCGGCGTCGTCGTCGGGGTGGTGGGCAGCCAGTTCGAGATCGTCGGCGTGCAGCCCGTGATCATGCCCTGGTCGATCGGCCTCGCGCTCGGCGTCTCGGTCGTCATCGGCCTGTTCTTCGGCAGCTACCCCGCCAACCGCGCGGCCAACCTGCGGCCCATCGAGGCCCTGCGACACGAGTAGAAGGACGGATCCATGAGCAAGGAACGACGCGCGGGCGGGGCCGACCCGGCCGCGACCCGGACCGACGGCGTGCCCGTCTCCGCGGGCGGCACCGCCACGGACGTCCTGGAGGACAGCCCGTTCGAGGGCGATCTGGGCGCCGAGCTGCGGGCCGAGCCCGCCCGGCCCAAGCCGGGGCCGGCGACCTACCTCGTTGCGGGGATCATCGCGGTCGCCGGGTTCATCGGCGGCGTCCAGGCGCACAAGACCTGGGGCACCGAGGAGGCGTCGACGGGCGGGTTCCCGTCGATGGCGTCCGGGCAGCGCTCGGGCAACGGCAGCGGCGGCGGCTTCGGCGGTGGCTTCGGCGGCGGGGTCACCTCCGGCACCGTCGAGAAGGTCAAGGACGGGGTGATCACCCTCAAGACGTCCGACGGCGAGTCCGTCGAGGTCAAGACCGGTGACGACACCCAGATCACCCTCAGCGAGGACGGCGACGCCAAGGACCTGAAGTCCGGCACGAGCGTCGTCGTCATGGGCGAGACCGGCGACGACGGCACGGTCACCGCGACGTCCGTCAGCGAGGGGTCCGGCACGTCCGGGTTCCCCGGCGGCGGTGGCGGCATGCAGGCACCCAGCGGAAACTAGGAGACCCCCCATGAAGAAGATCGTGCGCATCGCCGGCGGCCTCGCGCTGGCCGGAGTCCTCGCCCTCACCGCGGCCTGCGGCGGGGACGACGCGGCCTCGGACGGCGGGAACCAGAACGGCGGGGACTTCTCCGCCTTCCAGGAGTGCCTGGAGGAGAAGGGCGTCTCCCTGCCGCAGGGCGGCGGCTTCGGCGGTGGCGGCGGCCAGCGTCCCTCGGGCGCGCCGACCGGCATGCCCTCCGGCCGGCCCACCGACCGGCCGAGCGGGCAGCCGACCGGCCGGCCCACCGGCATGCCGTCGATGTCGTCCGAGCAGCAGGCGGCGATGCAGGAGTGCGGCTCGCTCATGCCGCAGGGCGGCGGCGGCTTCCCCGGCGGGGGCCAGGGCGGCGGTCAGGGCGGCCAAGGCGGCGGCGGACAGAACGGCAGTTGAGGACCATGAAGTTCGACAAGACGACGGCCGCCGCGCTCGGCGTGGCGGGCGTCCTGCTCGCGGGCGGCCTCACCGGCTGCTCCAGCGACGACGGCGCGGACGCCGCGGAGCCCGCGGCCTCCGCGGCGCCCCAGGCGACCGGACCCGCGGCCGACACGACGGACGGGACGGTCTCGGCCTCCGGGACCGTCGAGAGCGCCCGCGTCAAGGAGCTCTCCTTCGTGACGGGCGGCATCATCACCGACGTCAACGTGAAGGCGGGCAAGAAGGTCGCCAAGGGCGCCCTGCTGGCCACCGTGGACTCGACGGTCCCGACCGAGACGGTGAACGCCGCCTACACCTCCTACGTGGCGGCGCAGGACAGCTACGCCGACGCCGAGAAGGACCAGAAGAAGCGGCTGTACGCCTCGATGATCGAGGCGCGCAACACCTACCGCAAGGCCCAGCGGGCGCTCGACGGCACCAAGATCTACGCGCCGTTCTCCGGCACGGTCACCTCGGTGACGGCCACCGTCGACGCCGAGGCGCAGTCGGGCTCGGCCCTGATCACGCTGACCGACATGAAGGACCTGCGGGTCACCGCGGACTTCACCGAGGCCGACGCGACGGTGCTCAAGACGGGCCAGAAGGCGACCATCGCCTTCGACTCCCTCGGCAAGACCGTCAAGGGCAAGGTGACGACGGTCTGGCCGACCCCGGTCGGCTCCGAGAGCTCGACCGCGATGGGCGGCGGCTTCCAGGCGTCGTCGACCGACGTGGTGCGCTACACGGTCCTGGTGTCGCTGTCGTCGCTGCCCGCGAAGATCCGGACCGGCCTGCCGGTCACGGTGGAGGTCAGGACCAAGGGCTGATCTCATGGATCTCTCATCGGACGCTCACCGATCACCCAGACGGCGGTTCGATGCTGCGACCCATGTCCGAGCCCATCAGCCCGCAGGAACTGCTGGAGACGTCGCCTTACGAGGAGACTCTTGAGGAGGCCCTCGCCGCCCATCCGCCCCGGGCCAGGCCGCCGATGGCGACCCTCGTCCTCGGGGCGGGTGTGGTGCTCGTCGCCGGCTTCATCGGCGGCGTCCACGCGGACAAGCGGTGGGGCCGCGACGACACGTCCACCACCGCCCAGGGCTTCCCCGGACGGGGCGGCAACGGCCAACGCGGCGGCGTCCAAGGCGGCCTTCCGGGCGGCGCCCAGTTCCCGGGCGGCGGCCAGGGCTTCCCCGGCGGCGGCTTCCCGGGCGGCGGCTTCGGCGGCGGCGACGTCACCACGGGCACCGTCGGCAAGGTCTCCGGCGACACCGTCGAGGTCAAGACCGCCGACGGCCAGACCGTCAAGGTGGAGATCGGCGACCAGACGACGGTCACCACCACGAAGGACGGCACCGTGAAGGACCTCAAGCCGGGCGTCACCGTCATCGTCCGCGGCGATCAGATCACGGTGCGGCCGCAGCAGTGACCCGCGGCTAGGCTCGCGCCATGCCGCTCCTCAGCCGGGTCGCCTCCCGGGTCCTCGGGCTGCCGCCCGCGCTCACCCGCGACGTCGAGGTGCGCCGGAGCGTGCCCGTGCCCGGCTTCGACGGCGCGGTGCTCCTCGCCGACGTCTACCTGCCCCGCCGGGTGCCGAACGCCCCGACCGTCCTCGTGCGCAGCCCCTACGGGCGGCGCGGGTGGGTCGCGCAGGCGACGGCGTGGCCGTTCGCCGAGCGGGGCTACCAGGTCGTCGTCCAGGCCGTGCGCGGCACCGACGGCTCGGGCGGCTCCTTCGACCCGTTCGACGAGCGCGGCGACGGCCTCGCGGCGCTGGACTGGCTGGAGGGGCGGCCCTGGTGGAACGGCCGCACCGTGACGTTCGGGCCCAGCTACCTCGGCCTCGCGCAGTGGGCCATCGCCGCGGAGGCGGGCGGGCGGCTCTCGGCGATCGCGCCCTTTGCCAGCGCCTCGCAGTTCCGCGACCAGACCTACCTCGGCGAGGCGTTCACGCTGCGCGGCAGCCTGTCCTGGGCGGCGGGCATGGCACGGCGGACCGGGGCCGTGCGAGGAGGGCGGCTCGGGGCGGCCCGGAGGCTGGCCCGGGCCTACGCGACGCTTCCGCTGGAGCGGGCCGACGAGGCCGCCGTGGGCGTGCCGATCGACTGGTACCGCCGGTGGCTGGCGCACGCCGAGCCCGGCGACGCCTACTGGACGGACGCGCGCGACCACCGCGCCACGGTCGCGGCCGTGCGGGCGCCGGCGACCCTCGTCACGGGGTGGCACGACATCTTCCTCATGAGCCAGCTCGCCGACCACGCGGCGCTCGTCGCGGCGGGCCGGGCGCCCCGGCTGACGATCGGGCCGTGGCGGCACACCGACCCCGCCCTGTTCGGGGCCGCCGCCCGCGACGCCCTCGACTGGTTCGGCGCGCACCTGCGCGGCCTGCCCCCCGAGGGCGACCCTGTGCGGCTCCACCTCCAGGGCGCGGACGAGTGGCGCGGCTACGCCTCCTGGCCGCCGCCCGCCGAGACCCGGGCCTTCCACCTCCACGCGGACGGCACCCTGCGCGAGGAACCCCCGGCCGGATCCGAGTCCTCGGCCTTCACCTATGACCCCTCGGACCCGACCCCGGGCGCGGGCGGCCCGCTGCTCGGCTCCGGCGGCGGCCCGCGCGACCAGCGCGCCGTCGAGGCCCGCGACGACGTCCTGGTCTTCACCTCGCCGCCACTGGCCCGGGACCTCGACGTCGCGGGCCCGGTCCGCGCCCGGATCCTGCTGTGCGCCGACACCGCGTCCACCGACCTGCTCGTCCGCGTCTGCGACGTCGACCGCGCGGGCCGCTCCACGGGCGTCTGCGACGGCCTGCGCAGGCTCGTCCTCGACGGTCCCGGCCCGCACGAGATCGAGGTCGAGCTGTGGCCGACGGCCTACCGCTTCCGCGCGGGCCACCGGGTGCGGGTGCACGTGGCGGGCGGATCCCATCCCCGCTTCTCCCGCAACCCCGGCACGGGCGAGCCCCTCGGCACGGCGACCCGGCTGGTCCGCCAGCGTCACGAGATCCGGCACACCGCCGAGCACCCCTCGGCGGTGCTGCTGCCCGTCATCGCGGGCTGAGCGGCCTCAGGAGTCGTCGCCCTGCTGCTGCTCGCGGGCGCGCCGCCGCTGCTCCTCCACGCGCGCCTGGAGGCCGCGCAGGAACTCCTCGTCGTCATCGGGCGCGGTGACGGCGGCCGGCGCGGGCCGCCGCAGCAGCTCCCACGGCGGGCGCGGCCTGCCGAACAGCAGCCACAGGATCGAGCCGACGTCGACGACGAGGAGGACGAGGACGAACCAGAAGAGCTTCGGAAGGTTCCTGGTCTCTTGCGCGTCGGTGGTGAGGACGTCGAAGATGCAGAAGATCCAGAACGCGAGCAGGATCAGCCCGCCGCCACCGAAGAGCAGAGCCATGGGTGTCGTCCTTTCCGAAGACGGGTCGGTGAAACGGTAGTCGAACCCGAGGCGTCCGGTGGGCGTCTGACGGGTACCGGGAGGCACGCATGAAGGTGAACTGGGCGACCCGGGCCGTGCCGGGCAGGGACTGGCCCAACGAGGACTTCGTCGCCGCGACGGACGGCGCGGTGGTGGTCCTCGACGGGTGCAGCCTGCCGCCGGGCACGGACCTCGGCTGCCGGCACGGAACCGCATGGTACGCCCGCACTCTGGGCCTTGAGCTGCTGGGGCGGATGCTGGACGCGCCGGAGGGGCCCCTGGACCGCGGGAACGCGCTGCGCGCCTGCCTGGCGGGCGCGATCGAGGCGGTGGCGCTGCGGCACACGGGCACCTGCGACCTCCGCCATCCGGCGACGCCGGCCGCGACGGTCCTCGCGCTGCGCGAGCGCCCGGAGGGCGTGGAGTACCTGGTGCTCGCCGACTCGGTGATGCTGCTGGACTCCGGAGACAGCGTCGAGGTCGTCTCCCGCGAGTACGCCCGCACCTACGCCGCCGCCGATCCGGCCGCGGCCTCCCGCGCGATCACCGGCGCCCGCCCGCCGGGCGCGCTGCGCCGCGCCGCCCTGCTCACCGACGGCGCCACCCGCCTCGCCGACCGCTTCAAGATCCTCGGCTGGCAGGAACTCCTGACCCTCCTCGCGGTGGACGGCCCCGAGGCCCTCATCGACCGGACCCGCGCCGCCGAGGAGGCCGACCCGCACTGCCGGCGCTGGCCCCGCACCAAGCGCCACGACGACGCCACGGCCGCCCTCTGCCTCCTGTAGAGCGCCCTCTGTGCCGCAGGGCGCGCGAGGGGCGATGATGGAGGCATGTGCAGGAGCATCAAGACGCTGAGGCCGCCGTTCACCGAGGACGCCACTGAGGACGACGTCCGTGCCGCCGCCCTCCAGTACGTCCGCAAGATCTCGGGCTTCCGGCAGCCCGCCGCGCACAACGCCGCGGCGTTCGAGGAGGCGGTGGCGGCCGTGGCCGAGGCCACCGCGGTCCTGCTGGACCGGCTGGAGGTCCGCGGCAGGTCCTGACCGGGCCCGTCAGGAAATCTCCGCGTGGGGCGTGCGCAGGTAACTCTTGTGCGCGGGCCGCCGTTGACCCCACGATAGGTGACCATGGGGCATAGTCCGGTTTCCGGTCCGCAGGTGACCGAGGAGGCGTTCCGTGCGGAACTGGCGGGCCGCGCCGTGTGGAAGCTGCTCGTGAAGAGCCTGGAGCTGTACCTGCCCGGCCACAAGGCGGTGCCCGGCGACGTGCGGTTCTCCTCCCGGCCCGGCCCCGCGCCGGTCTTCGCCGACGCCGCGGGCTTCGGCTTCCAGCTCCCGCGGGGCGTCGCGCGCCGCGAGGTCGACCGGGAGATCTTCGTGCGCGGCGATCGGGGCCGCCTGACCGGCATCGTCATCCGCGGCCCGTACGCGGCCGTGGGGAGCCGCGTCATCGACGCCGCGTCGCTCACCGCCTACGCCCGCAGGCTGACCTACCAGACCCTGTACGACCCGGCCGACGCCGATTCGGCGGGCTCGGCGGTGCGGGCCGCCAAGTCGCTGACCGACGTGGTCTTCCTCGACGACGAGACGGGCCTCGGCCTCGGCGTGGAACTCGACCGCGAGACGGGAAGGCCGCACGCCCGCCTGCTGGTCCGGATGGGTCCGGACGGGATCGTCGTGCAGGCCTATCCCGCGGCGGGACGGGCGGCCCAGGCCGTCAGGTCCCAGAACTGATGCACCGCGAGCTCACGCAGCCGCGCGGAGGCCGCGGCGGGGTCGGCGATCAGCCCGCGCCGCTCGAACTCGGTGCTCTGGACGTGCGTGAGCACCCCGCAGACCAGGGCGTCGGAGGTCCGGCTGACCACCAGCGGGCCGATCTTGGCGACGGCGCCTTCTGACTCGTGCAGCGCGCGCAGCAGCGCCCGGACCGAGGCGGCGTCGCCGCCCCCGCCGTGCCGGGCCGCGGTGAGGCCAGCGTCCATGGTGAGCGACAGCAGCAGTGAGGTGTAGCCGCCGCCCAGCTCCTCCAGCATCCGCCCGGTCAGGTAGTAGCGGGTCACGTCGTCCTCGACGTTGCGGAACCTGATCTGGAGGCCGCTGCCCTCGACGCAGCGCTCGTAGACGTCGGAGAGGACCTCGCGCAGGGCGGGGTCGGCCGACATGAGCGAGCCGCCCACGGTGGTGAGCGGCTCGGTCCCGTCGGCGAGGGTCGCGGTGATCGCGTGGTCCAGCTCGCCGGAGGCGTAGCCGAGGAGGTCGGAGACGACCTCCTCGATCTCCTCCAGGGCCGAGGACAGGTCGCGGTGCAGCTCCATGACGCGGCCGCGGTCGGTCTCCAGGTCGGCGATCCGCGACAGCGCCGCCTCCATGCGGGCCTCGCCGGTTCCGCCGGCGATCGCCGGGACGGTGAGGGGCACCTGGGCGGACTCCATGTCGATGAGCCTGCCGCGCAGCTCGGCGAGGACGTCGCGCTGCTTCTCCAGCTCGTGCAGCCGGATCGCCTGGGCCCGGATGTACTCCTCGGCGCGGTGCAGCAGCGATGACATCTCGTCGATGCGGCCGCCGTGCTGGCTGACCCGGAAGCCCAGGTCGGGCAGCATCCGCTGCTTGACCTCGGCGAGTTCCTCGTTCAGCTCGCGGCCCGTCGTCTCCAGCCGGTTGTGCTGGCGCAGCACCAGGTCGTGCAGGTCGCGCACCCTGCTGACGAACGCCTCGGCCTGGTACTTGGACTGCCTTCCGGCGTACAGCTCCAGGACCCCGACTGCCACGCAGAGCAGAACGAGGACGACGGTCAGCATCGCGCGCTCCTTGATCGGTTTACCGCGACTTTAACCCAACGTGCCCCGATCCGGCCGCTCGGAAGACCCGATGAGTCCCAGTCTGCGCCGGTAGCCGACGGCCCCGGCGAGGACCGCCGCGTGCACCGCCCGCGCGATCCTGGCGCCCCACACCGAGCGCGGTCCGGCGAACGGCTCGGGCTCGCCGCAGGTGAGGGCGGCGACGCACACCGCGTCGCTCGCGGTGCCCGAGCAGTCGTATCCGGCTTCGAGCAGGGCCTGCGTCTTGGCCTCGGTGGCGGTGAGGACGGCGTTCACCAGGGCCGCGTCCGACAGCGCCGCGGGCACGTCGACGACGATGTTGATCGTCCCGGGGCGGTATCCGGGCGTCACCATGGGAGCCAGCTCGGGGTCTTGGACGCCCTCCGGAGCGGCCGCCCATGTCGGGACCCTGAGGCCGACGGTGGCGACCGCGTGGACGCCGCCGTCCTCGCCCGTCTCGTGGGCGTTCACCTCCGCGGCCGTCAGCAGGCCGACGCCTGGGCCGTCGAGGCCGAAGCCGGAGGAGAGCTCGCCCAGGTGGACCACAGGGTCCATGCGCGAGTAGCCGCCCGGCACCTGCGCGTTGAGCACCCAGCCGCCTTCGGCGATGCCGCCGCCGACCATCCCCGAGGAGATCATGCGCCGGGGTCCGGACCGCCAGACCAGCGCGGGCAGGCGCGTACCGTCCTCCGCGCGCCAGACCGTCTCGATGTTCAACGCGGCTCCAGGTTCACGACGGCTCCAGGTTCATGACGGCTCGGGGTGCACGACGGCTCGGGTTCAAGGGCGCTCCAGCGCCAGCAGGGGCCGGCCGTCGGGCCCGTCGGTGACGCGCACGCGCGCGCCGAAGTGGGCGGCCACCAGGTCGGCGGTGAGCACCGCGCCGGGCGGTCCCGCGGCGGCGATCCTGCCGCCGGAGACGAGGGCGAGCTCGTCGGCGTACTGCCCGGCCGCGCCCAGGTCGTGCAGGGTGGTGACGACGGTCAGGCCCTCCTCGGCGCGCAGCTCGTCCAGGAGTTCCAGGACCTGCTGCTGGTGGCCGAGGTCGAGGGCGGTCGTCGGCTCGTCGAGGAGCAGGACGGGCGCCTGCTGCGCGAGCGCGCGGGCCAGCACGACCCTTTGGCGCTCGCCGCCGGACATCCGGCCGAGCCGCCGTCCCGCGAACCCGGTGAGGTCGAGCCGGGCCAGGGCGGCCTCCGCGACGGCCCGGTCGCGGGCCGTCTCGCGGGCGAAGTAGCCGAGGTAGGGGGCGCGTCCGAGGAGCGTGTAGTCGAAGACGGTCATGTCCTCGGGGAGGACGGGGTTCTGCGGCGCGTAAGCGATCGTCTTCGCTCGCTCGCGGCCACGGAACGCCGTACGCCCGGCCAAGGCGACCCGCCCGGAGCAGGGGAGCAGCCCCGCGACCGCTTGGAGCAGCGTGGACTTGCCCGCCCCGTTCGGTCCGACGACGGCCACCCATGAGCCCTCGGCCACGGTGAGCGTCACGCCGTCCAGGACGCGCCGCCCGTCGCGGTCCACGGTCAGGTCCGCGACCTCGATCACGACGGCCTCCCCCGGGACGAGCGCAGCACGGCGAGGAAGAACGGCGCCCCGACGAACGCCGTGACGACGCCCAGGGGCAGCTCCGCGGGCGCGACGACGGTCCTGGCGAGCAGGTCGGCGAGCACCAGGAACGCGGCCCCGCCCAGGAAGGACAGCGGCAATACCACCCGGAAGGAGCCCCCGGCCAGCATCCGCACGAGGTGCGGCACGACGATCCCGACGAACCCGATGAGCCCGCTCACCGCCACCGCGGACGCGGTCGCGAGGGACGCCGCGGCCAGCACCGTGAACCTCACCCGGGCGGCCCGCACCCCGAGGGACTCGGCCTCGTCGTCGCCGACCGCGAGGACGTCCAGGAGCCTCCCGTGCAGCAGCAGCACGACCGTGGAGACGAGCGCGTAGGGCGCGACCATGCCGAGCGTCTGCCAGGAGGCCCCCGACAGCCCGCCGAGGATCCACGTGTAGACCTGCTGGAGGTCCTCAAGGCGGCTCTGCTGCAGGAACGTCTGCGCGGCCGACAGGAACGACGAGACCGCCACGCCCGCGAGGATCAGCGTCCCCGTCCCGGGCCCCGCCGCCCGGCCGAGCAGGTAGGCGAGAGCGACCCCGGCGAGCGCCCCCGCGAACGCCGCGAGCGGCACGCCGAGCCGCGGCGCGACCGGCACGTAGAGGATGACCAGGGTCGCCCCGACGCCCGCGCCCGCCGCCGACCCGAGCAGGTACGGGTCGGCGAGCGGGTTGCGCAGGACGCCCTGGTAGCCCGCGCCCGCGAGCGCCAGCAGCCCGCCGACGAGCGCGCCGAGCAGCACCCGGGGCAGGCGCAGTTCGAAGACCAGCGCCTCCTCCATCGCCGACAGCCCCGACGGCAGCCCGGCGACGGCCTTGAGCACCGCGCCGGGCGGCAGCGCGATCGCGCCGACGAGCAGCCCGGCCGCGAGGGACGCCACCAGCACCGCCAGCGCGACCGCCAGCGGCACCGGGCGGAGCCGGGCACGAGAGCGCATCGGGTCAGGCCGCGGCCTTCTTGACGGCTTCGGAGATGTCCTCGATCAGTTCGGGCAGGCGCGGGCCCCAGCGGGAGGCGATGTCGTCGTCGAGCGTCACGACGCCGCCGGACTTGACCGCGGTGAGCCCCGACCAGCCCGCGCGCCCGGCGACGGTCTCGGCGGACTGGCCCGCGCCCTTGGCATCGGCGAGGAAGATCAGCTTCGGGTCGGCCTTGAGCACGGCCTCCGCCGACAGCTGCGGATAGCCGGTGCCCTGCTTGTCGGCCCCGTCGGCGATGTTCTCCAGCCCGAACAGGCCGTAGATCTGGCCCAGGAAGGTCTTCGACGTGATCGTGTAGAGGTCGGTGGTGACCTCGTGGAAGTAGGTGATCCCCGAACCGTCCGGCACGGCCTTCACCGCGGCGTCGATCCGGTCGCGCATGTCCTTGACGACGTCGGCGGCCTCCGCGGACCTGCCGGTGGCCGTGCCGAGGTCGGCGATCTGGTCGTAGGAGTCGTCCAGGACCGTCGCGGCGGGCTCCAGGACGACCGGGATCTTCAGCTTGCCGAGGGCGGCGACGATCCCGTCCATGTCGTCGGACAGGACCACGAGGTCGGGCTTGTACCCGGCGATCGCCTCGGCGTTCGGCTTGAAGCCCGACAGGTCGGTGCGGGGGGCCTCTTCGGGGAAGGTGGAGTAGTCGCTCACGGCCACGACCTGCTCGCCCGCGCCGATGGCGAACAGCATTTCGGTGGTGGTCGGGGACAGCGAGACGATCCGCGCGGCAGGGCCGGGCAGCGTCACCGAGCCGTTGGCGGCCTCGACGGTGACGGGCCCGGCGGACGGCGCCGCGGACGAGGTCTCCTCGGACGTGCCGGACGAGCCGCAGCCCGCGGCGAGGGGGAGGAGCAGCAGCAGAGCGCCCAGCGCGCGTCGCATTCGGTGGCCTTCCTGAGGGGGCCGGCGGCTGAGACGAGCGCCCGGCGGGGGCGGCCCGCCCTTCCGCCGAGGGTCGAGTACCGCTTGCGCAAGCGAGGCGGCCTGGCTTCGCCGAGAGGCGATCACAGTTGCGGGACAGCGCCGGATTCACACCGGACTTCGCTCACTTGCGCAGCTCGCACGGTATCGCAAAGACTTGACCAGGTCCGCGACGGGGTCGGCCCGCCCAGCGCTCCTCTGACTACTAAGCCATGCCTTGGCTCGGGCGTTCGGGTGTGCGCGGGTGGTGTTCAACGACGCCCTGCGTGCCCGAGAGGAGGCACACGCGGCGGGCCTGCCGTATCTGTCGGATGGGGATCTGTCGAAGCTGGTCATCACGCGGGCGAAGAGGACGCCGGAGCGGTCCTGGTTGGGTGAGGTGTCGGCGGTGGTGCTGCAGCAGGCCCTGGCAGATCTCAACCGCGCGTACCGGAACTTCTTCGCTTCCCTCACCGGTAAGCGCAAGGGCCCGAAGGTGGCCCGGCCCCGGTACCGGTCGCGCAAGGACCGCAGGCAGGCGGTCCGGTTCACCCGCAACGCCCAGTTCAGGGTGACTGCGGCAGGGAGGTTGCGGTTGCCGAAGATCGGTGATGTTCGGGTCCGCTGGTCGCGGCCTCTGCCGGCTGAGCCGTCGTCGGTGACGGTGATTCTGGACGCTGCGGGCCGGTACTACGCCTCGTTCGTGATCGACGTGAACGGCGAGGCACTGCCCGAGACCGATCGAGTGGTCGGCGTCATCGGGATGCTGGAGTACAAGGCCGTCCGTTACGGACGTACCTTGATCAGAATCGGCCGTTTCGAGCCCACCTCGCAGGTCTGTTCGGTGTGCGGGGTGAAGGACGGGCCGAAGCCGCTCGATGTCCGGTCGTGGATATGTCAGCGGTGTGCGGCTGTCCATGATCGGGATGTGAATGCGGCGGTCAACGTCGCCAGGGCCGCCGGGCTGGCGGTGTCGGCCTGTGGAGCGCGGGTAAGACCGGGAGTGATCCCGGCGCAGCGTGGTGAAGCAGGAACGCACTCCAAGCTCACGCCTGTACGGGTGTAGCAGGGGAGAACTCCCGCCCGTCAGGCGGGGAGGAGGTCAAGCTCGCGCCCGGGAGGCAGGGTTGCAGGAGCGCACCGAGGAGCAGGCCGCCTATCTGGCGATGGAACTCGCGCTGCGGGTCGGCGAGCTGATGCTGGCGGGCGGCGAGTCGGCCGAGAGCGTGGAGCGGGCGGTCTCCGGGTTCGGCCGCGCGCTCGGCATGCCCGCCCGCTCGGAGGTGAACGTCACGCTCTCGGCGATCTCGGTGTCGTACCTGCCGGGCCATGGGCGTCCCCCGGTCACCGGGGAGCGGGCGATCCGCCGCCGGGTCCCGGACTTCACCAGGGTCGTCGCGGTCGACCGGCTCGTCGCCGAGACCGAGCGCGGCGAGCTGACCATCGAGGAGGCCGCCGAGAGCCTGCGCCGGATCATCTCCGGCCCCGGCCCCTACCCGTGGTGGGTGCACGCGCCGACCCTGGCCGTCCTGGCGGGCGCGGGCGCGGTCCTCGTCGGCGGCGGGGCGCTGTCGGCCTTCGGCGCGTTCATCGCGACCCTGGTCGGCGACCGGGTGGCGGCCCGCCTCGGCTCGCGCGGCGTCTCGGAGTTCCTCCAGACCGCCCTCGCCGCGGGACTCGCCGCGACCCTCGCGGCGGCGCTCGTCTGGCTCGACGTCGAGGTGCGGGCCGGGGCGGTGATCATCGGCGTGGTGATCGCGCTCATCCCGGGGCGGGCGCTGGTCGCCAGCCTCCAGGACGGCATCGCGGGCGACTACGTGACGGGCTCGATCCGCCTCGTCGAGGCGATCTACATCATCGCCGCGATCCTCAGCGGCGTCGGGTTCACCATCTACGTGGCGGCCCGCATGGGCGTCCCGATCTCCCTGGAGCACCTGCCGCTCGCCCGGCTGACCGCGGGCAGCTCCGTCATCGCCGCGGGCGTGATCTCCGCGGCCTTCGCGGTGCACGTCGTCGCGCCGCCGCTGTGGGTGCTGCCCGGGGCGGTCGGCGGGCTGGTGAGCTGGACGATCTTCACAAATCTGCTGCGCCAGGACGTCGCGGCCCCCGCCGCGACCCTCGTGGCGACGCTCGTCGTCGGCCTGTTCATGACCGCGCTCGCCCGCTACCGGGGCGTCCCGCCGATCGTCGCGGTGGTGCCGTGCGTCGCACCGCTCATGCCCGGCTCCCTCATGTACCGGGGCCTGCTGGAGATGACGACGGGGCACACCCAGACCGGTCTGGTCACCCTGGTGGAGGCACTGTCGACCGCGCTGGCGCTCGGCGCGGGCGTCATCCTGGGCGGCGAGCTGCTGCGGGCGATCCGGCCCGTCCGGGCGACCGCCGCGCAGCTTCTGTCGCCGGTCGCCCGCCGGGAGCGGCGCGTCAGGCAGTGACCCGGTAGTTCTCCAGGTGGGCCAGGACGGACTGGTTGGCCTCCCAGCCGTCCGGGAACTTCACCGGCGTGCCGAGGTGCACCGGGCCCGTCGAAGGGTGCGCGTCGAGGAGGTCGGGGATGCCCGCCCGGGCCACCATCACGCACGCGTGCCGGTGCCGGGAGGCCAGAACGCACAGGCGGCCCGCCTGGAGGTGGAACTCGGTGGCGTCGCGGCGGCCCGACAGCGGGTGCAGCACCACCGTCACGTCGTACTCGCGGCCCTGGAGCCGGTTCGCGGTGTCCACGGTGATGCCGGTCCCGGCCAGCCGCGCCTTGATCGCGGCGACCTGGTCGCGGTGCGCCGCGCCGACCGCGATCCGGTCGGCGGTGACGGGCTTGTCGGCGCCGTCGGAGGTGGCGATCGCGCCGCGGTGCAGCACCCGGGTGGCCAGCGCGGCGGTGGCGGCGACGGCCTCGGCGTCGGTCCGGATCGTGTGCTTGCGGGGCAGCTCGTACAGGCTCCAGCCGGACGCCGCCGCGATGTCGAGCGCGTCGTCGTAGGCGCCGATGCCGGCCGCGCCGAACTTCAGCAGCCGGTCGCCGTGCTCGGTGCCGGCGCGGAACCCGGTGTAGGGGTAGAACGCGTCGGAGACGACGGGCGCGGCCGAGGCGGGCAGCCGCCACGACACCGGGAGGCGGTGCACCGGGAGGTCGGGGTTGTGCGCGAGCAGCACCGAGACCGCCGACTGGGTCGGGTCCCACGACTGGCCCGCCCAGCGTCCGGCGTCGACCGTGGAGAACGGGTCGAGCTGGCCCGGGTCGCCCACGAACAGGGCCCGCTCGAACCGGGCCGCGATCCGCAGCAGCGCGTCCGAGCGCATCTGGTAGGCCTCATCGACGATCGCCCACGACCAGGTGCCGTCGGAGACCGTCGCCCACTTGGCGGCGGTCGCGATGACGAGCGGGACCCCGGCGAGCGCGTCGATCTTCGGGCTGATCAGGACGTTCGGCAGCTTCACGCGCTCGCTCGGGCTGTAGTCGCCGGCCGAAAGCCGCCCGATCACCAGCTCCGACGTCTTCGCGCACAGCCGCTCGATGAGGTCGTCGACCTGCTCGTTCGTCTGCGCGACGATCATCAGCCGCTCGCCCGCCTCGGTGAGGTGCAGCGCGGCCTTCACCACGAGCGTCGACTTGCCCGCGCCGGGCGGCGAGTCCACGACCACGCCGCGGTGGCTCCCGTCGGCGAGGTCGGCGAGCACTCCGGCGACCGCGGCGTCGGCGAGCGCGCCGGGGGAGCCGAGGTCAAGCGCGCTCATGGGTCATCTCCTCGGCGGTCGTCTCGTTCGGCTCCAGAAGAAGCGACTCGGGCGGCCCGCCGTGGGTCCAGGGGGTGTCCTCGGGCTCGGGCAGGGTCCCGCCGGGCCGGAACTCGTCGGTGAAGGCGGTGAAGCACATGCGCTGGCCCTGTTCGGGGACCGAGCCGGGCAGCGGCTTCTTGGAGTTGCCCATCCCGTTCTCGATCCGCAGCGTCACCAGGCTCGTGCCCTGCCCTGCCTCCACCACCTCCAGGACCTCGGCCTTCTGGGTGCGGGACGCGTTGTGCACGACCGCGCCGGGCTCCAGCCGGAGCCGGTCCCGCGTGCCGATCGTCACCAGCGGGCGGCGCAGGCCCTTCTCGTTGACGTTCTCGGGGTCCACCCACTGGACGTCGCCTTGGAAGGCCTCCCCGGTGAGCCGGTGCTCGGCCATGACGAGCGGGTCGTCCAGCGCGCGCTGCACCGAGTACCGGGAGGCCGCGGCCTCCAGCGAGGCGAGCCTGCGCGCCGCCGCGACGGCCCCGTCGTGGCGAGCCTGCGGGACGCCTTCGTCGAGGGACTCCTCGAAGTTGGTGAAGGACTGCCGGTCGCCCTCGAAGCGGCTGGGCACGTGCGGGGCCTCGGGCAGCTCGCGCAGCAGGGCGACCGCGTGCCACATCAGCCGCCAGGTCGGCTCCATCTGCTCGGCGAGCCGCTCGCGCAGCAGCTCCTCGGCGTGCTCGCGGGCGGGGCCCTCGGGCGCGGTGTCGAACGCGGTGATCATCGGCGCGAGGATCTCGTTGTCGAACGTCGGGTCGGTGGCCGGCCCCGCGGGCGGCACCGTCAGCGGGTCCTCGGCGAGCTCGGCCATCTGCCTGCCCGTCGGGTGCGGTCCGGGGGAGGGCGCGCCCATGAGCGCGGCCAGGCCCGGTCCGGGGTCGATCCAGCCGAGCAGGGCGGCCAGGTTGCCGTCCTCCATCGGCGACTGCCCGGACGCCCAGTGCGCGCCGAGCAGCTCCGTCATCGCGCACAGGGCGCTCGCGCCCGGGTAGTCCGAGCGGTCGGCGAACCACGTCAGCCAGCGGCCGAGCACCGGCACCTCGGGCGCGACCGGCCACTCGCCGTCGGTCTGCCGGAACCGGGTCGCCCGGCCGGCCATGCGCAGGAAGTCGATCGCGGCCCGGTTCGGCACGAGGATCTGGGGCGCGTCGAGATAGCGCTCGTAGGTCTCGCCCTTGCGCTCGCCGCGCTTGATCTCGATCGTCTCCGCGGTCGCGGTGGCCGCCGCGACCTCGCCGAGGACGACCCGGCCCAGGTCGGCGAAGAACGCGAACCGCAGGTCCCGGTTGCGCGGCTGCGGCACCATCAGCACCCGCGCCTTGTCCGGATGGTTGCCGACCATCGCCGCGAGCGGGGCCGCCGCCTCGCCCGCGAGCTTCAGCGGGATGAGGACCAGCGGGTCCTCGGCGAGCCGCACGTGCCGGACGCTCGCCAGCGGCACCGCCCGGCCGTCGCGCAGCGCCTTCATGCGCGCCACCGCGTTCAGGACGCTCATCGGGCGACCTCCTCCAGCAGGCGCAGCGCCTCGCGCAGCTCCTCGGCGATCTCCTTCTGGTCCTCGTCCTCCGGCTCCGCGCCGCCCGCGACGTCGAGCGCCTCGTCCACCTTGGTGATCCCGCCGAGCTGGTCGCCGAGGGTGCGGCCGAGCTGGTCGACCGAGCCGCACGCGCGGGCCTCGGCCCGGCAGTACAGCGACAGGTCGCAGTGGGTGCGGCAGCCCGGCTCGTACCGGGCGTCGATCGCCTGGACCGACGCGCCGAGCCCCTCGTCCATCGCGAAGGTGACGTCCTCGGGCAGGGCGTCGAGCAGCGCGTCGATCCGCTGCATCCGCTGGAGCTGCCGCCGGATGACGCCGAGCTGCTGGCGCACGTCGACGAGGGTCGCGGTGGGCCGGTTGGTGAAGTTCTCCGGACAGACCAGGATGACCCGGTCGGCGACCAGGGACTCGTCGTAGCCGAGCTCCGTCATGAGCCGCCGCAGCGCGAGCACGTAGACGGCCGACTGGCGGGCCGCCGCGGCGACCTGCTCGGGGTTGGCGCGGCCGTCGACGATCGGGAACGACTTGATCTCGATGACGTGGAAGGCGCCCTCGAACCGGAAGGCGATGACGTCGGGCTCCAGGTAGACCGGGTGGCCGCCGACCTCCAGCCGCAGCAGCGGATGGTCGAACAGGGTCCCCTCGCCCTCCACCGCGCGCTTGAGGAGCTGCTTGGTGCGCGCGTACCGGACCTCCCGGCTGATGTTCCCGCCGACCTCCTCCAGGTCGGCGTACTCCGACTCGGCGACGGGCAGGCCCAGCTTCTCGCGCAGCAGCCCGTACAGGGGCGCGCAGCCGTCGGCCTTGACCGTCGCCTCGAAGGCGTTGCCGCGGGTGATCGCGAACTGGGAGCGGCCGAAGTGCGGCGGATGGCCGAGGAACCGGGCGATCTGCGCCTTGTCGGCGCCCGCGGCGTCCAGCAGGGCGCGGCGCTTGCAGCCGGGGTTCGTGGTGAGCGCGGCGATGCTGCGCGCGTCGTGGTTGCGGGGCGGGGCGTCCCCGCGCATCTTGTCGAGCCGCGCGTCCACGGCCTCCAGCGCGCTCACGAGCCGATCCCGAGGGCGCGGGTGTTCTGCAGGCGGGCGCCGAAGAGCTGGGCGACCGGTTCGAGCTGGCGGGCGGCCCGCTCGGCGGCCTCGGCGCGGTGCGCGGCGTCGGCGTCGCGGTGCACGTCGAGTTCGGCGTGCGCGGCGGCGCGGACCGCCGAGAGGTCCACGGTGCCCTGGACGCCCGCGGCGCGGGGTATCCCGGCGGAGAAGCGCCACAGCAGGCGGCGCGCGGCGGGTCCCGGCTCGGCGTCCAGCCGCTCCAGGTGCTCGGTGACGCGAACGGCCGCGGTGAGGAAGTCCACCCGCGGGCTGAGCGGGCCGACCATCCGGGTGGCCGCGGGCCAGGTGCTCACCGCGAGCAGCCCGCGCGCGGGCGCCAGCAGGTCGGAGGTGAGCGCCGCGCACAGGTAGAACGGACGGGTGTGCGGCCCCGAGCGGAACGAGCGCTCCTCGTCGCGGCGCAGGCTGGTGAGCTGCCCCGCGTTCAGCGGGCCCGCGTAGAACGCCTCGTGGACGCTCTGGATCAGCTTGGGCGCGGCGGGCACGCCGAGCAGGGTGAGCGCGTGGTGCACCTGGTCGCGGACCGGGATCAGCCGCGCGGTCTCGGCGGGCGCGGCGACGGAGGGCGCCATGACCGCGGTGTCCCAGGCCTGCTCCAGGCGGCGCAGTTCCGCGCGCAGCACCCGGGCGGCGGCCCTGTCACCGCGGCCGACCGCGCGCCGGACGTCGGTGCGCAGGGCGGCGATCCGCTGTTCGATGTGATCCGCGGAGTCGCCCGCCGAGGGATCGGGGGAAGGGGCGTCGTGCGACATGCGGTGGAGGTTACCGGAAGTTCCCGTGAGTTCCAGGGTTTTCCAGTGACCTCAGGCGTGTCGTGTCGTCCCGGTGAATACTCTGTGGCCTTCTGCGGCCGTACCTATTGTCAGCTTCGCCACGCTGATTACCTTCGGCCCTTGTGACCCACCTCAATCGCCGCGACGCACTGAAGCTGGGCGGCACCGGAGCCGCCCTGGCCCTCATGGCCCCGGCCGCCGCGTCCGCCGCCTCCGACCCCCTCTTCGCCCACGGCGTCGCCTCCGGCGACCCGCTGCCCGACGGCGTCATCCTGTGGACCAGGGTGACGCCCGTCCCCGAAGCGCTCCCCGGCAGCGGTGCCGGACCGCAGATCCAGGTCTCCTGGCAGATCGCCGAAGACGCCGCCTTCACCACCGTGGCCGCCTCGGGCGTCTTCGCCACGGGCCCCGAGCGCGACCACACCGTCAAGGTGGACGTGCGGGGACTGCGCCCCGGAACCGCCTACCACTACAGGTTCACCTACGGGGACTCCTCCTCGCCGACCGGACGGACCCGCACCGCGCCCGCCGCCGACGCCGCCGTGGACTCCCTGGCCTTCGGCGTCGTCTCCTGCTCGAACTGGGAGGCGGGCTTCTTCTCCTCCTACCGCCACCTCGCCGCGCGCGAGGACCTCTTCGGGATCATCCACCTCGGCGACTACATCTACGAGTACGGCTCCGGCGGTTACACCGCGGGCGGGGACGTCGTGCGGGAGACCGCGCCGAAGCACGAGATCCTGAACCTCGCCGACTACCGGATCCGGCACGCCTCCTACAAGACCGACGCCGACCTCCAGGCCGCCCACGCCCGGCACCCGTGGCTGATCGTCTGGGACGACCACGAGGTCGCCAACGACGCGTGGGCCGGCGGCGCGGAGAACCACGACCCCGCCACCGAGGGCGACTACGCGGCCCGCAAGGCGGCCTCCCACCAGGCCTACCAGGAGTGGATGCCCGTCCGGTTCTCCCCGGAGGGCGCCATCTACCGGTCACTGAAATTCGGCTCCCTCGCCGAGGTGGTCCTCATGGACCTGCGGTCCTACCGCTCCCTCCAGGAGGGCGGCCTGGCCGTCGACGACCCCGCCCGGACGATGACGGGCGCGGCCCAGATGGCCTGGCTGAAGGACACCCTCGCGGCGAGCACCGCGCGCTGGCGGGTCGTCGGCACCTCGGTGATGATCAGCCCGCTCGTGCTGGGCTCGCTCACCGCCGAGACCCTCGGCCCGATCGCCGAACTGCTCGGCCTGGAGTTCCCGCTGCCCAAGGGCGGCTACACCCTCAACCCCGACCAGTGGGACGGCTACACCGCCGACCGCGCGACGCTGCTGGGCGCGCTCAACGCGCGCGGCAAGGGCGACACCGTCTTCCTCACCGGCGACATCCACACGAGCTGGGCCAACGAGGTGCCGCTCGCGGCCGGGACGTATCCGATCAGCCCCTCGGTGGCGACGGAGTTCGTCGTCCCGTCGGTCACCAGCGACAACATCGACGACATCCTCGGCGCGGGCCCCCGCACCGCGTCCCTCGCCATCGAGTCGGCGATCGGGGTCACCAACCGGCACGTGCGCTGGACGAACCTGGACGACCACGGCTTCGGCGTGTTCACCGTCGGGCAGGCGCAGACCCGGATGGACTGGTACTTCCTGTCCGACCGCAAGAACCCCGCGGCGACCGCGCGCAAGGCGGTCTCCTACACGACCGCGCACGGCACCGCGAAGCTCACGCGCGCCTGGGGCTGAGCGTTCCCGCTCCGCACCCGTCCCGCTCCCCGATGCCGGGGGAGCGGGACGCTTCGGGGCGTTCCGGTGAAAGACTCGGGGCCGTGGACGATGTGATCAGAAGAAGGCTCAGGGTCGCCGCGTACGCGGTCGTCGTGGAGGACGGGCGGATCCTGCTCGCCCGGTTCATCGGCGGGGAGCGGCCCCGCTGGATCCTGCCCGGCGGCGGCCTGGAGCACGGCGAGGACCCCGCCGACGCGGTGCTGCGCGAGCTGACCGAGGAGACCGGCTACACCGGCAGGATCATCCGCCTGCTCGGCCTGCACTCCTTCCACTGGCCCGACCGCGACTGGGACGGCGAGGTCGTCGACTTCCACGGGCTGCGGGTGCTCTACGAGGTCGCCCGCACCGGCGGCGAACTGCGGTTCGAGACGGATAACTCCACCGACCGCGCCGAATGGTTCGCCCTCGACGAGATCGGCGGCCTCGACCTCATGGACCAGGTGCAGATCGCACTGCGCATGTGGCGCGAGCACGCTGACTGACCCGAACATCTATGCGATAGTAGAACAGAATATCGAGCTTCCCGTGGGCCCGTCGGATCGGTGGTCCGCTACGAGGTGGTCCGCTACGAGGTGGTCCGCTACGAGGTGGTCCGTCGCGCAGTGGTCCGTCGCGCAGTAGTTCGTCGCGCAGTGGTCCGCAGGCCCGCCCAGCCCGGTGAAGGAGCGGCCATGACCCCCGTCCTGGAACTGCTGACGCACCCGCGGCCCGCCGAGCCGGCCCGTCCGGTGCCGGTGGTCGATGCCGACCGTGCCCGTGAACTCGCCCTCGACGCCTGGCGCGAGGCCGGGCTCACCAGCACCGAGGGCCGCGTGCACTTCCTCGGCACGGTCGACGGCTGGCTCGCCCGAGGCTGGGGCGTCGCCTTCTACGGGACCGGGGCCGCGGTCACCCTGTACAGCTGCGGGGAACCCGGGTCCTGGCTGCCCGGTACCCCGCCCCGCCGCCTTACCCGGCCGCGCGGCTCGGGAAGGCTGCTGGGCGCGTACTCCGGGGAGCCGCTCTTCCCCGGAGACAAGTCCGACTACCGCCCGGCGGAGGCGCCGCCGGGCGCCGGGCAAGCCGCCTCCGGCCAGGCGGAGCTGGCTCTGGGCGTGTTCGGCGAGGACCTCTACCTCATGGACTACGCCGAGGCGGAGGCCGGTGTGGCAAGGCTGGACGCCGCCTTCAGCGCCCGCACCTATGGCGAGGCCCGTGCCTTCGGCCTCGACGTCGACGACCGGCGGCGCTGCCTCGACTACTACGTCGAACTCGTCTGCCGCGTTCACGAGGACGTCGACGAGGGCCATCTGCGCGCCCGCTCAACCAGCGACCTGTGGCAGGCCGTCCGCCCCGCCGACGACCAGCCGTTCGACGTGGACGAGCACCCGTGCTTCGGCGACAGCGGCTGGCGGCCCGTCCCGACCGTCCGCGGCCCCTGGGCGGACGGCCCGTTCCGCGAGCGGTTCGGTCCGATCGAGCGGGAGTGGCCGTCCGGACGCGAGCACCTGCCCGCCCGGCACGTCAACGCGGTCCTCGCGCACCTGCGTGGGCAGGGCTGGTCGGTGGCGCGCGACGACTCGCTGTACGCCGCCTTCTGGCCGGACGCCTGAGCCCGGCTCAGTCCTGCCGCTCGCCCTTCCAGACCCGCAGGTCGAACGTCACCCTGCGCGGCTTCACACGGCTGCTCTGCACGGTGAGCAGCGCGACCGCGCCCCGGTCGGTGACGACGCAGAGGCGCCGCCCCTTCTCCAGCTCCTCCTCCTCGGCGACGGTGAGCCAGTCCTTGATGCCGGCGCAGTCCTCGTAGCCCGGATCGCCGCCCTTCGGCAGGACGGCGAGGCGCCGGTCGGTGGCGTACAGCGCGCCCGCGACGAAGTAGACGTCGCCCTTGAAGGCGTCGTCCTTGGGCTCGCCCTCCAGCAGCACGATGTGGCTGCTGTCGGTCATCGCCACGTCCCTTTTGCCGAGGAGCTGCTCGCCGACCTTCTTCTCGGTCCACTTGCCCTCGTAGGGGTCGTCGGGCGAGGCGTCGTCGCTGAGGATCTGGAGGGCGACGAGCACGACGAGCGCGCCCACGACCAGCGTCGTGAGCCGCATCTGGCCGGAGCCGGACCTGCCCTTCTCCGCGGACTCGGCGGCCTTCTTGCCGAGCACGGCCCTGCGGACGAGCTGCGCGTTGTTGCGGCGCCGGGGAGGCGGCGGGGGAGGCGGCTTGATCATCTCGTGCACCTCCCCGGCGACCTTGCGCGCGCCGACGAGCCGCAGCAGTTGCGCCATCGTGCGCAGCGCGTGGTCCTCCTCGGCCGGGGTGAACGCGCCGTTCTCGAGGCGGGCCGCCACCGCCAGGACGATGCCCGCGATGCGGACGCCCGGCTGCGGGAGCACCTTCGGCTCACAGAAGACCGGATCCTCGGTGATGATCCGCAGCATCAGCCGGGTGTCGTCGAGGGAGTGCTCGACGAGTTCGCCGAGCCGAGCCGTGTCCTCTTTCGACCGGATGGCGAGCCATTGCGCCCCGTGGCGGGCGCGCATCTGCTTGTCGACGTAGGGGGCGATGCCCTTCCCCACGAGGGCGAGTCCGTCCGCCACCCGCTGGTGATTGCCCGGAACCGGCGTCATTCCGGCAGCGTAGCGCTGACCCGGCCACCACGTCCGCCTTCGACATGTCCCCATTTTCTGGGCATTTTGTCCCGGGTGCCGGGCACCTGTGCGGGGGCGCTTCAGTTCGTGCGGGTGTTGGGGAGATGGTCCCCGACGTAGCCCACCCAGATCCGACCGGTGGGGCCGCCCGCGTCGTCGAGGAAGTGGATCCGGGGCGCCGGGGTGCCCGCTTTGCGGAGCTTGATGTGGGCGGGCATGAAGACCCGGCCCGACGGGTCCACCTCGGTCGGGACGGCGAAGGTGCGCACGGCCGAGAACTTGTCCCGGCCGGTCACCGAGTCCGACTCCTTCATCGCCAGGAGGTTCGCGGAGATGACGCGGCGCCCGCCCGTCTCGGCCAGGCACCAGTCGCGGAACCCGCCCTGGAACTCCCCGCCGGAGCGGGCCTTGGCGTACTCGTCCAGCGCGCACAGGGCGTCCCAGGCCTTGCCCGCCCACACCCGGCGCAGCGTCGGATGGGCGAGGTCGAGCAGGCCCGCCTCGTGCATGGTCTCGCCGATCACCACATGGGTGAGCGAGTCGGCGAAGTGCAGCGCGTCCACCAGCGACGCGGGCGACTCCGGGGCCTCGTCCGCGATCTCGACCGTGCCCGCCGCCTTGGCCAGCTCGCTCTCCAGCCGCCGCACCCGCACCGCGAGGTGCCGCTCGCGCGTCGTCGTGTCGGCGAGATCGCGCTCCAGCCAGCGCTGCTGGTCGACCAGCCGCTCGATCTCGTCCTCCAGCCGGGCCGACTCCGACTCGGCCTCCGCCCGCCCGGAGACCGCGCGCTCCCTCCCCGCGCGCGCCTCGCTCAGCTCGCGGGTCAGGCTCGCGACATGGCTGTTCATCGTGCGCATGTGCCGCGCCAGCTCCTGCGGATCGGCGGCCACGAGGTCGAGCATGCTCTCCAGCTCGCCGTGCATCCCTTCGGTGACCGCCTTGGCGACCGAGCCCGGTAGATCGGTGAGCCGTTCGGCCACCTTGTCGGCGATGGTCCTGGCCAGCGTGTCGAGATCCAGCGCGGGCGAAGGAGCCTTGCCGTTCACCGCGGCAGGGGCGGGCTCGGGCGCGGGCTCCGGAGCGCGCGGCGCGGGCAGCACCGGCACCGGTGGGCGCGGCTTGGGAGCGGGCGCGACCTGCACCGCCTTGGCCATGTCCATCATCTTGCGGTACTGCTCGGGATCGATGAACGCCGACCGCAGGGGCTGCGGCCGGGCCGCCTCGGCCAGTGCCTCCGGCTCGGCGTCGCCCTGCACGATCCGGCCGACGACCCGGTACGGCTCGCGCAGCTCGTCCGGCAGCTTCATCCCCGCGGTCTCGCCGATGATGAAGCCCGCCGCCCGGTCGAGCGCGGGCGTCCCCTCGGCGCGGAGCATCTTGCCGCCCATCACCCGGTGCCGGTCGGCGTCCTCCTCGCCCGGCCGGAAGCCCGCGAGATAGGTGCGGACGCCGCCGCCGTAGACGGCCAGGTCGTCGCCGATGGTGTCGTTGAACCTGTCCTGGGCGCGCAGATCGGCCAGCCACACGACCTGCGCGGCCCCCGCGACCCGGTCGGCGAGGTACTCCGCGTGCGCCCGCCCCGACGTCGTTCCGCGCCCCTCCACCGCGACGACCACGACGGGCACGCGCCGCCTGCGCTCCGACAGGTCGCCCAGTAGATAGACGATGCCGTCCTCGGCCTGCTCCTCGGCCCGGCCGGTCAGGTGCACGCCGCCGTCGGTGATCCGCTCGGTCGCCAGATAGTCGGGCAGGAAGCCGGGCGCGAACTCCTCGGCGGGATCCCCGGCGTACTGCTCGACCGTGACCACCACCCAGCCCGTCATCCGCTCCATCGTCTGGGCGTAGGTGACGCGGGTGCGGAGCCTGCCGTCCTCGACGGTGAAGCGGCCGCAGCCCCGGGCGGCGTCCAGCCGCGCGCGGGTGCCCTTCACCGTGGCCGAGAAGTGCGGGCTGATCGGGACCTCGGGGAACCCTCTGCCGACCAGCCAGGTGCTGAACGCGCGCCGCAGCCGCTTGGCCAGCGTGGGGCCGGGGTCGCGCAGGACGGCCTGGTAGAGCCTCGTGGTCGGCATGGCTTCCGCGGGGGTGTCGTCGGACGTGGCTTACGGTGAATCCTATGTCGTTTCCCGTGACCGCACCCGGAGACGGCAAAGATTCCCAAGGCCCCGCACGTCCGCCGCTCGTTTGTGCTTCCGGGTGCCTAGCCTCCGGCTTTATGGCTGTCCGTGAGGAACCGGGCTTCACCATCCGACTCTTCGGATACTCCCGGCGTGAGGTGGACGATTTCGTCTTCGAGGTGCGCCGTGAGCTGCGCGCCCATGCAGAGGCGCCAGGCGGTGCCTCGGTCGCGCCCTCGGAGGGCGCGGTCACGAAGGTGCTGCGGCTCGCCGCCGAATGCGCCGACCAGCGCAAGGCGGAGGCGGCCGGCCAAGCCGAGCGCACCCTGCTGGGGGCGCGGGAGCTGGCCGACCTCATGGCCGCCGAGGCGCGCGAGCGCCTGGCCGCCGCGACGGTCGAGGCCGAGCGCATCCTCGGCGAGGCCCGCCAGCGCGCCATGGAGCTGGAGGAGCGGGTCAGCGCCTCCCTCGACGTGGAGGTCGGGACGCGGGTGGCCGAGCTGAGCCGGGCGCACGAGCGGCTCGTCGAAGGGCTCGCCACCGTCCGCGACGCCCTCGCCGACGTGCTGGCGCGCGACACCGAGCGCGGCCAGGTCAGCACCGAGGACTTCGTGCCGCGCCAGCAGGAGGTCGGCAAGGGATGACAGCAGCCCTGCCCGTGACCGAGAGCACGGTGCTCCCGGTGCTGTTCATGGTCGTGGTCCTGCTCGCCACGGGGCTCGTCCTCCTGGCGCGCCGGATGCTCCCGGACAAGCCCGCGCCGGTGGCCCGGCAGGAGCCGGACTGGCTGCGCGCCGACCGGGCCATCGCGCGCCTGCGCGCGGCCGGCCTGGACACCGACGCGCTGCTCGGTCCCTGGCTGGCCGAGGTGCGCCGCGGCGAGCACAAGGACCTTACCTAGGCCGGTTCCGCGTGCGATAGTGACCCGGTGGCCGACACGCTTCCGGGGATCTCCTCGCCGCGGGCGCTGCTGCGCCTCGCCGCCATGCTGGCCCGCGACCCCTATGAGGGGCTGCTCGCGGCGCACGAGGCGGGCGGTGAGGCGTCCGGCTTCGGCTGGGGCCGCTTCCGCTACGTGCTGCTGTTCGGCCCCGCCGCCAACGCGTTCGTGTTCGCCGACCCGGCCGCGCTGACCGTCCGCGAGGCCTTCGACGTCCTCGTCCCGGTGAACGGCGAGACCGCCCTCATCGTCTCCGACGGCGCCGACCACCGGCGCCGGCGCCGGCTCGTCCAGCCCGCCTTCCACCACCGCAGGATCGAGACCTACGTCGCGCGGATGGCCGAGGGCGCCGACGGCCTGCTCGACACGTGGCGGGCGGGCCGGACCGTCGACGTCTACGCCGAGTTCCGGGAACTGACCCGGCGCACGACGGTGCGGCTGCTGTTCGGCGACAGGCTCGCCGCCGACGAGGCGCTGCTCGCGGGCCCGCTCCAGCGCGCGCTGGACGCCATAGACAAGCCCTACACCCAGCTCGTCCTCCTGCGCGCGCTCCCAGAACTCTTCCAGCGCCGGACGGCCGCGGCGCGCGCCGAGGTCGTCGCGCGGATCAGCGCCGAGATCGCCGCGCGCGAGGCGGCCGGGGACCTCGGCGGCGACGTCCTGGGGGCGCTCGCCGCGGCCCGCGACGCCGAGGGCGGGGCCCTGTCCGACACCGAGATCCGCGACCAGGTGATGAGCCTGATGGCCGCGGGCTATGAGACGACCAGCGCGGCGCTCGGCTGGGCCGTCCACCTCATGCTCACCACCGAAGGCGTGTGGGAGAAGGCCCGTGCGGAGATCGCGGGCGTGCCCGTCACCCCCGCGGCGCTCGCCTCGTTCACCTACCTGGACCGGGTCGTCAACGAGACGCTGCGGCTGTTCCCGCCGGTGGTGATGACGGTCCGGACCGCCGCGCGCGACCTGGCGTTCGAGGGCCGCCGCATCCCCGCGGGCACGACGCTCATCTTCAGCCCGTACGTCACGCACCGGATGGCCTCGGTGTGGCCCGACCCGGAGGTGTTCGACCCGGACCGCTGGGACCCCGCCGCGCCCGGCCACGTCCCGGCGACGCCCGCGTCCTTCCTGCCGTTCGGCGGCGGCGACCACCGCTGCGTCGGGTCGGCGTTCGCCACGACCGCGCTGAAGGTCGCGCTGGCCCGGCTGCTCGACCGGGTCGACGCGGTGCCGGTGCCCGGCCCCGTCGTGCCCCGCAGCATCACCGCCATGCGGCCGAAGGACGGCGTCCCCGTCCGGATCACCGAGGTGCGGCCCGCGGCGCTCGTCTAGGGGTGCTTGCGGGCGAGGGTGAGGCCGTCGCGCAGCGGGAGCATGACCGAGGAGACGCGCTCGTCGGCGGCGATCCGGTCGTTGAGGCGCTTGACGGCGAGGTCGGCCGGGGACTGCGCGGTGGGGTCGACGACGCGGCCGTCGCGCAGCACGTTGTCGAGGGCGATGACGCCGCCGGGCCGCAGCCGGGGCAGGATCGCCTCGTAGTAGTCGGGGTAGCCCGTCTTGTCGGCGTCGATGAACGCGAAGTCGAACGACGGGACCTCCGGCAGGGCCCGGATGCTGTCGATCGCCGGCGCGATCTGCAGGGTGATCTTCTCGCTGAGCCCGGTCCGGTCCCAGTAGGCCCGCGCGATCGAGGTGTACTCCTCGTTGACGTCCAGGGCCAGCAGCCTCCCGTCGGCGGGCAGGCCGCGGGCGATGCAGATCGAGGAGTAGCCGGTGAAGACCCCGACCTCCAGCGCGTCGCGCGCTCCCGAGAGCGAGACGAGCATGGTGAGGAACAGGCCCTCGTCGTGGGAGACCTGCATCCCGGCGAAGTCGGGAAGCACCCGCTGGGTCTCCGCCGCCAGATCGAGCAGGATCTCGTCGGCGGGTGAGCAGTGCGCGGCCAGGTAGGCGTCTACCGCGGGATCCAGGAAGGTCATGGCGGCGAGCCTAGTCGCCGCCTCCCCGCCCTCCCCGGAGTTGCTGCCCGCGTGTTAGCGGTGCGCCCTGCCGTCAGGCTCCGCCGGTGAGGGCGGTGCGCCAGGCGCGGCCTGCGGCGCGGCCCGAGCTGATCTCGCCGCTGATGCCGGGCAGGTCGTAAAGCTCGGAGGGCAGGCGGGTGTTCTGGGGCTGGAGGAAGGAGAAGCGGTAGGGGGAGCCGCCGACGGTCAGCTTCATGCCGCCGCCGAAGTAGTACCAGGGGAACTTGACCTGGGAGGCGGGGCCGTCGAACAGGGCGGCCACGCCGCCGTCGCCGAGGTGCCGGGCGAGGCCCGGCGCGTTGCCGCGCTGCTCCAGGGTGCGCAGCTGGCCGAGCGTGAGCGCGCCCCGGCCGTGCGCGTCGAAGGCGAGCCGGCCGTTCGCGAGCCGCAGGACGCCGGGGGCGCTTCCGGTCGAGCCCATGATGAGCCAGGCGAGGGTCTGAAGGGAGGTGGTGTGCATGCCTTCGACGGTAGGAACGCGAGCGTCCCGGCCGTAAGGGAGCCGTGTCCCGCGCCGCGCGGACGCGGGTCCGCCCCGCCTCAGGCCGAGCGCAGCGCCTCGTCCGGCCCCTCGTGCAGGTCACGCGCGGCGTCCTGGCCGGGGGAGAGGCCGCAGAGGTCGTCGAACAGGCCGCGCTTGGCGCCCGCGACGAACCCGGCAAGGTCCCCGGCGCCGACGATCAGCGCCGGCCCGCCGGGGTGCCGGGCGCTGCGGACGGCGATCTCCCCGTCGGGCAGCGCGGCCACCTCCAAGGCGCCGCCCGGGTCGGCGGCGCGCCACTGTACTTCCGGAAGCCATTGGGCCGGCATCCCGTTGAAGGCCCGCAGGATCATCTACGCTCCTCGCCGTTTCGGCTTGCCGCTCCCCCGAACGCGGTCCGACGACGCCCGGGGCAAGCGCGTGCACGTGCAGGTGCTCGTGCATCCGTTTCTACCAGCTACAGGCGCACCGCGCAGGTTCTCCTACCATGCGTGTATGGCACAGGTTCTTGACCCCGTTCTTCGCGCGCCCGTGTGGCAGGCCCGCAGGCAGGCGCACCGCGCGCGGCTGGAGGGGATGATCGGGGGGTACCTGGCGCTGCGGAGGGCGGGGAAGGCCCATCCTGTGGAGGACTTTCTCTTCACGTACTACGGGCATCGGCCGGGGCGGCTGCTCGCGTGGCATCCGGGGGCGGGCGCGGTGCTGGAGGGGGGCCGGGCCGAGGAGCTGGGGCAGGCTTACCGGGACACCCCCGACGGGGCGACGCTGGATCTCGAGGTCCTGCTGCCCAAGCGGGCCAAGTCGCTCGCGTGGACCCGCGACCTGCTCGCCGCGACGGCGTCGCGGCCCCCGCACCTCGGGTGCTTCGGCATGCACGAGTGGGCGATGGTGTACCGGCTGTCGCAGGAGGAGGTCAGGCACGCGGCCTGGCCGCTGCGGCTGTCGCCCGAGGAGGTCGCCGAGACCGTCGACCGGCGCGGCGTGAAGTGCAGCCACTTCGACGCCTTCCGCTTCTTCACGCCCCCGGCCCGCCCCCTCAACGTGCTCCAGCCGACCCGCGAGGGCCAGCGCGACCAGGAGCAGCCCGGCTGCCTGCACGCCAACATGGACCTCTACAAGTGGGCCTACAAGCTGTCGCCGCTGATCCCCGCCGAACTGGTCGCCGACTGCTTCGCGCTGGCCCGGGAGATCCGCTCGGTCGACATGCGCGCCAGTCCGTACGACATGGCGGCGCTCGGCCACCCGCCGATCCGCGTCGAGACGGCCGAGGGCCGGGCCGAGTACGCGGCGTTCCAGCGCGACTTCACCGCGCGGGCCGAGCCGCTGCGCGCCGCCCTCGTCGGCCACTGCGAGCAACTGCTCGCACTTCTCTAGCACTTCCTCCTATAGGCGATAAGTCACCCGCGTTCCTTTTGGCGGACCCTCCACTGACGGCCGGTGCAAGAGGTCGTCAGTAACTCCCCTGGAACGATCATGAAATGCGGGTGTCCCATTGCGGCCATAGCTTCCGAACTCTTAAAGGGCAGGGGATATCGCTGTTACGGCTTCGATAAGGGGAGTGTGATGTCCGAAGTCATCCGCGCGGCCCTCGTCCAGACGACCTGGACGGGCGACAAGGAATCCATGATCAAGGCGCACGAGGAGTACGCGCGCCAGGCCGCCGCACAGGGCGCCAAGGTCATGTGCTTCCAGGAACTCTTCTACGGCCCGTACTTCTGCCAGGTGCAGGACCCGGCCTACTACGAATACGCCGAGTCGATCCCGGGCCCGACCACCGAGCGCTTCCAGGCCCTCGCGGCGGAGCTCGGCATGGTGCTGGTCCTGCCGATGTACGAGCAGGAGCAGCCCGGCGTCCTCTACAACACCGCCGCCGTCGTCGACGCCGACGGCAGCTACCTCGGCAAGTACCGCAAGACGCACATCCCGCAGGTGAAGGGCTTCTGGGAGAAGTTCTACTTCCGGCCCGGCAACCTCGGCTACCCGGTCTTCGACACCGCGGTCGGCAAGGTCGGCGTCTACATCTGCTACGACCGGCACTTCCCCGAGGGGTGGCGGGCGCTCGGCCTGAACGGCGCCCAGATCGTCTTCAACCCGTCGGCGACGAGCCGCGGCCTGTCCTCCTACCTGTGGAAGCTGGAGCAGCCCGCCTCCGCGGTCGCGAACGAGTACTTCGTCGGCGCGATCAACCGGGTCGGCATCGAGGACCTCGGAGACAACGACTTCTACGGGACGTCCTACTTCGTCGACCCAGAGGGCAAGTTCGTCGGCGACGTCGGAGACACCAACGAGGCCGAACTGATCGTCCGCGACCTCGACCTGGGCCTGCTCGCCGAGGTCCGCGACCGCTGGGCGTTCTACCGGGACCGCCGCCCGGACGCCTACGGCGACCTCACCGCACCGTAAGCGCCACGTGTTCAGAGAGGCATACGTATGACCACACTCCTGGTCAAAGGCGGCAAAGTCATCGGCCCGTCGGGCGCGATCGACGCCGACGTCCTCGTGGACGGCGAACGGATCATCTCGCTGTCCCTGCCGGGCTCGATCCTCACGGCCGACAGGGTCATCGACGCCGCGGGCAAGTACGTCATCCCGGGCGGCGTAGACGCGCACACTCACATGGAGCTGCCCTTCGGCGGCACCTTCGCCAGCGACACCTTCGAGACCGGCACCCGGGCCGCGGCCTGGGGCGGCACCACCACGATCGTCGACTTCGCCGTCCAGCGCACCGGCGAACGCGTCCAGGACGGCCTGGCCGCCTGGCACGCCAAGGCCGACGGCCAGTGCCACGTCGACTACGCCTTCCACCAGATCCTCGGCGGCGTCGACGACGACGCGCTGAAGGCGATGGACGCGCTCGTCGCCGAGGAGGGCATCACCAGCTTCAAGCTGTTCATGGCCTACCCGGGCGTCTTCTACAGCGACGACGGCCAGATCCTGCGGGCCATGCAGCGGGCGCGCGAGAACGGCGCCATGATCATGATGCACGCCGAGAACGGGCCGGCGATCGACGTCCTGGTCGCCCAGGCGCTCGCCCGCGGCGAGACCGACCCGATCCACCACGGCATCACCCGGCCGGCCGCCCTGGAGGCGGAGGCGACGAGCCGGGCCATCTACCTGGCCGAGGTCGCCCGCGACACCCCGCTCTACATCGTGCACCTGTCGGCGTCGGGCGCGCTGGAACGCGTCGCCGAGGCGCGCGACGCGGGCCGCAACGTGTTCGCCGAGACCTGTCCCCAGTACCTGTACCTGACGCTGGAGGACCAGCTCGGCGCGCCGGGCTTCGAGGGCGCCAAGTGGGTGTGCTCGACGCCGCTGCGCTCCAAGCACGAGTCGCACGGCCGCGACCTGTGGCGGGGCCTGCGCACCAACGACCTGTCGGTCGTCTCCACCGACCACTGCCCCTTCTGCTTCAAGGACCAGAAGGAACTAGGCGTCGGCGACTTCTCCAAGATCCCCAACGGGATCGGCGGCGTCGAGCACCGTGTCGACCTCCTCTACCAGGGCGTCGCCGACGGCCAGCTCACCCTGGAGCGCTGGGTGGAGGCCATCGCGACGACCCCCGCGCGGATGTTCGGCCTCTACCCCCGCAAGGGCGTCATCGCGCCCGGCTCCGACGCCGACATCGTCGTCTACGACCCGAACGGCCGCACCCGCATCAGCGCCGAGACCCACCACATGAACATGGACCACTCGGCGTTCGAGGGCTACGAGATCGCGGGGAAGGTCGAGACCGTCATCAGCCGCGGGACGGTCCTGCTGGAGAACGGCGTCTACAGCGGGCGCAAGGGGCACGGGCGGTACCTGCGCCGCGGCCTCAGCAGCTACCTGGTCTGACCGCCGCACCAGCATCGCACCAGAGGGGGAGAAGAGTTTGGACATCGGAGTCGTCTTCCAGCTTGACCCGCCGGCCTCGGCCGTCGTGGACCTTGCGGTGAAGGCCGAGCGGGCGGGGTTCAGCCACGTCTGGAGCTTCGACTCGCACCTGCTGTGGCAGGAGCCGTTCGTCATCTACAGCCAGATCCTGGCGAAGACCGAGAAGGTCGTCGTCGGGCCGATGGTCACCAACCCCAAGACCCGGGACTGGTCGGTCACCGCGTCGCACTTCGCGACGCTCAACGAGGCCTACGGCAACCGGACGGTCTGCGGCATCGGACGCGGCGACTCGGCCGTGCGCACGCTCGGCCTCAAACCGACCACGATCGCCGAGCTGCGCGCCTCGACCGTCGCGATCCGCGACCTCGCCGAAGGCAGGGTCGCCGACGTGCGCGGGCAGGAGATCCACTTCCCGTGGGTGGAGGGCGGCTCGCTGCCGATGTGGGTCGCCGGATACGGCCCGCGCGCCCTCGCCGTCGCGGGCGAGGTCGGCGACGGGTTCATCCTCCAGCTCGCCGACCCCGACATCGTCGCCTGGACGATCGGCGCGGTGAAGGAGGCGGCGGAGAAGGCAGGACGGGACCCGGAGGCCATCACCTTCTGCGTGGCGGCCCCCGCCTACGTCGGCGAGGATCTCGCGCACCAGCGTGAGCAGTGCCGCTGGTTCGGCGGAATGGTCGGCAACCACGTCGCCGACATCGTCGGGCGCTACGGCTCCGACGGCGGCGCCGTGCCCAAGGCCCTCACCGACTACATCAAGGGCCGCAAGGACTACGACTACGCCGAGCACGGAAGGGCGGGCAACACCCACACCGACTTCGTGCCCGACGAGATCGTCGACAGGTTCTGCCTGCTCGGCCCGGTCGAGGCGCACCTCGACCGGCTGCGCGAGCTCGCGCACCTGGGCGTCGACCAGTTCGCGGTCTACCTCCAGCACGACGACAAGGAGAACACCCTGTCGGTGTACGGCGAACAGATCATCCCGGCCGTCTCGGGCCTGCGAGTGAAGACCCTGTGAGACGCGCGCTCGGCTCCCTGGCCCTGGTGGCTGCCGCCGCCGGGGCCTGGGAGGTCTACAAGGCCCTCGCGCCGGACGACGGCGTCTCGGCCTTCGGCGTGCGGTTCCTGCCGCGCGCCGACGACCAGGCGATGCCGCACCTGTGGTCGGTCCTCGCCCGGTTCGGCGACCCCGAGATGCGCGGCGGCGCGCCCCTCTGGGAGGTGCTGCTCAAGGCGGCCCTGACGACGTTCGGGATCGTCGCCGTCGGGCTCGCCGCCGGCGTCCTCGTCGGCGGGCTGCTCGCGGTGCTGATGCAGCGGTTCGGGTTCGCCGAACGCGGGCTGCTGCCCTACGTCGTGCTGTCGCAGACCGTCCCGCTCGTCGCGCTCGCCCCCGCCATCTCCGGCTGGGGCGGCGCGATCATGCCGAAGTGGGCGACGGTCTCGGTGATCGCCGCCTACCTGGCGTTCTTCCCGGTAGCCGTCGGCCTGCTGCGCGGACTGCAGTCGCCCGCGCACGAAGCCCTGGAGCTGATGGACTCCTACTCGGCGGGCTGGTGGGCGACGCTCGTCAAGCTGCGGCTGCCCGCCGCGCTGCCGTTCCTGTTCCCGGCGCTGCGGCTCGCCGGGGCCGCCGCCGTCGTCGGCGCGGTGGTCGGCGAGATCTCCACGGGCACCCGGGGCGGCATCGGCCGCCTCATCATCGAGTACTCCCGGGAGGCCACGAGCGACCCGGCGAAGGTCTACACCGCGATGCTCGGCGCCGCCCTGCTCGGTCTGGCCGTCACCGGCCTGCTGACGCTCGGGCAGCGCCTCGCCGCGAGGGGAGCGACACCATGATCGGACTCTCCGGAGTCACCAAGGTCTTCAACGCGGGCAGGCCGGACGAGGTCACCGCGATCGCGGCGGCCGACCTCGCCGTCGCGCCGGGGGAGTTCGTGTCCCTCATCGGCCCGTCGGGCTGCGGCAAGAGCACCCTGCTGCGGCTCATCGCCGACCTGGCGCCGCCGACCGGAGGAACGGTGACCGTAGCGGGCAAGCCAGCCGCGCAGGCACGCAAGGACCGCGCCTACGGGATGGTGTTCCAGAAGGCGGGCCTGTTCGACTGGCGGACCGTCCAGCGCAACGTCGAGCTGCCGCTGGAGCTGCGCGGCGTCGCCAAGGCCGAGCGGCGCAGGCGCGCGGCGGAGATGCTCGACCTCGTCGGGCTCGCCGAGTTCGCCGGGCACCACCCGGCCCAGCTGTCCGGCGGCATGCAGCAGCGCGTGTCGATCGCCCGCGCCCTCGCCGACGGGCCGCCGCTGCTCCTCATGGACGAGCCCTTCGGCGCCCTCGACGAGATGACCCGTGAACGGCTCCAGGGGGAACTCCTGCGGATCTGCGCCGCGGCGGGCACGACCGTCGTCTTCGTCACCCACTCGATCGACGAGGCGGTGTTCCTGTCCGACCGGGTGGCGGTCATGTCGGAGCGGCCGGGCCGGATCACCGAGATCGTGCCCGTCGCGCTCGGGGCGCGGGGCGAGGACGTCCGGCAGTCCCCGGAGTTCTTCGCCGCGGTCACCGACGTCCGCCGCGCGCTGCGCGGCCCCGCAGTGCCGGCCCCCGCAGTGCCAGGCGCCGCGGTGCCGGCCCCCGCGGAGAAGAAGTGAGGGCCCGCGCGCTCCTCGCCCCGGCCCTGGTCGGCGCGGGCGCGCTCGTCCTGTGGGAGCTGTTCGTCCGGCTCGGCCGGGTCGCGCCGTTCGTGCTGCCCGGTCCGTCGGCGATCGCCGCGGAGTTCGCCCGCTCCTTCGACGTCATCGTGCGGACGGGCGCGGCCAGCGGACTCAACGCGTTCACCGGCCTTGTCGCCGGGGCGCTGCTCGCCCTCGCCGCGGCCCTGCTGGCTACCCGGTTCAGCCTCCTCGGCGAGGCCTCCGCGCCCGTCGTGGCCGCGGCGGGCGCGCTGCCGATCATCGCGCTCGCGCCCCTGCTGAACAACATGTTCGAGTCCACCAGCAGCATCCCGCGCCGCGCCGTCGTCGCGCTCGTGGTGTTCTTCCCGGTCTACCTCAACACCCTGCGCGGGCTGCGCGAGGTCGACCCCACGCACACCGAGCTGATGGACTCCTACGCGGCCTCGCCCTGGGCGTTCAACCGGAAGGTGCGGCTGCCCGGCGCGCTGCCCTTCTTCTTCACCGGGCTGCGCCAGGCCGCCTCCCTGGGCGTCATCGCCGCGGTCGTCTCGGAGTACTTCGGCGGCCTCCAGAACGGGCTCGGCTCGCGCATCACCTCCGCGGCATCCAACTCCGCCTACCCGCGGGCCTGGGCGTTCGTCGCCGGGGCGTGCGCGCTCGGCCTGCTGTTCTACGTCGCGGCCCTCCTGCTGGAACGCCTCGCGACCCCTTGGAGACGCGCCGCGTCCTGAACCTTCCCCGCCCCTCCCGACAAGCCTCCCGCCCCGGAACCCCTCCCAACCCCCCGATCCCCGGAGGAAGAGAACCAGTGAAGAAGATCCTCGGCGTGCTCACCGCCGCGCTCCTGCTCACCGGATGCGGCACCGCCGACACCGACACGGGCGCAGACGGCGCGGAGGGCGGCCCCACCAAGGTCAAGCTCCAGCTCCAGTGGTTCGTGCAGGCCCAGTTCGCCGGCTACATCGCGGCGGTCGACAAGGGCTTCTACGCCGACGAGGGCCTCGACGTGGAGATCCTCGAAGGCGGCGTCGACATCGTGCCGCAGACCGTCCTCGCCCAGAACCAGGCCGACTACGCGATCTCGTGGGTGCCCAAGGCCCTCGCCTCGCGCGAGCAGGGCGCCGCCATCACCGACGTCGGCCAGATCTTCCAGCGGTCCGGCACCTACCAGGTCGCCTTCGCCGACAGCGGCATCAAGACACCGGCCGACCTGAAGGGCAAGAAGGTCGGGAACTGGGGCTTCGGCAACGAGTACGAGCTGTTCGCCGCGCTCACCAAGGCCGGGCTCGACCCCGGCAAGGACGTCGAGCTGGTCCAGCAGCAGTTCGACATGCAGGCGCTGCTGCGCGGCGACATCGACGCGGCCCAGGCCATGTCGTACAACGAGTACGCGCAGCTACTCGAAGCCGAGAACCCCAAGACGAAGAAGGCCTACCAGGCGTCGGACTTCACCGTCCTGGACTGGAACGAGGTCGGCACGTCGATGCTCCAGGACGCGGTGTGGGCGTCGACCGAGCGGCTGGACGACCCCGACTACCAGGCGACGACCGTCAAGTTCCTCACCGGGACGATCAAGGGCTGGATCTTCTGCCGGGAGAACCCCGAGGAGTGCCGCGACCTCGTCGTCGCGCGCGGCTCCAAGCTCGGCGCGAGCCACCAGCTCTGGCAGACCGTCGAGACCAACAAGCTGATCTGGCCGTCGCCCGAGGGCATCGGCGTCATCAACGAGGCCGACTGGAAGCGGACCGTCGACCTGGCGCTCGGCACCAAGAACGCCGACGGCGACACGGTCATCACCAAGCAGCCCGAGGGCCTCGCCTACACCAACGACTACATCGAGCAGGCGCTGGCGAAGGTGGACGAGGACACCAAGGGCGCGTCCTACAAGCCCGAACCCGTCGCGGTCGAGCTGGGCGGGAAGTAGCGGAGGTCCGGCGGCCCAGGGCGGGGGACCCGGGCCGCCGGACGGCTGAGCGGCAGGGCTCTACGCCCGGTCGCCATCGTGGCCGGCGGAGGGACCGCCCTGGCCGCCGGGCTGCTCACCGGGCTTGTCCTGGCCCCCGGGCTTGCCGGGCTCGGCGGGCTTACCGGTCGGCGGGATGGTGGGCCGGCCGGGCTTGTCCGGCTTGGGGCCGTGGCCCGGCACGAGCGACGCGCAGTAGGCGAGGATCTTCGCCTCGTCCGCGCCGCCCGCGGCCTGCACGAGCGCCTCCCAGGCCTTGACGTCCTTCGGCTTGAACTTCGCCTTGTGCTTGAGCTTCTTCGGGTCCTTGCCGGGCTTGCCGCCCTTGTGCTCCGGGTCGTCCTCGACGGCCTTCAGGATCCGGACGCACAGGGCGACGACGTGGCCGGGTGCGGCGGGCTCGGCCGTCGGCGTGCCGGTCGGGGCGGGGCGGGTGGGCGCGGACTTGGGCTGGAGCGCGGGGGCGTGCGACCCGTCCTTGCCCTTGTCGTCGGACAGCGGGTTGCCTCCGGCCGCGACGGCGGCGACGCCGCCGAGCGCGGTGACGCACAGGACGGCGACGCCCGTCTTCAGCGTCAGCAGTTTCGCGATGGTGCTCGTCTTCACTGGTTCCCTCCCGATGGCCGGCGACGGGGAGGCCGCGGCCTCGCGGAACGCCGCGAGGGCCCGGTCGCGGCCCGCCAGCTCGGCGTCGTGCGCCGGAGCGGACAGGGCGGCCAGAACCCGGTTCAGTGGCGTGTCCTCTGCGTTCATTTCGTGTCCTCAAGCGCCACCGACAGCACGGCCGTCACATGTTTCCCGGGCTTTTCTGACTTTCCCGTGGCCTGGGAGGCCGATCCGGAAGCGGAACGGGAGGGGAGCGCGCCGAGGCGCTTGGCCAGGTTGCGCAGCCCTCGGTAGGCCGCGGTGCGCACCGCGCCCGCGCGCTTGCCGAGGACGCGGCCCGCGGCGGTCGCGGGCAGGCCGTACACCACCCGCAGCATCACGGCCTCGGCCTGGTCGGGCGCGAGCGAGCCGACGAGCCTCAGCGCCGCCTCGGTGGCCAGCGCGTCCATCACGAGCGTCTCGGTGCTCTCGGTGCCGACCAGGTCCACGAGCCGTTCCGGCGGGACGGGCTCGGCGGGCCGCCGCTGCCGTTGGCGCAGCAGGTCCATCGCGCGGTTGCGGGCGATCCTGGCGGTCCAGCCGCGGAAGCCCGCGGAGTCGCCGGCGAAGGCGCGCAGGTCCCGGGCGATCTGGAGCCAGGCCTCGGCCGCGGCGTCCTCGGCGTCGTCGCCGACGAGGGTGCGCAGGTAGCGCAGCATGCGCGGCTGCACGTCGACGTAGAGCGCGTCGAAGGCCGCCGCGTCGCCCTCTTGGGCGCGCCGGACCAGATCGGCGAGGTCGGGCTCCTCGGATTCCACGGTGGGTCAGCGCGGGGCCGGGCCCCGAACGTCACGGGGGAGTAGTGTGAGGTGGGTCACAGGCGAGGGGCCCTTCCGGGCGAAGGTCCCGCCCGGAAGGGGTGAATCGCGAAGGTGTTACGTATGACTCAGCAGTAGCCGAGCATGGTCGTCAGGGCGGTCTTCTCGCTGCTCTGGACGGTGAGGGCCCAGTAGGACTTGGTGGCGATCCAGGACTTGGCGTAGGTGCACCAGAAGCCCGTGAGCGACGGCTTCCACGTCGAGGGGTCCTGGTCGCCCTTGGCCTGGTTGACGTTGTCGGTGACGGCCCACAGCTGGGGCCGGGTGAGGTCGTTGGCGAAGGACTGGCGCTTGGCGGTGGTCCACGCGGACGCGCCCGAGCGCCAGGCCTCGGCCAGCGGGACCATGTGGTCGATGTCGACGTCGGACGCGGCGGTCCAGGTCGCGCCGTCGTACGGGCTGTACCAGCTTCCGGACGTCGCGGCGCAGGCGGAGCTGGTGACGACGTTCGAGCCGTCGCGCTTCAGCACGGTCTCGCGGGTGTTGCAGGTCCCGGAGATGGTGATCCAGTGGGGGAACAGGTCGCGGTCGTAGGTGGAGGCGTTGGCCTCGGCCGCGACGGTGAGCCCGGCGAGCTGGCTCTGGGCGGTGGCGAGGCTCGGGATGCCGGGCGGGGTCGCCGCGGCGGGGGTGGAGGTGGCGAGGAGGGCGAGCGGGGAAACGGCGACCGCGCAGGCCACCGCGGTGAGGACTCGCTTCACGAGTCTTCCCTTCTGCCTTCACGACCCGGCCAAATCGGGGGGAATCTGGACGAAACGGGTCATGATTGGGCAGAACAAAACGTCTCAAAAATGTCGTACGTGGCGGAAGCCCGGCATTAAGTGGTCATGAACACGAAATGGATAATTCGTATGACGTTTATGACCCGATATAGGTGGGTTCCCTGGGTGTCCGAGACGGCCAGGGCGCTCCGGGCGAATCCACGGCGCGGGGAGGCGGTTTCGAGCATCGTCACAACCGGGCGGCCCGGCAGTCGTCCGGAATGGCCCTGGACCGTTCCAGGATTGTGCGGACACCACAGGTGTATCCCTGGTCTTGTGACCGGCGCACCCCCGCACTGGGACCGGTCCCATTCGCGTCGTCGCAGGTCGGGGCGGGTGTGTCGGGTCACATTCCGAGGCGGGCGGTATGGCGGCGGCCACAACGCGCCCTTGCGCGCCCGGGAACCGGCTGGGCAAGCTGAAGGCCGTTTCAGGGAGGGCATCATGGGCGCACTCGGACTCATCGAGCGGAACCAGACACATCGCGAGGTCGTCGGCATGGCCGCGCGCCGGCTCAGCGACGACACCCCGGAACTCGCCGCGCGGCTGCTCAAGCGAATCCGGGCGAACTGCCCGGCCTCGGCCAGGATCGTCCCCGAAGCCGAGCAGTTCGAATCGGTCAGGCTCGGCCTCGCCTACGGCCTCGCGACCATCCCCGAACCCGGCCCGGAACGCCGCGAACTCGTCCAGGCGGCCCGGACCGGACGCCGCCGCGCCGCCCAGGGCGTCCCCCTCGACGAGGTCGTGAAGTCCTACCACCTGTCGGTCCAGCTCGTCTGGGACGAACTCGTCAGGATCGTCCGGGAGGACTCGCCGAACCGGCTCGACCTGCTGATGCGCAGCAGCATGCACATCTGGGCAGGGATCGAGCGGCAGGCCGACGTCGCCGCCGAGGCCTACCGGGAGGCCCAGGCCGACCAGGTGCGGTTCGCCGACGAGCGGGCCCGCCTCCTGCTCGGCGAACTCCTGGAGACGTCCGCGCCCGAACCGCCCCTCGTCGAAGCGGTCCGCGACGCCCTCGGCCTCGACGAGACAGGGCCCTACGCCGTCGCCGTCACCCGGTACGCGCGGGTGCGGCGCGGCGTCCGCCAGCCCGACACGCTCGTCGGCCACCGCGTCGTGTGGTCGGCCGGAGCCGACGGCGACATCGCCGTCGTCGCGCTGCGCGGCGAAGGGCCCGGCCGGCTCGCCGAAGCGCTGGAATCCGCAGTGCAGGGACCGGTCGGGCTCAGCCCCACCGTCGACGGCCTCGCCTCCCTGGCGTTCGCGCGCCGCCTCGCCGAGACCGCCCTCGCCGGACGCCGCCCCGACCAGCGCGGCGTCGTCGCCCTCGACGACCACCTGCTGCGCTCGTTCGTCCGCGCCGCGCCCGACCTCGCCGAACTGCTGCGCCGCCAGATCATGACCGACGTGCTCGCGCTGCCGTCGCACGAGTCGTCCGCCCTCCTCGACACGCTCGCGTGCTGGCTGGAGGTCGGCTCCACCGCCGAGGCCGCCCGGCGCCTGTACTGCCACCGCAACACCGTCCTCAACCGGCTGCGCCGCCTGGAGCAGGTCACCTGCCGCAAACTCGACGAGCCCCGCGACGTCGTCCTGCTGGCGCTGGCCCTGGAGTCGGTCAAGTCCCGCTGAACTTCACGCCGGGATCCGTCGCGCCGCCCGTCCGGCACGGTGCCGCGCCTGGTACCTCCCTGCGGAGGGGGTGGCGTGTGAGGGTGAGCCTGTCGCGCAGGATGCGGGTGTGGGGCGAGGCGTTCCTGGCGTTCTTCGGCGGGGCCGTCGTCTACTTCGCGGTGCCGATCAGACCCGAGGACGTCGAGTCGGGGTTCGTGCTGCGGGGCCTCGTCCTGTTCCTGTCGCTCAGCGCGGTCACCGGGATCCTGGTCCACCAGGGCCGCCGCGTGACCCGGGAGGGCAGGCTGCCCGCCGAGCAGATCGCGCTGCTGCTCAGCATGGTCGACCTCGTCATCGTGTTCTTCGCGCTCATCTACTACGCGCGTTCGGCGGAGTTCAGCGGCATCGAGACCCGGCTGGACTCGCTCTACTTCACCGTCTCGACGCTGTGCACCGTCGGCTTCGGCGACATCGTGCCCGTCGGGCAGTGGGCGCGGGTCCTCACCACCATCCAGATGATCTTCGACCTGGTGATCGTGACCTCGCTCATCACGATCGTCCTCGCGCATGCCCGGGGGCGTGCGCAGGAGCCGTGACGTCGACGCGCATCTCGCGGCGTCCGGTCGCGATGAGCCAGGCGGGCAGGATCGCCACGCACAGCACCGGCACCAGCGCGACGCTCCCGCCGAGCACCACCCCGAGGAACAGGCTCAGCCACCCGCTGCGGGAGACGGCCACGCACGCGCCCATCGCCCCGGCCGCGACGGCGAGCGCCAGCGGGATGCCCGGCCAAGGCACGGCGGCGGCCAGCACGCCGACGGCGACCCCGATGAAGGCGCTCGGGAAGATCCGGCCGCCGCGGAACCCGGCGGACGCCGCGACGAGCAGCGCCAGGCACTTCACGACGATGATGAGGACGAGCTGCGGCATCGAGTAGGCGCCGGGATCGGCGGCGAGCTCCTTCATCTGGTCGAGCCCCTTGAACAGGGTGATCCGGCCGCCGAGCACGCCGAGCACGCCCAGGACGACGCCGGCGAGCGTCAGCAGGACGACCGGGTGGCGCACCGTGTGGGCGATCCGGTGGAAGTGCGGGAACAGGTAGACCATCGCCATGCCCACGAGGCAGGCGACGCACGCCACGACCGCCCCGGTGAGGATGTCGCCGGGAGCGGGCGTGTAGGCCGGGACGTCCAGGGTGAACTCCATGGACGGGTTGAGGAAGCGGACCGTCAGCGCGCCCGCGGCGGCTGCGAGCAGCGGCGCGACCATCCGGTCCCACAGGGGGGCCTCGCCCTCCTTGGCGGGCATCTCCGACAGCAGGAGGGCCGCCGCGATCGGCGTCGCGAACATCGCGCCGAGCGTGCCGCTCAGCGCCAGTGCGACCCAGATCGGCACGGGCGCCTTCGGCATCACCCGCCCGCCGAACCAGGCGGCCATCGCGACGTTCGCCGCGATGATCGGCGCCTCCGGGCCGAGGCTCACCCCGAACGCCAGCGTGATGAACAAGGCCACGAGCACCCCGGGCACGGCCGACAGTGGCAGCGGGGGCGCCCCGGCCAGGCCCTCCGTCGCCGGGTCGTGGCCGGCGTGGCCCGGCGCGAAGCGGATGACGAGGCCGGTCAGCAGCCCGCCGAGCGTCAGCACCAGGACCGTCCACCAGGCGCTCTGCGGCTGCCACAGCCCTTTCTCCACCTGGTGGGCGAGTTCGCTGATGCCGACGAAGACGAGCGAGCTCACCGCACCGACGAGGATCGCGGGCAGGACGAGCGGCAGGAGGCGGCGCGCGGCGCGGGTCACGGTGTCACTCGTCGGTGTCTACGAAGAGGCTGAGCAGCCAGCTCACGAGGCTGATGATGATCGCCGCCCAGAACGCCGGCCAGAACCCGGACACGTGGAACGGCAGGTGGAACTTCTCGGCGATCCAGCCGGTGAGCATGAGCAGGCACGCGTTGACGACGAGCGCGAACAGGCCGAGCGTCAGAATGTAGAAGACGCAGCCGAGCACCTTGATGATCGGCTTGAGGAACGTGTTGATCAGGCCGAAGATCAGCGCCACGACGGCGAGCGTCCACACCTGCGAGGCCGTGTCGTGCCCGGTGAGGTCGACGCCACTGACGATCCACGTCGCCACGAGCAGCGCCACCGCGTTGATGACGAGACGGATCAGAAAATTCACCCGGGCCCCCCGAAAGCTCGTGATCACCTCATCATTACCCGAGGTGATCGGAAGCTAACGCGGGGTGGGCCCGGGTGCCTTCGCCTCAGCCGGTGGTGCGCCCGAAGAGCTTCTCGATGCTCCGCCGCTCCCGCTTCGACGGCCTCCCGGTGCCCCGGTCCCTGATCCCGACGGGCCCCGTCATCTCCCGCGGCGGCGGAGGCGGCGACTTGTCCTCGTAGCACTCGGCCGCGACGGGCGCCCCCACCCTCTTGCTGATAAGCCGGGCGACCACCAGGATCCGCTCCCGCCCCTCGATCCGGACCCGGACCTCGTCGCCGACCTTCACCGCCTGCGCCGGCTTGGCCCGCGCCCCGTTCACCCGCACATGCCCGCCCTTGCACGCCTCGCCCGCCGCCGACCGCGTCTTCACCATCCGCACGGCCCAGATCCAGCTGTCGACCCGAACCGTCCCGTCCGCACTTCCCATACCTCCACCCTAGCCAGGCCCCCGGCCCGTCGACCAACCGACGAAGGCCGCCTCCCAGGGGAGACGGCCTTCGTCCAGCGCGCTAGGACAGGTTCTTCTGGAGCACGTCCCAGGCGGTGCCGCACAGGCCGCAGTTCGCGCCGACGAACAGGGACCGGGCTGCGGCGTCGCCCTTCAGCTGCCACTTCAGCCAGGCCGAGCCGACACGGCCGAACTCACCGCCGTTCGGTTCCGCGTAAGTGGCCAGGTGGCCGACGTCGAGGTTGCCCATGAAGGCGGGCAGCCCGGCGGGCAGCCGCGCCCAGTCGTCGAGGGCGTTGGGGTAGGCGATGTCGTCGGGGCCGCCGACGAGGTAGACGACGGGCCCGTGCAGGCGGGCGAGTCGGTGGTTGTCGGCGTCGTCGAGCATTCCGCTGTTGAAGACGCCGGTGGTCGTCACGCGGGGGTCGGCGGAGGCCTCGTAGGCTTCCAGCCCTCCGCACGACTGGCCCATCACCGCGATCTTGGCGGTGTCGATCCGGCCGCGGTATCTGCTCCCGAGCCTGGTGTTCTCCGCGACGGCCCAGTCGATCGCGTCGATGAGCATGTCCGCGTCGGTCGTCCCGAACCCGCCGGGCCGCCCGCCTGCGATCACCAGGAACCCGTGCGACGCGAACTCCTTGAGGATGTTCTCGAACCAGGTCCCGTCGGCGCGGCAGGCCCCGTTCCCCCAGACGACGATCGGCAGCCTGATCCCCGTCGGCAGGTTCACCGGCCGGTACACGGTGTGCCCCGGAAGCCGCAGCGTCGTCTCGTAGTCCGCCGGATAGGGCCCCGAACCTCCGGCCGCGGCCAGAGCCGGCGCCCCCGGCAGGTGCGCCGCGACGAGCACCCCCAGCACCAGGATCGCCCTCAGAACCGTCCTCACCACACCCACGGAACCCTCCTCACCTCGACGCCCCTCCTTCCGGGAACGCCTCTCCCGCCGATGCTCCGCTCCCTCCACCCCCCTGCCATCCGCGAAACCACCGGCCTCCCTCCCCCCGCCAAAGGACCGCTCCACCCCGACCAGGACACCCGCCCCGCCCCCCGACGACCACGGCCGTCCGCCGCCGCGCAACGTCGGCGGGCGCCGGGTGGATCGGGCATGGTGCCGCCGGCCGCGGGGCGGGCTTTTCAGGGTGCGGCGCAAGCCTGGTGGAGGTTCAGCGCAAGCGTGAGAAGGAGGGGAAGGCGCGTGGGGGTCCGCAGAGGCCTTGCACAGGGCGGGGCGGAAGCGTCAGGGCGACGGGGAGGGGAGTGGGCCCAGGTGGGGAAAGGGGCCCGGAAAGCCGAAAACCCCCGGGAGTGGAAAACCGGGGGCGAACAGCCGAAGCCGACTGGTGGACGATACTGGGATTGAACCAGTGACCTCTTCCGTGTCAGGGAAGCGCTCTCCCGCTGAGCTAATCGTCCGGGTGGAGGTGGAGACGGGATTTGAACCCGTGTACACGGCTTTGCAGGCCGTTGCCTCGCCTCTCGGCCACTCCACCGCGAGGCGATGGCCTCTCCGAGCGGAAGACGGGATTCGAACCCGCGACCCTCACCTTGGCAAGGTGATGCTCTACCACTGAGCCACTTCCGCGCGCCTGCCCTGGGTTTCCGTTCCGTTTCCGGCCGGTTCCCCCTGGCGACATGGATAACCCTACAGGACTTCTGGACCTAGTGCGTACTCGAATGCGCCGGGGCGGTGCCGAGCGGCGCGCGTCCCGGGCCGGGCGGTCCGGCGTAGGCCTGGACGATGTCGAGCCAGCGGGACGCGTCGGGCCCGGAGGCGCGGACGGTGACGTCGTCGCGGTGGCGGCGCCGGACGGCGAGGAGGCAGAAGTCGAGCGCGGGCCCGGTGACGCGCTGGGCCGCCGTGCTCGGCCCCCACGTCCACTGCTCGCCGGACGGTCCGGTGAGCACGACGTGGAAGGGTTCGGCGGGTGCGGGGAGCCGGCGGACCGCGAAGGCGTAGTCGCGGGCGCGGACGGCGATGTGCGCGACGTGCTTCAGCCGGTGCGTCGGCTCGGGGCTGAGGCCGAGGGCGTCGGCGATGTCGAGGCCGTGCGCCCAGGTCTCCATGAGCCGCGCGGTGGCCATGCTGGGTGCGGCCATCGGCGGCCCGAACCAGGGGATGCGCTCGCCGGGCGGCACGTCGCGCAGCGCGTCGACCGCCGCCCGACGGGCGTCGCGCCACGCCTCCAGCGGTGTGCCCGGAAGGTACCGGGCCGGGTCCGCCCCTTGTTCGAGGAGGTCCGGCGAGGAGGAGCGCGGCGAGTCAGTGTCCGTGGGCCCGGCGGCGGGCTCTTGCAGATCCCGGCTCGGCCGGGGCGCCTGCCACTGGGCCGTGAACGCGTCGGGGTCGGTGGCCGACAGGAGGGCCTGCCGGTCGGTCCAGGCGAGGTGGGCGATCTGGTGGCCGATCGTCCAGCCGGGCGCGGGCGTCGGCAGCGCCCACTGCTCGGCGCTGAGGCCGCTGACGAGCGCGTCGAGCGCGGCGTATTCGGCGCGCAGGTCGTCGAAGATCTGGTTCACGAGGCGGCCTCCTCCTCGGCGTGGGCGGCCTGGGCGAGCGCCTCGCGCACCCAGCCGCCGTAGGTGGCGATGGCGGCCTTGGACTCCGGGAGGAGCCCGCCGAACATGGGGAAGACGTGCAGCTGCCCCGCCCACGTCTGGAGCGTCGCCGGCACGCCCGCGTCGGCGAGTCGCCGCGCCATCACCTCGGCGTCGCTGACGAGCACTTCGCTGGAGCTGCAGCAGATGTAGGACGGGGGCAGCCCGGCGAGGTCGGCGTTGATGGGGGAGACGGTGGGGTCGTGGGGGTCGAGGCCGCCGAGGATCTCGGTGATGAAGACGTCGAGGAGCGGCATGACGCTGAACGCGTCGAGCGAGGCGGCGGGGTGCGCGGCCTTGGCGGTGAGGTCCATGTCGAGCATGGGGGACAGCGCGATGAGCGCGGCGGGCAGCGGCAGTCCCGCCTCGCGTGCCAGCAGCGCCGTCGCGAACGTCATGTAGCCGCCCGCGGAGTCGCCGGAGAAGACGACGTTCTCCGGTGCGACGCCCTGTTCCAGGAGATACGTGTAGGCGGACAGGCAGTCGAGGGCCTCTTCGGCGAAGGTGACCTCGGGCAGCATCCGGTAGTCGACGGACAGAGCGGGGATCCCCGCGGCCTCCGAAAGGCGGGCGATCATACGCCGGTGCGTGTTGAGCCCGCAGGCGATCCAGCCGCCCCCGTGGAAGTACAGGATCGCCTTCGACCTGTCGCGCCCGACGCCTCTGCCGTGCACCCATTCGGCCCCGAACCCGTCGAGCCGGATGCGCTCGACGTGGGTGCCGCGGGGCGGCGGGACCTTCCCGGCGAGCCTGTCGATGGCCGCCGCGCGCCTGAAGTCGATGGGCCCGGCGGGCACCCGGGCGAGCAGCCGCGTGGAGACCGCCCGTGCCCCGGCGTTGACGGCCCGGGCGCGCAGGCTGGCCTGCGCGTGCCGTTCGATCAGCAGCGTCACGCGATCCATGGCCTCTCCTCGGCGCGGGTAGGCCGATGCTCGCATGTCGGTCTGATGCTGCCTAGACGGATGTGAGGTAAATAACTGCTTACCGCACGGGGCCGCGGTGACGGAGGGAGCGGGAGGGCTGGCGCGCCGGGCGGACCGGGGCCGTTGACCCGGACGGGGTGGACGGACCACGATGGCCGATGTGACGTCCCTGTTCAAGGCACCGGCGCCCAAGGACCTCGCCCGTTTCGGCACGCGGCTGGCCCGCGGCCTGACCGCCACCGCGCAGAACGTGCTGGAGGTCGCCAGATTCGGGGGTCTGCGCACCGACGAGCAGGCGTCCCCACACGAGATCGTCGCCGAGCAGCGCGTGTACCGCCTGCGCCGGTACTTCCCCGAGGCGATGGGCGACCGGCCCGTGGTGCTGCTCGTGCCGCCGCTGATGCTCACCGCCGAGATCTACGACATCGCCCCCACCGCGAGCGCGGTCGGCGTCCTGCACGACCTGGGCATCGATCCGTGGGTCGTCGACTTCGGCCACCCCGAGGACGAACCGGGCGGCCTGAAGCGCGACATCAGCGACCACGTCCTGGCCGTCAGCGACGCGATCGACCGGATCCACGAGATCACCGGCCGCGACGTCCACCTCGGCGGCTACTCCCAAGGCGGCATGTTCGCCTACCAGACGGCCGCCTACCGCCGCAGCCAGGGCATCGAGTCCCTGATCACCTTCGGCAGCCCGGCCGACCTCGACGCCGCGAACCCGTTCGGCGTCCCGGACTGGGTGCCGCGCCAGCCGTTCGTCGACCTGCTCGGCCACATCCCCGACCTGTCGATCCCCGGCTGGGTGACGCGTGTCGGCTTCCAGGTCCTCAGCCCCACCAAGTCGGTGCGGGGCCGGCTGGAGTTCCTGCTCCAACTGCACGACCGCGAGATCCTCGCGCCGCGCGAGCGGCAGCGCCGCTTCATGCAGGGCGAAGGCTGGGTCGCCTGGCCGGGCCCGGCGCTCGCGGAGTTCCTGCGCCAGTTCGTGGCGCACAACCGGATGCTGCGCGGCGGCTTCGTCATCGGCGACCGGCTCAGCTCCCTCGCCGACATCACCTGCCCCGTCCTCGCGTTCGTCGGCGAGGTCGACGAGATCGCGCCGACCGCGATGGTCCGCGGGATCGTCCGGGCCGCGCCGCGCGCCGAGGTGTACGAGTCGACGCAGCGGACCGGCCACTTCGGGCTCGTCGCGGGGTCGCACGCGGCGGGCACGACCTGGCCCGTCGTCGCCTCGTGGGTGCACTGGCGCTCGGGCGAGGGCATGATCCCGCAGGAGGTCGGTCCCGTCCGCGATGAGGAACAGGGCATGCGCGGCAGGATCGGCTACGGCTTCGAGCTCGCCGTGCAGGTCGGCACGGGCGCCGTCAGGTCGGCGGCCGGAACCGTCGCGACGGCGGTGCACGCGCTCGTCGGGCTCGGCGAGGAGGCGGCCGAGCTGCTGCCGCGACTGCGCAGGCTGGAGCGGATCGAGCACGACACCCGCATGTCGTTCGGCCTCCTGCTGGACGAGCAGGCCCGCAAACGCCCGGACGAGGTGCTGTTCCTGTACGAGGACCGGGCGCACACCCGGATCGCGGCCGAACGCCGGATCGACGCGGTCGTGCGCGGCCTGCTGTCGCTCGGCGTCCGGCAGGGCGAGCACGTCGGCGTGCTCATGGCCAACCGGCCCAGCGCGCTGGCGCTGGTCGCGGCGCTGAGCAGGCTCGGCGCGGTCGCGGTGATGCTGCGGCCCGGCGGCGACCTCGCGCGGGAGATGGAACTCGGCCAGGTGCGGCGGGTCGTCGCCGACCCCGAGCACGCCCTGTTCGTCGAGAAGGCCGAGGTGTTCCTGCTCGGCGGGACCGAACGCGGTCTCGACGACACCGAGATCGCGGCCGACCTAGACAAACTGGAGACCGAACTCGTCGAGGTCCCCGGCTGGTACCGGCCCAACCCGGGACGGGCCGGCGACCTCGCCTTCATCCTGTTCAGCGGCGAGGGCAGGGCCACGAAGGCCACCCGGGTCACCAACCGCAGGTGGGCGCTGTCGGCGTTCGGCACCGCCTCCTCGGCCGCGTTGTCGCCGGCCGACACCGTCTACAGCCTCGCGCCGATCTCGCACCCTTCGACGCTGCTGATGAGCCTCGGCGGCGCGATCGCCGGCGGCGCCCGGATCGCGCTGGCCAGCGGCTACGACCCCGCGACGTTCTGGGACGAGGCCCGCCGCTACGGCGTCACCGTCGCGTCCTACACCTGGACGCTCCTGCACGGCCTCATCGAGGCGCCGCCGCATCCGGGGGAGCGGCACCACTCCGTCAGGCTGTTCATCGGCTCGGGGATGCCGCGCGGCCTGTGGCGGCGGCTGGAGACCCGCCTCGCGCCCGCGCGCGTCCTGGAGTTCTACGCGGCGACGTCCGGTGACGCGATCATGGTGAATCTGACGGGCAAGAAGCCCGGCGCGGTGGGCCGTCCGCTCCCGGGCAGCGCGCCCGTCCGGATCGCCCGCTACGACCTGGAAACCGATGCCCTCGTCCCCGGCCCCGACGGGTTCGCCGCGGAATGCCGCCCGGGCGAGACGGGCATCCTCCTGGCCGAGGGAGATTCCGCCCCCGATCCGCTGCGCGGCGTGTTCGCGCCCGGCGACTCGTGGATCGTCACCGGCGACCTCTTCCAGCGCGACGCCGACGGCGACCACTGGATGATCGGCCGGACGGGCGAGGTGGCCCGCACCGCCGCGGGGCCCGTCCCGTGCGGCATCGTCCGCGACAGGATCGGCGACGTCCCCGGCGTCGACCTCGCCGTCGCCTACGGCATCCCCGCCGGACGGCACGACCTCCTCGCCGCCGCCGTCACCCTGCGCGCGCCCGTCGCCCCCGCCGACTTCACCGCGGCGTTCCCCGAATCGGGCCCCGACCTCATCAGGATCGTCGACGAGATCGACACCAACCCTTACGCGAGGCTGCTCACCGGCCGGTTCCGCGCCGAAGGCGTCCCCGACGAGGACGGCGGCATCGCCTACTACCGGGACACCTCCGGCGAGTACCGCCCCCTCACCGACGCGGCCCGCGAGAGCCTCAGGGCGCGTTAGGCGGACGCGAAACGGGTCGCGAACGCCCGCGCGACACCGTCGATGGTCGGGCGGCCCTCCAGCGCGCTGAGCCAGGCTTCCGGCAGCGCGGAAGTCCCGTGGCGCAGGCCGAGCAGGTTCCCGGTGATCGCGCCCGTCGAGTCGCTGTCGCCCGAGTGGTTGACGGCGAGGAGCAGGGCCGCCGGAAGGTCGTCCTCGTGCGCCAGCGCGCAGTAGACCGACATGGCGAGCGCCTCCTCGGCGACCCACCCTTCGCCGAGCGACTCCAGCCGCTCGGCCGACGGCGCGCCGTGCGAGGCCGCCGCCACCGCCCGGACCAGCGCCGCGCGGGTCTCGCCGCCGTGGTCGATGCCCTCGACGAGATCGAGTGTGCGCCCGACGGCACGGGCCACGCCCTCCCCGTCGAGCAGGTACCGGACGATCGCGGCAAAAGCGCCCGCCGCCACATAGCCCGTAGGGTGCCCGTGCGTCTGGGCGCCGCACTCGGCGGCGAACGCGAACGCCGTCGCCGGATTCCATGCCTGGACCAGCCCGAACGGCGCCGACCGCATCACCGCCCCGCACCCCTTCGACCCGGGATTCGCCGGGCGCTGCGGCGTGCCCCTGACCGGCGTGGAAAGCCCGGACAGGCAGGCGTTCCCGGGCGCCCTCTGCGCGTACAGCCAGGCCTCGTCGGCGAGCCCCCCGTCGAGGTCGACCTCCCCCGCGTGCGCCAGCTCCACCCGTCCGCGCCGGGGCCCGGGCAGTCGCTGCGTGGCGAGCCAGCGCCGATGCGCCTTGTGCACCGACTCCTCGACCTTGCCGTCTCCCGCCCGAAGGAGGCCTTCGAGCGTGAACAGGGTCATCTGGGTGTCGTCGGTGACGGCCGCGCCGTCCACGCCGTAGCAGGGCAGCGGGCCGGTGACCCCGGCCTGCCCGTGCGCCCGTCGGATCGCGTCGAGCGACTGGAACTCGACGCCGGCCCCGAGCGCGTCCCCGACGGCCCCCGCGACGATCGAGCCGAGTACCTGATCCTGATAAGTCATGATCCCGCCGGTCATAGTGGGTGATCGTAGTCAGCGTGCCGCGCGGTAGGCGACGACGTTCTCCCGGGTGATCCGGGAAAGCGGCTCGGGAAGCGCGTCGAGGGCGAACCATCCGATCTCGGTGCACTTCTCCGGCTCCCGGATCTCCGGCACGCCGCCGGTATGAATCCCCAGGAACGTCGCAGAAACCCAGTGCTGCCCCTCCTCGGGAAGGATGTGGTCGAACACCCCGAGCAGCCCCGTCGTCTCGACCCGCATCCCGTACTCCTCGGCGAACTCCCTGACGACGGCGTCGCCCATCCGCTCCCCGAACTCGAGGCCGCCGCCGGGGAACTCCCACGTCCCGGCCTCGTTGCGCGCCCCGGCCCCCCGCTTCGCGAGGAACACCCGCCCGTCCCCGTCGAACACCATCCCGCCGACCCCGAACCCCACATAGTCGACCCCGGCCACGCTCACTTGATCGCCGGAAGCAGCAGACTCACCGTGTAGACCCACAGGAAGACCGTAGACCCCCCGATGAACAGCACGACATACGTCTCGTACCACCGATACGCGGCGGCGATCCGCGGCGGCTTCCGGAACCCCGGCCTGACCAGCTCGTCCAGCAGCTCGCACTCCTCCCGCCGGTAATCCAGCCACGACAGCACCCCGATCACCACGAGCAGCATCGTGAACCCCGCCACGAACGTCTCCAGCCACAGCAGCCCCTTCAGCGCCCCCCGCGCCACCTCGGGCCCCACCCCCCACTTGTCATGCCCGAGAAAGACCGAGATCCCCGCCCCCACGATCGCCGTCGCGAGCGTCTGATAAATGGCGAGGAACTTGTACACATTCTCATTCAACGCATGAATCTGCTGAAGAATGTACTTGTACCTCTCCACGGCCAGCAGCTGCGCCGTGTCCGGACCCCCGGGAAGGGCCTGCGCCTGCTGGGGGACCTGTGCGCTCACGAGAGGTTCTCCTTGGGTCGATGAAACCTGAGTGCTTCTAGCCTGACTATGTCGCCGTCAGAAGTCTCGAGCGTGAGTCGGTCATCTGCTTCGGTATTCTGGTCGAATACCTCCACGGTTTCGAGAAGCTTCGCCAGGTCGGTGTCCCACGCTTCGGCGATCGTCCTGACCAGCAGCCCGATCGGTCCATAGTGAGCGCGCTCGCACCACCAGGTGAAGGGCTCGAAGTTGGGAGATGGGCGCACCTTTTCGGCGAGGGGCTCGTAGATCGGGCGTGGGAGGATCTCCTCGGGGAAGTGCCATAGAGGATAAAGGTCAGCGATAAAGAAGTCATGTGGGAGGGAAACTTCACCACCGTCGTAGCCGAAGAACCTGAATCTATTTCCTTGGCTGAAGGCCCACATCCCACCCCGGCCTATCAGTGATATTTTGTCAACTTCGTCCGCGGCTGCGCGGAAGGCGGCGATATCGAGGAGCCTCTCGCCTGTGAGCGCGCAGGGCAGGAACTCGGAGGTCACACCGAAGCCCGCGGCGGCATAGGCGATGTTCCATAGCTCCGTGGTGTTGGCCCAGCCCTTGTCGATTTCATTCGCAATCTGGGCGCCAACCCATTTCTGGATGGTCTCGATTGGGCACGCGGGGAAAGCAGTAAACCTGGCGGCTGTAGTGGGCTCTCCGACGAATGCTCCGGTCGCGTGCTCGAATTCGCTGGCGTGAAGGCCTCCAACGTGGAGCCGTGCTTCTTGGTAGCCGTAGTCCCATATTATGCTGAGGCCTCTCCTGGGCGCCAGCATTACTCGGCCGATCAATCTTCCCTCATCGTCATGGACTCGGGTTTCGTGTGTGGCAAAGAGTTTTGAGTAGCGCTCGTACACGGACCGCTGCACATAGGACTCGGTTCCCGTCCAGTACAGTCTGCGGAACAGGTCCTCGGCGGAAAGGTGTTCCCAGTCATGGCCGTGAATGATGATTTCTGGGCTGGGATCGTCGGGACCTTGGACGGCAATGTCCACGTCTGCGAGCGCACACATTTTCGTGATAAGCGCGTGTAGGCGCTCGTTGTGCGTGCGCAAGGTGCTGCCGGTTCGAAATAGTCCTTTCGTGCTGCGCGGATCTTCGCGTAGTTTCAGGCGTACTTTCGTGCCCGATTCTCGGAGGCGTTCGAGTGGCGAGGCTTTACGCAGAAGCGGGCGGCCGCGGACTCCGTTGCGGAACTCCAGGACGTGAGTGGAACTGGACGCCTCTTCGTGGACGCGACTGGAGACATGAACCTCGTCGGCAGCCATGAAGCTGGCGAAGAAGCCGATGCCGAACCGGCCGGTGGGACGGAAACCGCTTTCACGCAGTCCTGGGTACTCGCGGGCGGTGGCGCCAGAGCGCCAGTGGGACTGGCCGAAGTCGGTAAGGGCGGAGACCATTTTCTCCGCCGACATGCCGATGCCCCGGTCGTGGACTTCCAGCCACCAGTCTCCGTCGTGTTGCTCCAACGTGATCGTGACGGGCTTCGCGTGATGATCGCCCTCGTATGCGGCGAGCATCTGGGTGGCGTCTGAGGCGTTGGCGATGAGCTCGCGGAGTGCCACGTCGGGCCGATGTCCGTACATGTCGTTTCCGCCGATCTTGGCGATCACCTGGACGGCGTCGGATACACGCAGGCTGGCGTCGATCGGGCTCCAGCGGTCGCATGGGATGTACTGCGCCAGCCGTTCAGGAGACTCGGCCCCGGCCACCGAACGTAGGGTGAACCTGGGCCTGCGCAGGTCGGCGAGGAGCGCATCCACTTGGCGGAACTCGGCGTTGATGAGCTGGATCGTCTCGAAGGCGAGCCACCAGGCTCCCGCCTCCTCCCGGCTGAAGGAAGAGGGCGAGGTGAACATCATCCTGTCGTCGTCGACTCGCGGCCGGGCCAGCCTGGACTGAAACGTCCAGTGTTCGGCGGACACTCCGGTAGGCCTGCGGAAGGCGTGCAGATAGAGCGGGGCACGGCGTTCGTCGATGTGTGCGGCGTCGGCGAGGCGCAGCAGGCACGCGATCTTGAGTTGGTCGACCTCCCAAGTCCCGGGCAGGGATGGGCATGCTCCCAACTGCCGGGGGAATTCCTCAGAGAGGCGGGAGACCGGCCACCAGTGGCTGTGCGCGATCCGTCCGATGAGCGAACCGAAGAACCGGCGAAGCTCCGGATCCTGAAGCAGGTAGATGTTCTCGCCGTCCGGACTGAGGAACGGTTCCCGGACGACGGTCTCAGCCTGTTCGGCGTGGCGGAGCCTGAGCAGTTCCGCGATCGCGTCCTTGCGGGCCGAGTCGTCAACGTGCCTGTCGTCGGCGGACTGGTCAGCTGCGCGGATCCCGGCGGCGGCCTCGGCCTTCAGATCCGCGAAGCGAGGGTCGGCCGTCAGGTCCTCCTCGCCCTTCGGGTACGACGCGAGGGCCATGCCGAGGTCGTGGAGGAGGAAGGCGCAGCCCAGGACGAAGGCCTCGGCGGGGTTGAACTCGACGGAGTCGCCGCAGATCAGGGAGCCGATGTCCCACAGGGCCTCGGCGTGGGCGAGGCCGTGGTCGGTGAACATCGGCAGGGAAGCGCCGATCGACTCGGCGAGGGGGCGGGCGACCGCGCGCATCTGCTCGTAGGCGACGCGAAGCTTCTCCCGGGCGGCGTGGTCGGGGTCGCCGGGGCGCGGGGCGAGAGCGTGCCTCCAGAGGTAGGTCTGCTCGTGCTCCACTGGCCCTCCAGGCGCGTGCCGCGCGGTGATCGGTTCCCGAAAGTGTGATGCTCCCGCTTTGTCGCGGGTTCCGCGTGGTGAAAGAGAATCCCGGCTGAAGGCGGACAGACGTAAAGGGGCGTTCATGGAGGGTCGGGAGTATGTCGGGTTGAGCGCGCTCGAGATCGCGGGGCTTGTGCGGCGGAGGGTGGTTTCGGTGGGGGAGGTCGTGGCGGCGGCGTTGGAGGTGATCGAGGAGAGGGACTCCTTGGTGAGGGCCTTCGAGGTGGTGTTCGTGGGGGCCGGAGGCAATGGGGACGGCGTCTTGGGCGGGGTGCCCCTGGGCGTCAAGAAGGGGGAGGGGGCAGGGTCGGAGCAGGGGCGGGCGATGGTCGCGGCGGGGTGCGCGGTCGTGGGGGAGACGGCGGTGCCGGGGCCGGGGGCCTCGTGGCAGACGTGGGGGCTGACGGGGCGCGGGGTGACGCGGAATCCGTGGTGTCCCGAGGTGGTGCCGGGCGGGTCGTCGGCGGGGTCGGCGGCGGCCGTGGCGGCGGGCATGGTGCCGCTCGCGACGGGGAACGACGGGGCCGGGTCGGTGCGGATCCCGGCGGCCTGGTGCGGGGTCGTGGGGCTGAAGCCGACGAACGGGCGGTTCCGGGCGCGGGACCGGGCCGGGCTGAACGCGCCGGGGCCGCTCGCGTGGCGGGTCGCGGACGCCGCGGCGGCCTATGACGTGTCGGCCGGCACCCGGACCCGGCTCGACGCCCCGCCGGGCGGGCTGCGCGCGGGGTGGTCGGCGACGCTCGGGTACGCCGAGGTCGATCCGGAGGTCGCGGGGATCGCACGCCGGGCCGCCGAGGCGCTGATCGGGCCGCTGCGCCTCTCGGAGGCCGGGCTGAGGTTGCGCGACCCCGCCGCGGCCTGGGCCGCTCTGCGCGCCGGGACGGGCGGCGTGCGCGGCCTCAACGACGACGCGCTCGCCGCCTTCTTCGCGCGCGCCGATCTGCTGATGACGCCCACGGCGCCGTTCCCGCCGCACGGCCACGAAGGCCCGGGTGAGCGGATGAACGTGGCGCTCACCTGGGCGTTCAACCTCAGCGGGCATCCTGCGGTCTCGATTCCGGCGGGTTTCACCGCGGCGGGGCTGCCCGTCGGCCTGCAGGTCGTCGGACAGCACGGGGAGGAGGAGTCGCTGCTGCGGGTCGCGGCCGAGGCGGAGCGGCGGATCCCGTGGCCGCGCTGGTCGCCCGGCCAGGGCGAAAAAGGAAAACAGGGGGCGTAACGGGCCGCCGGGTGCACCGGGTAGGTAAGATCGCAGTCTTGCCCAACGAAACGGAAACGGGGATCTGGCGTGCGTGAAGGGGTGGAGTTCGTCACGGACATCGCGGGGCTGACCGGTCTGCTCGGCGAACCGCACGACTCGGTGCTCCGGAAGGTGCAGCCGAGCCTTGAGGAGCACGCGCGGAGCTGGATCGCCGCGTCCCCCTTCTGCGTCCTGGCCAGCTCCGACGGCCGGGGCAACGCCGACGTCTCGCCGCGCGGCGACAAGACGGGCTTCGCGAAGGTCCTCGACGACCGAACGATCGTGCTTCCGGAACGTCCCGGAAACCAGCGCTACGACACGCTGCGCAACCTCATCGTGAACCCCGCGGTCGGTGTGCTCTTCTTCATCCCCGGACGCGAGGAGACCCTCCGCGTCAACGGCCGTGCCCGGATCGTCGCCAACGCCCCGTTCATGGCCGATCTCGCCGCCGAAGGCAAGCTCCCCAAGGCCGCGATCCTCATCGAGATCGACGAGGTCTTCTTCCACTGCGCGAAGGCTCTGCGCAGGTCAGGGCTGTGGCACCCCGAGCAGTGGCCCGACCGCGACGTCGTCCCGACCTTCGGCGCGATCATGCGCGACATGCTCGCCATCGAGGCCTCCGCCAAGGAGATCGACGACGACCTCGAAGAGGCCTACCGCGTCACCCTGTACTGATCCGGGGAGGTCCGCTAGGGGCGTATCGTCTCCCCCTGTGACCTCGCTGCTCGGCCGCTGGCGCGGCAACCCCTGGGCGATCCTGCTGACGCTCTCGCTCGGGTTCTTCATGACCCTCCTCGACCTGACGATCGTCAACATCGCGATCCCGGACATGCTGGTCCACCTGGACGCGTCGTTCGACGAGGTCCTGTGGGTGGTGAACGGGTACGTCCTGGTCCTCGCGGTGCTGCTCATCACCTGCGGCCGTCTCGGCGACCTGCGCGGGCAGCGGCCCATGTTCGTCATGGGCGTCGCGGTCTTCACGGTCGCGTCGCTGCTGTGCGGCGTCTCCCAGGAGGCCTGGCAGCTCATCGCCGCGCGCGTCGTGCAGGGCCTCGGCGCGGCCATGCTGATGCCGCAGACCATGGCGCTGATCATCGCGACGTTCCCGGCGGAGCGGCGCGGCGCGGCCATGGGCATCTGGGGTTCGGTCGCGGGCCTGGCCACGATCGCGGGTCCCACCGTCGGCGGCCTCCTGGTGACGGTGCTGGACTGGCGATGGATCTTCTTCGTCAACGTGCCGATCGGGGTCGTCGTCCTGGTGCTGGCGTTCACCGTCATCCCGGACGTGCGGCACACGGCACGGGTCTCGCTCGACTGGGCGGGCGTGGCGCTGGCGTCGATCGCGCTGTTCTTCTTCGTCTTCGGCCTCACCGAGGGCCAGCGCTACGACTGGAACGCCTGGATCTGGGCGTCGTTCGCGGTGTCGGCGGCCTTCTTCGCGGCCTTCCTCGTCCAGCAGCGCAGCAGGCAGGACAACGGCCCGCTGGTGCCGTTCTCGCTGCTGCGCAACCGGAACTTCAGCGTGCTGAGCCTCGTCGGCGCGACGGTGGCGATCGGCATGATCGGACTGTTCCTGCCCATGTCGATCTACCTCCAGTCGGTGCTGGGGTTCTCGGCGATCAAGGCGGGGCTGGTGATGGCGCCGTCGTCGATCGTCTCGATGTTCATCGCCCCGTTCGCCGGGCGGATGTCCGACCGGCTCGGCGGCAAGCGCATCCTCATGTTCGGCCTGGTCACCTACGGGCTCGGGCTGGCCTGGCTGATCTCGACGATCGGACCGCAGACGCAGTGGACGGCCTTCCTCGGGCCCTTCCTCGTCGCGGGGATCGGCATCGGCTGCGTCTTCGCGCCCATGTCCACCGAGGCGATGCGCACGGTGCCGCCCGTGTACGCGGGGGCCGCCGCGGGCGTCAACAACACGATGCGCCAGCTCGGCTCGGTCCTCGGCAACGCGACGGCCGGCGCGATCCTCCAGAACCGGATGGCCGACGCGCTCGCGAGCAGCGCCAAGGCGGCCGCGGCGCAGGTGCCGGAGGCCAACCGGGAGGAGTTCGTGCGGAGCTTCGCGGGCGCGGCCCGGGCCGGCCTGGAGCTGGGCGCGGGGCAGCACACCGGTCCGGCCGGCGCGCCGCCCGAGGTGCAGCGGATCGCCGCTCGCGTCTTCACCGACGCGTTCGTCACGGCGGTGCGGCCGACCATGGTCTTCCCCGTGCTGATGATCTTCGTGGGGGCCGCGGCCTGCCTGCTCGTGCGGGACGTCGCGGGCCTGGGCGCGGCGCCCGCGGCCACCGCCGAGAAGTCCTGACGGCCTCCCGTCAGGCCAGGGTCTCCCACCAGCCGTCCGGCTCGGGTGGGGCGGACACGTCGATCCGCTCGCCAGGCCGGGGGATCGCCAGGCGCACCCCGTGCAGCTTCGCCTCGGCCTTGACGCGGTTCGGCGGGTCGTTCCAGGAGTGCGGGGCGAGTACGAAGGTGCCCCAGTGCACCGGGATCATCAGCTCGCCGCGCAGGTCGCGGTGGGCGGTGACGCCCTCCTCCGGGGTCATGTGGATGTCCGGCCAGGACGCGCTGTAGGCGCCGACCTGGATGAGGGTCACGTCGAACGGGCCGTGCGCGGCGCCGATCGCGGCATAGCCCTCGAAGTAGCCGGAATCGCCGCTGTAGAAGACCTTGTGCTCGGCGCCCGCCACCACGTAGGAGCACCACAGCGTCGGGTTCCGCTTGAGGGCCCGCCCCGAGAAGTGGTGCGCGCCCGTCGCGGTGAGCCGCAGGCCCGCGACGACGGCGGTCTCGTCCCAGTCGAGCTCGATGATCCGGGAGGCCGGCACCCCCCAGCGCTCCAGATGGGCGCCCACCCCGAGCGGCACCACGAACGGGGCGTCCTGGGCGTGCAGCAGCGCCCGCACCGTCTCCACGTCGAGGTGGTCGTAGTGGTCGTGGGTGATCGCGATGGCGTCCAGGCGGGGCAGGCCGGTCACCGGGACGGGCATTGGGTGGACCCGCTTGGGCCCGACCAGGCCGCTCGGCGAGCAGCGCTTGGAGAACACCGGGTCGAACAGCACCCGGCGGCCCTCGATGTCGACCAGGGAGGTGCCGTGGCCCAGCCAGTGCACCGTCAGGGCCTCGGGGCTCCCGAACCGCGGCGTCATCACCGGGATCGGCGTGAGCGGGGTCCGCTGCTCGCGCCGCGCGTACTCGCGGGCCGCCCGCACCGGCTCGGTCGCGGGCGGCTCGTCGCGCAGGTTGTGGAAGCGCCCGTCCCGGTAGTGCGGTGAGCGCAGCACGCGCGGGCCCGGCGTCAGGGCCCCGAGTGAGCGCGGCACGTCCCGGAAGGCCAGGCCGACCAGGCCCACGGCCGCCGCCGCACCGAGTTCGATCTTCAACTGTGACGCCTCCTCGGAGTCGATCCGTCACACGGAGACCTTAACCGGATTCCGTCACTCCATGCCCCCCTCAAGGGTGCCCTCGGTCTCCAGGTAGGCCCGGCGGACCCCTTCGAGGACCTCCGGGTCGGGCTCGGCCCACATTCCGCGCGACGCCGCCTCCAGCAGACGCTCGGCCATGCCGTGCAGGGCCCACGGGTTCGCCTGGTCGAGGAAGGCGCGGTTCTCCGGGTCCAGAACGTAGGTCTTGCCGAGCTGGTCGTACATCCAGTCGGCCACCACGCCGGTGGTGGCGTCGTAGCCGAAGAGGTAGTCGACTGTGGCCGCCAGTTCGAACGCGCCCTTGTAGCCGTGCCTGCGCATCGCCGCCAGCCAGCGGGGATTGACGACCCGGGCGCGGAAGATCCTGGACGTCTCCTCGGTGAGGGACCTTGTGCGGATCGCCTCCGGCCGGGTGCTGTCGCCGATGTACGCGGCCGGAGCACGCCCGGTGAGCGCGCGCACGGTGGCGACCATGCCTCCGTGGTACTGGAAGTAGTCGTCGGAGTCGGCGATGTCGTGCTCGCGGGTGTCGACGTTCTTGGCCGCCACCTGGATACGGCGATAGGCCGACTCCATGTCCGCGCGCGCGGGCATCCCGTCCAGGCCGCGGCCGTAGGCGAAGCCGCCCCAGACGGCGTAGACCTCGGCGAGGTCGCCTTCGTCCCGCCAGTTGCGGCTGTCTATGAGGGGGAGAAGGCCTGCGCCGTAGGCTCCGGGCCGGGAGCCGAACACGCGGAGGGTCGCTCGGCGGGCGTCGCCGTGCTCGGCCAGGTCGCGGCGGACATGGGCGCGGACGTAATTGGCCTCGTCCGGCTCGTCGAGATCGGCGACCAGCCTTACCGCGTCGTCCAGCATCGCCACCACGTGCGGGAAGGCGTCCCGGAAGAAGCCGGAGATCCTTACCGTCACATCGACACGGGGACGGCCCAGCTCGTCGGCGGGGATCGCTTCAAGGCCCGTGACGCGGCGGGAGGCGTCGTCCCAGACGGGGCGGACGCCCAGCAGGGCGAGGACCTCGGCGACGTCGTCGCCCGCGGTCCGCATCGCGCTCGTCCCCCACACCGAAAGGCCCACGCTCGCCGGCCACCCGCCGTGCTCGGCCCGGTAGCGGTCGAGCAGCGAGTCGGCCATCGCCTGCCCCGTCGCCCACGCGAGCCTGCTCGGCACGGCCTTCGGGTCGACGGAGTAGAAGTTCCGGCCCGTGGGCAGCACGTTCACCAGGCCGCGCAGCGGCGAACCGGACGGGCCCGCCGGGACGTAGCCGCCGTTCAGCGCGTGCAGGACGTGGGCCATCTCGTCGGTCGTGCGGGCCAGCCGCGGCACCACCTCGTCGGCGGCGAACCGCAGCACCGCCTCCACGGCCGCGTCCTCCCGGCCCAGCACCTCGCGGACCGCCCCCGCGGGGTCGCGCCAGCCCCCCGCCTCGGCCGCGCGCACGAGACGGGAGGCGGTCTCCTCGGCGGCGTCGGTCTCGGCCCGCCCGGCCGATCCGTCCTCCGCCAGTCCCAGGGCCTCGCGCAGGCCCGGCAGCGACTGCCGGCCCGCCCACATCTGCCGGGCGCGCAGGATCGCCAGGACGAGGTTCACGCGGGCCTCGCCCTCGGGCGCCTCGCCCAGCACGTGCAGGCCGTCGCGGATCTGGACGTCCTTGATCTCGCACAGCCAGCCGTCGACGTGCAGGAGGAAGTCGTCGAACTCCGCGTCGTGCGGGCGGTCGGCCAGACCCAGGTCGTGGTCGAGCTTCGCGGCCTGGATGAGCGTCCAGATCTGCGCCCGGATCGCCGGGAGCTTCGCCGGGTCCATCGCCGCGATGCCCGCGTGCTCGTCCAGGAGCTGCTCCAGGCGGGCGATGTCCCCGTAACCGTCGGCCCGTGCCATCGGAGGCACCAGGTGGTCTACCAGGACGGCATGCGCGCGCCGCTTCGCCTGGGTGCCTTCGCCTGGGTCGTTGACGAGGAAGGGGTAGATCAGAGGCAGGTCGCCCAAGGCGGCGTCGGGGCCGCAGCCCGCAGAAAGGCCCGCGCCCTTGCCGGGCAGCCACTCCAGGTTGCCGTGCTTGCCCACATGGACGATCGCGTGCGCGCCGAAGGAGTCCTGGAGCCATCGGTAGGCGGCCAGGTAGTGGTGGCTGGGCGGCAGATCGGGGTCGTGGTAGATCGCGATGGGGTTCTCGCCGAACCCGCGCGGAGGCTGCACCATCACCACGACGTTGCCGGACGTGAGCGCGGCGAGGACGATGTCACCGTCGTGGACGAACAGGCTGCCCGGTGCCTCGCCCCAGTGCTCGGTCATGGAGGCGCGCAGATCGTCGGGAAGGGTGGCGAAGAACTCCGCGTAGTCCGCGCCCGAGATGCGCACGGGGTTCGCGGCCAGCGCCTCCTCGGTCAGCCAGTTCTCATCCTGGCCGCCCGCCGCGATGAGCGCGTGGATGAGCGCGTCGCCGTCCTGGTCGGCCACCCCGGGAAGGTCGCCGATCCGGTAGCCGTGCTCGCCGAGCGCGCGCAGGAGGCGGACGACGCTGCGCGGCGTGTCCAGGCCGACGGCGTTGCCGATGCGCGAGTGCTTGGTCGGATAGGCCGACAGCATCAGGGCCACCCGCCTGTCCGCGGCGGGCACATGCCGGAGCAGCGCGTGCCGGTGCGCGATGCCCGCGACGCGGGCGGCGCGCTCGGCGTCGGCGACGTAGACGGTCAGGCCGTCCTCGTCGATCTCCTTGAAGGAGAACGGGACGGTGATGATGCGCCCGTCGAACTCCGGGATCGCCACCTGCGAGGCGGCGTCGAGCGGGGACAGGCCGTCGTCGTTGGCCTCCCACTCGGCGCGGCTCGAAGTCAGGCACAGGCCCTGGAGGATCGGGATGTCGAGGGCGGCCAACGCGCCCACGTCCCACAGCTCGTCGTCGCCGCCCGCGGAGACGGCTCCGGGGCGGGTGCCTCCGGCGGCCAAGACGGTGACGACGAGGGCGTCGGCGGAGGCGAGGACGGCAAGGAGCTCGGCGGGGGCCGAGCGCAAGGAGGCGCAGTAGACGGGCAGGGGCCTTGCGCCCTTGTCTTCGAGCGCCGAGCAGAGCGTTTCGATGAAGTCGGTGTTCCCGGCCGTGTGGTGGGCCCGGTAGTACAGGACCGCGACGACCGGACCGTCAACCTCGCGTGCGGGACGGTCGAGGACGCCCCACCCGGGCGTCTCCCGAGGGGCGTCGAAGCCGAAGCCCGTGAGCAGGACGGTGTCGGACAGGAACCTGTGCAGCTCGCCGAGGTTGGCGGCGCCGCCGTGCGCAAGGTAGGCGTGCGCCTGGGCGGCCACCCCTGACGGGACCGTGGAGAGCTCCATGAGCTCGGCGTCGGCGGCCTGCTCACCACCGAGGACCACGACCGGGATCCCCGCGCCGAGCAGGGCGTCCAGGCCCTCCTCCCAGGCCCGGCGGCCGCCCAGCAGGCGCACCACCACCAGGGAGGCGTCCTCGATGAGGGCGGGCAGGTCCGCGGCGGTGAGGCGGGCAGGATTGCCGAGTCGGTAGGCGGCGCCGCAAGCGCGCGCGCTGAGCAGGTCCGTGTCGGACGTGGAGAGCAGCACGATCGTGCCGCTCGCGATATCGGGCGCGCCCATGGCGGCGGTCCTCCCTCGGGGTCCGCGCCCCGGTCGTCGGTCGGTCGACGGGCGGGAGTGTCTGGCTCTCGAACCCCGCTCTCGCGGCTTCCGATCACAGTTGCGGGACAGCACCGGGTTCACACCGGTTTCCTCACACGACTCGTCTCGGCTGACATTACCGGTTTCTGGCGGTTCGCTGGCAAGTGGCACCATGACGCCATGACCACCCGACGCGACCGTCCGGACGCCTGCCCCGGCGCGCTCCGGCCGCACACCGCCGCCGACGGCGCCCTCGCACGCGTCAGGCTGCCGGGCGGCCGCGCCACATCCGCGCAGGTCAGCGCACTCGCCACGGCCGCCCGCACTTTCGGCTCCGGCGAACTCGAACTGACCTCCCGCGCCAACATCCAGCTGCGCGGCCTCGACCCCGCCCGGATCCCCGCCCTCGCCGCCCACCTGGCCGAAGCGGGCCTCCTTCCCTCGGCCACCCACGAACGCGTCCGCAACATCCTCGCCTCCCCCCTGACCGGCCTCCCCGTCCCCGCAGGCCCCGGCCGCCCCGGCGGGGGCCGCGCCGATGTCGGGGATCTGGTGGGGGCACTGGACCGGGCGCTGTGCGCCGTGCCCGCGCTCGCCGCCCTGCCCGGGCGCTTCCTGTTCGCGCTGGACGACGGTGGAGGGCACCGGTTGCCTCGGGCCGATGCCGCGGCCCGTGCCCTCGGCCCGGACACCTTCGCGCTCGACCTGGCCGGAGCCTTCACCGGGCTCGGAGTCGGGGCCTGCGACGTCGTGCCCGCGCTGCTCGCGTCGGCGCAGGCGTTCCTCGCGGAGCGCGCGGCCCTCGGATCGGAGGCCTGGCGGCTCACGGAACTGCCCGAAGCCGTCCCGGGTGTCGTGCGCGCGCTGGAGCGCCTGCCTTTCGTGACCCGCTCACTCCCCGAAGGCTCGCCGCGGAGCGCGGACGCCGGCCCGGTCCCGCTGGGCCTCGTGTCAGACGGCGTCGTGGTGGCCGGCGCGCCTCTCGGGAGGCTTTCCGCAGACCAGGCCGAGGCGCTCTCGGCGTGGGACCGGATCGTCGTGACGCCCTGGCGCAGCGTCGTCGTGACGGGCGGCCCGGACGACGTCGGAAAGCTCGCCCGTCACGGCTTCGTCGTGAGCTCCGAAGACGCCCTCTCGGGGGTGACCGCGTGCACGGGACGCCCCGGATGCGGCAAGGCGCTCGCCGACGTGAGGGCCGACGCGCTCGCGGTCATGGCCCCCGGCCCCGGGCGGGTCCACTGGTCGGGCTGCGACCGCCGCTGCGGCAGGCCGGAGGGCTCCGTCGTGGACGTCGTCGCGGTGCCCGATGGCTACCGGGTGTCCGAAGGGCCGGTACTGTCCTCGCTCGTGACGGCGGGGGCCGCCGTCAATGCGGCACGAAGGGGCTGAGTGATGGACTACATCCGCGACGGCGCGGAGATCTACCGGAGGTCGTTCGCGACGATCCGCGCCGAGGCGAACCTCGCCGGCCTGCCGGACGACGTGGCCCGCGTCGTCGTCCGCATGATCCACACCTGCGGCATGACCGACCTCGCCGCCGACGTCGCCTGGTCGCCCGGCGCGGTCGCGTCCGGCCGGGCCGCGCTGCTCGGCGGCGCGCCCGTGCTGTGCGACGCCAAGATGGTCGCGTCCGGCATCACCCGCCGCAGGCTGCCCGCCGCCAACGAGATCATCTGCACCCTCGACGACCCGTCCGTGCCCGAGCGGGCCGCCCGCATCGGCAACACCCGCAGCGCCGCCGCACTCGACCTGTGGGGCGACCGCCTGGAGGGCGCCGTCGTGGCCATCGGCAACGCGCCCACCGCGCTGTTCCGGCTGCTGGAGCTCATCGCGGCGGGCGCCGGGCGGCCCGCCCTCGTCATCGGCGTGCCCGTCGGGTTCATCGGCGCCGCCGAATCCAAGCAGGCACTCGCGCAGAGCGACGTGCCTTACGTCGTCGTCCACGGGCGGCGCGGCGGCAGTGCCATGGCCGTCGCCGCCGTCAACGCCATCGCCAGCGAGGAGGAGTGATGCGCACCGGCAAGCTCTACGGGGTGGGCCTCGGGCCGGGAGACCCCGAACTGGTGACGGTCAAGGCCGCCCGGCTCATAGGCTCGGCCGAGGTGGTCGCCTACCACGCGGCCCGCCACGGGCGCAGTATCGCCCGCTCCGTCGCCGCCCCGTACCTGCGGCCCGGACAGGTCGAGGAACTACTGCTCTACCCCGTCACCACGGAGACGACCGACCACCCCGGCGGCTACAGGGGAGCGCTGGAGGAGTTCTACGAGGAGTGCGCCGAAAGGCTCGCCGCGCACCTGGACGCCGGACGCGACGTCGTGGTGCTCGCCGAAGGCGACCCGCTCTTCTACGGCTCCTACATGCACCTCCACAAGAGGCTCGCCCCCACCTACGAGGCCGAGGTCGTCCCCGGGGTGACCTCCGTGAGCGGCGCGTCGGCGGCGCTCGGCAAACCGCTGGTCGAGGGCGAGGAGACCCTGACGGTCCTGCCGGGCACCCTGCCCGAGGACGACCTCGCCGGGCACCTTTCAGGGAGCGACGCCGTGGCGGTGCTCAAACTGGGCCGGACGTTCCCCAAGGTCAGGGCCGCTCTCGAACGCGCGGGACGGCTCGGCGAGGCCTGGTACGTGGAGCGCGCCACGACCGGCGCCGAACGGATCGAGCGCCTCGCCGACGTCGACCCCGCCTCCGCCCCGTACTTCTCCCTCGCGCTCCTTCCGAGCCCGATGAACGAGCACGTCCCCGTGCGGCAGGAGCTGACGCCGTCGCGCACAACCGGCGGGCGCGGCGAAGTCGTCGTCGTAGGGCTCGGGCCTGCGGGACGCCCATGGCTCACCCCGGAGGCGCAGGACGCACTCGCCGCCGCCGACACGCTCGTCGGATACGGCCCCTACCTCGACCGCGTGCCGCCGAACCCGAGGCAGCGCCGCTTCCCGACGGACAACCGCGTCGAGGCCGAACGCGCCGCCCACGCGCTGGAACTCGCGCTCGAAGGGGCGCGCGTCGCCGTCGTGTCGTCGGGGGACCCTGGCGTGTTCGCCATGGCCAGCGCCGTCTTGGAGGTCGCCGAGCAGGAGCGGTTCGCGGACGTGCCAGTCCGGGTCCTGCCGGGGCTCACGGCCGCGCAGGCGGTCGCCTCCCGCGCGGGCGCGCCGCTCGGCCACGACTTCTGCGTCATCTCGCTGTCGGACATCCTGAAGCCGTGGGAGATCGTCGCGGAACGGCTCGCCGCCGCCGCCCGGGCGGACCTGGTCGTCGCGCTCTACAACCCGGCGTCGAAGACCCGGCGCGAGCAGATCGAGAAGACCCGCGCGCTGTTCCTCGAACACCGCGCGCCCACCACCCCGGTGATCCTCGGACGCGACGTCGGCGGCCCAGGGGAGCGGCTGACGGTGACGACCCTCGCCGAGTTCGTTCCGGCGGACGTCGACATGCGCACCCTGGTCATCATCGGGTCGTCGACCACGCGCGCGGTCGAGCGGCCCGGCGGCCCCGTCGTCTACACGCCGCGCCGCTACCCGGCCTGAGCGGTCAGTTCGCGGACCCATGCCGCAGCTTCCTCCACGGTGGAGACGACGGGCACGGCCTCGGGCAGCGGAGGGCGGCGGACGAGCAGCACGGGCAGGCGGAGCGCCCGCGCCGCGGCGAGTTTCGCCGACGTCATGGGCCCGCCGCTGTCCTTGGTGACCAGGACGTCCACGCCGTGTTCGCGCATGAGGGCGAGTTCGCCGTCGAGGGTGAAGGGCCCCCGGTCCAGCACGACGCGCAGGGCGCGGGGGACGGGCGGCGCGGGCGCGTCCACCGAGCGGGCGAGGAACCACAGGTCGTCCAGGTGGGCGAACTCCTTGATCGTCTGCCTGCCGGTGGTGAGGAAGACACGGCGTCCGAGGTCCGGAAGCAGCCTCGCCGCCTCGGCGACGTCCGCCGCCCAGTGCCAGCGGTCGCCCTCGACGGCGTGCCAGCCGGGCCTGCGCAGCACGAGCAACGGCACGCCCGTCCGGGTGGCCGCCTGGGCGGCCGAAGCGGTCATGCCCGACGCGAAAGGGTGGGTGGCGTCCACAACGAAGTCGATGCCTTCCGCCTTCAGCCACGCCGCCAGCCCTTCGGCGCCCCCGAACCCGCCCGTCCTGACCTCGCCCGACGGCAGGGCCGGATGGGCGACCCTTCCGGCGAGGGAGGACACTGTCCGCAGGCGGGGGACGGCGGAGAGCACGTCGGCCAGCCGCCTCGCCTCGCCCGTTCCGCCCAGCACGAGTACGGATCTCATGTCCTCAACCCAATCAGGCCTGCGCTACGGATGGACCACCGGAGCCTGTGCGACGGCCGCCACCACGGCGGCGTACACGGCGCTGCTGACGGGGGAGTTCCCCGACCCGGTGGAGATCGTGCTGCCCCGGGGGCAGCGCCCGGCCTTCGCCCTCGACCGCGAGGAACTCGGCGAAGGCGGGGCGATGGCCGGCGTCGTCAAGGACGCCGGAGACGACCCCGACGTGACGCACGGGGCCGTCGTCATGGCGACCGTCCGTCCGGGAGCGCCGGGGACGGGCGTGCGCTTCTCGGCGGGCCCCGGCGTCGGCACCGTCACCAAGCCGGGGCTGCCCCTGGCCGTCGGCGAACCCGCGATCAACCCCGTCCCGCGCAGGATGATGGCCGAACACGTCGCCGAGGTGGCCGCGCGCCACGGCGGATCCGGGGACGTCGAGATCGAGGTCTCCATCGAGAACGGCGAGGAGATCGCCCGCAAGACGTGGAACCCCCGGCTCGGCATCCTCGGCGGGCTGTCCGTGCTCGGCACCACGGGCGTCGTCGTGCCCTACTCCTGCTCGGCCTGGATCGACAGCATCCGCCGGGGCGTGGACGTCGCCAGGGCCCTCGGGCACGAGCACGTCGCCGGGTGCACCGGGAGCACCTCCGAGCAGGTGGTCCGCGACCTGTACGCGCTGCCCGACGAGGCTCTGCTCGACATGGGGGACTTCGCCGGAGCCGTCCTGAAGTACCTGAGGCGCCACCCCGTCCCCCGCCTGACGATCGCCGGCGGCATCGGCAAGCTCGCCAAACTCGCGGACGGCCACCTCGACCTGCACTCCAGCCGCTCCCAGGTCGACAAGGCCTTCCTCGCCCGCCTGGCCGCCGACGCGGGCGCCCGCGACACCCTCACCGAACGCCTGACCCGGGCCAACACCGCCCTGGCGGCCCTCCAGCTCTGCCAGGAAGCCGACATCCCCTTGGGGGACCTGGTGGCCGCCCACGCCCGCCGCACCGCCGAGAACGTCCTCCGCGAGGCGCCCGTGGCGGTCGACGTCGTCGTCATCGACCGAGCGGGCGCCATCGTCGGCCGAGCCTGACCGGCGGTCAGGCCCTGCAGCGGGCCGCCGAGTACAGGTGGCTGTCGGGGAAGTCGTGGGCGGTGAGGGCACGGCCGACGATGATGACGGCGGTGCGCCTGATGCCCGCCTCATGGACGAGGGAGGGCAGGTCGGCGAGGGCGCCGCGCAGGATGACCTCGTCGGGCCGGGAGGCGTAGGCGACGACCGCGGCGGGGCAGTCCGGGCCGTAGGAGGGCACGAGGTCGGCGACGACCTCGTCGATCCGCTGCACGGCCAGGTGCAGCACCATCGTCGAGCGGCTTCGGGCGAGCGAAGGCAGGTCCTCGCCTTCGGGCATCGGGGTGGCCCGGGCCGAGGTGCGCGTGAGAACGACGGTCTGGCCGACGCCGGGGACCGTCAGCTCACGCCGCAGGGACGCCGCCGCCGCGGCGAACGCCGGCACGCCCGGCACGACCTCGTAGGGGATTCCCGCGGCGTCGAGGCGGCGCATCTGCTCGGCCATCGCGCTGAACACCGAGGGGTCGCCCGAGTGGAGGCGGGCGACGTCGAGGCCCGCGGCGTGGGCGGCGGTCAGCTCGGCGAGGATCCGGTCGAGGTCGAGATCCGCGGTGTCCACCTTGCGCGCCCCGTCCGGGCAGTCCTCCAGGAGTTCGGGCGGCACCAGAGCCCCTGCGTACAGGCAGACGGGAGCCTTAGCGATGATCCGCTGGGCCCGGACCGTGATGAGGTCGGGCGCTCCGGGACCGGCGCCGATGAAGTACACCGTCACTTGACGGTGCCGATCACCCGGTCGATCGCGATCTCGATGACGACGCGGTTCGGGTTCACCCGGGGCTCGCGGTACCGCTCGGTGTAGCGGCGTACGGCGTCGGCCACCGACGCCTCGTCCGCCAGGACCGTGGAGGTCCCCTCGAAAGTCGTGTACCTGCCCTTGTCGACCTGGCAGACGACGGCGCGCGCGCCGGGCAGCGCGGCGTTGCGCGCCTTGCGCGATCCGCCGTCGCAGATCACCCGGGCCACGCCCGCCTCGGCGTCGAGGGTCACGCCGACCGGGACGACGTGCGGCGTCCCGTCCGGGCGCAGCGTCGTCAGGGTGCAGATGTGGTACTCCCGCCAGAACTCGACGGCCTCGGGACCGAACTCCACCACGCTGCGAACCCCCTGCTCCTGGAACCTTCTCGGGCCGTCGCGGAAGCCCGCGAACCCGTCACACCCTAGCTTTCGCCGGGCCTCCGAGCGCTGCCGCCCTCTCCAGCCGGACCGCGTGGGCATGCGCACCGGCTGTCGCGCTTGAGCGCCACGTTCTGCACGCGAATCCGCGCTGAAGGGGCCGGCGCGGGGGCCCGCGACGGCTAGCGCGCTTGAGTGTGACTTCCTGTGCGGGACTCGGCGCAGAAAGTTATCCACAGAATGTCGTTCGGTCGGTTCGGGGCGTCGCGCGGCGGCGAGGATGGGCGCGTCGAGACGTGGAGGGGATCGGGATGAAGCACGAGAAGGTCGAACACGAGCCGCAGGCGGTGCGCCGGGCGCTGGCCCTGCTGAGGCCCGCCGAACGGCCGCTGGGTCCGGGCGATCCGGCGTACGCGCTCGGGCGGCTGCTGGCCACCGTCGAGCAGCTCGCCGGACCGGGCGGGATGTACCGCGACTGGGCGCGGTTCGACGCGGGCTACCGCTCGGTCGCGCCGCCGGGCCAGCACCCGACCATGGTCCTGAAACGGCTGATGCGCACGGTGCGCCAGCTCACCGAGATGAAGGGCGGCATCGCCCGCGGCGCGGCCACCGGCGTGCTCGCGGCCACCGAGGTGCTCTTCGCCGAGATCCTGCTCGGCGACGACGAGGCGCCGATCGGCGCCGCCCTGGAGCAGCTCGAAGAGGCGCGGGGCCTGTTCCAGCAGTCCCTGGAGCGGGTCGAGGGCCTCACGCGGATGCTGCGCGAGACCCTTTCCCCCGGCTGAAGAGCGCAGCGCTCAGGAAGAGGCGGTCTCGGTCTCGGCCTTGCGCGCCTCGTACTCCCGGAGCACCTGCTTGCGCGCCTTCGCCGGAATCCGGTCGACGTAGAGCTTGCCTTCGAGGTGGTCGGTCTCGTGCTGGAAGCAGCGCGCGAGCTGGCCCGTGCCGTGCAGCGAGATCGGGTTGCCCTCGAGGTCGAACCCGTGGCAGTGCACGTGGTCGACCCGGGCGACCTCGGCGTAGGGGCCCGGGACGGACAGGCACCCCTCGGAGTCGTTGTCGAGCGTCCGGTTCCGGTCGGGGTACTCGATGGTCGGGTTCACCACGGCGCCCTTGTGCTGCTCTCCGTGGTCGTCCTCGCAGTCGTAGACGAAGATCCGCAGGTCCACCCCGATCTGGTTGGCGGCGAGCCCGACCCCGTTGGCGGCGTACATGCTGGCGAACATGTCGTCGGCCAGCTCCCTCAGGGCGTCGTCGAACTCGGTCACCTCCTTCAGCGGCCGGTGGAGGACCGGGTCCCCGATGAGTGTGATCGGCCGTGCGTTCCCCGACATTCCATCCCCTCCGTGGGCCTTTGCTCCCGTCATCGTATTGCAGGGGCCCGGGCGGCCGGGAAAGCCGCGGTCGGTCGGCTGATTTTCATGATCTCTGTCCGAATGGGGGTGGCGTGTCCTAGATTGCCTGCGCTGAACTTCTCAGACGCGGAGGTCCGACGTGCGGTGGCTGGCGATCATCCTGGGCACCCTGCTGCTCGCGGGCGCGGGCGGCGGCCTGTACCTGCACCTGCGCGTCAAGGGCGATCCGAAGGAACTCGCGGCCTCCTACTTCGCCTACTGGCGGGCCGGGGACTTCGCCTCCATGAAGGACCTGACGGCCTCGCCGCCCCCCGACTTCGTGCAGCAGCACCGCGCCTTCGGCAAAGCCCTCCAGGTCTCGGCGCTCGACCTCGAAACGCAGCCCGTCGTCCGACCCACCGAGACCGAGGCGAAGGCCGACTTCACGGCGGTCCGCACCCTGCCGCCCGGCACCTGGACGGTCGAGTCCACCCTCCGGATGGAGATCGTCGACCGGCACTGGCGCGTCGTCTGGACCCCGGCGACCCTCGCGCCGGAGCTGGCGAACGGCGGCCTGCTCCAGTTGAAGGAGACCGCGGGCAGCCCGCTCGGCGCGGCGACCTTCGCCGACGGCGCCGAGATCCCCGGCACCTCGGGGGTCCGGCCCTACCTCGAAGCACTGGGCGGGCAGTACACCTCGGGACAGCCGACCTCGGGCTGGGGGATCTTCCTCGACGACACTCCCGTCAAGATCTTCAGCGAGGCGGTGGGAGCGCGGCAGACCACCACTTTGGACGCCCGCCTTCAGGCGGCCGCGGACACCGCCGTCGCCGCCGCGGGCAAGCCCGCGGTCCTGGTGGTGGTGCGGGCCTCCACCGGGGCGATCGTGGCGCTCTCCGACCGGGTCGGCGAGCTGGCCGCCAGTCAGGGCACCTATCCGCCGGGCTCCACGTTCAAGATCGTCACGGCGGCGGCGCTCGTCACCTCGGGGCTGGCCCCGACCTCCGGGGTCTCCTGCCCGGCCACGGTCCTGCTCGGCGAACGCACCATCCCCAACCACGACGGCCTCGCCCTCGGCTCGACCTCGCTCCAGACGGCGTTCGCGAAGTCCTGCAACACCACGTTCGCCTCGCTCGGCGTCAACCGGGCGAAGGCCGCGGGGATGACGAAGGCCGCCGAGATGTTCGGCTTCAACAAGCCGTTCGCGATCAACGCGGCGCGGCCGAGCTTCCCCGCGCCCTCCGGCACCGCCGACCTGGCCGAGGCGAGCATCGGCCAGGGCAGGGTCCTCGTCACGCCGCTCAACATGGCGGCGGTCGCCGCCGCGGTCGGCTCGGGCACATGGCGCTCGCCCGTGATGTTCTCCGCCTCGTCCTACAAGGCCAACGGAGAGGACGTCCCCGCGCCCCGCCCCCTTCCCCAGGCGGTGGTCACCGCCCTGCGCCCGATGATGTCGGCGGTCGTCACCTCAGGCACCGCGGCGTCGGCCGGCCTGCCCTCCGGCACCTACGGCAAGACCGGCACCGCCGAGGCGGGCAGCACCCACGCGTGGTTCGTCGGCTACCGAGCCGACCTCGCCTTCGCCGTCCTCGTCCCGGGCGGCGGCGACGGAGGCACCGCCGCCGCCCCCATCGCGGCGGCCTTCCTCAAATCCGCCTGACGCGGGCCCGTCCGATCCTGCGGGCCGCCCTCGTCGGCGGCGGGTCAGTCTCGGGTGGGCTGGGGTGTGGTGAAGGGGGCGTCTTCGGTGGCGGCGAGGGCCACGGCACGGGAGACGGTCGGCGGGAGGGCCGCTTCCATGACGCGCTGGGCGGGGGCGCGGAACGGGAGGAGCGGGGCGACCCAGCGGGGGCAGCAGATCGTCCGGGCCCGCCAGGCGATGCCCGATTCGAGGGCGTCGATGGCGACGGGGAGGGGAGTGACGCCGGAGAGGACGGAAGTGGGGGTGCGCAGCAGGGAGGCGGCCTCGGTGCCGAAGCCGCGGTGCGTCATGTCGGTGTCCAGTTCGGCGAAATAGGCGACGCCGACGCGGGCGCCGGTCGGGGCGAGTTCCAGGCGAAGGGTGTTGCCGAGCGCCTCGACTGCGGCCTTCGAAGCGCTGTACGCGCCGAGGAGAGGAGGGTGCACGGCGGCGGCGAGGGAGGAGACGAGCAGGGCGTAGCCGCGCGGGTGGGAGAGGTGCGGGACCGCGGCCTGAAGGGTGTGCACCGTGCCGAGGACGTTCACCTCCAGGGTCTTGGCGAGGACCGCGGGATCGCCTTCCGCGACCGTCCACTGACGGGCTATGCCCGCGTTGGCGACGACCGCGTCGAGGCCGCCGAGCGGGCCCGCCAGATCGGCCACGGCCTCGGCGAGGTCCTCGCGCGCGGTCACGTCGACGGGGCGGAAGGGCGCGTCGCCGCAGGCCGCGGCGACCTCGGCGAGCGGGCCGGGCTCCAGCCCCGCCAAGAGGACCTGGGCCCCGCGCTGATGCAGGCGGAGCGCGAGCGCCGCGCCGATCCCGCGCGCCGCGCCCGTGATGAGCACCCGGCGGCCGCGCAGCGGAGGTGTGCGTCGCTTTCGCATGCGCGCGACGCTAACACCGGCGCGGGGGCGGCAGAAGGGCCCTCGGTTCTTTCGGCGTAATCTGGATCACGTTCGCCCGCGCTGACCCATCCGCCTTCTCCCCCCGAACGAGGTCACATGGAGAGCATCGACCTTGCGTCCGCGATCCTCAGGGCAATCCTGGGCATCGTCCTCATCGCGCACGGCTGGAACCACGCCTTCGGTGGCGGCAAGCTGCCCGGCACCGCGGGCTGGTTCGAGTCGATGGGCCTGCGCCCCGGCATGCTGCACGCGCTCGCCGCCACCGGCACCGAACTGGGCGCAGGTCTTCTGCTGCTGCTCGGCCTGGCGACACCGGTCGCCGCGGCGGGCGCCGTCGGCACGATGGCGGTCGCGCTGATCACCGCCCACCTGCGCAACGGCTTCTTCATCTTCCGCCCCGGCCAAGGCTACGAGTACACCCTCGTCCTGATCCTCACCGCCGCCGCCCTGGGCACCCTGGGCGGCGGCGCCTACTCCCTGGACGCCGCCCTGGGCATCGAAGACACCCTCTCCGGCCCCCTGGGCCTAGCCATCACCGCAGTCGCCGGCGCCCTGGGCGCCGCAACCCTCCTAGCCATCTTCTGGCGCCCCACCCCACCCTCCACCCCCTAACCCCCCGGGGCGGGCACCCCCGCCCGCCCCACCTCCCCTTCCACCCTCACCCCGCATTCCGCACCCCTCCCCGCAACACCCCTCAACCCCGTACCTCACCCCCGCGCCACACGCACCCCCGAGCCCCGAACCCGCGCCCACGCCGCATCCCCCGATCCGCGCTCCGCGTCCCGCGCTCCGCGTCCCGTGCTTCGCGTCCCGTGCTTCGCGTCTCCCGTTCCGCGCTCCCGCCTCTCGCGCTTCGCACCCTCCGCTGCTCACGCCGCGCGCCACGCTTCGCGTCCCGCACCCACTTCCACACTTCGCATCCTGCACCCGCGCCTCACGCCCGAGCTTCGGGTTGCGCCTCCGCGCGACTTCGAGTCTGTATCGCGTTCCGCACCTGCTGCGCTTCGCGCTGCGCTCGCCGAGCCTGCGCCCTGTGCATCCTGCGCCCTGCCTCGCGTGCGCATTTGCGCTGCGCCCTACGCGCCCGAGCCTCGCATCCACGTTCCGGGACCGCGCCCCCGCGCGCCGTACCCACACCCGCGCTTCGTGCCTCGTGATCTTGAGTTCCGCGCCCCCGCCCGCGGTCGCGCTGAGGGGGCAGTGCGGGGTGCGGTGCGGGAAGCGACGTGGACTCGAAGCTGCGCGGTGAACGCAGCCCGAGGGGCAGGCGCAGAACGCGCTGGGGGTCCGGTCTTCGGGTCCCGTGTTCGAGTGGCCTTTCCCGGTCCGCGTTCAGGCAGGCGGGGTTGAGAGGCGGGGCGGGGCTCTTGGCCGGGGTGCGGGCCTCAGGCTTTCGGCTCCGTGGCGTGCTCGCGGTGAAGGTTCTTCGGCTTCGGAGCCTCAGCCGTCGGCTCTCGGGGCCCTTGTGGTTCTGCGTCTTTGGGCGCTCGGGGCTCTGGGGCATGGCTTTTGGGCTTTTTGGGGGCTGGGATGCCGGGTGTTCGTGCTTCGGGTGGGGTCTGGGTCGCTGGGGGTGGGTCGCGGGGGTTGGTCGGGGGCGGGGTG
>NZ_BAAGPQ010000039.1:0-17475 GCF_054783995.1 Actinocorallia aurea
TTCCTGATGCTGGCCACCAGCATCATCTGCTGGAGACACCTGCAACGCACATTGCGTTAGGGCCTGTTTCGAAGTCTGGGTTGTGGCGGTGTGTCGTGATCGCTAACGCGTGAGGTCTCCGGTAGAGGGTTCAGCGACCAAGCAGAACCTGAAGTACCGGAGACCTCGTGGCCACCCTAGCGGTGTCGCGGCGGTTCGATCTGTCCGATGCCCAGTGGGAGCGGCTGGAGCCGCTGCTGCCCGCGGGCAAGAGGCCCGGTCGGCCGCCGCAGTGGACGAAGCGGCAGCTCATCGATGGGATCCGGTGGCGGGTGCGGGTCGGTTCCCCGTGGCGGGACGTGCCTGAGTGCTACGGGTCCTGGCAGGCGGTGTATTCGTTGTTCCGCCGCTGGCAGCGGGCCGGGATCTGGGCGGGGATCGTTGAGGCGTTGCAGGCCGGGGCGGATGCCGACGGCCTGATCTGCTGGGACGTGAGCGTGGACTCCACGATCGTGCGGGCCCACCAGAGCGCAGCCGGAGCCCGCACGACCGTGCAGAAGGAGTCGGCGGGCGGCGTGGTCGTTGAACCTTCCGATCATGCGCTGGGCCGGTCGCGGGGCGGCCTGTCGACGAAGATCCACCTGGCGTGTGAGCAGGGCCAGAAGGTCCTGTCCCTCATCCTGACCGGTGGGCAGCGCGGGGACAGTCCCCAGTTCCAGCCGGTCCTGGACAAGATCCGTGTGCCCAGGATGCTATCCCGCGGGCAGGTCTCCGAACAGGGTGTCGTCGTCGAAGACGTTGCCCCCGCTTCGCAATCCTTCGGGTGTCAGGCCGGTGCCTCGTAGATCGGCGCCCATCAGGAACACATGGGTGAGCTTCGCTCTGTTGAAGTTCGCGCCTTGCAGGTTCGCGTGGGACAGGTCGGTCTCTGTCAGGATCGCGTCTTCCAGGTTGGCTTCGCGCATGTCCGTGTCATTCAGGTGCGTGCGGGTCAGGTTCGTGCCGGACATATGGGTCTTGCGCAGGTCGACGCCGGGGAACTGAGCCCTGTCCAGACGCGCCTGCTCAAAGCTCGTCTCACGGAGGTCTTTGAGGCCGTGCGCCTGCACATCGCGCAGGTCCGCGTGTTCGAAAGACGTGCCCCGCATGATCACGTCTTTGTACCAGTCGCTGTTGCTGAGGTCTGCTCCGTCGAAGTACGCCCCGCTCAAGTCCACCTTGTCGAGTCTGCCGTTGTGGAACTGAAGGGCGAAGAGCTCGATCGGCTTCGCTTCGGTTCGCTTGGGACGGTGGCCCAGCACGGTGAGGGCAGCCGTGAGGTCGAGAGACGGCTCGGCACCGGGCTTCGGCTTCTTGCCGGGCGGAAGGTCGTGTTCAAGGCAGTAGGCGACCAGCACGGCGGTGATGGTGTCGTGGTCGCGGGGAGAGTCGACTAGGAGCCTGCCCAGGGCGTGCACTGCTCCGAGCCTCACCGAGGAGTCCTCGGAGGACAGCGCTTCGATGGTCTTGGCGAAGCGGTCGGTGACAAGGGCCTCCTGGGCGATGCGGATCTGGTCCTGGGTGGACTGGAGGGTCTTCACACCGCTGTACAGCGTGCCGACAGCCACCACGATGCCGAGCACGAGAGCAACGGTGTTGACCGACCGATGCCAGGAGGCGTTGCGGCGGTCCTTGTCCTCAGCCAGGAACTGACGCTCCTGCGCACGTAGTTCCCACCGTTCCCTAGGCGACAGTTCCGCCAGCTCCTCCTCGGACATGCCGGGAATCACCAGGGTCACCGGGGCCGCCGGCGTAACCGGACGAGAACTCGCAGAGGGCTGTTGGGCGGGAGATTCACTCACGCTAGATGAGATACACGATCCGATCGGAAAGATTCCAGAATCGCCGATCTGCCTTCCGAGCCGCCTCCCGTGGTGCCACTGGAGCCTGAGGACGTCGACCTTCGCGAGGAGAACTTCGACGTCAACGGGGGCTGGGGGCTCGGCATCGTCAGAGCGCTCTCCGAGGCGTGCGGTGTCACCCCGTGGGCCGATGGCGGCAAAGTCGTCTGGGCCCGTCTTCGCGCCGCCTGAGGACCCGCGCCGCGCCCTTCGCTCGGGGGCGCGGCGTGGTCAGGAGAACCAGGTGGGGAAGTCGAGGCGGAAGGGTTCGGTGTCGGTCATGGTGCGGAGGGTGGATTCGAAGTCGGAGAGGCGGGTGGGGCCTAGTTTTTCTGACCATTCGGTGCGGAGGGTGTCGAAGATTTCGGCGGAGGTGCGGAGGGCGTCCGCGCCTCGTTCCGTCAGGTGGACGGTGCGGGCTCGGGCGTCGGTGGGGTCGGGGACTCGGGTGAGGTAGCCGAGGCGTTCCAAGGAGTCGACGGTTTTGGCCGCTGCCTGTTTGGTGACGCCGAGGCGGCGGCCTAGTTCGGCGGTGCTGCAGCCTTCGGGGCCTACGGCCTGGAAGACGAAACCGTGCATGGGGCGCATGTCGGGGTGGCCGCGTTCGGCGATCCGCGTGTGCAGTTCGTCGATGATGGCGCGGAAGGCCAGCAGGAGGCGGATCGGGAGTTCGAAGCCGGGCGGATCGCTTGACATAAAAGACAACCTGGTTGACTATATGGACAACTTAGATGTCTATCTTAGGGGTGTGCCCATGAAGATCGTGCGTTCCTCGGAAGTCCGGCGGACCAGCACGCCCGCCGCGACCATGACCACCCTCGCCTCGCCGACCCTGGGTCAGGCCGCCACGTCCGTCTGGCGCGTCGACGCCGCCCCGGGCGCCTCCGATGGCCCCCTCCACGTCATCGACGCCGAACAGGTCTGGACCTTCCTCTCCGGCACCGCCATCGTCGAGGCCGGAGGCCGCGCCGAGACCCTCGCCGCGGGCGACACCATCGTCATCCCTGCCGGCCATCCCCCGCCAGACCCGCCCCTCCCGCACCACCGGGTTCGCCGCCCTCGTCACCGCCCCCGCCGGTGCCGCCGCGGCCCTCCCCGGCGGCCTCGCCTTCCAGACCCCGCCCTGGATCGCCTGACGGCGGGGACCGAGAGGACGGGTCGGCCGGGCCGCCGCGGATCGTGGCTGTGCCGCGATTAAAGACGGTGAAGGTCTTCGGAAGGTCTTCCGCGCCATTCTATGCGCCACTCCACAACGCGGATGGCAGGCTGCGGAAAACAACAGTTCTGGCCTCTGGAACTGTCTTCACTGCGGTTTCGAGTATCTCCTGCGGAGGATGTTCAGCAATTCGCCTATCTTCGCCATCCTTACCGATAGATGAATCGTGGAAGGACGAGGTTGCGGCCCCTCTCTGGTATCCATGGGAGGCGAACCGATAAACATGCGCTCGCGGTGAACAGGCGTACGCGGTCCTCGCGGCAGGAGTGGTCCGATGACTGAAAATCCTGGAAGAATTCTGGAAAAGGCACTTCGCGGACGTGTTCTCACCGCGCTGGACCGAATGCGCGAGGCCGCGGCGGCGGCTCCGGCGGGTGCCGAGAAACCATGGCCCGGCGACACGTTCGGCGGCCGGCTCTCGGCCCCGTTGGCTCCCTCCGCGCTCGACGCGGCCAAAGCCGCCGACCCCCTCATCGGCCTGCTGCTCCGGAGCACCACCGAGGACCAGCCGGCCGACGGGATCACCGCCGAACTGCGCGGCTGGGACCCGGGCGGCGGCGCCGCGCCCGGCATCGCCTACGCGCTGCACCTGCCCACCGGTACGGGGCTGACCCTCGCCCTGCACGTCACCACCGGTGCCGGGGGAGTACGCGCGGGCCTGTCCGCGTCGGGCTGCGCGGACCAGCGGAGCTCGCTCGGACAAGGCTGGGGCATCGCCGTCTCCGGCCGCCTTTCCGGCACGCTGGAGGCCGTGCTGGACGCCGCGGGCGTCACCGTGGACGGGACGCAGGCCGGGGACGGGCTGCGGCTCGCGTTCCTGCGGGACGCCCAAGGCGCGCAGGACGGGCAGATCATCGACTTCGGGAATCTGGAGGCGGGCATCGAGTTCGGCGCGGGCCCGGACGGCGAGCCGCATCGCAGGGCATCGGCCGCCACTCGCGGGGGCTCCGTCCGGATGGACCTCGGCGTCCTGGCGGATCTGGTCCCGGCACTCGGGCCGATCCCGCTCGACCTCGCCTTCGACGTCGCCCCGGGCACCGGCGTGACCCTGTCCGGCAGTCCCGCACTGCGGGTGCGGCTGCCCGTGCCGCTCACGGTGCCCGGCGCGACGTTCGAGGGACTCGACGTCGTGCTGCGCCCGAACGGAGACGGCTGCGTGCTGGGGCTGCGGGTCCCGATCCGGGCGAGCCTTCCTGGCACGCCGGTCATGCTCCGCTTCGACGGACCCGGCGCGGAGCTGCCCCTGTCCTTCGGCGCCGACCCGCTCGTCGGCCCCGCCCACGTGGTGCCGCCGGAAGGCGCCGCGGTCTCCTTCGACCTGCCCGTGGTGAGCGGCTCGGGCTTCGTGACCGGCCAGGACGGGGAGTACACGGGCGGGCTGAGCGCTTCGATCCCGCCTCTGTCCGCTCAGGCCTTCGCCGTCCTCGGCCTGGAGCAGGGCTCATTCCTGGCCATGCTCAGCGCAGCCTTCCCGCTGCCCGGCATCCAGGTCGGATTCGGCTTCGCGATCACCGGGATCGGCGGCATCGTCGGGGTCAACCGGCGGCTGGACCGGGACGGGCTGCTGCGCGCGGTGTCCGACGGGACCGCCGGAGCGCTGCTCTTCCCGACCGACGCCGCCGCGGCCACGCGCGCCGCCCAGAGCTCGCTCGGGGCGGTGTTCCCGCCCTGCCGGGGCGCTGTGGTCACCGGTCCGATATTCCAGCTGAGCTGGCTCGGGGACCTCGCGACCGCGTCCATGGCGGCGGTGACCGAGATCTCCGCGACGCCAACGCTGTCGATCCTCGGCAAGCTGACCCTCGGCGTCCCGAGCCCGCGGGCGGCCCTGATCCTGATCCAGATCGTGTTCGCCGCGCACGCCGATCCGGCCGAGCCGAGTCTGCTGGTCGTCGCGTCGCTGACCGGCTCGCACATCGCGGGCGTCCCGCTCACCGGAGACGCCTGCCTGCTGGTCCGGGGCGGGCGCGACGCGGACTTCGTGCTGAGCGCCGGCGGTTTCCACCCCGCGTTCCCGATCCCCCGGGGTGTGCCGCAGCTCCGGCGGATAGGCATGGACCTGTCTCCGCTGCCCTGGCTGGAGATGCGCTGCGAGGCCTACGCCGCGGTGACGTCCGCGTTCGCCCAGTTCGGTGCCCGGCTGGAGATCGCGGCCGAGCTGGCCAAGTGCGGATTGCGCGGTCAGCTGTCCCTCGACGCGATCATGGGGCTGGACCGGCCGTGCTTCACCGTCGACGCCCGGGCCGGGGTCGCGCTCCGGGTCTGCGGCGAGAACTTGGTGGGCGTCGCCCTGGATCTGCGGATCGAAGGACCGGGGCACTGGCATGTCCGCGGCCGCGGCGAGGTCGACCTCTTCCTGTTCAGCATCTCCTTCGGGTTCGACACGAGCTGGGGTCCCCCGCCGCCCGCCGGGCGCTTCGCGGACAGCGCGCGGGCCCCTCTCCTCGCGGCGCTGCGGGAGCCGGGCGCGTGGATCCCGAAGCGGGCCGCGCGCAGCCCCGTCCGCCTCGCGCTCACCGAGGACGTCGAGCGGGCGCTCACCGACGGCGAGATCGTCGACCCGTACGGCTCCGTGGAGGTGCGCCAGCGCGTGGTGCCGCTGGGCGAGACCATCGACCGCCTCGACGGGCTGCCGATGCCCGCGCCGGAACGGTGGGACCTCACGGCCGGCCGGATCGGAAAGGGCGCCGCGAGCCAGACCGACCTGGTCGACATGTTCGCGCAGGGCCAGTTCCACACCCTGACCGACGACGAGCGGATCGGCCTGCGGGCCTTCGACGAGGGCAAGGCGGGGATCTCTCTGGAGATGAGGGAGGGCCCCGGCTCCCAGTCGGTCACCTGGGAGCCGACGCCGGAACGCACGATCTACCACCACTCGCTGAGCACACCGCTCGGGGAACCGGAGGCGCCGTCGCTGCGCCTGCGGCGCGAGGCCCTGGTCAACGTGATCGCCTCCCGCAGCCTTCACGACCTCCGGTGGCAGGCCGTACCGCAGGACCAGAAGGTGACGGTCGCGCCCGCTCCGCCGATCGTGGCGGTTGAGGCCGGGACCATGAGCGAGGTCGCCCTGCCGGAGGGCGGAGGCGGCGCGGCCCGGATGCGCGACCAGGTCCGCGCGCTGGCGGCCGACAACGTGCTGCTCGTCGAAGCGTGGGAGGTCGTCCGATGAGCGTGCTCAAGTTCACGGACTGGACGCGGACGCCGCTCGGCGCGGCGATCACCGGCACCGACGCGGCCACCGGACGGGCGAAGATAGACGTCGGGGCGGACCTCGTGGGGCCGGGTCCGGACGGGCAGAAGACGCCGGTCGCCCCGCCGGGGGACCGGCTCCAGCTGCTCGGCCCGGGCGATGTGGCGGGGTGCCGCGAGATGCCGGTGCTGCGGGCCTTCCCGCCCGCGGGGACCGCCGACGCCGCGCCGAACGACCTGGCCTCGGTCGATCTGGCGGTGCCGGAGCTGCCCTGGCTGCTCACCCCGACCGCGACGCCCACCGACGGCCGGCTCCAGCCCTGGATCGTCCTCGTCGTCGTCTCCGCGGAGACCAGGCTCGATCCGGGCCCCGGCGCCCTGCCCGTCCTACACGCGTCCACCGCGGAACTGCCCGACCTCGCCGAGGCCTGGGCGTGGGCGCACGTCCAGGAGTCCGAGGAGGGCCAGGACCGGATATCCCGGCTGATCTGCCCGCGCAGGCTCGACGGGCACCGCAAGTACCGCGCGTGCATCGTGCCGGCCCTCCGGTCGGGGGTGGCCGCCGGGCTTTCCGCGCTCGGGAAGGCCGACCCCGCGGCCCTGCGGGACCATTCCCCCGCCTGGAGGGTCAAGGAGCCCGCGCGAGTGGTGGATCTGCCTGTCTACTGGTCCTGGGAGTTCGAGACGGGGCCCGACGGGGACTTCGAGCACGTCGTCCGGCGGCTGCGCGCCGCGGGGGACGCCTCGGGCCTGACCGCGCGCGAGGTCGACATCTGCTGCCCTTGGCCCGGCAAGGAGCCGCTGCCCGGCGGGGCCCCGCCGCCGGACGGGAACCCGCTGGTCCTCACCGTCGACGGGGCCATGCGGCCGATCCGCGCCGCGGGCGCGGAGGCCGCGGAGCAGCCGCCCACCGCGGTGTCCACCGACTTCGAGAAGCGGATCCAGGCGCAGCTCAGCGCGCCGGCCGACCGGCTGGAGTCCGGCGCGGACCCGGCCGACCAGACGGGCGCCGTGGCGCCGCCGCTTTACGGCGGCCGCCACGTCGGGGTCGACAGGGTCGGCCGGAACCCCGAACTGCCGCTCGGCGACCATTCCTGGATCGACGAGCTCAACCTCGCTCCCGGCCGCCGGATCGCCGCAGGGCTGGGCGCCGCCTATGTGCGCGATCAGCAGGAGCACCTGATGACGCGGGCGTGGGAGCAGGTCGGGGCCGTCCGGGAGGCGAACCGCCTGCGGGCCATGGCCGGCCTGGCGACCGCCGTCTCGGCCTCGATCCACGACCGCAGGATCAGCAGTCTCACGGCCGGGGAACTGATCGCGTTCACGGCTCCCGCCGCCGCCCGCGTCCATGCCGGTCAGGAGACCCTGGCGCTCCAGATCACCGCGAGCCCGATGCCGGACGCCGTCGCCTCGGCGGCGTTCACCCGGCTGATGCGGCCGACGGCAAGGATCGCGCAACGCTCCGGGACGACCCTGGACTCCGTGATCGGCAGAGGACTGGCCGGGCAGCTGGCGGCGCGGGTCCTGGCCCCCGTCCCGGCTGAAGGGGACGAGCCCGCAGCGGCCGAGGCCGAGGCCCCGCCCCCGTTCCTGGCGGCCAGGCGGCTAATCCGCCTGGAGGCAGTGCGGCGGGTCGCGGCGGCGAACGGAGAGGTGAAACTCTCCGGGGCGCTGACTCGGCGGCTCGAAGGGCTCCGGGGCGTCTCGCCCGAGCTCTTGGCCCGGTCCGACGCCCGCCGGATCGCGCCCGTCCTGGCGGGGCAAATCCCCGCCGTGGGCGAGGCACTGCGCGAGGCCGCCGCAGACGCGGGGGACACCGCAGCGGCGGGCGAGCCGAGCGTGCGGATGTCCGCGGAGGACGTGGCGCAGCGGCTGCTGCCAGCGCTGCACCCGGGCGACCGCATCCTCAGGCGGATGGGCACCCGCATCACGGCGCCGGAGTCGGCCGGATCCGGATCCGGGCCCATCATGGCCTATCCGGTCTTCGACCTGCCGATGGCGCTGGCCCTGGCCGAATCCGCCCAGGAGTGGCTGCTGCCCGGCCTTGAGGACTTCCCGCCCGAGAGCGTCGCGCTCGTCGAGGCGAACAACTCCTTCATCGAGAGCTATCTGACCGGGCTCAACCAGGAGATGATGGCGGAGCTGCTCTGGCGGGAGTACCCGACCGACCGGCGCGGCAGCCCGTTCCGGCGCTTCTGGCCCCGGACCGACGTGCCGGGAGACGTCCCCGCGCTAGACGCCTGGGAGAGCTCCCCGCTGGGCTCGCACGTCTCGCCCGGAGACGGGGACTTCTCCCTGGTGCTCGTGCGCGGCGAGGTGGTCCGGAGGTTCCCGGACATGGTCGTCACCGCGGCCCGGGCGATGGACACCCATCGCCCGGACAAGCAGTTCGAGCCGAGCACCGACGACGTCCGCCCCTGCCTGTTCCCGATGCGGATCGACGACTGGACGATTGCCTACGCGTTCGCCCTCCCGCCCGGCGAGCTGGCCGACCCCGCCTCGGAAGGCTGGTTCTTCGTCTTCCAGGAGCACGACTACCGGATGCGGTTCGGCTTCGACACGCTCGGGTCAGGCCCCGGAAACGCCAAAGGCGGCCTGTCCTGGGACGACGTCGGAGACAAGGACCGGGAGAACGGTTTCGCCGTCGCGGAGAAGGTCGGTCGGCTGACGGCTTGCGGCATCGCGAAGCACAGCATCCAGCAGCCGTATCAGGTGGCCATCCATTCGAGCCTGCTGATCCAGACCGGAGGACGTGATGAGGCCTGAGGAGATCGCCGAGCTGCGGCTGAGGGCCGGCCGCTGCCGCCAGGAGGCCGACCGGGCGCGCCGGGCGGCCGATGACGAAACGATCGCGGAGGCCGAAGAGGCCCTGCGCGACACCCGAACGGCCCTCGACGCCGCGCTGGCCGCCGACCGGCCGCTCTGGCCGGATGAGGGCGATGTCCCGCTGCTCCTCCTGCCGCTCAGAATCGAGGCCGTCTACTCCTCCGTCGCCGGGTCCGCGGAGCTGCTGATCCGCGTCTTCCCGGACGACGTCCACGTGGATGCCCACGAGAGGGGGCTCACCAAGGAGGAACGCGAGGCCGGGGAGCGCTACTGGCGGGAGACGGCGGAACGCGGCGCGGCCGAGGCCTGGAGCCTGCTGCTCGCGCGGCTCGGTCCGGCCCGCGCGGCGTGGACGCGGGAGGCGACCGATCCGGGCGGGCCGGAACCCGCCGAGGCGGACGGCACCTGGACGCACGCGGCGCACACCCGCCTCCTGCCGGACCGCTTCCTGTTCTCGGCCTACGAGATCCGCACGCACGGCGAGCTCCACTGCGCGTGGCGGCGTGAAGGCCGGGAGATCGCCGACGATCTGAAGGTCGGGTTCCGGCCGCCCTCGCGCGAGGAGGAGCCGACGGAGAACCGGAGCGGCCGGGCCGGGCTGGAGCGGCTGCCCTGGGACGAGGAGAGTGCCTGGCTCGTCGACTTCGACGTCGCCGAGGAGCAGGGGATGGCGCTGCGCTATCCGCTGGAGTACCCGGAGCTGCGCTACGAACTGCTCACGGTCGTCGGCGTGGACATCCGGTCCACGGCCGCCGAGAGCGCCGCCCGCTGGCAGGACACGCTGCTCTCCCATCAATACGGCGGCGGCCTGGCCTTCCTGCCGACCCGCACGCCCACCAACAACACCCCCGCCACCCGGTCCGGCTGGGTCTCGCGGCCCGAGCCCCGGCCCCCTGAGAAAGTTGACGAGCTGCGCGCCGCATACGACCCGCGGAGCGCGCAGGCCGCCGCCCGGGCGGCGGCGGCACTCGGCATCGACGGGCTGCCGGTCCTCGCCGCCGCGCCGCACGCGGACGCCGACGACGCCGACGCCGATCTCGCCCTGCTGCACCGGGCCTTCGGCCTTCTCTACAGCAGATCCCCGGTACTGCTACCCTGGGCCGAACCCACTGCGGCGGGGACGGCCGCGGTCAAGGTGCCGGACCTCTCCTGGCTCGTCGAGCACTTCACCCGGCACGTCCGCAGCCGCGGGACGCTGCCCACCGTGCGCATAGGCCGCCAGCCGTACGGCCTGCTTCCGGTCTCCGCGCTCGACCTGTGGCGGGACGCCGAGACCGATCCGCGGCTGTCGGAGCACCTGTCCTCGCTGCGCAGCTCCCTGGAGGACCATGGAACGGGGCATCGGCTCGACGTCCGGGAGGGCGGTGCGGACCGCGAAGACGAGATCATCGACCTGCTCCGCCGCACCCCGTCGTCGGAGGAGATCTCCGGCTGGCCCGCAACGTGGTTGGTGGAGGACACCAGACCCGACGTCGCCGCCGACCGCGTGCTGGTCGGCTCCATCCCCCGAGACTCCCGGGCGGCATTCGGATATCCGACACGGCACCATAAGTGGTACGCCTCGCGTCCGGTAGTCCCCGCGCCGTCCGCGGAGCTCAAGAAGAAGCTCGCCGAGCTTCCGCTGACCAAGCTGCTCGCCCTTTCCCACGAGCTACCGAACGACGCCTGGCGGGCGGATCCCGATGGGTTCGGCGCGGAGCACGAACGCGCTCTGGAGCCCGTCATGGCGGAGAACGGGCCCTGGGACTTCTACGACTTCGCCCTCCAGGCCATCAAGGCCTACCAGGAGGCCAGGGTGGCTGCGGAACCTGCGGCCTTGGCAGGGCTCGATCCCGAGACGGCCGCCTACGTGGCGGGCCGGCTGGCCTGGGCGCGGGCCACGGCCGAGGCGTTCGTCGCCCTGGAGCGGAGCGCCGCGGAGGACCTGCCCAGCCTCGACCGGCTCATGTTCGAGGCGCTCGACACCCTCTCCTATCGGGCCGACGCGTGGATCACGTCGCTGGCCGACGCCCGGCTGCGCGGGCTGCGCGCGACCCGGCCGCAGGGCCTGCATGTCGGAGCCTACGGCTGGCTCACCGAGGTCGCCCCCGGGGAACTCGGCGAGGACGGTACGCCGGTGAGCAAGGACGAAGGCTTCATCGTCACCCCTTCCCTGCACCACGCGGCGACCGCGGCCGTGCTCCGCGCCGGAATGCGCTCGCACGCCGAGCCGCAGGCGCTCGCGGTGGACCTTCAGTCGTGGCGTGCGAGGGCGGCGCTGGAGGTCGTCGACGGGGTGCGCGAGGGCCGGCCGCTGCCCGCGCTGCTCGGCTACCGGTTCGAACGCGGCCTGCACGAGAATGGGCTCGACCGCCTCATCGAGGGCTTCCGGGCGCGCTATCCCCTGGAACTCGCCGTCGACCCCACCGCGCCCGTCCCTGAGGGCGCGACGAGCAGCGCGGCGCGCAATGTCGTCGACGGCGAGCGCCTGAGGGCCGTTCCGCCCGGTGACGGCGACCCGCTCGCGGGTGCCGACGACGGCGAGCACAAGATCATCTCTGGGCTCGTCGCCGACCTGACCGAGACGGTGGACGCGGTCGCGGACCTGCTCCTGGCCGAGTCCGTGCACCATCTGGTCGGCGGCGACCCGCTGCGGGCCGGCCTCTCGGCCGACGCGATCGGCCGGGGCGACGGCCTGCCGCAGGAGTTCGACGTGCTGCGGACACCGCGCAGCGCCACCGCCATCGGCCACCACCTGGGCTTCCTGTGCCCGGCGGGCGCGGTGGCGGACGGCTGGAACGGCGCCCGAGCCCTGGCCCGGCTCGAACCGTCGCTGGAGGCCTGGTGCCGGGGGAGGCTCGGCGCGGCCGGTGCCTGGCGCTTCACCCGGAAAGACGGCTCCGCCGTAGGCCTCGACGCGCTCGGCTGGTGCGCGCTGGAGGTGGTGTCGGCCTCGCGCGGCGGACAGGGCGGCTCGCCGTTGCTCGTGGCGCTCGGCAAGGCCGCCGGCGGAGCACTCGGCGCGGCGGGGGAGGCCAGGGCCGCCGAACTGGCCCTCGTCTGCGAACGGCTGCGGGCCGTCGTCGCCGCGGGCGCCCCGCTGCTCCCGGGGCATCTGAACGCCGCGGACCCGCAGGCCCCGATCACGCTGGACCTCGCCGAGCTCGCCGAACGCACGGTGCCCTGGGTGAACGAGGTCGTCGCGGCGCGCGACGCGCTGGAGGCCGCCCTGGGCTCCGGAGCCCCGGGGCCCGTCCTCGAAAGGCTGGGACTACTCGGGCTCTTCTTCGCGCCGCCGCCTCCGGACGCCGACCCGGTCCGGTACGGCACCCGGGTCCTCGACCTCCTGAAGGACTTGAAGCCACTGCCCGACGTCCCCGCGGGCGGCTCCGAGGACGAGGCCGTCGCCTTCTTCGCGGCGGCCGAGGGAGCCGTCAAGGACGTCCTCGGCGACGCGGTGCAGCTGCTTCCGCTGCTTAAGGGCGCCGCGCTGCCGGACCAGAACCCGCCCGGAGCCGAGCCCGACGAGGTCGCGGACTGGCTCCGGGAGATCGCGGCGGTCCGGCCCCCGGCCGCCGCCTTCGACGAGGCGCTGGTGCTGGCGGACCTGGTCGCCGGAAGCGGCACGGGGGCCTACCTCGTCGTGCAGGGCCCGGACCGGCCCGGCGCGCGGTGGATCGCCACCTCCTCGCCCGTCCAGGGTGACACGGACTCGCCGATCCGGTTCACCACGGTCCTGCACGCCGACCGGCCCGCCGGACCCGGCGCCGTCGCCGGGCTCATCGCCGACTCCTGGAGCGAGGCCGTCCCCCGCCCGAACGGCGAGCACGGGCCCGAGGAGATCGCGGGCGTGGCCTTCCACCACGACGGGCCGGGCGCGATGGCCCCGCAGGCACTGCTGCTGGCCGTTCCGCCCGACCCCGCACGCGGCTGGCGGATGGAGGACGTCCACGGGGCGGTGGAGGACACCCTCGCACTCGCCCGGATCCGTACCGTCGACCTTGAGGACCTCGGAGAGATGGCCTCGCTGCTTCCGATACCCGAAGGAAAGTAGAGATGACGAAATTCCGTACTCTCGCGCGGACGGACGGGATCGAGGAAGGCCTGGCGGCCCGGATCCACGACCCGCTGTGGCTGCTGGGGCGGCAGTGGCAGTTCGGGGAGTTCCAGCACGAGGACGCCACCTCGGCGGCCTGGGTCGACGCCACGTTCGACATTCATCCGCTCAACACCTGGCGCCCCGCCAGCGAAGAAGGCGCCTTGCCCTACGACCGGAAGGCCGAGCCGTTGGAGCGGCTCATCGAGCAGGAACCGGCGGTCGGCCCGGACCCGCGGCTGCGGCTCGAAGGCGGGCTCAGGCTCCGCCGGATGCTCGGCGCGGCGGGGCTGGCCGACCTGGTGCCGGTGTTCACGGCGAACTGCGCCTTCCCTTCCCCTGAGCTGCCGGCGGTGGCGCCGCCCGCCGAGCGTCCCGTGGACGTGCTGCGCGGGCGGGTGCCGGACGGCCTGAAACTCTCCGGGACGCTCGGCCGGCTGGCCGATCCGGCTACCCGCGCCGCCGAAGCCGCGCAGCTCGGGCTCGCGGACTCCGTGCTCGACGCTGTCGCCGTGATCGCCGCCGAATGGGCAGCCTGGTGGCAGGCGCGCGTCCCCGCCACGTCCGAAACCGCCGAGGGCCATCCGCGGGCATGGGACCCCAACAGGCAGGAGTACGCGTTCCATCTCGGCGCCTCCACACTGCCGGAGGTCAGGCTCCAGGGGTTCGGCTACTCCGGGGGCAGGCTGGACTGGTGGGCCATGGACGCGGTGCACGAGGGAGACCCCGACGGGCCGGACGGCCCGGTCGAGCACGCAGTCCGCTCGGTGCCGAGCCCCGCGCGGTTCGGCGGGATGCCCATGCCGCGGTTCTGGCAGATGGAGGACGCCCAGTTCGATCCGGGCGCGATCGACGCCTCGCCCAACGACCTCGGCAGGCTCCTGCTCACCGAATTCGCCACCGTGTACGGCAACGACTGGCTGGTCCTGCCCGTCAGCCTGCCCGTCGGCAGCCTCTCACGCGTGCGGAGGTTCGCGGTCACCGACGTCTTCGGCGCGCGCCGCGAGCTCCGCCCGGCCAACGCCGACGTCGACGGCTGGTGCCTGTTCGCCCTCACCGACTCCGCGGAGCCGCCCGAGCCAGGCACGGAACGTCCGACATCACCGTGGTTCTACTTCGCGCCCGTGATGCCGGAAGGGCTGGAGAGCCCGCCGCTGGAGACGGTCCTGCTCGTGCGCGACGAGATGGCGAACCTCGCCTGGGCGGTGGAGACCCGCGTCACCGACGACACGGGAAGCCCGGTGGACCATCCCGCGGCGCTTCCCGACGGCTCCGCCGCGGCGCCCGGCACCCTTCCCCGGTACCTCGTGGAGACCTCCGTGCCCCGCAACTGGTATCCGCTCGCGCCCGAGAAGGAGAACGAGGCGGGCGACTCCATCGTGTTCCACCTCGTCCCGCTCATCCGGGGCGACGAGGTGGAGCCAGGCCCCGGCGAACTGCCTCTCGGCCGTCTCTTCCACGACGGGCACGCGACCCGCCTGTGGCTCTTCGAGGAGGAGATCCCCCGCTCGGGGGCCACCCTGACCCGGACCCGCCAGCACGCACGCTGGCATGACGGCTCCGTCCACTCCTGGACGGCCCGCGCCAAACGCCACGGCTCGCCCGACATGTCGAGCGGCCTCGTCTTCGACGGCCTCACGGGCTGACGACCCGGCGCGCGGCGAAGAGCACGAACACCGAGAAGACCAAGGAGACGAAGACCATGACAGCGACAGCGACCATTGAGACCGTCATGTGCGTGAACCCGGCCACGGGCACGGACCTGGGCCAGAACGGGGTGTTCGCCTCGCTCTTCGAGTCCTCGCCTCTCACCTCGCTGGCCGGACCGCTCGAAGACGTCGTCAAGTCCATTCCCGGCATCGTCGATGCCATCGACCGCGCGGGCGCCTACCCCGACGACCTGTTCATCACCGCCGACAACTCCACGGACGTGGACGACCGGATCTGGCCCTTGGACGCGAAGGCCCGCACCGTGAACGCCGGGCAGTCCGTCGCACCCGGGGTCCAGGTCTCCGTGCCCGGGTCGGCCTCCGTGTCGCTCGTCGAATACGACTCGTTGTCCGCCAACGACCTCCTCGGCGCGGTCACGATCTTCGAGGAGGAGCGCGGCATGGGCGACATCGCGAAGCTGGCGAAATCCGAGGTGGAGGGGTCCTTCTACTACGTCACCTACCGGGTCGACTGACCCCATGAGCGGGGCCGTGCCCCTGGGGCACGGCCCGCCCGTGAGAGAACCGGAGAAACCCATGACGGTAGACAAGTCTTATTTCGTGGTCGGAGACCAGGTTCAGGTCTTCGACTTCGCCGCCAATGCCGTGACCGGCCAGAGCGCGCTCACTTCCCAGTGGAGCGGGCTGACGGGGGAGTTCTCGTCCGGGCTCGACGCCGCGCTGGACCTCGGTACTTCGCAGCTCTTCGTGTTCCGCGGGGGCGAGTACGCGCGCATTCCGTTCGGCACGCAGGCCGTTGACGACGGCTATCCGCTGCCGATCGCGGGCCACTGGCCGGGTGTCGCCTTCCCGTCCGTCGACGCGGCCATGAACTGGGGAGACGGCAAGGCCTACCTATTCAGCGGCCCGCAATACGCCCGGTACGACATCGCGGCGGACGCGCAGGACCCGGGCTACCCCAAGGACATCGTGGGGAACTGGGGCGGCGTCTCGGCCGTGTGGGTGGGCGACGGCATCGACGCCGCGATCAATCCGGGCTCGGGACGCGCCTATTTCTTCAAGGGCGAGGAGTACATCGCGCTCGACTGGGCGACCAAGTCCCAGCTCCCGGGCTATCCGATCAAGGTCTCCGAGGAATGGCCGGGGCTCACCGGGCCGTTCGCCGCGGCCTGGACGAACGCGGCACCCGCGCCCCGGACGGGCGCGGCCTCGGCGACGGCCGCCGGGTTCGTCGCGAAGTACCGGGGATACGCAGAGCACAGCCAGGAGGCGACGGGCGTGCCCGCGCTCGTCACGCTGGGGCAGGCCGCGCTGGAGTCGAACTGGGGCTCCGCCGCGGAAGGCCACAACTTCTTCGGCATCAAGGCGAAGGCCACCGACCCGCCGGAGAAGCGGCAGCTCTGGAAGACCCGCGAGGTGCTGCCCACTCCGAACGCGACCGGCTTCCCGGAGGTCCTTTCGGTCACCCAGCGCCCCGACGGGATGTACGAGTACGTCGTGCGCGCCTGGTTCCGCAAGTACGACTCGCCCGAGGAGGCGTTCAGCGATCACGGCAGATTCCTGCGGAACCAGAGCCGCTACGCCGCCGCGTTCGACCATCTCGACGACCCGTACGCGTTCGCCCGGGAGGTCGCCAAGGCCGGATATGCCACCGATCCCCACTACTACGACGTCCTCGCCAAGCGCATGGCCGAGATCGAGGCGAACCTCTGAGCTCGCCTGTCCGCCGTGGCCGTGAACTGTCGGCGGACGTGGGTACGCTCCGCACGGTGGTGGAACCAGGCGGAAGGGTGCGAAAAGATGCGGGTGAAGCCGTTCCTGATGTTCGAGGGGCGGGCCGAGGAGGCGATGACGTTCTACGCCTGAACCGGGTCCCGGGTTCTTGCCCCATGGGTACAGAACCATGACCGTCGTGCGCAGGGGAAGGCCTTGGCAGTTCCTCGTGGACCACACCGGATCGGCCGAACCCGGCTAGTCACGGCTGCGGAGACCCGTAGCCCTGGGGCACGGCAGGGGCGGCGGCCGGGTACGCGCCGGATGGAGCGGGCGTGGCCCGAGCAACAGCAGAACGAGTTCCGAGAGCGGTTGACGTGCGCGGTGCTGGTGCGGAGCTACACGAGCACCACGAACTCGGTCACGAAAGCCATGCTGGGCGACACGATCGAGAAGATCATCCCGCCGGACATGCTGATCGAGCAGCTCAAGTTCGAGATGCTGGCCGCCGCTCCGCGGGTACATCCGGCGGCGCGCAGCGCGGCGAGCTGGCTGTCGAGGTCCTGGTCCTTGGTGGAGCAGCGGGCGTACCCGATCCGGATCGGCGGCGCGCTCGGCGCGACTTCGGCCGGCGCGACGGGCGGCAGGGCCTGCCAGGTGGCGCCGGGCCTGCGCCCTGCGGCGACGGGCACCTCCAGGAGGTCGCGGAGCGGGCACGAGGATGAAGCGGGCGGTGTGGTACTTCGAGGCGACCTTCCCTCCGCGGGTGCGGCACGGGGACGGCGCCATGGCTTCGCAGTTGGGGCATTCGTAGCGTTCGACCGTCGGCGGCGGCCTCGTCCGGCGTCATCTCCACGCCTGCGAGTCTCTAAGAACTCCTAACGCAATGTGCGTTGCAGGTGTCTCCAGCAGATGATGCTGGTGGCCAGC
>NZ_BAAGPQ010000040.1:0-137573 GCF_054783995.1 Actinocorallia aurea
GCTCCCCGCTCCCCGCTCCCCGCTCCCCGCTCCCCGCTCCCCGCTCCCCGCTCCCCGCTCCGAAAAGGCTCCCATCCTGGCCTCTGTTTCACGTGAAACAACGGTCTGCCTGACTTCCTCGCTGCCGAACTAACGACCTCGAGGATCTCCTCGCGCGCCAGGCCCCGGTAGAGGTCGCCAGGAAGCGCACAATGCATTTGCGGTCGACGTGTCCCGGTGTCCCGAGCGGGTCGGCGTGCGTTGGGACGAGCCCTTCACTTCCATGGGCTCGTTCAAACTCCCCCATCCAGCGCGCGGGCAGGCGTCCCTAGCTCCGGTCCGTGTGTCGGGGTGGGCCCCGTAGCGCCAGCTCCGACCGGCCACGGGAGCTGAGCCGAACGACGTCTGATCCGCAGCCCCCCGATCGGCCGTACGGTGAAGGCTGCGGGAGGTGGCGGCCAGCAGCAGCACGCTCGCGGCGTGGGGGTTCGGCGACCGGCGCGTCCTGGCAACTGCCCGCCCGGCCCGCACCGTGCCCCCAGGCATCGCGGCACGCTGCGGCGCCCGGCGAGTCGCGGTTCTCGCGGCCGCGACGGCCGCCGGGGTCGCCGCACCAGGGCGTCGCGGCCAGCCTGCCCGCCGTCACGCGGCCTACCTTGCCGCCGTGACGCGGCACAGGGATCTGAAGGCTGGTTGCACACCCACGCGGCCGACGGCGACGAGCGCCATGCGTGCGTTTCACGTGAAACACCGCGCCCAGCGCCCAGCACCCAGCGCCGAGGGCTCTCTCGTCCGGGGCTCTGTTTCACGTGAAACGGAGCCCCGGTTTCGGTCGCGGCGTCGTGGTGGGGTTCGGCAGGGCGGCTGGTGCTGCGGAGCTCTACTAGGTGTGTGGCGTGGGGGCAGCCAGGGCGTGGTGCCTGCTTGCCTGGGGACTGGAGGCTTTCCCGGAACCTCTGTGTGCTCTGTTGGTCCGGTGCTGGTGACTTGGAGGGTCCCGTTTCACGTGAAACAGCGGGCGATGGGAGCGAGTTCCAGTCAGGGAGGCGGGGTGGGTTTCACGTGAAACAGAGACTTGCCGGGGTGTGGTGTCGTGGTGGGAGGAGGGAGAGGTTTCGTCACCCTGGGCCACCTTGTGGGGGGTGCGGATCTGGCGGTCGTGCTCGGGAGTTGAGGAGGTGGGGAAGTGGGGAGGGTTGGGTGCTGACTACTTTCGGGTTTGAGGAGGCGGCCGGTCCCCTCAGGGCCAGCCGCGGGGACCGGCCGACGTGGAAGGACACGAAAGTAGTCAGCGCTGAGCCTTCGGAGCTTTCCGAGACCTGCACCCTTGAGCAGACCGTCAGGGCCGTGACTGCAAGGTGGCCCGGGGGTTCCGGGATCTGGCCGCGAAGGTCTAGCCGGCACCCGCTCCCCTCAGGAACCTGCACGGACGACCACGCCCGGCGGGATCTGCCACGGACGACCGCTCCTGGCGACAACCCGCGCGGATGGCCGCTCCCGGCGCAGGAATCTTCTCCCCTGGTTGGGCCGCGCCTGTGCGGACGAGGGTTGTGGAGTCGGGGTGGGGGCGGGGGTGGTGGATGGGGGGCGGAGCACTAGGGTCCTGGGTATGGAACGGGTGATCGTGTTGGCCGGTGGCATGTCCTATGAGCGGGAGGTGTCGCTGAGTTCGGGGCGGCGGGTCGCGGACGCGCTGAAGAGCGCGGGCTTCCAGGTGGAGATCCGTGAAGCCGACTCGGCGCTGCTGCCACTGCTGGCCGAGGATCCGCCGGACCTCGTGTTCCCCGTGCTGCACGGCGCGGAGGGTGAGGACGGATCGATCCGCGAGGTCCTCGAGCTCCTCGACATCCCCTATGTCGGCGCCCGGCCCGACGCGTGCCGGCTCGCCTGGGACAAGCCGACGGCGAAGGCCATCGTGCGCGCGGCCGGCCTGGAGACGCCCGAGTCGGTGACCCTCCCGAAGGAGGTCTTCCACGACCTCGGCGCGTCCGCGGTGCTCGGCGCGATCGTCGAGAAGCTGGGCATGCCGCTGTTCGTGAAACCGACGCGGGGCGGTTCCGCGCTCGGCGCGTCGGTCGTCCGGGAGGCGTCGGAGCTTCCCGCCGCGATGGTCGGCTGCTTCTCCTACGGCGACGTCGCCCTCATCGAACGCTTCATCACGGGGACTGAGGTCGCGGTGAGCGTCGTCGAGGTCGACGGGGTCCCGACCGCGCTCCCGGCCGTCGAGATCATCCCGCTCGGCGAGCGCTACGACTACACCGCGCGCTACACCGCCGGCCAGACGGAGTTCGTCACGCCCGCCCGCATCTCCCCCGAGGCCGCCGTCCACGCCCACGACGCCGCCCTCACCGCCCACCGCGCCCTCGGCCTCCGCCACCTCTCGCGCACCGATCTCATCGTCACCCCGGAGGGCACGCCCTACCTCCTCGAGGTCAACGTCGCCCCTGGCATGACCGAGACGAGCCTCCTCCCCTTGGCCCTCCAGGCCGCCAACCTCTCCATCCCCCAACTCCTTCCCGCCACCTGAACCCTCTGTTTCACGTGAAACCGTGGGCTCCGCGTCCCGGCGACGCAGCCTTCGCGGGGCTCCGCAGGCGTGGGCCGGCCTCTCGCACCTCGGGACCCAGCCCACCACGACGCCCCCGGTCCTGCGTTTCACGTGAAACATGACGCGTGGCGGCGTGCGAGTCTCCTCGTGGGCGCGGGCGCCGAGCTTCTCGATGATCGCGCCGACCACCGCGGACGCGCCTAGGCTACGGACCGCCCGGCTCATCCCACGGGCTCGTCTCCGTCGTCGAGATACGACTCCGCGGCCCCCACTCGAAACGCCGGCCGCCCTCCACCATCGGCGCCCGTGCCCGCAGCCAGCTAGGCCGCCGCCCCACGCGCCACGCGCCGCTCTCTGCTTCGCGCCCCTCGCTCGGCGACCGCCGCCCTCGCACTCCTGTGCGCCACGTCTTGTGCTCCGCCCAGCGCCCTGCTCCTCAGCGCTACGCACCCTGCGCCCCGCACCCCTGAGCGCCCCGTGCCGTACGCGCCACGGGCTACGTCTTGCTCGCTGGCCAGTGCCTAGGACCCTGAGCGCTCCCCAATCCGCCCACACCAAGCGACCCGAGCTCCTCAGTGTGCCGGCAAGGCGGCCGGTGCCCAGCACAGGGTGCTCCACGCCGTCGCCTTCGGCGGTCCACACGTGCCGTCTTGCGTGAAGAGATGGCGGCCAAGAGAGGGGTCCAGCTCATCGGAGTGGACACGCGGTCTGGGCTAGCGCCTCGGGGCGCTCATCACGATGTTGCGGGTGACCGCCACTGAATCGTCGCCCTCCGATCCGGCCCGTGCCGGTGCAGCCATTTCAGCGCAGCAAGGGTTGGCGCACCCTGCTCGCACGCCCCCGCTAGCGCGCGCCTGCTCTCGCTCCCCCAACCGGTGCGCCCTCGCTCGTCCTTGCCCCTCGGCGGTGGACCCCCGCCGGGGCAGCGCGTCTCGGGGCAGACCGGGTCGGTCCAGCCTGTGTCGAACGGAGCCGAAAGATTGGTGCTGCGTTGTCAGGCGTCGGGCTGCTGGGCAGGCGGGTAGGCGATGGAGGGGGTCAGCGTGGGGGTGCCCTTCGTTGCCTCCGTGTAGAGAGCACAGGCGGGGTGATGCACGGCAGGCTCGGCGTGGGAGGTGGCTGCTGCTGGGCTCGCTTCGGTTGACGCCGTCGCACCGGGTGCCCGGATCCTCTTCGCGGTGCCGCATGTTTCACGTGAAACGAGGTGCTCGGGTGCGCAACGCCAAACGATGGACCCTCGTGCGAGCCTCAGCAGAGAGCTCTGGGTGCGGGCCTGTGGTGCTGCTCGCGCCGGAGCCAGTGAATTGCTCGGGACGGGGTGGTGGGGCACCAGGTAAGGGGCGGATCGTCAGTCGGCCAGACGGTCATCGGTCCAGGGTTCAGTGTGGTGCACCTTGCGGGTGCGGGGCTGACGGTCGCGCTCGGGGGACGGAGGGGGTGGGGAGCGGGGAAGCCTTGGTGCTTAGCACTTCGGGCTCTTCCACGTCGGCCGGTCCCCTCGGGACCGGCCGAAAGCCTTCCGCAGAGGCATTCGTTGAAATGGCGGTGCTTGTGCGACCCGCCGAGCTCGCTCTGGATTGAGAAGCCGGATGGCTGTTTCACGTGAAACACGGGAAGGTCGAGCAAGACGTTGCGGAGCATGGGGCTGTTCGGGGCTGGAAGGGGCTGTCGGGCCCTGCGGGATCGGGAGATCTCTCAGGGCGGGAAAGGGGTCAGCGAGGGCCCTCGGGCGGGTTCAGAGCGTGTGGGGGCGGGTGTGGGAGGTAGGGGTGAAGGAGAGGGAGGTGTAGAGGCGGAGGGGGGTCGGGTAGGCGGGGTCGGCTCGGGCCAGGACCGTGACGGTGTGGGCGCCGACGGCGGCGAGGGTGTGGAGGGCCGCGGTGCAGGCGGCGCGGGCGAGGCCGAGGCGGGTGTGGGACGGATGGGTGCCGACGGGTTCGAAGCGGGCCGTGCCGTTGGTGTCGTCGTACCAGGCCTGGCAGTAGGCGGCCACCTCCCCTGACGGGGCCGTCACGATGACGTCCAGGGAAGGGCGGTAGGGCCAGCGGGAGCGCATGGCGTCGTGCAGAGCGGAGGTCACCCGGGTGGAGGAGAAGGCGGCCCGGTGAGCGGCCGCTCGTCCTTCGATCTCCCCTGGGGTGGCCACCCACCCCAGCCGGTACCCGTCCGGTAGGGAGGGCGCAGGAGGCAGCGACTCCAGCGAGCGCGACAGGCTGACGAAGTAGGGCCCGCCCTCCGCCACCGGAGCGGCCCCGTACTGCCGCAGGGCCTCCAGCAGATGCCGCTCCGTCCCCAGCACCTCCACGGAGACCGGGCCATCGAACCCCGCCGCCGCCTCCGCCGCCCACCCGACGACGGTCGCGGCCGCTTCCGGTGAGGGCTCCGCCTGTAGGAGCAGCTCCCCCGATGGCTGGAGCCATGCCCATCCGACGGTCCGCTCCCCGTCGGACCACACGGAAGTCAGATGCGCCGCCGGGTCGTCGGCAAGAGCGAGGCACCAGTACCAGGCGAGGTCCCCGGCGTGGTGGAGCGCTCCTTGGGGGAACACCCTTCCGGCGAGTTCCTGCATCGTCGGAAGCGCGACCGGCCAGGCGTGATCGTTGCATCGAAGGCCCATCCGGTCATCCTCCCCACCCCTCCGCCACGACACAACAGGTTATCCACAGCCCTGTGGATAACCGTTCGAGGTCGTGTTTCACGTGAAACAGCGGCCACCGTTTCACGTGAAACAACGCAGGAACCACAACAAACGGGCCCCTCCGCCGAAGCGAAGGGGCCCGTTGAAAAGGGAGGTCTCAAGACGAAGCGTCGTCTCCGTCCGCCTCTGGCGCCATGGCCGAGAGGATCCTGTCGAGGTCCTCCATCGTCGCGAACTCCACGACGATCTTGCCCTTGCGTGACCCGAGGTCGACCCGGACCTTGGTCTCGTACCGCTCGCTCAGCCGGTTGGCGATCGCCTCGAGCCCGGGTGCCGTCGGCTTGCGCACCGGACGCCGCACAGGCGACGGCGCGGCGGGCGTCTCGGCCTCGCGCAGCGCGATGATCTCCTCGACGGCCCGCACCGAGAGCCCCTCGGCGACGATCCTGGTCGCCATGGACTCCATGGCCTCCTGGCTCGTGAGGCCGAGCAGCGCCCGGGCGTGCCCCGCGCTCAGTACCCCGGCGGCGACCCGGCGCTGCACCGCGGGCGGCAGGCCCAGCAGCCGCAGCGTGTTGGTGATGTGCGGCCGGGAGCGCCCGATCTTGGCAGCGAGCTGCTCGTGGGTGGCGCCGAAGTCGTCCAGGAGCTGGCGGTAGGCGGCCGCCTCCTCAAGCGGGTTGAGCTGCTGCCGGTGGAGGTTCTCCAGCAGGGCGTCGCGCAGGAGGTCGTCGTCGGAGGTCTCGCGGATGATCGCGGGGATCTTCCGCAGCTCGGCCCGCTGCGACGCGCGCCACCGCCGCTCCCCCATGATCAGTTCGTACTTGGCCGGCTCGAACGGGGTGTCCGGCGACAGTTCCCGGACGACGATCGGCTGGAGCAGCCCGACGAGGGAGATCGAGGTGGCGAGTTCCTCCAGGGCCTCCTCGTCGAAGTGCGTCCGGGGCTGGCGGGGGTTCGCGACGATCGAGGTGACCGGCAGCTCCGCGAAACGTGCCCCGTCGACGGGGACGAGTTCGGGCAGCACCGACGTTCCGGGCGCGGTCGCCGGCGCGGCCTGCGCCGGCACGGGCGCAGGGGCTGGGGCGATCACCGGGGCCGTCGGAATGAGCGCGCCGAGGCCCTTGCCCAGGCCGCGCGGCTGACGTGATGCGCTCATCAAGATCCCCCGTTGACGTACTCGGTGTTGCTCACGAAGCGACCCCGGCCCAGCGGTGGGCGATCTCCGAGGCGGCTTCGCTGTAGGCGAGGGCACCGGTCGAACCCGGGTCGTAGGTCATGACGGACTGCCCGTAGCTGGGCGCTTCGGACACCCGGACGCTCCGGGGAATGACCGTCTTGAGGCAGGTCTCCCCGAAATGCGACCGGACCTCTTCGGCCACCTGGGAGGCCAGCCGGGTCCGCGCGTCGTACATCGTGAGCAGGATCGTCGAGACGTTCAGCGTCTGGTTCAGGTGCGAGGTGACGAGGTCGACGGTGCCGATGAGCTGGCTGAGGCCTTCCAGTGCGTAGTACTCGCACTGGATGGGGATGAGCAGCTCGTCGCCGCCGACGAGGGCGTTGAGGGTGAGCAGTCCCAGCGACGGCGGGCAGTCGATGATCACGTAGTCGAACTTGGTCTTGTCGTAGGCGTCCAGCGCGCGGCGGAGCCGGGACTCGCGGGCGACCTTCGAGACGAGTTCGATCTCCGCGCCCGCGAGGTGCAGCGTCGCAGGGGCGCAGCAGAGGTTGGGCAGCTCGGGCGAGGCGACGATGATGTCCTCGAGCGGCATGTCCTCGATGAGGACGTGGTACATCGACGGCACGTCCGCGTGGTGCTCGACGCCGAGCGCGGTCGAGGCGTTGCCCTGCGGGTCGAGGTCGACGACGAGGACCCGGGCGCCGTGCATGGCAAGGGCCGCGGCGAGGTTCACGGACGTCGTGGTCTTGCCGACGCCGCCCTTCTGGTTCGCCACCGTGATCACCCGGGTGCTGGCCGGGCGTGGCCACTCGCGGTCGCCCCGACGGGCCATCACTTCGAGCGCCGCGGCCGCGGCGCGGGCGATCGGTGTGTCGGTGGGAGGGCTCGGCTGCGGCACGAATGTTTCACGTGAATCCATGGGCGCCTCGGTCTCCATCCGCGGCTCGACGGAAGCCGTCTCGGCGGTCCCCTGCATACTGAACGCGTGGCCTGATGACGGCTCCACCGCGGTCTCCTTAGTCGAAGAGGGCTCAGTCATGCCGGGACCGGTGACCCTTCCGCTGCTTGGTCTTGCTGCCCCCGCGCTCCGGGGGACGCTCGGCGACGAGCCGAACGAGCGTGGTCGGCGGATCGACCTTACCTTGACCGACCAGCAGGAGTTCAGCCGTACGCACACCCATCTTGCGCAGAACCTCCTCCGCTTCGTCCAGTTCGACGGCTGCGCGCTCTCCCTTGAGGGCGAGAAGTTCGCCTCCGGAGCGCAGCAGGGGCAGTCCCCAGCGCGCAAGCCGGTCGAGCGGGGCGACGGCTCGGGCGGTCACGACGTCGACGGCGAAGTCCTTAACGACTTCTTCGGCCCTCCCCCGTCGGACAGTGACGTTCGTCAATCCGAGCTCTTCGACCGCCTCGTTCAGGAAGGTCGTGCGCCGCAGAAGGGGTTCGAGGAGGGTGATGTCGAGGTCGGGCCGGGCGATCGCGAGAACGAGGCCGGGGAGCCCGGCGCCGGAGCCGATGTCGACGACCGACGCCCCCTCGGGCACCGCTTCGCTGAGGACCGCGCAGTTGATCACGTGCCGTTCCCACAGGCGGCCGACCTCGCGGGGGCCGATGAGCCCGCGTTCGACGCCTGCGGTGGCGAGGAGTTCCACGTACCGTTCGGCGAGGGGAAGCGCGGCCCCGAACACCTCGCTCGCCACGGCAGGAACGGGTTCGGGTACCACGGGCTGGTCAGTCATCGCTCTTCCCCACAATCCACGATGGTTCCACATACGCCGCACCGCTGAGAAACGCGGTGAACCACCGACACGCATAATTCTGGTCAAACGGGTACATCTTCCCTAGGACAAGATCTAGGGAGAGGAAGCATGGGCATCGGAGTCGGATTGACCCTCGTCGCGATCGGAGCGATCTTCGCCTTCGCGTTCGACTTCTCGCTGAGCGGCGTGGACGTCAACGCGATCGGCTGGATCCTCATGGTCTGTGGCGCCGCCGGCATCGCCTTCACCCTGCTCTACGTTCGCCCGCGCCGCGCCGTCGTCCCCGTCACCGAAGAGGACGCGGCCGCGCTTCGCCGAGCCGAGGAGATCCGCGCGGAGGAGCACCGCCGCGACGGCATCCTGTAGCGCGAGCGGATCAAGCGGAAGGCCCCCGACCTCATCACAAGGTCGGGGGCCCCGTTCGTCGGGTGTGTCGCGCGTCAGGAGGCGTACGCGACGACGTAGCGCTCGGGCTCTTCGCCCTCGGACTCGCTGCGCAGGCCGGCCGCGGCGATCGCGTCGTGCACGATCTTGCGTTCGAACGGGGTCATCGGGGCCAGCGGCTTCGGCTTGCCCGTGCGCTTGACCTCTTCGGAGACCTCGGTGCCGAGCTTCGTCAGCTCCGCGCGGCGGCGCTCGCGGTACCCCCCGACGTCGAGCATCAGGCGGGTGCGATTGCCGGTCTGCCGGTGCACCGCGAGCCTGGTCAGCTCCTGGAGCGCCTCGAGGACCTCGCCGCGCTGGCCGACGAGCTCGTCGAGCCCGGTGCCGACGACCGAGACCATGGCGCGCTCGCCCTCGACGTCCAGGTCGATGTCACCGTCGTAGTCGGCGATGTCGAGCAGGCCTTCGATGTAGTCGGCCGCGATGTCGCCCTCCTGCTCCAGCGCTTCGATGTCCGGCGCTGCGGTTTCCGCCACCCGTGCCTCCCTCACCTACTCGTGACCCCGGCCGCATCCGAGCGCGGCCTTCGACCATGGGTCCTGCTCATGACCATGGGACTGTCACAGACGATACAGCGTGCCGGGCACCGCCCGCGCCAGGCCCGCTCCTCCAGGGGTTTCCACGTTCTCCCCACCCGGTTCGGCGCGCCGCGCACCCGGCGACGAACAACGCGCAGGACACCGAATCGTACAACTCGCCGGGGTCCGGACAACAAAAAAAGGCCGGGCGGTCGAAGGACGACGCCCGGCCTGAAAAGCAGGGGATGTCAGCGCTTGGACGATCCGGAGCCGCGCTTGCTGCGGGACTGGCGGACCGGCTGCTTGCGGACCGCCGGCTCCTTGCGGATCTCGGCCGCGGCGGCGGCCTCCTCGGCGCGGCGCTTCTTCAGCAGGCCGCCGGTGGCCGGGGCCTCCTTCTTCGCCGGGGCCTTGGCCGACGAGGCGGTGGCGGCGGAGCCGTTCGTGTCCTGACCGGTGGGCATCGGGTACCGCTTGTAGATGTAGTGCGACTGGGCGAGGGTCCAGGAGTTGGACGTGACCCAGTAGAGCAGGACACCGAGCGGGAAGCCGAGGCCGAAGAGGCCGAAGACCGGGGCGAGCCAGACCATCATCTTCTGGGCGGACGCCATCGGGTTGTCCGGGTCCATCGCCGGCTGACGCTTCATCGACGCCCGCATGGTGAGGAACGTCGTCGTCGAGGAGATGATGACGAAGACGGCGCAGACGATCAGCGCGGTGACCGACTTGGGGTCGTTGCCCCAGGCGGCGATGAAGCTGTCGGAGATGTGGGCGCCGAAGATGTTGGCCTTCTGCGCGCTCTCGACGAGTTCGGGGCTGATGCCGTGGCTGCCGTTGCCCTCTTTGGCCTTGGCGACCTTGCTGAGCACCTGGAACAGCGAGATGAAGACCGGGAACTGCACCAGGAGAGGCAGACACCCGGAGATCGGGTTGGCCCCGTTCTCCTGGTAGAGCTTCATCATCTCCTGGTTGAGCCGCTGCTTGTCGTTCTTGTACTTCTTGCGCAGCGCCTGCATCTGCGGGTTCAGCGCCGCCATCTTGCGCGACGACTGGATCTGCTTCACGAACAGCGGGAAGATCAGGATCCGCATCAGGACGGTGAGGAGCACGATCGAGCCACCCCACGCCCACCCGCTGTCGGGGTCGAGGAAGGTGCTCAGGCCGGAGTGGATCTGGACGAGGATCCACGCCACGGCCCGGTACAGCGGATCAAGCGTCACCGGATGCTCCTAGCGAATCTGAAGGCTCGTGTGTCGTACTGCCTTCGGCGGTCCCGGAGGCGGCCCGGCCTGAGTCCTGGCCGCGGCTTTTTTCTGCACGGTGTGCAGGGACGGGATCGTACCCGCCCGGATGAAATGGATGACACCGGGCGATCCGCCGGATGATCAGCCAAGTACCGTAGAACGCCCCGTGAACCTGGAGCGCCTCAAGCCCGTAGGCGCTGCACGACGGCGCGAAACGGCACGTCGGCGGCAGCATCGGGCTGATCACTTTGCGATAGACACGCACGAAAGCGATGAGCAACCACGCGACCGGACCCGGTCTGTCGTTCATCACCGCCCCTTGCCCGACTGCCGCAGCACCTTGTCCAGAGCCTTGTCGAGGTCCCTGGCCAGTTCCTCGGAGGGCGCCGCCGCCGCGAGGGGGTTCGCGCGCACCACCAGAAGGCTACCCGCCGGAAGCAGGTCGAGCCTGGCCCGGACGAGATGCCTCAGGCGGCGCTCCACCCTGTTGCGCACGACGGAATTGCCCACCGCTTTGGAGACGATGAAGCCGGCCAGAGAGTTCCCCTGGTCATTACCACCGGGCAGAAGGTGCGCAACGAGATGCGGCCGCCCCGCGCGGTACCCGCGCCGGACGGCCAGCGTGAACTCGTGGCGCCGCCGCATCCGGTGACCGGACGGCAGCATGTGCGAACCCGAATCTGGGACGCGAGGCGTCAGACCGCGACGCGGGCGCGGCCCTTGCGGCGGCGCGCGGCGAGGATCGCCTGGCCGGCCCGGGTGCGCATGCGCAGCCGGAAGCCGTGCTTCTTGTGACGACGACGGTTGTTCGGCTGGAAAGTACGCTTGCTCACAACTGGCTCCTGCTGCTCTGACGTGGACATCCGACGGATCGGCCGGAGCCCGGGCGGCGTCGCATCGCGGGCACGTCTGGTCCCTCGCAGCGGGGGCCCGCCCTCGGCGACCCGGCCCTGCCACGGGCAGAGGCGGGACAGATGCGGGCACGCGTCACCATCGTCGATGCGACTCGACCTTAGAACGTTACGTTCTGGCGGGCCGTCGGGTCAAACGGAGACCACGTGTGCGGTCCGTACCACCGCCCGCCAAGTTATACACAGCATGTGGACAAACCTGTGGATGAATCGTGAGAGAGTAGGGGCTCCCGTTCCGCGAAAGTCCCCCTGAGCAGCGCAGCGAAGAGCCCGCGCGAGGACGCCGGGCCGGGGGTCGAGGGTACGAATCCGGGGGGAGGCGCACGTGGACGGACAGGACCTTGAGGCCCTGTGGAACCGCTCCGTTGACGCGCTCCCCGAAGTCCCCGCCCACCAGCGCGCGTGGCTCGGCGTCACACGGCCCATCGGGATCTTCGACGGGATGGCGCTGCTCGCCGTCCCCAACGACTTCGCGAAGAAGACCCTGGAGCAGCGTGTCACGTCGCTGATCGAGACGACGCTCTCCCAGGAGCTCGGCACCCCTGTGCGGGTCGTGCTGACGGTCCAGCCGGACATCTCCCGGCAGCCGCCCGCACCGCAGCAGCCCGCACCCCAGGGATACACCCCGACGCCGCCCGCCGCCCCCGCGCCCCAGCCGCAGCAGCCGCCCGCCCAGTCGCCGTTCCCCCAGCCGCAGGCGCGCCCGGCCGAGCAGCAGGGCCGGTCCGCACAACCGGGGCAGCCCCGGGATGCGGTGCCCGAGACGGCCTTTCCGCGCCCTCCCCAGAACGAAGATCCACAACGTTATCCACAGGATGAGGGCCTCTTCAGCACGGGTTCCGCGAGTTATCCACAGGATGTGGGTTATCCACAGGACGGGTCGCAGCAGCAGTCGCCTCCCCCGGCTCAGCCGTCCCATCTTTCCGGACACACCTTCGGTGGCGGGGCCCCGCAGCAGCCCGAGCCGTTCCCGGCGGCGTCCGGCTACGCGCCGCCGCCCGTCGAACCCGCCACCGAGACCGTGCCGACCCCGGCGCCCTGGCAGCAGGGCGGATCGACCAGCCCCGTCAAGGGTTCGATCGAGGCCGCCCGGCTCAACCCGAAGTACACCTTCGAGACCTTCGTCACCGGCGCGAGCAACCGCTTCGCCCAGGCCGCGGCCGTCGCCGTCGCCGAGTCGCCGGCCAAGGCCTACAACCCGCTCTTCATCTACGGTGAGTCCGGCCTCGGCAAGACCCACCTGCTGCACGCGATCGGCCATTACGCCCGCAGCCTGTTCGACGGCGCGCGCGTGCGGTACGTGAGTTCCGAGGAGTTCACCAACAACTTCATCAACGCGATCCGTGACGGCAAGGCCGAGGGTTTCCGCCGCAGATACCGCGAAGTGGACATCCTGCTCGTCGACGACATCCAGTTCCTCGAGGGCAAAGAGCAGACGCAGGAAGAGTTCTTCCACACGTTCAACACCCTTCACAACGCCAACAAACAGATCGTGATCTCCTCGGACCGGGCGCCCAAGCAGCTCGTCACCCTTGAGGACCGCCTGCGGAACCGGTTCGAGTGGGGGCTGATCACTGACGTGCAGCCCCCCGAGCTGGAGACCCGTATCGCGATTCTGCGCAAGAAGGCCGTCCAGGAGGGCCTCGCCGCGCCGCCGGACGTGCTGGAGTTCATCGCCACGAAGATCTCCACCAACATCCGCGAACTCGAGGGCGCCCTCATCCGGGTGACGGCTTTCGCCAGCCTCAACCGCCAGTCGGTGGACCTGCGGCTCGCGGAGATCGTCCTCAAGGACCTCATCCCCGACTCCGACAGCTCCGAGATCACCATCGGCATGATCATGGCGCAGACGGCGACCTACTTCGGGATCGAGATCGACGACCTGTGCGGCGCCTCCCGTTCCCGCGTGCTGGTGACCGCCCGGCAGATCGCCATGTACCTCTGCCGCGAGCTGACCGACATGAGCCTGCCCAAGATCGGCCTCCAGTTCGGCGGCCGGGACCACACCACGGTCATGCACGCCGACCGCAAGATCCGCTCGCTGATGGCCGAGCGCCGCTCGATCTACAACCAGGTCACCGAGCTCACCTCCCGCATCAAGCAGCAGACCCGCGGCTGACCCGGCTCGCTTCTCCCCCATCTTCACGCACCCCCTCACCACGCTGCCTCGTCGGCCCATTGCCGACCGCCGCGGCCCGTCACGGGCCCGCAGCCCCTCGCTCCGATCGGCACCCGACCCGCCCGGTCCGCTCGTCGCCGTCACTGGGAAATGGCCGCACGTCACGCCTCGTTACCGCCTTTCTCGAAAGTTTCTTCGACCGCGGCCAGAAGCCTCGGCAGAAGCTCCGAAGGCTTGACGCGGTGTCGCCGCCACCGTCGACGGGGAGGCCGTGCCCGACCGGCTCGCGGACTTCCACGCGCTTCTACGCGCCGGACAGGGCACAGGAGGCGCTGAGCGCACTGGGCCCGACCGACTTCCCGCCACACCGCCGCCAAGGCCTCGGCGGCGGGCTCCTGGACGGCGGCATCATGCATCGGCGCAGAGGAGGGCTACTCCCCTCGGCGGTCCCGGCCGCCCCGAGCCTGCCGTCCATCGCTGAGCACAGCTCTCCGAAGGGGGCAGGACCTCGCTGTGGCGGCACTCGCGTCGGGCCTCCAAGACTCACAGGGGGTATGCGCGCTGCGAGGGGGCTCCGTGTGTCTCGCTGTCGGCCACCGCCGTGCGGAGGTGGCCGACGGCGTTCGGGGCCCAGGGCGAGGACTGCAGGGGGCTTCTGAGGCTCACCGTGGATCCACTGAGCGGGGGTGTCCCGGTGCTGTGGACGAGGCCGGGGCGGTGCGGGCGGACCGGGCGGGCTCGGGGCAGGACCGGGACGGCCTGGAAGACGTTCTCCCTGGTCGCAGGGGGCTTTCACAGCTTGTCCACAGGTCGTCCACAGGGGGAACGGGGTTCTCCACAGGTCATCCACAGGTTCGTCCACAGGTTCGTCCACAGGTGCGGGCTTTTCGCGGTTCCGGGGTGGTGATCCCCAGGGGGTGTGGACGGCCGCCGGAGCCTGTGGATATCGGCTTCCGAGGGCTTTCCACAGGCTCGCGGCCGACCCGTAAGGGCGCGCTGACGAGCTTCGAGGTCCGAAGTGTCCGTTCCGGTGCGCACGCGGATCGGGCCTCGGCGGCCTGTCGGCGAGCATCGGCGCAGGTCACAGGCGTATCAGTGATCCCATAAGACGTGTCCGGCCCCGTTGTGCACGGGGGATCACCGCGAAGTCCACAGGATCTCGCCTGTGGATGAAGCTGTGGACCACGTTGGGGACAACGTGTGGATAACCTGTCTAACCTGTGGACGACCTGTGGAGAGTACCGTTCGGTATTCGAATGGCCTGTGGACAGAGCCGTGGATAACCTGTGGAAAAAGTCCCCGAGCCTGTGAATTGCCTGTGGATACCGAGGTTTTCCACAGGCCGGGAGTCCGCAGAGTGTCGTACGCCTATGTCACGATTTACCGTGACTCGCATTTAGCCCTGTGGACAGATCTGTGGAGAACATGTGGACAAGTGGGGGTCCGGCTGTGGACGGAGTGTGGACAACTTTTCGTCGTCCACAGGGGGCTCGGTTGTCCACAGGTGAGTACCCACAGGCGCTGGGGATAAAAAAGTGGCCTTGAGCAGGGGAACCATGAGTTATCCACGGTTTCCACAGCCCCTACTACTACTACGACTCTCTCTCTATAACTGAACAAGGAAAAGCCAGAACCAGTAAGGGCCTTGTGGATCATGTTCCCCGAGCGCCCTTCGCGAAACCCTCAACGATCAAGGAGGCGGGTCCCGTTGAAGTTCCGCATCGACCGTGACGCCCTTGCCGAGGCGGTGGCCTGGACGGCCAGGACGCTCCCGGCGCGGCCCCCTGTGCCCGTGCTGGCCGGCATGCGGCTGGAGGCCACCGAAGAGAGCCTCACGCTCTCGGCCTTCGACTACGAGACCTCCGCCGAGGTCTCCGTCGCCATCGGCGGCCAGGAGCCCGGGACGGCCCTGGTGTCCGGCAAGCTCCTCGCCGACATCTGCCGCGCCCTTCCTCCCCACCCTGTGGACGTCACCACCGACGGGGCGAAGGTCATGCTCCAGTGCGGGTCGGCGAAGTTCACACTCCAGACGATGCCTGTGGAGGACTACCCCTCGCTGCCGCAGCTCCCGCCGGTCGCGGGCGTGGTCGGCAGCGACGAGTTCGCCGCGGCCGTCGCCCAGGTCGCCATCGCCGCGGGCCGCGACGACACGATCCCGATGCTCACCGGCGTCAAGGTCGAGATCGAGGGCGACACCGTCACGCTCGCCTCGACCGACCGCTACCGGCTGGCCGTCCGCGAGTTCAAGTGGACCCCGGAGAGCCCCGACCGCTCGGGCGTCGCGCTCATCCCGGCGAAGACCCTCGCCGACACCGCCAAGTCGCTGACCTCCGGCGCCGAGGTGAAGATCTCGCTCGGCGGCGGCGCCGACGGCCAGGGCGAGGGCATGATCGGCTTCGAGGGCGGCGGGCGCAAGACCACCTCCCGCCTCCTCGACGGCGACTTCGTGAAGTACCGGTCGCTGTTCCCCGCCGAGTACGCCGGCTACGCAGAGGTCCAGACCTCCCAGTTCGTCGACGCGCTCAAGCGCGTGTCCCTGGTGGCCGAGCGGAACACCCCTGTGCGGCTCCAGTTCAGCCAGGGAGAGGTCGTCCTGGAGGCCGGTACCGGAGACGAGGCCCAGGCCGTCGAGGCCCTGGAGGCCACGCTGGAGGGCGAGGACATCAACATCGCCTTCAACCACCAGTACGTCCTCGACGGGCTCTCGCACATCGGCTCGGACATCGCGCGCCTGTCGTTCACCACGCCGACCAAGCCGGCGGTCCTCACAGGCAAGCCGGTCGATGAGGGGGCGCCGACCTACCGCTACCTGATCATGCCGGTCCGGCTGTCGGGCTGAGTCCTGTGGAAAACCCACTTGTCCACAGGCGCCGGCGATCCGGCGCGGCCCTGTGGACAAGTGGGTGTTCGCTTTCGCGGGCGGACGTGCCGATGCCGGGGTAGGGACGGGTTGTGGAGGACTAGCCTTGAAGGCGGTTTCCCACAAGGAACGGCTTTCAGGCACCTCCGCACCGGAGGGCCTGTCCCTAAGAGGAGTGGCATGGAACTGGGACTCGTCGGCCTGGGCAAGATGGGCGGGAACATGGCCGAGCGGCTGCGCCGCGGCGGCCACACGGTCATCGGTTACGACCGCGACCCGGCCCTCAGCGACGCGGGCTCGCTGGCCGAACTCGTCGAGCGGCTGCCCGCGCCGCGCGTCGTGTGGGTGATGGTCCCCGCGGGCGCCGCGACACAGGCGACGATCGAGCAGCTCGGCGAGCTGCTCTCCCCCGGCGACCTCGTGGTCGACGGAGGCAACTCCCACTACGTGGACGACCAGCGCCACGCCGCGGAGCTGAAGGCCAAGGGCATCGGGTTCGTCGACTGCGGAGTCTCCGGCGGCGTCTGGGGCCTGGAGAACGGCTACGCGCTCATGGTCGGCGGCACGGCCGACGACGTGGCCAAGGCCCAGCCGATCTTCGACACGCTGAAGCCCGAGGGCGAGTTCGGCTTCGTCCACAGCGGCGAGGTCGGCGCGGGCCACTTCGTGAAGATGGTCCACAACGGCATCGAGTACGGCATGATGCAGTCCTTCGCCGAGGGCTACGAGCTGATCAAGGCTTCCGGGATCGTCACCGACGTGCCCGCGACCTTCAAGAGCTGGCAGGAGGGGACGGTCATCCGGTCCTGGCTGCTCGACCTCCTGAACCGCGCGCTGGCCGACGACCCGGAGCTGGAGAGCATCCGGGGCTACGCCTCCGACAGCGGCGAGGGCCGGTGGACCATCCAGGCGGCGGTCGACCACGCGGTCCCGCTGCCCGCGATCACCGCGTCGCTGTTCGCCAGGTTCGCCTCCCGGCAGGACGACTCGCCCGCGATGAAGGTCGTCGCGGCGCTGCGCAACCAGTTCGGCGGCCACGCGGTCGTCAAGGAGTAGCGGTTCTCCCCAGCCTGGGGAAGTCCTCCTCGGGCCTGTGGACGACGGCGGGCCGAGCCCCCTGGCTGGACGCCGTCGTCCACAGGCCGCAGCGGCCTGTGGAAAGTCCCGTGGGTGACGCGGGACCGCTCGGTGGGGTCTTCCCAGGGCGGTGTCAGGCCGGTTGTCCACAGGTTGTGCGCGGGCGCCTCCTCATGGCGGGGTCCGCCCTAGACTCGTGGCTGTGCACGTCGCCCACCTGACCCTCGCGGACTTCCGGTCCTATGCCGTCGCAGAGGTACCTCTCGACGCGGGAGTCAGCGCGTTCGTCGGGCCGAACGGGCAGGGCAAGACCAACCTCGTCGAGGCCATCGGCTACATCGCCACGCACGGCAGCCACCGGGTCGCGGTCGACGCGCCGCTCGTCCGCCAGGGCGCGCCGCGCGCGATCGTGCGGGCCCGGGTGCACCGGGACGTGCGCGAGGCACTCATCGAGATGGAGATCAACCCGGGCCGGGCGAACCGGGCGCGGCTGAACCGCGCGCCCGTCCCCAGGCCCCGCGAGATCCTGGGGATGCTGCGCACCGTCCTTTTCGCCCCCGAGGACCTCGCCCTGGTGAAGGGTGACCCGGGCGAGCGCCGCCGCTTCCTCGACGAGCTGCTCACCACGCGCCATCCGCGTTTCGCGGGGGTCCGGGCCGACTACGACAAGGTCCTCAAGCAGCGGAACGCCCTGCTGAAGAGCGCGGCCCAGCAGCGCCGAGGCCTCAGCGCGGAACTCGCCGCGACCCTCGACGTCTGGGACACGCACCTCGCCCAGGTCGGCGCGGAGCTCCTGGCGGCCCGGCTCGATCTCGTGGCGGCGCTTTCCCCGCTGGTCGCCAAGGCCTACGCCGAGCTGGCGCCGGGCGCGGGTGCGGGCCTGGAGTACCGCTTCTCGCGGGGCGAAGGGCCGGGAGAGTTCTCCACAGGCCGTGCGCAACTCGTGGAGTACCTGCTCGAAGGCCTCGCCGAGGCCCGGCGCCAGGAGCTGGCCCGCGGCACCACGGTGATCGGCCCGCACCGCGACGAGCTGCTGCTCAAGCTCGGCGAGTTCCCCGCGCGCGGGTACGCCAGCCATGGCGAGTCCTGGTCCTTCGCGCTCGCGCTTCGCCTCGCCGCCTACGAGCTCCTGCGCGCCGACGGCGACGACCCGGTCCTCATCCTCGACGACGTCTTCGCCGAACTCGACTCCGGCCGCCGCCGCCGCCTCGCCGAGATGGTCGCCCCCGCCGAACAGGTCCTCATCACCGCCGCAGTCCCCGAAGACGTCCCCGTCGAGCTGACCGGCGCCGTCTACACCGTCGCCTCCGGCGAGGTGACCCGTGCCGGCTGATCCGCCGCCCCGCTCGGCGCCGATCCCGGCCCTTCCGGCCCGGGCGGCCCATGACGTTCGTCTTCCCCAGGCTGTGTCCGGAGGCGCGCGGCGGTCTGCGGCGACCGCGGGTTCCTGCGGGTGCGGGGAACCGGTCGGCGCGTCCTGGGCGAACAGTTATCCACAGGCTGTGCGGCGGCTTGGGGCAGCCGGGAATTCAGGTGAGTGCGGCGATCCGGTCGGCGCATCTCGGGAGAGCGGTCGTCCACAGGCTGTGGGACGGGGTGGGGGCTTCGTTCGCGGGGAGGGTGATCGTGTCGGGTGATCAGGGGGCGCGGCCGGCCGAGGAGCCGAAGCCGAAGAGCGGGATCGAGTTGGCGCGGGAGGCGCTGGCGCAGGCCCGGGCCGACGCGGCGAAGCGGCAGTCGGTGCCGGGGCAGCGGCGGCGCAAGAAGAGCGGGGACACGCCGCGGGATCCGACGCGCGGCGGCGGTCCCCAGCTGTTCGGGGCCGGGATCAAGAAGCTGCTCGCCGAACGCGGGTGGGAGGAGAAGGCTGCCGTAGGCGGGGTCTTCGGGAACTGGGCCGCGGTCGTCGGGCCGGAACTCGCCGAGCACACCAGGCCGGGCGCCTTCACCGACGGCGAGCTCACCATCGACTGCGACTCCCCCGCCTGGGCGCAGCAGGTGCGCCTGCTCGCCGGGCAGTTGGTGCGGCGCCTCAACGAGGAGCTCGGGGACAATACCGTCACACGGGTGAAAGTCGTGGGTCCGCAGGCGCAGCGCCGCCCTGGGCAGTGGCGTGTCCGATAAGTCCGCTGGACGTCACCGGCGCGTTTGTCAAGCGCCACGTACGCGCCAGTACGGCCCGGGTCGCGTAGGGGGATGTCACTTCCGGCCCGTTCGGCCGCGAGGCGCGACCTCAGCGACCGTCAGCGCCACTTTTGGAGCCCTGACCCTGTAGACTGGCCATGGGTTCAGGACACTGCACCGTGAGCATGGCGCTCGGTATCGGACACGAGACCGGCGCCATCTGTGATTCAACCAAACCGCGTGTTACGGGGCATGCGCAAGCGGTGGGTGTCCCCGGCAGGAGGCTTCCCTTTGTCGTACGACGCTAGTTCCATCACGGTCCTCGAAGGTCTGGAAGCGGTACGCAAGAGGCCCGGCATGTACATCGGGTCCACCGGTGAACGGGGCCTGCACCACCTCGTCTACGAGATCGTGGACAACGCCGTCGACGAGGCGCTCGCCGGGCACAACGACACCATCGTGGTGACGCTCCGCAACGACGGAGGGGTGAGCGTCCTCGACCGGGGCCGCGGCATCCCCGTCGGGCTGCACCCGGTGGAGCAGGTGCCGGCCGTCCAGCTGGTGCTCACCACCCTGCACGCGGGCGGCAAGTTCGACAGCCAGTCCTACGCGGTCTCCGGTGGTCTGCACGGTGTCGGCGCGGCCGTGGTGAACGCGCTGTCGACGCGGCTCGAGGTCGACGTCCAGAACGACGGCTTCCACTGGCGCCAGCAGTACGAGATCGGTGTGCCGGTCGCTCCGCTGAGCAAGGACGAGGAGACCGAGGAGACGGGCACGACCGTCACCTTCTGGGCCGACGACTCCATCTTCGAGAGCACCGAGTACAGCTTCGAGACCCTGAGCCGCCGCTTCCAGGAGATGGCGTTCCTCAACAAGGGCCTGTCGATCACGCTGATCGACGAGCGCGAGGGCCACGAGACCGACGACGGCGACCCCTTCAGCGTCACGTACCACTACGAGGGCGGCATCTCGGACTTCGTCCGGCACATCAATGCCAAGAAGGACGCCGTCCACAACACCATCATCGACTTCGAGGCCGAGGGCGACGGCATCGCCGTCGAGATCGCGATGCAGTGGAACGGCTCGTACACCGAGTCGATCTACAGCTTCGCCAACACGATCAACACGGCCGAGGGCGGCACCCACGAGGAGGGCTTCCGGGCCGCGCTGACGAGCATCGTCAACCGCTACGCGCGCGACCAGAAGCTGCTCAAGGAGAAGGACGACAACCTCACCGGCGAGGACGTCCGCGAGGGTCTGACGTCGATCATCTCGATCAAGCTCTCCGACCCGCAGTTCGAGGGCCAGACCAAGACCAAGCTCGGCAACACCGAGGCGAAGTCGTTCGTGCAGAAGACCTGCAACGACCACCTCAGGGACTGGTTCGAGGCCAACCCGGGCGAGGCCAAGGAGATCATCAACAAGGCGACGCAGGCGGCCCGCGCCCGGGTCGCCGCGCGCCAGGCGCGCGATCTCACCCGGCGCAAGAGCCTGCTGGAGACCACCTCCCTGCCGGGCAAGCTGAGCGACTGCCAGTCCGCCGACCCCTCGGAATCCGAGATCTACATCGTCGAGGGCGACTCGGCGGGCGGCTCGGCGAAGGGCGGCCGGGACCCGCGGTTCCAGGCGATCCTCCCGATCCGCGGCAAGATCCTGAACGTCGAGAAGGCCAGGATCGACAAGGTCCTGAAGAACACCGAGGTCCAGGCGATGATCACCGCGCTCGGCGCGGGCATCCACGACGAGTTCGACATCACCAAGCTCAGGTATCACAAGATCATCCTGATGGCCGACGCCGACGTCGACGGCCAGCACATCCGGACGCTCCTGCTGACCCTGCTGTTCCGCTTCATGAAGCCGCTCGTCGAGGCCGGCCACGTCTACCTGGCGCAGCCGCCGCTGTACAAGGTCAAGTGGAACAAGACCGGCACGGAGTACGACTACGTCTACTCCGACCGTGAGCGTGACCTCGTCATCGAGCAGGGCATCGCGGCCGGCCGCCGCGACCCGCGCACCATCGACGGCATCCAGCGGTTCAAGGGTCTGGGCGAGATGAACGCCGACGAGCTGTGGTCCACCACGATGGACCCCGCCCGCCGGATCCTCCTCCAGATCACTCTGGACGACGCCGCCCAGGCCGACGACCTGTTCTCCGTCCTCATGGGCGAGGACGTCGAGGCGCGCAGGGGGTTCATCCAGCGGAACGCCAAGGACGTCCGCTTCCTGGACATCTGACGCCCGCCGGCACCCAGACCGTTTCCTTACTTCATGACGCAGTAGAAGAGGTTCGCAGTGACCGAGGTGACCAGCGAGGGCCAGCACGACCGGATCGAACCGGTCGACATCCAGGACGAGATGGCCAAGAGCTATCTCGACTACGCGATGTCGGTCATCGTGGGGCGGGCCCTGCCCGATGTGCGGGACGGGCTCAAGCCGGTGCACCGGCGTGTCCTGTACGCGATGTACGACGGCGGGTACCGCCCCGACCGCGGCTACTTCAAATGCGCGCGCGTCGTCGGCGACGTCATGGGTTCCTACCACCCGCATGGCGACTCCTCCATCTATGACGCCCTTGTCCGCCTCGCCCAGCCTTGGTCGATGCGCTACCCGATGGTCGACGGCCAGGGCAACTTCGGTTCACCGGGTAATGACCCGGCGGCGGCCATGCGTTACACGGAATGTCGGATGGCCCCGCTCGCGATGGAGCTTCTGCGGGACATCGACAAGGAAACTGTTGATTTCTCCCCGAACTACGACGGCAAGCAGACCGAACCCGACGTCATGCCGTCGCGGTTCCCGAACCTGCTCGTCAACGGCTCGGCGGGCATCGCCGTCGGCATGGCCACGAACATCCCGCCGCACAACCTGCGCGAGGTGGCGGACGGCGTCAAGTGGTACCTGGAGAACTTCGGCACCGAGGACGAGGAGCTGCTCGACGCGCTGATCGAGCGCATCAAGGGCCCGGACTTCCCCACCGGCGCGCTCATCGTCGGCCGCCGAGGCATCGAGGACGCTTACCGGACCGGCCGCGGCTCCGTCACGATGCGGGCCGAGGTCGAGGTCGAGGAGATCCAGGGCCGCACCTGCCTCGTCGTCACCTCCCTGCCGTACCAGGTCAACCCGGACAACCTGGCGCTGAAGATCGCCGAGCTGGTCCGCGAGGGCAAGCTGACCGGCATCGCCGACGTCAAGGACGAGACCTCCGGCCGCACCGGTCAGCGCCTGGTCATCGTGCTCAAGCGCGACGCCGTCGCCAAGGTCGTCCTCAACAATCTGTACAAGCACACGCAGCTCCAGGAGACCTTCGGCGCGAACATGCTCGCGCTGGTCGACGGGGTGCCGCGCACGCTGCGCCTCGACCAGTTCGTGCGCTCGTGGGTGACCCACCAGATCGAGGTCATCGTCCGGCGCACCCGCTTCCTGCTGCGCAAGGCCGAAGAGCGCGCCCACATCCTGCAGGGCCTGCTCAAGGCCCTCGACCGGATCGAAGAGGTCATCGCGCTCATCCGCGCGAGCGCGTCGGCGTCCGACGCCGAGCAGGGCCTGATCAACCTCCTGGAGATCGACCAGATCCAGGCGCGCGCGATCCTCGACATGCAGCTGCGCAAGCTCGCCGCCCTGGAGCGCCAGGCGATCCTCGACGAGTACGAGTCGCTGATGGCGGAGATCTCGGACTACAACGACATCCTCGCCTCGCCGGAGCGGCAGCGCTCCATCGTCGCCGATGAGCTCGCGGCGATCGTCGAGAAGTTCGGCGACGAGCGCAAGACCGCGATCATCCCCTTCGACGGCGACATGTCCATCGAGGACCTCATCGCCGAAGAGGACGTCGTCGTCACCATCACCCGGGCCGGCTACGCCAAGCGCACCCGCACCGACCAGTACCGCGCGCAGCGGCGCGGCGGCAAGGGCGTGCGCGGCGCCCAGCTCAAGCAGGACGACATCGTCGAGCACTTCTTCGTGACCTCGACGCACAACTGGATCCTGTTCTTCACCAACAAGGGCCGCGTCTACCGGGCGAAGGCGTACGAACTCCCGGACAGCGGCCGTGACGCGCGCGGACAGCACGTGGCGAACCTCCTGGCGTTCCAGCCGGACGAGAAGATCGCCCAGGTCATGGACCTGCGCGACTACGAGGTCGCCCCGTACCTGGTGATCGCCACCAAGGGCGGCATGGTGAAGAAGACGACGCTCTCGGCGTACGACTCGCCGCGCGCCGCCGGCCTCATCGCCATCGACCTCAAGGACGACGACGAGGTCATCGCAGCACGTCTGGCCTCGCCCGAGGACGACCTGCTCATGGTGTCCACCGCCGCCCAGTCGATCCGCTTCAAGGCCGACGACGACCAGTTGCGGCCGATGGGCCGCGACACCCGGGGCGTCATCGGGATGCGGTTCGAGGAGGGCGGGGAGGTGCTCGACCTCCACGTCGTCCGGGAAGGCGCCGACGAAGAGGTCCTCATCGCCACCGAGGGCGGTTACGCCAAGCGCACTCCCGCCGAGCAGTACCCCGTCCAGGGACGGGGAGGCAAGGGTGTGCTGACCGCTAAGATCGTGCAAAACCGCGGCAGGCTCGTCGGGGCCCTTATGGTCCGACCGGAAGACGAGGTATTTGCTATGACCTCCAGCGGTGGTGTCATCCGCACCAGCGCCGGGGAGATCAAGCAGTCCGGCCGTCAGACGATGGGCGTCCGGCTCGTCAACCTCGCTGAGGGCGACGTCGTGGTCGCCATCGCCAGGAACGTAGAGTCGATCGAGGACTCCGCGGACGCCGAGCCGGGGGACGAGGGAAATGAGAACTCGTGAGCACCACCTCTAAGAACGAGAACCGGGCCGGCGGGCCGCCTGAGGGTGGGGCGGCCGGGGGCTCCGTGAGCGGCGAGGCCGCGGCGGCGAAGGCGGATCCGGGGAAGGCCGAAACCCAGGTCGACCTCGCGAAGGACGGCAGTGCCGCCGCGGCGTCGGCCGACGCCCCGGGTCCCGCCGAGGCGGATAAGGCAGGCAGCATGGACAAGGTCGTCGCCAACGGCGCCGGGGACACCACCACCGAAACGGTCATCGACCCGCCTTGGGCGAGGGCCGCCGAACCGGCCACCTCGGTGTTCGCTGACCGGGCGGGGGCCCCGGCGTTCGGCCCCGCCGCGGCCCAGCCCGCAGGCGTTGCGCCCTTGCCGCCCGGCGCGGCGGCCGCGCCCTCCGGACAGCAGCCGTCGACGGACCGTCCCGTGGCCTCGGCCGCCGCGGGACTCGGCGCGCGGCTGAGGGCCGCCGCCACGCAGGCCGGGGGCGGTGCGGACGGCAAGAACCCGCGCCGGGCGCACCTGCAGATCTCGCGGTTCGAGCCGTGGTCGGTGATGAAGTTCAGCTTCATCATGTCGCTGGTCTGCTTCGTGGTCCTGTTCGTCGCGGTCACCGTGCTCTACATGATCCTCGCGGGCCTCGGCGTGTTCGATTCCATCGCGGAGGCGATCAACGAGACGACGAGCAGCCCCGGGGGCGGCACCGACGCCGGAAGCTGGTTCTCGGCCGGCCGCATCCTCGGCTACACGGCGCTCATCGGCGCCCTGAACGTGCTGCTCATCACCGCTCTGTCGACCGTCGGGTCGGTGATCTACAACCTCGCGGCGGACTTCGTCGGCGGCGTGGAGGTCACCCTCAAGGAGGCCGAGTAATCCAGTTCGCGTTGCCACGCGCGATGGGGTAATCTCACTTCTCGTCGCCGAGGGAAACCCCCTCAAGGCAACGCCCCGGGCGTATAGCTCAGTCGGTTAGAGCGCATCCCTGATAAGGATGAGGCCCCAGGTTCAAGTCCTGGTACGCCCACCGGAGAAAGACCCAGTTCAGAGGCCGTGTCCCCCGTAAGGGGGAGGCGGCCTTTTTGCTTTCCGCCCGGAAAGCGGGGCGATAGTGGGGTGACTTCGACGGGCCGTTTTCCGGAAGCGGCCTTCCTTTTCTCGAGCTCTGGACGCCGCTCTCCTGAGCGGCTCGCTGCGGCCTTGGATGGGCTCCGCCGTGCGCGGCGGCGGGCTCGGCGCGTTGCGGCCTCTGGTGGCGTTCTGCGGGCCTCTGAAGCATGATCACGGCCCCGGCCCAGGTGCGACGCCGTGGGCGAGGTGCTCGTCTCCGGGTCCCGGGCAGGGCGGGACTCTGCTCACGGTCGAAGCGGACATTCCATGCCTAGCGTGGGGCGGCATGGAAATGGGATTCGAGGAGTTCTACGGGGCCTGCGGCGCGGTGATCAGCGGTGATCGCGAGCAGGGGAGGCGAGACCTGGAGGGGGTCCTGCCCGCGGTCGTCGCGAGGGGGCCGCGCTGGATGGAGGGGCTGGTGCGGGTGCTGCTCGCCGACCTCGCCGGGCGGAGCGGGGACGTCGGGGAAGGCCTCGGGCAGCTGGGAGCCGCGGTGGACGCAGGGTGGAACGACTGCGTCGCGTGGGGAGAGGAGGCGGGGCTCGCGGCGCTGGCGGGGTCGCCGGGCGGCCTGGAGCTGCGCGGGAGGATCGCGGTGTCGCCCGCCGACCTCGAGGAGCTGCGGTGGATCCACGCCGAACGGGCGAGCGTCGACCACGACACGATGATGATGATTGGGGAGAACATCGGCCGTAAGGACAGCTCCGCCACCGAAGTGCCGCAGGTCGCCCTGCCGATCCGGTCCCCGGACGGACTCGGGGTGCTCGCGGCCCGGGCGATGCTGCGGATGCGGCAGCGGAGCCAACTCGACTCCGTGCTCGCCTCGGACACGATGCGCCGCTCGCACGTCACGTCGATGTCGATCATCGGCAACATGGGGTCGTCGCCGTTCGGCGGGTCGGGATTCGGATCGGGCTTCGGCTACGGCTCGGCGGCGATGGAGGCCGCTTCGTCCCAGGCGCTCGCGAACTCCCGGGCCGCTACGCGCCGCCAGGCGGTGCTCGCTCGTTCGTTCCGCCCGACATCCGGCCTGTCCAACGTTCCCGTCCCGGTGGCCTGAAGGCCCGACGTTCAGAGGTAGTGGAAGGTCGGGTGGGGGTGCATGAGGAAGGAGTGGTGGGAGATGTTCCAGGCGTAGGCGCCGGCCATGGAGAAGGCGACGAGATCGCCTACGCAGACGTGCTCCAAGGGGATGTCGCGAGCGAGGACGTCCTTCGGGGTGCAGAGCTGGCCGACCAGGGTGACCGGCGTGTTCAGGACGGAAGGCGCGTCGCCGAGGCGGGGGCCGGGGACGAGGTGGAAGGGCTGGTCATGGCCCTTCGTCGCGGGAGTGCGCAGGTGGTGGGTGCCTCCCCGGACGATGGCGTAGGCACGTCCGTGTGCGGTCTTCACGTCGAGGACGTCCGTGACGTACCAGCCGTGGTGAACCGTCATCGCCCGTCCGGGTTCGATGCGCAGGGTCTCGCCCGGAAGGGCGAGTGAAGACAGCGCCTTGCCGTAGGCGGCCCAGTCGAAGCGTTTGTTGGGACGCGCGTAGTCGACGGCCATTCCCCCGCCCAGGTTCACCTCGGGAAGGGTGACGCCCGCGCGGGCCAGCCAAGGCCGGGCCCAGTCGAGGATCTCGCGCTGCTGCGCGATGAGTTCGGGCACGTCCAGGCCGGACGCCAGATGGGCGTGCACCCCGCGTAGCCGCAGCCGGGGCGCGGCCGCGAGGATCGGCAGGCAGTCGCCGATGAGACCGGGGTCCATCCCGAACGGGCCGCTCATCGCCAGTGCCGCGCCCGCTCTGTCGCCGGCGAGGTTGACGCGCAGCAGCACGTCGACGTCGCGATCCTCCCCCTCGGCGGCCTCGGCGGCCTCGGCGAGCCTGCGCAGCTCGTAAGGGCTCTCCACGTGGACGCGCTCGGCCCCGAGCCGGACGGCGAGGCGGAGTTCCCGTTCGGTCTTCCCGGGCCCGCCGAAGGCGATCCTGGCATCCGGCAGCAGCCGCCTGACGTGCTCGAGCTCTCCCCCGCTGGCCACCTCGATCCCGGCGACCTCGGCGGCCACCGCGCGCAGCACGGGCGCGTCGGCGTTGGCCTTGGCGGCGTAGAACACTTCGGCTCCGCCCGCGACCGCGGCGACGACCTCCCGGGCGTACTCCCCCAGCCCGGAAATGTCGTACACGTACGCGGGCAGCCGCTCCTCCCCCAGTCCCGCCGCGAACCCGTCCACGTTCACCGGCACACCGGCCTCCCTCCGCGCCACGCCCCCGATCATGCCGCTTCGGCCGCATGCCGGGTCGGCGGGGCGCATTGCTCCCGGCGCGCCGCCGCCGACCCCGCCCCCCGTGGGACGCGGCCCCCTGCCGCTTCCGACAAGTCCCGAGGATGTCCTGCGGGGCCGTCGAAGACTCCCTCGAATGGGGGATTCCTTGTGATCTTTCGGGTTTCTGGGCGGTCCAGTCAAGGGCACTCGGTGCCTTAATCGCAGGGGTGGGCGGGATTTGCGGAACACCGACCAGAGAAGCGGGCGAAATCAGTTTTATCGGCTGGGATAGAGGGGCTGAATACGGTGAATCGTGACACCATGGTCCTCAGGAATCCCGCCGGAGCGCGGGCCGGTGAGCGCACGGGCAGCGCACGCCGGGCCGACCGGGGCGGCCGGAGGGCCGGGGCGGCCGTCCGGAACCCCGAGGCGGGGCCGCGACCGACGCTGAGGAGACCATGACCCGGACACACCGGGCGTGTGCGACCCGCGCTGCCGAAGGCCGAGTCCGGATCGGCCATCACCGCGCAGGACCGACGACCGCCATCCCCTCCCCCGACAGCTCCCCCGAGAACCCCGCCGAATCCTCCATCACCGGGCCCGCACCGAAAGGGCGACGCTGATGGCCGAACGCTCAGGCTCGTGGCCGAAGAGCAGCCTCATAGGCACCCTCACGGAACAGGAGCGAAGCGAACTCCTCCATCTGGGCACCAAGGTCGAGTTTCCGCACAAGGCGGTCCTGGTCCTCCAAGGCGACGAGGACAACGACGTCCTGTACATCCTTCTCGACGGCTTCGCCAAGGTGACCGTGGACACCGCCGACGGAAACCACACAGTCCTGGCCATCCGTTCCCGGGGCGACCTCATAGGAGAGTTCGCCCTTCTCGACGGAGGCCCCAGGACGGCCACCGTCACCGCCATCAACACCGTTGTGGCCGTCCGAATAGGCAAGTCGGCAATGGACGCCTTCCTCGCCGACCATTCGGACACACGCAACAAGGTCATCGCCAGTCTTCTCGCCAAGATGCGCACCTCCACCGAGCGAAGAGTCGAGGCCAAGGCGTGGGGCGCGAGGGAACGGCTGGCGCGCCTGCTCTGCGAACTCGCCGAACGGTACGGAGAGGAGGACGCCGGCGGCGTCGTCATAGGACTGCCGCTCAGCCAATTCGAACTGGGCGGGCTCGCCGGGGCGGGCGAGGCGACCACGGAACGGGTGCTCAACGAGTTCCGGCAGGCGGGCCTCGTCCGGACGAGTTGGCGGCGGATCGTCGTCCTCGACGAGGTCGGGCTCCGATCCCTCTGGCAGGGCTTCTGAGCCGGCGGTCCGAGCCGTCCCGGTGCAAACCCCTGCAAAGAGGGAGTCTCCCCCGCCGGTCGGCGCGACCATCATCGGATGAGCCGACCGGTGGGCGGGATTAGACGGGTCACGTTGGCGCTCGCGGCCGACGCGCCGGTGCGCGGACTGATCGACCGTTCGCCGTTCGACCGCGCGCTGTGGAACGAGGCGGAGGCGGGCCTGCGTACGGGCGTGTTCCCTCCGGGGGTCGACGAGCCCGATCTGCTCGGCGCGATGGTCGAGACCGTTCGGGACGCGCTGCGTGCCGGCTGCGCCGGGTCGCTGGTCCTCGCCCTGCACGAGGGGCTCGCCGCGCTCGTCGACGGGCAGTTCCGCGGGCCGGGGCTGGAGACCGTCAGGGACCTCGGGCGGGTCCGGTTCGACAGTCCATGCTCGATCGTGATCTCCGGACGCCTCTTCGAGGATCTGAGGGCGCTGGAGCGGCCCGTCCTGCCCGTGCACCGGTTCCGTCCGGTCGCGGTCGGTGGGATGACGGCGATGCGCGCCCACCCGCTCGACTGGTCCTGAGCGGCAGGTACTCCCCCGCATCGGTCCGGTGATCTTAGGCTTGTCCCGTGCGACGTGAACCCGGCCTGCGCGAGCGCAAGAAGCGGGAGACCCGGCAGTCGATCTCCGACATCGCCACTGCCCTGTTCCTCGAACGCGGCTTCGACGAGGTGACGGTCGTGGAGGTCGCGGCCGTCGCGAACGTGTCGGCCAAGACCGTCTTCAACTACTTCCCCCGTAAAGAGGACTTGTTCCTCGACAGGTTCCCCGATCTCCTCGAACGTGTCGCCTCGACCGTCAGAGAACGTCCAGAGGGGGTGACGCCGCTGGAAGCGATCAGAGCCGAGTACCTGGTGATGCTCGACGAACGGGACCCCATGACGGGCTTCGGAGACGACCGGCTCACGGCGTTCCGGCAGGTGATCCGGAACTCGGCGGCCCTCCAGGGACGGGTCCGCGAGGTCGTGCAGGAGCTGGAGGGCCTCCTCGCCCTGCTGTACGCCGAGGCGTACGGGGTGCGCAGGGACGATCCAGAGGTCAGGATGGCCGCGGTGACGACCGTGGGCGTGCTCCGGACCATCAACTGGGCCAGCGCCGGGATGCTCGCCGAAGGCGTGTCCGGCGAAGAACTCGCCGACCGGCTGCGCGACCTGGCCGAGGGGATGTTCACCCGCCTCGAACGCGCCCTTGACGCCGGTTGACGCTCCGCGGGGCGGGGGAAGGCCCGCAGCAGAAGGGATCTGTGTCCCGCGAAGAAGGTGACCCCGAAGGTGACCTAGGACAGGTTCGGTAGTGTACGAGGCGTTGCTAGGTTTGAGTTCTGTCCACTTTCGAAGGTGAAGGGGTCCTCATGAAGAAGCTTCTCGTGCTCGCCGTCCTCGCGCTCGGCGGCTTCGCCGTCTGGAAGCGCCTCCAGCAGGACCGCGCCGAGCTCGACCTGTGGACCGAGGCCACCTCGGCCGAGTAAGGCGCCCCGGGGACGGCCCGGCGCCGCGCCACCCGCGGCGCCGCCGCCCCATTTCCCACTCACCCCCGACCCCCGGTACGCTGACCACGCACATGGGGCCATAGCTCAATTGGTAGAGCACTTGCCTTGCATGCAAGAGGTCTGGGGTTCGATTCCCCATGGCTCCACAGAAGGCGCCCCACCGGCTTCGGCCGGTGGGGCGCTTCGCGTTTCGGGGGTGGGGCGGCGGGGGACGGCTGGATGCTGCGGCGGGCGTGAGGGGGAGTGCGGTCGGTTTCACGGGCGGTGGCAATTCGCGGGTCCGCTGTTCTTGTCGGCGGTGCGACGGCGAACGTGTCAGGTGACATGGATTTGCATTAGTGAATAACCAGTTGGTCACTGTGCGGATTCTTTTCGGTATCAGGATTGAACGAGAGGTGGTGACGGGACATTTAATTGCGGGGGCAAGTGCTTCGGGGGAGGGGCGGGGATCGTGCGGGGCGTGGTTTGCGTGTTGCTCGTGGGGGCCTTGGTCACGGGATGCTCCGCGGTGGGGCAGCCGCCGGCGGGCGGTGCGGTGCCGCTCGGGGCGGAGGGAAGGACCCCCGTGGAGAAGGGGCGGATCGGAGAGATCGTCGAGGACGGCGGATTGGCGTTCAAGGTGACCGCGGTCCGCAAAGGCCCGAAGAGGATCGGCGAGATGGCGGCCCGGGGAAAGTTCGTGCTCCTCGACGTGACCGTGCGCAATGTCGGGACCGGCCCCGTGTTCTTTTCCGGAGTGGAGCAGGAGCTCATCGCCGGAGGAACGGCATATGAGGCCGACAGTGAGGCCACCGCACGGTTGGGGCAGAAGGCGCGGAGCCTTCTTGAGGAGATCGAGCCGGGCGGGCTGGTCAAGGGAATCGTCGTCTACGACATTCCGCGGAATGCGCGGCCGAGCGGGGTGGAGTTGCGCGCGTCGGTCCTGTCCGACGGGGTCCTCGTGATGCTCGGCAAGGTGTGACCCTTGTCACTGGAGTCTTCGCCGGGCCTCCGCAGGGGGGTGTCCGGGATGGCCGCACCGTCCGTTCGCCTGGCATTGACCTCTTGGACATTCCACCTGTTTCCTTCTCATAACAAATCTGCACATCCCTCGGAGCGCCGGTTGTTCCGGCTGTACCGGCTGGAAGAGTTGCGGCTGGTCGTATAGACGGATTTCTTCTGACGCGGCACCGCGCCTCCTAAGGTTGGCCGCGGACGCCTGGACGACACGGGGGAGTGGATGGTGCGCAGAGTCCTGGGGGCATTCGGCGGAGGCCTGATCCTCCTCGCCGCCGCGTCCTGGCCCGCCCAAGCCGCGCCCCCGGCGGCCGTCGACCTGGTGCCGGTGAAGGCAGGACACGTCGATCTCCTCGTACCGAAACTCGTCAACGGTGCTCTGGAGGTCTCGACGATCGTCGAGGCCGAGCCCGCGGTCGCGGCAGGGGACAAGGACGTGCTGCTCGGCGATGCGGACAAGGTGCAGCTGACCGGTTCCCCCGCCCTCGCGGATGGAGACTGGTGGGCGAGTCCCGAGGTCGCGGACGCCGCGAAGGGGCCGCTCCTGGGGATCTCCCCGGCCGACGTCCAGACGACGGGCACCACGGAGGTCACGCTCAACCTCCTCGCAGACAAGGTGGAAGCCCCGGCGGGCGCCACCTTCGAACTGCTCAACGAGCCGCCCCTGACGGCCGCCAAAGCGAACCGGCTTCTGTCGTCCGACGCGAAGGAGAACCTCCTCACGCACAAGCTCGGCGCCGTGCATGAGGACTTCTCCTGGACGTTCAGCGATCAAGGACGGTACCGGCTGCCCTTCACGATCAGCGTGAAGACGGCGAGCGCCACGGTGACGTCGCGGCCGATCACCCTGACGTTCTTCGTGGGCGCCGGTGTGCTCGCGAACAAGGACCTTGTGGCCGCGACGCCTACGACCACGACGGTCACCGCGGCCGCGGGCGCGACGGCAGGGCAGACGGCCCTCACTGCGACCGTCGCCGGGGGAAAGGCGGGCAGTCCTCGGGGGTTCGTGGAGTTCAAGGACGGGGTCGATGTCCTGGGGACGGCACCTGTGGCCGTCGAAGGAGGGGTCGCGAAGGCGGAGTTCGCGCTTGCCGAGGGTGAGCATGAGCTGACCGCGGTCTTCTCCCCCAAGTACCTCCTCGACTACGAGAAGTCTGCCGAGTCGGCGCCCGTGGTCTACACGGTCCCGGACGGCGCCGGCGGCGACCCCACCGAGAGCCCGTCCCCGACGGCCTCGCCGACCGAGACGGACGACGAGCCCGCCGACACGGACTGCACGATCATCACCGACGGCGATGTCGACTACGCCGTCCGCGTCACCGGCGGGAAGGCCGAGTCCGGCGTCAAGGACGGCTCCACGCTCTGGCTGGATCCGGCCGAGGCCGTCATCCGGGTGCCGGACGCCGCCAAGGTCGCGCTCCCGGAGGGGCAGGCGTTCCTGGGCGACGCGGGCGAGGAGGCGTGGCTGCTCCCGCAGGCGGCGCAGGCGGGGATCCCGTCCGTGGGCTGGGCCGCCGAGGGCACGGCGGCCACCTGGAAGCTCACGGAGGCCGACGGCCCCGGCAAGGCGGTCCTGTTCGAGACGGACGGGGACGGCACCCCCGAGGTCGTCTTCGACGGCGCGGGCGACTCCAGGCAGCTCACCGCCTCCGAGCACGGCCACGCCACGTGGGGTTTCACGGCCCCCGGCGTCTACCGGTTGACGTTCCAGCACACGACGGCGTCGCAGGGCTCCGACGAAGGCGTGCTGACGTTCGCGGTGGGCGCCTACGACGAGGCCGACCTCCCCTCCTGCGAGGTCCCGGAGGACGGCGCCGACAGTCTCGCCGACACGGGCGCTCCGGTGCTCCTCTACGGCTGCGTCGGTGTGATCTTGGTCACCTGCGGTGCGGTCCTGCTCACGGGGGTCAACCGCCGGTTCGGGCTGTTCTGAGGACAAACGCGAGGTCCGCACGAGGTCCCCGTGTCGCAGGCTTCGCAGGGGGTATGGCCGTCCGGTTCGGCGACCCGTGCGGGTATGCTGGGCAGTCGCCACGGAAAACACGGGCAATAAGGGCCCGGCGATCCATGGCGTTAGACCGCAACCATGTCGGCGCGCCGTTGCCTCGGCCGCCGGGCTCGTCCTTGCAGCGACCCTCTTGTCGACCCGTACCGTGCCCCGCCCTGCGGGCTGTGGTGCCGAGGGCCTCCCGAGACGTGCCCCCCTCTCGGAAGGCTGTACGTGTCAGACGTCTCCGCTGCTGTGTCCAACGCTGCCCCGGAAGAGGAGAACCTCCCTTCCTTCGCAGAGCTGGGCCTGCCCGCCGCCCTCGTCGAGTCCCTGGCTCGCGGCGGCATCACCCACCCGTTCCCGATCCAGGCCGCGTCCATCCCGGACGCCCTCGCCGGTCGCGACATCCTCGGCCGGGGCAAGACCGGCTCCGGCAAGACCCTCGGCTTCGGCCTGCCGCTCATGACGCTGCTCGCGCAGCGCCAGGCGCGTCCGAAGAAGCCCCTCGGCCTGATCCTCGTGCCGACGCGTGAACTGGCCCAGCAGGTCCAGACGAACCTCGAGCCGCTCGGCCGGGCCGTCGGCCTGCGCATGAAGACCGTCATCGGGCAGACCTCGATGCCGCGCCAGATCGACGCGCTGCGCCGGGGCGTCGAGATCCTGGTGGCCACGCCGGGCCGCCTCAAGGACCTCATGCGCCAGGGCGCCTGCGACCTGTCCGACGTGCAGATCGCCGTCCTGGACGAGGCCGACCACATGGCCGACATGGGCTTCCTGCCCGACGTCACCGACATCCTCGACCAGGTCCGCCCCGGCGGCCAGCGGATGCTGTTCTCCGCGACGCTGGACCGCGAGGTCGACGTCCTGGTGAACAAGTACCTGAACAACCCGGTCACCCACGCGCTCAGCGAGATCAACGACCCGGTCGACACGATGGAGCACCACCTGATCCTCGTGCCGCCGAAGGAGAAGAACACGATCACCGCGGAGATCGCCAACCGCGAGGGCCGCACGATCATCTTCGCCCGCACCAAGCACGGGGTGGACCGGATCGCCAAGCAGCTCACGTCGGTGGGCGTCCGGGCCGCGGGCCTGCACGGCGGCAAGTCGCAGAACCTGCGCACCCGCACCCTCGCGGAGTTCCGTGAGGGCCGGATCGGCGTCCTGGTCGCGACGGACGTCGCCGCGCGCGGCATCCACGTCGACGACGTGAGCCTCGTCCTGCACGTGGACCCGCCGGCGGACCACAAGGACTACATGCACCGCGCGGGCCGCACCGCCCGGGCGGGCGAGAAGGGCACCGTCGTGACGATGGTGCTCTCCCACCAGGTGCGCGCGACCACGTCGATGATGCGGCGCGCGGGCATCCAGGCCGAGCGGCTCAAGGTCACCTCGATGGACCCGTCGCTGGTGAAGCTGACGGGCGCGCGTGAGCCTTCGGGCGAGCCGATCCCCGAGCCGATCATTCCCGAGCACGACAAGCGCCCGGCGCGTCGCCAGGGCGGCGGCGGAGGCGGTTACGGCCGCGGCCCGCGCCGCGGCGGCGGCCCCCGCCGGTTCCGCGACGGCGAGGGCTCCGGCGAGGGCCGGCCGCGCCGCGAGGACGGCGGCCGCTCCTTCGAGCCGCGCGGCGAGCGCGGCGGCTACCGCGGCGACCGCGAGGGCAACAGCGGTGGCGGCTACCGCGGCGGCAACAACGGCGGTAACAGCGGCAACAACGGTGGCTACCGCGGCGGCGAAGGCAACGGCGGCGGCTACCGGGGCAGCGAGAGCAACGGCGGCGGCGGTTACCGCGGCGGCGAGAGCAACGGTGGCGGCGGTTACCGGGGCGACAGCAACGGTGGCGGCGGCTACCGGGGCGGCGAGAGCAACGGCGGCGGCTACCGCGGTGGAGACCGTGAGGGCGGCCACCGGGGCGGCGACCGTCCGCACCGGACCGGCAACCGGCACAGCGGCGGCGGCCGTCCGCGGCGCGCGACGAACGCCTGACGAAACGGCGAAAGGCCGGAATTCTCTCAGGGGAATTCCGGCCTTTTGTATTGGTTTTTCCGCTGAAGCGCCGTGGTGGCCTCCGGGGTCCTAGACTCCAAGGGTTCATGGTGGCCACGGAGTAAGCCAGGGGATCTGTTGCGTCTGGGCGAGAGACCGGCGACCGCTGTCGCGCTGGCGGCCGCGGCCCTGCTGCTCACCGCCGGGTCGGTCCCGGGCTCCGGCACCGTGCCCAAGACGCCCACCGCGGCCCCCGTCGTCAAGGCGACCCCTGCGGCCTCGCCGAGCCGCCCCCCGCTCAAGGACTTCCAGCGCCCGGTCACCGACTGCACCGTGCACAAGTGCGTGGCCCTGACCTTCGACGACGGCCCGGGCGACCACACCGGCCGCCTCCTCGACCTGCTGTCCGCTGCGAAAGCGAAGGCGACGTTCTTCGTCGTCGGCGGACAGGCCGTGCAGTACCCCGATCTCGTGTTCCGCGAGGTCGAGGAGGGCCACGAGGTCGGCAACCACACCTGGCACCACACCCAGCTCGACGCGGCTTCCACGGCGCGGATCAAGCGCGAGGTCGAGGGCACGTCCAAGGCCATCGAGCGCATCCTCGGCTTCAAACCGACCCTCATGCGCCCGCCCTACGGCGCCACCGACTCCCGCGTCGCCAAGATCGCCAAGTCCAACGGCCTCGCCGAGATCATCTGGTCCGTGGACACCGACGACTGGCTCGACCGCAAATCCTCCGTCGTCGCCCGCCGCGCCATCCGCGGCCTGCGCCCCGGCGCGATCATCCTCCTCCACGACATCCACCCCACCACCGTCGCCGCAGTCCCCGCCATCCTCAGGGCCGCCAAGAAAAAGGGCCTCACCCTTGCCACGGTCACCGACGTCCTCGGCGGCAGACTCGAACCCGGCAAGAAGTACATGGGCCGCTGAGAGGCCTGCGGATTCGCCTTAGGCGGGGTCTTTGCGCATTCGGTCTTGGAACTCTTGGAGGCCTTCCATGGTGAGGGCCAGGAGGGCGAGTTCTTCCGCGGTGGGGACGGGGCGCTCCTTCATGGGAGGGATCCAGCCCTCGTCGGGGTCGTGGCGACGGAGGATCTTGGCGGGGATGCCGCCGATGACGCAGTTGTCGGGGAATTCGCCGCGGACGACGGCGCCGGCGGCCACGGCGACGTTCTTGCCGAGTTTCGTGCCGGGGAGGATGACGGCCTGGGTGCCGAGCCAGCAGCCGTCGCCGATGACGACGGGGGAGTTCTCCGGCCACTGGCGGCCGATGGGGGCGTCGAGTTCGGCGTAGGTGTGGTTCTGGTCGGTGATGTAGACGTAGGGGCCGGTGAAGACGTCGTCGCCGATCTCGATGGACTGGTGGCCGACGATGTGGCTGCCGCGGCCGATGGAGCACGCCGAGCCGATCTTGACGATGACGTCGGGGCCGAGGTCCAGGTCGGGGACGAATCCGGCGGAGATCGACACGTGGGTGCCGACGAGGGTGTGGGCTCCGATGGAGATCCAGGGGTCGCCGAAGATGGCGCCTTGCGGGAAGGCGATGCAGACGCCTTCGCCGAGGTGGTGGAACCGCTTGCCGCCGGGGGTGGCGGGGGTGATCTCACCCAGTCGGCGGACCGTCGCGCTCATGCGGTGCACGGCCGCCGCGGCAAGCTTGCGTACCCCATCCTTCAACATGGGGCAAAGGTACCGGTAACCGAAAAGTCGGCTACCTGCCGGTAGGCAGGTAGCCCGCCGACCGGGCGCGCGGGTTCCCGGGGCGCCCGGTCAACGGCCTAGGAGCGTTCAGTCGTGGCCGATGCCGCGGCTGTGGCCGGTGCCGCCGCCGCGGCCCATGCCGCCGCTGTAGGAGGAGCTGCTGTAGCCCGTCGCGGGCTGGTAGGAGCCCGAGGTGTGCTCGTCGGTGTACTGCCGCTCGCTGATGCCGATCTCCGGCTCCAGCAGGTCGGCGAGGCGGTTGCGACGGCGGGCCGCGATGATCCCGGCGCAGGCGCAGCCGAGGGCGAACAGCGCGGCCCCGCCGACCATCATCGACCTGCCGCGGCGGTGCCGCGTCGGCTCGACCCAGTGCGCGGTGCCGTGCATCATCCCGCTTATGCGCGGCGCGATGTAGTCGTCGAAGAAGTCGGCCGAGCGGTCTATCTGCGGAGCGGTCCAGCCCCGGGTGGCCAGCATCCGGTCGGTGGCGAAGCGCCTGGTGCTCCCGTAGGCCGGCGACATCCAGCCCGCGGCGTTCGAGGCGCCGCTGCGCGCATGGGACATGGCCGAAGTGCCGTAGTCCATGAGCCGCTGAGACCGGCTGACCTCCTTGGGAACCCTGCGAATTGACAGTCGTATGGACACGCTTCCCCCCGATGCCTGAAGTTCTGAAACCCACCATTCCCCGCCCCCCGGACATCACACCTGGTGACGATACGGGCACTTCGCGCTGTGACCCGCGTCGTCCGGTGGGACGCGGTCGTGGCAGGATGACGGGAGAGGCAAAGAGAACCAACGACGGAGGACTTCACCATGGCGGAGACGCTCGCCACCTTCACCACCAACCAGGGCACGTTCAAGGTCCGGCTGTTCCCCGACCTCGCGCCCAACACGGTCGCCAACTTCGTCGGGCTCGCCGAGGGCACGAAGGAGTGGACGCACCCGGAGACCGGTGTGAAGTCCAAGACGCCCCTGTACAACGGGACGATCTTCCACCGCGTGATCGACAACTTCATGATCCAGGGCGGCGACCCGCTCGGTCAGGGCATCGGCGGCCCGGGCTACGACTTCGACGACGAGATCCACGCGGAGAACAAGTTCAACCGCCCCTACCTGCTGGCGATGGCCAACGCGGGCAAGCGCGGCGGCCGGGGCACCAACGGCTCCCAGTTCTTCGTCACCACGGTGCCGACCCCGCACCTGAACGGCGGCCACACCCTGTTCGGCGAGGTCATCGAGGGCCAGGACGTCGTCGCGGCGATCGGCAAGACCCAGACCGGCCGCAACGACAGGCCGGTCAAGGACATCGTGCTGGAGTCCGTGACGATCGAGCGCGCCTAGTCGTTGTCCCTGACGTGACCGAGCAACCTCCCGCCCCGCACCCGGCCGAGGCGCCGCCGCAGTGCTACCGCCATCCCGGTCGGGAGACCTATGTCCGCTGCACCCGGTGCGATAGGCCGATCTGCCCCGACTGCATGGTCCCCGCGTCGGTCGGCTTTCAGTGCCCGGAGTGCGTGCGCGAAGGCAACAGGACGGTCCGCACCGCCACCGGCAGGTTCGGCGGCGACGTCGCGACGCGGCCGGTGCTGACGTGGACCCTGATCGGCGCCAACGTCGCGGTGTTCCTGCTCGCGTACCTCACGAACGGGGTCGCGAGGTTCGAGGCGGCCTTCGGGCTGCGACCGTTCGACGTCGCGATGTACGACGAGTACTACCGCTTGGTCACGTCGGCGTTCCTGCACTACGGCCTGCCCCATCTGGCGCTCAACATGTGGGCGCTGTGGGCGCTGGGCCAGTCGCTGGAGCTGTCGCTGGGGCGTGTCCGGTTCGCCGCCCTCTACGTGCTGAGCGCATTGGGCGGCGCCGTGCTCGTCTACTGGGCGTCGCCGCTGTGGTCGGCGACGGCGGGCGCGTCGGGCGCGATCTTCGGCCTGTTCGGCGCGGTCTTCGTGCTGTCGCGCAGACTGAACCTGGACATCCGGCCGATCGCCCTGATCCTCGTGGTGAACCTGGTCTTCACCTTCCTGCCGGGCTTCAACATCAGCTGGCAGGGCCATATCGGCGGTCTTCTCACGGGCGCCGTCGTGGCGGCGGTCTACGTCTACGCTCCGCGCGCGAAGCAGACGCTGATCCAGGCCGCCTTCTCGGTGGCTCTCCTGGCGGTGTTCGTCGCCCTGGTCCTGGCCCGCACGGCGGTTCTCTTCTGACGCCGCGGGCCGCGCCCGTTCCGCGAAGCCGGCCGATCGCCGCCGCCTCGGCGCGCGTCGGCCGGTTCTGTTCTTTTCCGGAGGCCCATCCCGGTGCGAGCGCATGACGGAGCACCCCTGTGGATAACTCGAAGTTATCCACAGGGGTGTGGAAAAAGTCGTGGATTAGTGCTGCGAAAAAGTGGGTAGGGGCTAGCGCCACTTGGTCGACAGGACCACGCCGACGATGATCAGCGCGAAGCCGATGCCCAGGTTCCAGTTGCCCAGGTCGCTGATCAGCGGGATGGTCGAGCCCGTGCTCGCGCCCACGTAGTAGGTGGCGATCCAGCCCAGGCCGATCAGCCAGGCGGCCAGCATGACGGGCACCAGCCAGCGGGGCGATACGGCGGCCTGCTCAGCCCGCACCGGCGGGGTGTAGACGGCCTTCTTGCGGGTCTTGGACTTGGCCACGGCTTCTCCTATTGCGGTGCGCGGTCAGCGCGCCCGCGCAGAAATCCAGTCGGGGGAAGTCTAGTCGCCTACCTGCGGTGCCCACAGCGTCCGAGTCGCCCCGAGACGCGAAGTGGCCGCCTCGCGCCGCGCTGATAGGTTGACGCCATGATCCGCGGCTTCATCAAGGGTCTGGGGGAGCTGTTCCTGACCTTCGGGGTCGTGGTCGTCCTCTTCGCCTGCTACACGCTCTGGGGAACCGGCCGGTACACCACCGAGGCCCAGGAGGACCTGCACCGGCAGCTCGACCGCGTGTGGGCGCAGCCCCAGAAGGTCACCACCGAGAAGGTCAGACTCGGTGAGGGCGTCGCTCTCATCCGTATCCCGAAATTCGGGAAGAAGTACCGTTTCGTCATTGTGGAGGGCGTCGGGGTGCCCGACCTCCGCAAGGGACCCGGGCACTATCCGGACACCGCCATGCCCGGCGGCCTCGGCAACTTCGTGGTCTCCGGCCACCGGACGACGTACTCGGCGCCGTTCAACCGGATCGGCGAGCTGGACAAGGGCGATGAGATCCTCATCGACACGCGGGAGATGCAGTACGTCTACAAGGTGACCGACCGCAAGGTCGTCACGCCCGACCGGGTGGATGTGACCGATCCTGTCCCGTTTCATCCGGGAAGGAAGCCAAAAGACCGACTTATCACTCTGACGACGTGTCATCCGAAGTACTCTGCGGCGCAGCGGCTCATCATCTTCGGTGAGCTCGACTCGCAGACCCCCCGGGTCACCGAAGAACAGAGGAAGTCCGCCTGATGTACCTGTGGATCTGGCGCCACCTGCCCGTCCGGCACCCCGCCGCCAAGGCCGGGATCTCGCTCCTGCTCGTGCTGATCGCCGCCGCGGTCCTGTGGTACTGGGTGTTCCCGGCGGTGATGCCGATGCTCCAGTTCGACAACGGCACCGTCCATGACGGCACCTGAGCGGCCCCGCGTCCTCGTCGTCGACAACCGCGACAGCTTCGTCTACAACCTCGTCCAGGCGCTGCTCGCCCTCGGCGCGGACTGCGACGTCAGGGAACGCGCCCGCACCTCGCGCGCCGACGCCGCGGCCGCCGACGGCATCCTGATCAGTCCGGGCCCCGGCCACCCCGCCGACACCGGGATCTGCCTGGACCTCCTGCGCGACGCCGAGACCACGCGGCGGCCCGTCCTGGGCGTCTGCCTCGGCATGCAGGCCCTCGCGCACGTCCACGGCGCCTCCGTCGGCCACGCGCCCGCCGTCGTGCACGGCTACACGAGCGAGATCCACCATGACGGCGCAGGCGTCTTCGCCGGGCTGCCCTCCCCGTTCAAGGCGACCCGGTACCACTCCCTCGCCGTGGATCCCGCGACCGTCCCCAAGGTCCTTGAGGTCACCGCCAGGACGCCCGACGGCGTCGTCATGGGCCTGCGGCACCGGACGGCACCCGTCGAGGGCGTCCAGTTCCATCCGGAGTCGATCCTCAGCGAGCACGGCGACGCGATGCTCGCGAACTGGCTCAGGAGCCTGCGGCGGGATCCGGAAGAAGATTCCTTCCACCGGATCTGAGAAACCTGTAACGGGGGTGTACGAGGCCGCGATCACCGTATGAGGGGTTTCCGCCATCGCCCCCGAGTGGCGGAAGCCCCTTGTGCATTTCCGCGGCCTGCCGAAGGCCTCAGACGCAGAGGAGCCCGGACCCTTCGAGGGTCCGGGCTCCGGCGTTCTCAGCGGACTCAGGGCTCCCGGTAGAGCCCCTCGCGGACGCCGTCGTCGCCTTCGACGGGCGGGGTCGGCACGTTCGGGTCGACCGGAGGCGTGGTCGCGGTCGGGTCGGTCGGCGGCGTCTGGATGTCCTCGGCCACGTAGACGACGATCGACTGGTCCTTCTTGACCTGGGTGCCGGCCTCCGGGTTGGTCTTGAAGACCGTGCCGGGCTCGACGTCGCCCTCGGGGGCCACGGTCTGGAACCGGAATCCGGTCAGGCCGAGGCGTTCGAGTTCGGCCTGCGCCTCCTGCGGGTTGAGTCCGAAGAGGTCCGGCATCGTGATCAGCTCTTCGGCCTTGGCGACCGTGACGGTGACGGTCGCGCCCGACTCGACCTTCTGTCCGCCGCCCGGCTGCGTCTTGATCACGGTGCCCGGCGCGGCGCTGTTGGTGACCTGCTTGACGTTCACGGACAGCCCGAGGTCCTCCAGGGTCCGCCGCACGTCGTCGAGAGGCTGACCGTTCAGGCCGGTCGGGATCGTCACCTTGCCCTTGCCGGAGGAGATGAACAGCGTGACGTCGGATCCGGCCTTCACCTCGGTGCCGGCCTCAGGGTCGGTGCGGGTGGCGTTGCCCGCGTCGATGTCGTCGCTGGGCTCCTGCTGGGTCTTCACCGTGAGCCCGGCCTTCTCCAACGAGGCCTTGGCGTCCGCCTCGGACTGGTTGACGATGTTGCCGATCGTGACGGTGTCGCTCGAACCGTCGTCCCCGCCGCCGCCGCTGGTGACCCAGGCCACCAGGCCGGCGAGCAGGCCGAACACGACGACGCCGACCAGCACGTAGAGCGCGAGGTTCTGCGCCTTCTTGCCGGGCTGCTCGTCGTCGTCACGGCCGGTGCCGCCGGCGCCGCCGGGGCCGCCGGGGCCCTGCGCGCGGTTGCCGTACTGGGTGTCGTCGTAGCGGACCGGCGGGAGGTCGCTGTAGCCCTGGCCCGCGTAGGTCGCCGGGCCCACGGGCGGCTGCACGCGGGTCTGTCCGGGCGCCGCGCCCATCACCTGGGTGCCGGCCATCGGCGGCACGACCATCGTGGACGTCGACTGCGAGGCCACCTGCAGGCCCTGCATGGCCCGCTGGATGTCGGCGCGGAACTCCGAGGCGCTCTGGTACCGGTGCGCCGGGTCCTTCGTCATCGCCTTCAGCACGATCCGGTCGGCCCACTGGGGGATCTCCGGGTCGATCTGCGACGGCGGGATCGGCTCCTCGCGGACGTGCTGGTAGGCGATCGCCACGGGGGAGTCGCCCTGGAACGGCGGCCTGCTGGTCAGCAGTTCGTACAGGACGCAGCCCGCGGAGTACAGGTCGCTGCGCGCGTCGACGCGCTCGCCGCGGGCCTGCTCGGGCGAGAGGTACTGGGCGGTGCCGATCACCTGGGCGGTCGCGGTCATCGTCGCGGCCGAGTCCGACATCGCGCGGGCGATGCCGAAGTCCATCACCTTGACCTCGTGCGAGCGGGTCAGCATGACGTTGGCCGGCTTGATGTCGCGGTGGATGATCCCGCCGCGGTGGGAGTAGTCGAGGGCGCGCAGGATGCCGTCGGTGATCTCCAGCGCGCGCTCGGGCCGCAGCCGCCGCTCCTGCCCACCCTCGGGGCGGATCAGCTCGCGCAGCGTGTGGCCCTCGACGAACTCCATGACGATGTAGGGGATCGGCTGGCCGTTGAAGTCGTCCTCGCCGGTGTCGTACACCGCGATGATCGACGGGTGGTTCAGCGACGCCGCCGACTGCGCCTCGCGCCGGAACCGGGCCTGGAACGTGGCGTCCCTGGCCAGGTCGGTGCGCAGTGTCTTGATGGCGACGGTCCGGTCGAGGCGAAGGTCACGGGCACGGAACACCTCGGCCATGCCGCCGCGCCCGATGACCCCACCGAGCTCGTAACGGCCACCGAGCAGCCGAGGCTGTGTCATGTCTTCGAGTTCCTTCGATCCGAGTCAAACCTTGTTACCCGAACCTAGCGCCCGAGGGGTAGTGCTCTCGGGATTAGGTTCGGCGAGGGAAGAAGGTGTGGTAATCGTTACCGTGGCTCCGAGCGCGTGCCCGTATGCTTTCCGGAGCGCGGGGATCACGCTGCGCTGTCGTTGCGATGTGATGGGACTCACTTCTTCCCCAGGGCGTCGATGATGTCCGCGGCGATGGGGCCCGAGGTGCTGGCACCGAAGAGGCTCGTGCTGCCTTCGACGAAGACGGCGAAGCCGTACTTGGGGTCGTCCGCCGGGGCGAATCCAACGAACCAGGCGCCTCCTCGGGTAGCCGTCAGTTCCGTCGTACCCGTCTTTCCGGCGATGTTACGTCCCTGGAGGTTCGTCGCCGTTCCGGAGTTGACGACCTCGCGCATCATGTCCTGGAGCTGGCTCGCCACGTCGGAGCTGATCGGCTTGCCGAAGACCTCCTCCTCGGCCTCGTGGATCGTGCCGGTCTCCTCGGGCTTGCCTTCGTCGCCCTCGATCCGGCCCACGGCCTTGGCGACCAGGTAGGGCTTCATCATCTCGCCGCCGTTGGCGATCGCGGCGCCGACCATGGCCATCTGGAGGGTCGTGGCCTTGGTCTCGCCCTGGCCGAACGAGCCCCGCAGGATCTCGTCCCGGTGCCCGGCGTCGTGGGGGTACTGGGAGGCGGGGGCGCTCAGGTCCTGCTCGATCGGGATCTCCTTGAAGAACCCGAACTTCTCCGACTGCGCCCGGACGCCTTCGTTGTCCTCGACGCCCAGCAGCGCGTAGGTGGTGTTGCAGGACTGGGCGAACGTGCCGATCAGCGGGGCGCTGCCCACGCCGCAGATGTTGTCGTTGTGGCTGTTGCCGATCTGGCCGCCGCCGGTCGGCACCGTGGTCGGGGACGGCACCGAGCTGTCCTTGGTGTTGCCGTCCTTGCTGAGGAAGGCAGCCGCGACGACCGTCTTGAACGACGATCCGGGCGGGAACAGCTCGCTGTAGGCCTTGTCGACCATCGGCTGCTGGTCGGCCTTGGAGAGCTTGTCCAGCTTCTTCTGGTCGTCGCCCGGGTTCTTGATGTCGGCGACCGTCGACGGGTCGAACGACGGGTAGCTCGCGGCGACCTTGATCGCCCCGGTCTTGGCGTCCACGACGACGGCCGCGGCGCGCAGCGGGTTCTGCGCGGCGAGCGTCTGGTAGGCCTTGATCTGGGCCTTGGAGTCGATCGTGGTGTACAGGCTGCCGCCCAGGGGCTTCTCCCCGGTGAGCATGCGGACCCACGAGTCGGCGCTGGCGCTCTGCCGAGGGTCGGTGCCGTCGAGCAGGGAGTTGTAGGCGAGCTCCAGCCCGCCCTTCTGCATGGTCCCGGCGTAGTAGCCGGTGACGGGCATGAACGCCTCGGCGTTCTTGATGTAGCGGCGCTGGTACTTGGTCTTGGCGTCGCCCGGGCTGAGCGCGTCGGACCAGGCCATCTTGACCCCGTCGGCCGAGACGATGTCGCCGCGCGCCCGCAGCGCCACGCCCTGGAGCGGCCGGTTGTTCAGGGCGTGGACCCGGAGGTCCTCGGCCTGCCCGGCCTGGATCCAGTTGACGTTGATCGCGAGGACGCCGATCAGCGCCAGCCCGACCAGGCCGACCCGCTTCAGCTCCTTGTTCATGTTGCCCGCGCTCATTCCTGGGCCCCCCTCAGGTTGACGATCTGCGTCATTCCCTCGTCCTGGATCGCGACCGGCGCCGGCTTGCGCGCCTCGTGGCTGAGCCGCAGCAGGATCGCGATGAGGATCCAGTTGGCCAGCAGGGACGACCCGCCCTGGGTCAGGAACGGCGTCGTCAGACCGGTGAACGGGATGAGCTTCGTGACACCGCCGCAGATCGCGAAGACCTGGAGTGCGAAGACGAACGAGATGCCGCCCGCGAAGAGCTTGGAGAACTCGTCCTTGGTGGCGATCGCGATCTTGAAGCCGCGCTCGACGAGCAGGACGTAGACGAGCAGGATCGCCATGAGGCCGGTGAGGCCCAGCTCCTCGCCGAACGAGGTGAAGATCTCGTCGCTGAAGGCGAGGTCGTTCAGGTACGGCTGGCCCTGGCCGAGGCCGGTGCCCATGATGCCGCCCTGGCCGAGCGCGAACAGGCCCTTCATGAGCTGCTCGCTGTTGGAGATGTTGCCGCCGCTCTCGACGCAGGCGTTGTAACCGTCGAGGTCGCTGACCTTGTTGAAGATCTCGCCGCCGTGCGAGCAGCCGTTGCCGAAGAACGCCTCGGGCTCCAGCCAGATCTCGATGCGCTGGTTGACGTGCTCCAGCGGTCCGCCGATCACGTGCGCGAGGCCGTAGAGCAGCAGCGCGCCGCCGAGGAACATGCCGACGCCGATGATGACCCAGGAGGCCTTGCCGGTGGCGATGTAGACCATCGAGACGAACAGGCCGAAGAACAGCAGCGCGGTGCCGAAGTCGTTCTCCACCGCGAGGATCATCAACGCGATCACCCAGAAGACGAGGATCGGCATCAGGTCGCGCGGGCGCGGCAGCTCCAGCGGGCCGACCTTGCGGCTCACCAGGGACAGCGCCGCCCGCTTCTTCACCAGATACGCGGCGAAGAAGGCGATGAAGGCGAACTTGCAGAACTCCGCGGGCTGTACCGACAGCGGACCGAGCTGGATCCAGATCTTGGAGCCGTTCACGCCCGGGAAGAAGACCGGCGCGACGAGCAGCACGAGGCCGATCGCGCCCAGCGTGTAGTGGTACCGCTGGAGGATCTTGATGTCGCGCAGCAGGATCAGCGCGCCGATGAACAGGCCGATCGACAGGACCGTCCACAGCAGCTGCCCGTTGACGTTGGCACCCGCGCCGAACGGCACGTACTTCTCACCGGGGTGGGCCGTCTCGAAGCGGGCCTTGTCCTCGGCGAACGTGGCGATCGTCGTCTGGTCGATCCGGTAGATCATCGCCAGGCCGAGGCCGTTCAGCAGCATCGCCAGCGGCAGCAGCACAGGGTCGGCGTAGGGCGCGAACCTGCGCACCACGAAGAACGCCACACCCGACAGGGCCGCGATGGCCAGGCCGTAGCTGTACATGCCCGTCGGCAGGGTGCCGTCGCGGGCCAGGCCGACCTGGGCGAAGGCCGACACCGCGACGACGATCGCGAAGATGAGCAGCCCGAGGGATGCCCCGAGACGGGTGCGTCCCGCCGTCGGAGTCGCTGCCTCGCTCATGAGCGGTGGAATCCCTTCCTCGTCTGCTCGATCAGCCTGAGCACGAGTCCGTGTCGGCCCGGCACTTGCCGACCTGCGCCTCAAGGACGGTGAGCTTCTCGATCGCGTCCTCGACCGTGGGGTAGGTCGTGGCCCTGATGGACTCGAGGTCCTTCGCGGTCAGGAACTTGACCTCGGGCCTGGGGAGCTCGGTGCCCCCCGTGTCCTTGGTGATCTGCTCGGGGGTGCAGCCCTCCTGGTCGTCTCCCTGGACGATGGCCAGGAACTTCCCGTCGGGGCTCTCGGTGATCTTGAACTGGCACCTCTTGCCGCGCAGTTCCTCGATCCGGTCCGCGATGCCCGCGGTGGAGTTCGCCTTGAGGCCCTTGCCGCGCACGTCCTGCTGCACGCCCTTGGGGAGGTCGTCGAGCCTGAGCTGCGGATCCGGCTGGACGCTGCCGGGCGCCTTCGACGACAGGTCGAAGCCGAGCACCTTGCTGTTGCTGCCCTCGTAGACGACGACCTTGCCGCCCTCGTCGCGCAGGTAGTAGCCGCTGTTCAGCGTCTTGTAGCCGAAGAAGGCGGCGCCGATCACCAGGAGGCCGGTCACGCCCGCCGCACCGAGCAGCAGGGTGGCCTTGCGGTTCCGGCCGCCCGAGCGGCCGGTCGGCGCGGCGAGGGGAACCGGCTGCTGGGGCGGCCCGGGAGGCGCGGGCGGCGGGGCGCCGTGCTGGTAGGGCGGCGGCGGGGCCGAGGCGGGCGCGGGCGCCGGCGGCGGGGCGTACTCGCCGCCGTTCATCATCAGCGCGGGCTGCGGGAGGGTGTCGCGCAGGTCTGCGGCGCGCTGGGCCGGGGTGTCGGCGGGGCGCGGTCTGCCCTGCTCGGCCTCCTGGGCCTTGCTGGCCGCGGCGCCCACGAGCAGGGAGCGGTCCGGCGGCGGAGCCGAGGAGTCCAGGTCGATGACGTCGGCCATGACGCAGGTGATGTTGTCCGGGCCGCCGCCGCGGTTGGCGAGGTCGATGAGCTGCCGGATCGCCCCTTCGGGGGTCTCCTGGCTGGTGAGCACCTGGTGGATCGTGTCGGCAGACACGACGCCCGACAGGCCGTCGGAGCACAGCAGGTACCGGTCGCCGACCTGGGCCTCGCGCAGCGACAGATCGGGCTCGACCTCGTTGCGGCCGTCCAGCGCGCGCAGGAGCAGCGAGCGCTGCGGGTGGGTGGCCGCTTCGTCGAGGCTGATCCGGCCCTCGTCCACGAGCGACTGGACCAGGGTGTGGTCGTGCGTGATCTGGAACAGCTCGCCGTTGCGCAGCAGGTAGGCGCGCGAGTCGCCGATGTGCGCGAGCGCGACCTGCTGGCCGGACCACAGCATGGCCGTCAGCGTGGTGCCCATGCCCTGGAGCGACGGGTCGCCCTCGACGGTCATGTGCAGCCGGTCGTTGGCCGCCCTGACGGCGTGCTCCAGCGCGGCGAGGAGCTGGTCGGTGGGGATGTCGGCGTCGAGCCTGCGGAGGGTCTCGATCGCGGTGGCGCTGGCGATCTCCCCGCCCACGTGGCCGCCCATGCCGTCGGCGACCGCGAGCAGCCGGGGACCGGCGTAGCCGGAGTCCTCGTTGCCCTCGCGGAGCATGCCGACGTCGGACCGCGTGGCGTAGCGGATGCCGATACGTTGAGTGTTCATTTGCGCAACTCGATTACCGTCTTGCCGATACGCACCGGGACGCCGACAGGGAGTTGGACGGGCCGGGTCACCTTCGACCGGCCGAGGTAGGTGCCGTTGGTCGAGTTCAGGTCCTCAAGGACCCAGTCGGCGCCTTGGGAGAAGATGCGGGCGTGCCGGCTCGACGCGTAGTCGTCCGACACCACGAGCGTGGAGTCGGGGGCCCGGCCGATGGTGACCGTGCCGGAGGTGGCGAGGTCGATGCTCGTACCGGTGAGCGGGCCCTCGGTGACGACCAGGACCGCCTGCCCCTGCCCCTGGGGCCGCTGCTGCTGCTGTTGCGGCTGAGCGTGCGGCTCCGTCGGAGGGCGGGCAGGGGCGGGTTGCGGAGAAGGGCTCTGACGCTGCTGCCTCGCGCGCTCCTGCGCGCTCTGGCGAGCCGGTCTCGGGGGGCGGTTCGAGGCGCGCTCGGCGGCTTTGGAACCGAACAGGTCGGCTCGGATCACGCCCACCGCGGCGATGACGAACAGCCATAGCACCGCGAGGAACGCGATCTTGATGAGCGTCAGGGTGATCGGGGTCATCGAGGGGTGCTACTCCCGGTCGCGGCGGAACACGAGGTTGGTCCGGCCGATCGTGATGCGGGTGCCGTCGACGAGTGAGACCCGACGTATCGGCTGACCGTTCACGAAACTGCCGTTGGTAGACCCTAGATCCACGAGCACGATTTCGGGACCTTCTACGCGGATCTCGGCGTGATGCCGAGACACGCCTGGATCAACCAGTCGAAGGTCGCAGTCCGTGCCGCGGCCGAGGAGGGTCACAGGAGTGCTGATGTCGTAGGACTGGCGGGCGCCGTCGCCGGTGGTCACGTCAAGGCGGGGCCGTCCGGGGAAGGCGCCGCCGCGCTGCGGGTGGTCGGTGTGCGGCTGGCGGATCTCGTTGTTCTCGATCGTGGATCCGCGCACGACGCCGGACCGGATGCGGAACATCCCGGTGCCGAGGTCGCCGGCCGGCTCGAAGCGGACCCGGACCGGGCCCACGAACGAGAAGCCCTGCTCCTTGGCGTACTCCCTGGCCAGGTTCGCCAGCTCCTGGCTGAGGCTGTCGGCGTAGACCTCCAGCCGCTGCCCGTCCGGGTGCGAGATCTCCACCACGAAGTCGTTCGGTACCAGGGTGCGTCCCTGGGCCACGATGGCCGCGCGCTCGTCCATCTCGCGTTGCACCGCGCTGGCCACCTCGACCGGCTGAAGCTCCGCCTTGAACGCCCGCGCGAAGGCACCCTCGACCATGCCCTCAAGTCGGCGTTCGAAGCGTTGTAGGACACCCACCGGGCACCTCCTCTCCCTGCTCGTCAGACGATCGTATCCATGGAGTGGTTCGCGGCCCGCCGTCGTTTACAAACCACCCTTTGCGTCGTGCTAATCTTTTCAAGCGCCGCCAAGAGCGGCCAGTCGCAAGGGCGAGTGGCGGAACGGCAGACGCGCACGGTTCAGGTCCGTGTGCCCGAAAGGGTGTGAGGGTTCAAATCCCTCCTCGCCCACCCTGGTCAGGGGCCCTCTGGTTTCAGAGGGCCCCTGACGCCTTCTCCGCGACTCCTGCGACATCTCCCCATCCTCTACGGATAACGCTCCGGTTTCCACTGACGCCATGCTCACGGCATGGTCTCTCGGATCGGGCGTGAGCACATCCCCAGGTGGTGGAAGATTGTTGAACGTTGATCTTTTCAATGTTCAGATGGTTATCCACCGGTGGCCTGTGCGTTGTCAACTACTTCAACGTTGAGATATATGCGGTACGGTCTCTGCCGTGGAGGACGCCTCGCGCGGCGGTGTGGACGACGCCGTCGACCGGATGATCGCCCAGTGGCGCGTCGCGCGCCCTGACCTCGACCCTTCCCCGCTCGGGATCGTCGGCCGGGTGCACCGGCTGAACCGGATCGTCGAGCGGGAGATGGGCCGCTACTACGCGCGGTTCGGCCTGGACGGCCCCGAGTTCGACGTGCTCGCGGCCTTGCGCGGCTCGGGCGGCGAGGGGACCCTCACCGCCGGCGAGCTGCTGCGCGCCTCGACCGTCACCTCGGGCGCGATCACCAACCGGATCGACAAACTGGTGCGCAAGGGCCTGGTGGAGCGGGCGCCCGACCCGGCGGACCGCAGGTCGGTGGTCGTCGCCCTCACCGGCCCCGGCCGCGCCCTGGTCGACGACATGCTGGGCGGCTACTTCGCCGCCGAGCAGCGCATCATCGAGTCGCTGCCCGACCCCGACTCCCTCGCTGCGGCCCTGCGCACCCTGCTGGTCTCCCTGGGGGACTCCGCCCCGCCGGGCCCGCCCGGAGGCCTCTGACGTGGCCTTGAGCGGGCCCTGGGGCCCGCCCCGTCAGGCCTCCGGCGCGCCCGGCCCGAGGATCACGGCGGCGAAGGTCGAGGCGATCCTGCGGTAGCCCTCGGTGTTGGGGTGGATGTCCTTGCGGGCGCACATGTGCGTCCACAGGCAGATCCTGGCGACATTGAGGGGCAGCCTGCCGTAGCCGTCGACGGTGGTCTTCGTGCGGAAGTCGGCGGTGGCGTAAGCGCGCTGGACATCGGCGACCCGGTAGCCGGCCAGCAGGTACAAGGTGGAGGCGAAGCCGTTGACGCTCTGCAGGAGCGGCACGGAGAAGGTGGCGAGGGCCTTGCCGGAACCGCCGCTCAGCCAGGACGCGAGGACGGGGTCGTAGTACGTCATCCCCGTGTAGAGCACCTCCGCGCCGCCCGCCCTGCGCAGCTCCGTGACGATCGTCCACAGGTTCTTCGAGAGCGTCTGGAGGTTGCCGTTCAGGCACTTGGGGTCCAGGGATCCGCCGCGCACGCACTGGTTGATGTCGTTGCCGCCTATGTCGAGCGTCAGGTAGCGGACCTGGCCGGGGTGGGCGGCGAGGAACGCGACGGCGGCCTTGAGCTGGCTTCCTTCGGGGTAGGCGCACTTGCCGCCCTTGACCATCGTGACGGTGGTCTCGCCGCTGCAGCCGAGCTTGGCCGGCTCAAGGCCGGGCGTGCGTTCGGCGAGGAGGGGCAGGAGCTGGTCGGGGTATCCGGTGTCGGTGTTCCCCTGGCCCGGCTGGTAGCCGGTGGAGAGCGAGTCGCCCAGGGAGAGGTAGTACAGGGGCGCGGGTTCCGCTGCGGCGGGGGTGCTCGGGACGCCGGTGACGAGCGCGAGGGCGCTCAGGACGGCGGTCAGGACGACGGCGGGCAGACGCCGGGAGAGCATCGCTGTGCCTCTGGCCTTCTCCCCCGAGTTTTCACTTTTGCGGGGCAGTATCCGCGCCCCGGACACGTCCGCGCCACCGGTCTCCGCAAGTCGTTCGGGCACGGTTCAGTCACAGGGTTATCCACACCCCCTGTGGATATCCCTCTCACTCCTCCTTGGGTGTTTTGTCAGTTGATATGTGCTTTTCGCCACTTTGGAGAGGGGGAATCCACTGGCGTCCCCAAGTTATCCACAGGCGTTGTCCACAGACATCCACAGGGTTGGGGACGGCTGTGGAGAGGCATGCTGTACGACATGCCCGAGCTTCCCGAAGTGGAGTCGCTCGCCGCCTTCCTGCGCGAGCACGCCGTCGGTAAGGCCGTCGCCCGTGTCGACGTCGCCGCCGTGTCGGCGCTCAAGACCTATGATCCGCCCGTCACCGCCCTCGGCGACAGGACCGTGGCCGCGGTGTCGCGCCACGGCAAGTTCCTCGACCTCGATCTCGACGCGGGCGGCGACCCCGCCGACCGGCTGCACCTGGTCTTCCACCTCGCGCGGGCCGGCTGGCTGCGCTGGAAGGACGAACTGCCGCTCGCCCTCCCGCGCCTCGGCGGAAAGAACCCCCTCGCGCTGCGCCTGCGGCTGAACGACGGCTCGGGCTTCGACCTCACCGAGGCCGGGACGAAGAAGGGCCTCGCCGCCTACGTGGTGCGCGATCCCGCCGACGTCCAGGGCATCGCCGACCTCGGGATCGACCCGCTCTCACCGGAGTTCACCCCCGCGGCCCTGTACGCCCTCACCAAGGGATCGCGCACGCGGATCAAGGGGCTGCTGCGCGACCAGAAGATCATCGCCGGCATAGGCAACGCCTACTCCGACGAGGTGCTGCACGCCGCGAAGATGTCCCCCTACAAGATCGCCTCGACCCTCACCGAAGAGGAGGCCGCCGCGCTGCACGCGGTCATCGTCGGCACGCTCACCGACGCCGTCGAGCGCTCGAAGGGGCTCGCGGTGGGGGACCTGAAGTCGGAGAAGAAGCTCGGCCTGCGGGTGCACGGCCGCACCGGGGATCCCTGCCCGGTCTGCGGCGACACCATCCGCGAGGTGTCCTTCGCCGACTCGTCGTTCCAGTACTGCCCCACCTGCCAGACGGGCGGCAAGCCGCTTGCGGATCGCCGTTTGTCCCGTCTGATCAGGTAGATGGGGGGTGGGGGCCGCTGTCTAGCGGACCTTGGGCAGCTCGCCGAACAGTTCGGAGACCTTCTCCCAGCGCTCGATCTCGCAGCCGTCCTTGCGCGAGTAGGAGGCGTTGACGGCCGCGCCGTTCCAGGTGCCGGTCACGGTGCCCTGCTCGGGGCCGCCGTAGCCGTCGGTGCAGGCCGCGTCGGCCGGGAGGGGTGCGAACACGTCGGCGCCCCCGGCGGCCAACTGGGCGCAGGCCTTGGCGGCGGCGGGGTGGGTGCCGCCCGCGGGGTCACAGGTGAGCGTCCAGGTCTCCTCCTGGGCGTTCGGGGCCTTCTTGAGCGTGATCGTGAGCTGGTCGCCCGCGGCGGCCGCGTTGGGGGACACGGTCTCCTGCTCGGCCGACTTGGTGCCGCAGGCGCTCACGGCGGCCACGACGGCGGCGGTGAGCAGGAGCAGCTTCGCTGCGTTCTTCGGCGATGAGGTCCTCATGCGCGATTCGACGTGGGGCCTCGTTCCACGGTTCCATGGGTCCGTGACGAATTTCGGCGAGAGCATCCCCACCGTCGGCGCGCTCCAGATTCCGGACGGCGCCTACCTTCTCGACGTCCGTGAGCAGGACGAATGGGACGCCGGCCACGCGCCCGAGGCAGTCCACATCCCGATGAGCGCCCTGAACGAGCGGGCGGGGGAGATCCCGCAGGATCGCGAGGTCTACGTGGTGTGCCGCGTGGGCGGCCGGTCGGCCCAGGTGACGATGGCGCTGAACAACGCGGGCTGGAGGGCGCTGAACGTCGACGGCGGCATGATCGCCTGGGAGCGGGCGGGCCTGGCCGTGGAGGCGGCAGGCGACGCGGAGCCCTACATCGCCTGAGATATCCCACCTCGCGGTGGGTGATCATCGGGGAGAAGGGTACGATTCGCGCCGAATCACAACCTTTCCGCGGGAGCTCGGGAGAAGGCCGGGCTGAGAGGGCGACCCATCTGTCGCCGACCGCATGAACCTGTCCGGGTAATGCCGGCGTAGGGAGAGTGCTCCTCGCATGTCCGCAAGCACGCTTGAAAACCGCCCCCAGCGCCCCGAGGGGCCCGCTGAGGCGCCGCTGACCCTCGACGAGCCGACCCCCCGGGTCCTGTCGTTCTGGGACCAGAGCGCCTTCTGGGCCAACCTCGGCGTCAGCCTGTTCGCGTTCTCCGGCGCCTACACGGTGCTGGCGCCCGACGTGAACGGCGTGCCGCAGCTCTCGATCGCGGCGGGCATCGCCGCGATGATCATCGGCACCCTCGTCGGCGGGCTCATGCTCGGGCTCGCCGCGGTGCCGGGCGCCCGCACCGGCCGCCCGGCGATGGTGATCCTGCGGGGTCTGTTCGGCGCGCGGCTGTCGTACGCGCCGACGGTCCTCAACATCGCCCAGCTCGTCGGCTGGGGGACGTTCGAGCTGATCGTCATCGCCGACGCCGCGCACGAGCTGTTCGGCGGAGGCCCGCGCTGGGTCTATGTGCTCGCCGCGGGAGCGCTCACCACGGTCCTGACGATCTGGCCTCTGGGCTCGGTGCGCCTGCTGCGCCGGTTCGTCACCATCGCCGTGGGGATCGCGCTCGTCTGGTTCTACATCCAGTTCGTGAGGGAGGGCCTGCCCGACCTCACCACCCACCCGGGCGCCGTCGGCGGCGGCCCGTTCGGCTCCGACTGGAGCCTGTTCTGGCTCGCGATCGACGCGGCCCTGGCCGTCTCCATCTCGTGGGTGCCGGTCGCCGCCGACTACACCCGGCACGCGCGCAGTGAACGCGCGGCCTTCGGCGCGGCGAGCGGCTCCTACGCCGTCACGCAGATCATCGCCTACACCCTCGGACTCTTCGCCCTCGTCCTCGCGGGCCAGGGCAACGGCGTCTACGGGCCCTTCCTCACGGTCACGGCCGGCGCGGTCTTCTTCTTCGTCTTCGTCCTGCGCGAAGCCGACCAGTCATTCGCGAACGTCTACTCCACCGCGCTCTCGATCCAGAACCTTGTGCCGCGTGTGGACCGCCGCGTCTTGAGCATCGGCCTTGGCGCGCTCATCACGGTGCTCGCCCTTGCCCTCAACATGGACGACTATTACGGCTTCCTCGCCCTCATCGGCTCGGTCTTCGTGCCGCTGTCCGGCGTGCTCGCCGCGGACTTCTTCCTCGGCCGCGGCAGGACCGGCTGGAACACCGCGCCGGACGCGCCCGCCCGCTGGTCGATGGTCGCGGCCTGGATCGGCGGCTTCGTCACCTACCAGCTCATCAACCCCGGCGAACTCGGCGCGTGGAAGGAGTTCTGGAACGGCGTCCAGGAGGCGCTCGGCCTGACCGTCCAGCCGTGGATGAGCGCTTCGCTGCTGTCGTTCCTCATCGCGGCGGTTCTGGCACTGGTGATCGGCCGGGTCACCGACAGGAAGGCAAAACCGGTTTCCGGCTGAGCGGGAGGCGCCCGCCGCCGCGGTGGGACGATGGCGGGCGTGATGCTCCCAGACGAGGACCGGACCGCGTGCGCGGTGCTCGCCAGCGCCCCCGATCCGATCGTGGCGGTCGACGAGGCAGGCCGGGTGACCCTGTGGAACCCGGCCGCCGAGCGGTTGTTCGGCTGGGCCGCCGAGGAGATCCTCGGCCAGGTGCCGCCGATCATCCCGGACGAGCTGACCGCCGAACACCACGCGGTCCTGGAACGGGTCCGCGCCGCAGGGTCCCACGTCTCCATCGGGACCCGGCGGCGCACCCGCGCCCGCGAGCTGATCGACGTCCGGATCGACACGAGCGCGATCCGCGGATCGGACGCGCGGCTCGTCGGCTGGGTCTCGGTCTTCCACCCCGTGGCCGAGCCCGAGACGCGCGCGGTGGCGGAGAAGGCCCGGCTCGTCCGCCGGCTGAACGACATCCTCGGCGACCTCAACTCCGCGCTCGACCTCGACACCGTCCTCGACCGGATCACCGCGGCGCTGGTCGAGCTGACCGGCGCGGACGCCGCCGCGTTCGTCCGGATCGAGGGCAGCAGGCTGCGCCTGGTGACCGCCCGCGGCCTGCCCGACGAGATGCGCGGCGCGACGGTCGACCTGGAGCCGAGCCTGGTCGCGGAGCTGCTGGAGTCCGGCCGGGACGTGATGCTGGCGTCCGGGCAGCGGGTCACCGACCTCATCTGGCAGCGGCTGCCGGACCTGCACACCGTCGCGCTCGGCATGGCGCACCTCGGCAACCGGCCCTACGGCGCGCTGTACGCGCTGTTCGCCGGGCGGACCACCGGCCACACCGAGCTCGAACTGCTGGAGCTGCTCGCCGGGCACGCGGGCGTCGCCGTCGGCAACGCCGTCGCCTACCAGGAGGTCGTCCGCCAGCGCGCGCACGAGCGCGCCGTGATCGACGCGAGCGCCGACGGGATCGCGGTGCTCGACACCGCCGGGCTCGTCTGCCAGTGGAACCCGGCAGCCACCCGCATCACCGGACGGGACGCCCTCAGCGCGCTCGGCTCCGGGCTGCCTTTTCCCTTCTCCACCGACGAGACCGTCACCCACCTGCTCCCGAACGGCATCTGGATCGATGTGCTCGCCGCCGAGATCGAGGAGACCGGCGAGATCGTCGTGGACTTCCGCGACGTCACCGCCGCCAAGGAGCTCGAAGAGGCCAAGGACCTCTTCCTCGCCACGACGGGACACGAGCTGCGCACCCCCATCACCGTCGTGCAGGGCTTCGCCGACACCCTCGTCACCCACTGGGACGAGCTTCCCGACGCCGAGCGGCGCAAGGCCGTCGGGATGATCGCCGACCGGGGGAGGGCGATGGGCAAACTCGTCGAGCAGCTCCTGCGCGCCTCCCACGCGGGCTCGGCGCGACCCCCGGTGTCCCCTGCGCCGTTCGACCTGGGCGGGCTGCTGCACCGCGTCGTGCCGGCGTTCCGGACGCTCTCGCAGACGCACCGGCTGGTGTGCGAGGTGCCCGAAGGGCTCCCGACCGCGTTTGGCGACGTGATGGCGACGGACATCATCGTGGGCCAGCTCGTCGAGAACGCCTACAAGTACTCCCCCGAAGGCGGACTGATCGAGGTGTCGGCCGGGGTCGCCGGCGAGCGGCTCGTCGTGACCATCGACGACGAGGGCATCGGCATCGCGGCCGGCGACCACGAGCGGATCTTCGAGCGCTTCGTGCAGGGCGAGGCGGGCGACCGGCGCCGCTTCGGCGGGGTGGGCCTGGGGCTGTACATCGCCCGCAGGCTCGCCACCGCCCAGGGCGGCGACGTCACCGCCCACTCCCGGCCGACCCGCGGCACCCGCATGCGCCTCACCGTGCCGATCTCGGGGGCGGCTCCGAGCGGCTGAGCGGCGTCCGAAACGGCGTCCGCCGGGGCGGCGGGTGCGCGAGGGGCGCCCGGTGCGGGTGGCGGCGGCGGGGGTGCCGCAAGGCTCCGGATCAGGGCGAAACGGTCGCGGATGTGACGGACGAAACGTCCGTGTGACGAATAACCGGGCACTCCTGTGGAAAAGTCTTCAGGTGATCGGCCGTGACTTCCAGGTCGGTAGCTCGTTAAGCCGGGAAACCACTGTTTCGTCCTGGTTTCTTGCCAGGTCATACGGGGCATTTCGGTCGGTACAGATGGTCAAGCGGATGGAGGAGGTCCCGACGATGAGCATCGTCCACCTGCCCCATTCAGCCGCCGGAGTCTCGGCGGTGCGGCGGAGACTCGGACGCGAGCTGCTGGAATGGGGCGTCTCCGACGAGGTCGCCGACGACGCCGCAGTGATCGCCAGCGAGCTGATGAGCAACGCACTCCGGCACGCCCGACCACTCCCCGGCCCCGAACCCCAGATCAAGGTCAGCTGGGCCCGCATCGGCGACATCGTCGAACTGTCCGTCTCCGACGGCGGCGCCATCACCGAACCGCGCAAAGGCCAACCCGCCCTGTCCTCACTCGGCGGACGCGGCCTCGGCATCGTCGAAACCCTCTCCCAAGCCTGGGGAGTACGCCGCGACGACCACGGCAGCACCGTGTGGGCCCACCTGCACGCCCCCGCCGTCTTCCCCCAGATGGACGACGTCGGAAGCTTCGTTAAAGAAACCGGCACCCCTCTGCAAAATCTTTCCTGAGGGGACGCTAAGGTCTGCCACAGCTCGGGGTGCTGCCGCGCCCCCGTCGACAGCACCTCGAGCATCCAGCTGCGTTCATGGCCGTTCCGCGGCCTCGTCCGCCCTGGGGGCTCCCGAGGCCGCAGAACGGCTGTTCGGGCGCTCTGAGATCCCGGCGCCCTCACGGGACCAGCGGTGGCTCGGCTGGAAGCCTGGCGGTCGAGCGGGCTGAAGTGGAACTCCCGGTCCTCGGTGGACTTTTGCCTGGTCCTAGGCGAACTTTCCTGGCTGAGGCGGGCTTTTGCGGGTTCGGGGTGGGGGCTTGGGGCGCGTGGGGTGGGGATCTCGGGGTGTGAGGGGGTCGGCGGGGGTCAGCGGTCGAGGGTGTTGGCCAGGGCTCGGAAGGTGGGGCAGGGCCAGCGGGTCATGCAGGCGCGACACCGGCGCAGAGGGTTGTCGGGGTCGCTGGACAGGCCGCCGGAAGGCTTCGGGTGGTGCAGTTCGAGGATGTGGAGGGCGGCCTCGGCCAGGAGGGTGACCTCATCGCGGGCCTCCCCGAGGAAGACCAGGTCCTCGCGGGTCAGCCTGGCGCGGACGGGGACCTCGCCTTCTCGGTTGACCAGCCGCAGCAGGTAGGCGACCGTGACCCTCCAGGACGTGGACTTGTCGGCCCGGGCGCGCATCGCCTCCAGGCGGTCGCGCATCCGGGAACGCTGCCGGTCGGGCTGGTTCCTCACCCGTCCAGCTTCCCAAAACCGAGGGTCGCGCGCGTCCCGATCGTGCAGATCGAACCTGGTGTTACCGCAGGTAGACCGGATCATCACCAATCGGCTGGGCGAATCACTCGGACTTGGCGAAGACTGTCTGGCTACCTGGCGCGCGGGCCGATAGTGTGCCCGTCATGGAGCTTCAGGTCTCGACTGCATCTCAGGCAGGTCACGCCGTCGTCTCAGCCGTCGGCGAGCTGGACCTGTACACCGCACCCCGCTTGCAGCAGGCGCTCGCCGCCCTGCTCACCGAACAGGAACTCGACCGGGTCGTCGTCGACCTCTCCGGCGTCGAGTTCTGCGACTCGACCGGAATGAACGTCCTGCTCTCGGGGATGAAGCGGGTCAAGGAGCGCGGAGGCGTGTTCGAACTCGCCGCGCCGCGCCCCGCCGTCCTGCGCATCCTCCAGGTGACCGGACTCGACACCGTGTTCACCGTGCACGACGCGGTGCCCGCCCTCGACGCGACCTGACATGCCGCGCGGCGCGGGCGGGCCGGACGCCCGCGACGCCACTACGATCGCAGGCATGTCCGACGAAACGCCGGCCGGCATCGCGGTGATCATTCCGGCCATGAACGAGGCCGATCGCATCGCCGCCACAGTCCGCGCCGCCCGGGAACTCCCCGGAGTGGACCTGGTGCTCGTCGTCGACGACGGCTCCGCCGACGCCACCGCGATCGTCGCGGGCGAGGCGGGGGCCGACGTCGTCCGGCACGCCCGCAACCGCGGCAAGGCCGCCGCGATGGAGACCGGCGCCGAGGCCGTCCGCCTGCTGGACGGCCGCGACGGCGTCCGCCCGCGGCACCTGCTCTTCCTCGACGCGGACCTCGGCGACACCGCCGCCAAGGCTGCCCCGCTGATCGAGCCCGTGGCCGAAGGCGAAGCCGACATGACCATCGCCATGTTCTCCTCGACGGTGAAGCTCGGCGGTCACGGCCTCGTCGTCCGGCTCTCCCGCGACGGGATCAAGCGCGCCACGGGCTTCGCCCCCACCCAGCCGCTCAACGGGCAGCGCTGCCTCACCCGGGCGGCGTTCGAGGCGGCCAAGCCGCTCGCCCACGGCTTCGGCGTGGAGACGGCGCTGACCATCGACCTGCTGCGCCGCGGCTTCCGGATCAAGGAGGTCGAGGTGCCGCTCGCGCACCGCGCCACCGGCACCGACCTGCGCGCGCAGATCCACCGGGCCCGCCAGTTCCGGGACGTCGCGCGGGCGCTGGCCGTCCGAGATCCCGCGGTGAGGGACGGGCTCTCCCGCCTCAAGCGCCGCTGACCCCGGCCGCCCCCGCGCGCCATGGACGCCGACTCCCCCGCCTCCCGGGCCCGCCAGGGCCCGCCCCGACCTCGCGCGAGGCTCTCGCGCGAAGGGCTGGGCCAGGCCTGCTCCGTGCTGTCCCTCGGGGGCTTCCTGACGCTGTCCGTCCTCGGTCCGTCCGCCGTCCAGCCCGCCTTGGGCGCGGGCGGCGGGCCGCCGTGGGCGCTGGACGCCGGGCTCGGCCCCCGTGCCGCCGTCGCGCTGCTCGCCGGCGCGATCGTGCTGGGCGGCGTCGGCCTCGGCCTGTGCCTGAGCGCCGCAGGACGGGGCGCCCGCGCGCGCAGCGGCCCGATCGTCGCGGTCGGCGCCCTGGCCGCGCTCGCCTTCGCGCTGACGCCCCCCGTCGGCTCCTCCGACCACCTCAACTACGCCGCCTACGGGCACATGGCGGTCCTCGGCCTCGATCCGTACGCGACGACCGCCGCCGACCTCGGCTCCGACGCCTACGGCCTGGCCGTCCAGGAGTGGCGGACCACTCCGTCGGTGTACGGCCCGATCGTCACCTGGACCCAGGCCTTCGCGGTCTGGGCGGGCGGCGGGACCGTGCGCGGGACGGTGCTCGTGCTCTCCCTGATCAGCGCGCTGGTGTACGTGCTGGTCGGCCTCGTGCTGCGGCGGATGGCCCGCGACGAGCAGGGAAGGCTCCGCGCCGCCCTCCTGTGGTCGGCGAACCCGATCCTGCTCTTCCAGCTCGTCTCCGGCGCGCACAACGACGTCCTGGCGATCGGCGCCGCCGTCCTGGCCCTGGCGGTGTTCACCGGCGGGGTGCGGCGCACGGCGCGGGCGGGGGAGACGTGGCGGGCGTTCGGCGCCGGCGCGCTGGCGGGGGCCGCCGTGGCGATGAAGTTCCCGGCCGGGCTCGTCGGCGCGGGACCGGCCTGGGTGCTGCTGCGCGCGCGCCGCTGGGGCGGGCTCGCCGCGCTCGGCTGCGGCGCGCTGCTCGTCGCGGGCGCCGCCTACGCCGCCGTCGGATTCGGCGCGTTCAACCAGGTCAGGGAGGCGTCCCAGTTCGTGTCGCTGGCCAACCCGTGGCATCTGGTGGCGGGGCGGGGCGGCGGCGTGCTCGGCGCCGGGCTCGACCGCGACCTCGTGCCGGTGCTGTCGCTGGCGCTGCTCGCGCTGCTGATCTGGCTGCTCGGCCGGGCGCTGCCCGAGGCCGACGACGCCGTGCGGGCCGCCGCCGCGCTCGTCCTCGCCTGGCTGTTCGCCGCCTCCTACGCGCTGCCCTGGTACGACGGACTGGGCTGGGCCGTCCTGGTGCTGCTGCCCTGGTCGCGGTTCGACTGGATCATGCTGGCCAGGACCGTGGGGCTCAGCCTCGCCTACCTGCCCGCGCGCGACCCGGTGCTGGCCGGCCTCCCGGACGGGCTGCACTGGCTCGTCACGGGCCTGCGGGCGACCGTCATGCCGTTCGTTCTGGCTGCGGTTCTGGCGGCACTGGTGGCGGCGTGCCTCGCTCGGCGTCCAGTTCCAGCGCTCGTACGCACGCCGCCAGCACCAGCGGGACCGCGAGCGTGAGCACCAGTGCGGGGATCACCACGCCGGAGTCGTTCATGAGCATGCCGACCAGCGTGACGGTGAGGACCGCGACGAGCGACGGGGCGAAGGTCGGGCTGTAGTCGTAGGAGCGGGCCAGGGCCGAGGCCCGCCACGCCAGCGGCCGGGCGAGGACGAGGTACAGGAACAGCAGCGCGCTGATCGCCATCAGCGTGAACGGCAGGTAGCCGCCGAAGCTCCGCAGCATCGCCTCGGTCTTGCGGGTGACGACGCCCAGGGCCTCGCCCGCGGCGAGCTGCTCCCAGAACTTGCCCAGGTGGGTCGGTTCGGCCCGCAGCGAGTCGAGGAACGCCATGCCGAGGACGACGGCGGCGCCCACCGCGCCCGCCAGCGCGATCCGCAGCGCCGAGACCCGCTGCCCGCCGACCTGGAGCGCGAGGACCGCGGTGCCGAGGAGGATCGCCACGACGCCGCCGAAGTCGCTGCCCCAGCCGGGGAACCCGTCGACGACCATCGCGCCGAGCCCGATCACGATCACCAGGCCGGCCGCCGCGCGCCGCCGTCCGGCCCGCACGAGCGGTTCGGCGAGCCACGCCGCGGTGAGGATCGCGGCGGTGGCGAACAGCGCGAACGCCATGTTCCCAAAGCCGTAGAACCGGCCGGCGACCAGCGCGGTGTAGCCCATGAAGGCGTTGAGCTGGAGGTGTGAGCCCGTCATCGCGTCGAGGCCGAGGACCGCGACGGTGATCATGGCGATGACCAGTCCCGACCCCGTCAGGGAGCGGCGCCACGGGCCGGCCAGGGACACCGCGGTCACCAGCGCGATCGCCGCCGAGAGGCACAGGCAGAGGGAGACGACGGGGTGGTCCGACCGCCACCAGGGGATGAGGTTCGCCAGGTAGGTGGCGACGGGGGCCGCCGCGCCGCCGAGCGCGACGATCCGGGTCAGCCCGAGGACGCGCCGCCGGTCGAAGGCGCGACGGCGCAGGGACAGGGCGGCCCACCCGTAGAGCAGGAGCTGGGCGGCGAGCAGAACGATGAAGAAGGCACCGCTCAGACTCCGTATCGCTTGTGCGGCGACGTCCTCGTCATGCAGAACATCTGCCTTCTGCGCGGCGGTGTCCGGTGACGGAACAGCCCGCCAGGTCGCGCCGACCATCCCCTTCGGCTGGGACAGCCCGAGGACGGACAGGACCGTCGAGCTGAGGTCGGTCAGCGTGACGAGGCCGCGCCGGCGGGTCGAGGAACTGGTGAGGTAGCCCGCGGAGAAGTCCGGGCCTTCGGCGATCGCCACGTGCAGGTGCGGGTCGCCGGTGGTGTCGGCGAGCCCCGCCAGCAGGACCGTCGCGTTCGCCGGGAGCCTGCCGAGCAGCGCGGCGACCCGGGTGTCGGCCGCCGCCGCAGCGTCGGCCCGGGCCGCGGCCGGGACCTCGGCCTGCTCGCCGTCCTCGTCTACCCCCGCCTCGACGAAGGCGCGGTAGACGTCGTCGATCTCCACGACGGTAAACGCGCAGCGCGACCAGTCCTCGACGTCCTCGGGGACCCGCGCGTAGTCGTCGATCCGGCCCTCGGTGTCGGCCGCGCCCAGCGCCGCGCCCGGGCCCACCGCGCGGGTGCACGCGCCGGAATCCTGGACGCGTGAGCCGAGCGCCCCGATCTGGGCCTGGTAGGAGGTCGTCCCGTTGTCCTCGGCGATCTCCGCCCAGCCCGGCACCTCCGCGCCGCCGCCCGGCGCGGCGCGCGGGGTGGGCGGCAGGGCGCACGCGCCGTGCTCCAGTCGGGCGCGCTGGCCCGCCGAGAGGGTCAGCCAGCCGTCGATCGGGCAGGTCCGGGTGGTCGTGGTCCGGATGGACAGGGACGCCGCCGCGCCCTTCGCGGACATCTGCCAGAGAGCCGGAGTGTCGGCCGGCGTGATGTCGGACCATTCCAGCCCCGGCACACCCACGACCACCACAGGCCCCGTCGCCGCCCGCGCGGCCGACGGCAGCGCGACGAGCGGGATCAGCGCCGCGACCAGCGAGAGGAGGAGAACCCGTCCCGCTGCGGCGGCGTTCCGTCCCCGCGACCGCCAGCGGATCACGGCACCTCCCCTAGGCCCCTTGTCGAAACTCGTCCCCAGGTTAGTGGTCGGCTTACGCCAGGATGGACCCATGGCCGGACCCTGGAGACGCACGATCGCCGCCGCGGGCGGCCTGCTGGTGGCCGGAGCCGCCCTCGTGCCCGTCGCGACGACCTGGCTCAGCAACCCCGAAGACCAGCGGCTCGTCGACCTCGACGTCTACCGGACGGCCGGGCAGGCCGTCCTTGACGGGACGTCCGTCTACGACTTCGTCACGCAGGCGCCCCAACTCCTCCCCTTCACCTACCCGCCCTTCTCGGCGATCCTGGCCGTCCCCATGGCCTGGCTGCCTTGGTCGGTCGCCCAGTTCGTCATGATGGGGCTGGTCTTCGGCGCCCTCGCGCTGGCGGCCTGGTGGGCGTTCCGGCCGCTGATCGCGCGCGCCGGCGACCTCGGCCCGCTGGTCCTCGGCGGGCTCGTCGCCGCGCTGATCCTGCCGCTGCCGATCCACGACCAGGTCCGCTTCGGCCAGGTCGGGCTGTTCCTCCTCGCCCTGTGCCTGGTGGACTGCCTCGCGCCGCGGACGTACTGGCCGCGCGGCATGCTCGTCGGCCTGGCCACCGCGTTCAAGCTCGTGCCCGGCGTTTTCCTGATCTACCTCCTGATCACCCGGCGGCGCGAGGCCGCGGGCAACGCGGTGCTGACGGCGGCCGGGGCGACCCTGCTGACCTTCGTGCTGCTGCCGCGCGACTCCGTCGACTTCTGGTTCGGCGCGCTGTTCTCCAGCGACCGCCTCGGCTCCAACCTCGGCACCTCCAACCAGTCGCTGCGCGGCTTCCTGATGCGCATGTACTGGCCGGACGCGCTGACCTCGCTCGTCTGGTTCGCCGCCGTCGCGGCGGTCGCGGTCATCGGCTTCCGGTACGCCAGGAAGCTGTCGCTGCTGGCTGATTCGGGCGGTCTGTCCCCGGCGAACGCGTGGTCGGCCGAGACCGCGGGGATCGCCGTCACCGGGCTCCTCGCCGTGCTGCTGTCGCCGGTCGCCTGGATCCACCACCTCGTCTGGATCATCCCGGTCATCGGCGCGCTGGCCGGAGACGGCCGCAACTTCCGCCGCTGTCTGGCCGCGGGCGGCGTCTGGCTCTTCTACGTCCTCCAGACGCCGTGGTGGGGCACCTCGCACATCCAGGCCCGGCATCCTGTCTGGGAACAGGCCTTGGGCAGGGCCATGCAGAGCTCGTTCGGGCTCGGCGCGGTGGCCCTGCTGTTCGTCCTCGGCGGGTGGCTGGTGAACGAAATGTGGCGGGAAACACCCCAGCGACGGCCGGAAGAAGGGCCTGAACGCGTCGGCATGGGTACGCTCACCCCGTGATGCTTATCACCGTCGCCGTCGTGGGCGCTCTCAGCGGATTGGCCGGCCTGTGCACGGCGCTCGTCGCGCGCAGCCGGGTGAGCAGGGTGGTCGAGGAGTGCGCCGACGTCCTGCGCCGGCAGATGCAGGTCGCCACAGGGGTCGACAAGAAGGCCCTGCGCGACCTCGCCATCGTGCGCTACGACGCGTTGGCGGAGATGTCGGGCGAGCTGTCGTTCTCCCTCGCCGTCCTCGACGCGGCCGGGGACGGCGTGGTCATCAGCTCGATCAACGGGCGCAGCGAGACCCGCACCTACGCCAAGGTCGTCCAGGGCGGCCGCAGCTCCCAGATGCTCTCCCCCGAGGAGGAGCACGCCCTGCGCGCCGCCCGACTCGGCCGCGGCCCCGTCGTCGAACTCGACGACCCCCTCGCCGACTTCGGCGCCCCCGTGGGCACCTGACCCGGAGATCCGCGTCGGCCGCCGGAGCGGCTCGGGGCTCGGTTACTCTTTTGTTTCATGCCTGACCGTTACGCCTACCTGGGGCCTGAGGGCACCTTCACCGAAGCCGCGCTGCTGACCCTGCCCGGGGCCGCGGAAGCCGAGCGGGTGCCTTACGCGACGGTCCCCGCCGCGCTCGACGCCGTGCGGAGCGGGTTCGCGGGGCGGGCGGTCGTGGCGCTGGAGAACTCGGTGGAGGGGTCGGTGCCGACGACCCTGGACGAGCTGGCGACCGGCGAGCAGCTCCAGATCGTCTCGGAGATCCACCTCGCGGTGGAGTTCGCGCTCCTGGTCAGGCCGGGCACCGCGCTCGCCGACATCAAGACCGTCGCCTCCCATCCGCACGCCCAGCCGCAGTGCCGCCGCTGGCTCGCCGCGCACGTCCCGGACGCCGAATGGCGGGCCGCGACCTCCAACGCCGAAGCCGCCCAGCACGTCGCCGACGGCCTCTACGACGCGGCGCTGGCCGGCTCGTTCGCCGCCGCCCGCTACGGGCTGACCGCGCTGGCCTCCCAGATCCACGACGTCGACGGGGCGGTCACTCGGTTCGTCGAGCTGTCCAAGCCGTGCGCGCCGCCGCGGCGCACCGGGCGCGACCGCACGACCGTCGTCGCCTACATCCGCGACGACCATGCGGGCGCGCTGCTCCAGATCCTCCAGGAGTTCTTCGTCCGGGGGATCAACCTGACCCTGATCCAGTCGCGGCCCACCGGGGCCGGGCTCGGGTCCTACCTGTTCTGGATCGACTTCGAGGGCCACGTCGAGGACGCCCGCGTCGGCGAGGCGCTGATGGGCCTGCGCCGGGTGTGCGCCGAGGTCAGGTTCGTCGGCAGCTACCCGGCCGCCGACGGCGTGCGGCCGGTGGCCCGGCACGGCACCGCCGACGAGGACTTCGCCGCCGCGTCCGACTGGCTCGCGGGCATCCGGGGCCAGGCTTGATCATCATCCGCCGCGAGCGTCCCGCCGACGCCCCGGCCATCGGCGACGTCGTCGCGGCGGCCTTCGGCGGGCCGCACGCGGCCGAGGCGCCGCTGGTCGACGCGCTGCGCGCCGACCCCGCCTGGATCCCGCGGCTGTCCCTCGTCGCCGAACTCGGCGGCGACATCGTCGGGCACGTGGTCTGCACCCGCGGCAGGGCCGGGACCACGCCAGGACTGGGCCTCGCCCCGCTGTCCGTCCGGCCCGACGTGCAGCGCGTCGGCGTCGGCAAGGCGCTGATGCACGCGGTGCTCGGCGCGGCCGACGCCCTCGACGAGCCGTTCGTCGCGCTGCTCGGCGACCCGGACTACTACGGCCGCTTCGGCTTCCTGCCCGCCGCCGACCTGGGCGTCGAGGCCCCCGACCCCGCCTGGGGCGTCCACTTCCAGGTCCGCGCCCTCACCGCCTACAGCCCCGACGGCCTCGGCGAGTTCTCTTACGCCCCGCCCATCATGGGGCTGTGACCTTCGGGCCGCCCGGCAGGGCGGCCTGGAGTACCCATACGATCTCGCCCATGAGCCTGGAAACCGGTGTTTCGGGTGGCGTCGCCACGGTGACCATCACCCATCCCGTCAAACGCAACGCGATGTCCGCGGCGATGTGGCGCGAGCTGCCCGGACTCCTGGACGGGCTCGCCGACGACCCCGGTGTCCGCGCGCTCGTCCTCACCGGGGCGGGCGACCACTTCTGCGCGGGCGCCGACATCACCGAACTGGAGTCGATCAACGCCGTGGGCGAGGCGAACCTGTCGACCCGGGCCGAGGCGGCGCTCGCCGCGTTCCCCAAACCGACGATCGCGGCGATCCGCGGCTTCTGCGTCGGCGGCGGCTGGCAGCTCGCGGGCGCCTGCGACGTGCGCTTCGCCGACACCGGAGCGCGCTTCGGCATCACCCCAGCCAAGATCGGCATCGTCTACCCGCCGTCGGCGATCCGCAGGCTCGTCGGTCTGGTCGGCCCCGCCGCCGCCAAGTACCTGCTCTACTCCGCCGACCTCATCGACGCCCCGCACGCGCTGCGCCTCGGGTTCCTCCAGGAGACGACCGACGACCTCGACGGACGGGTCCGCGCTTACCTCGACGTTCTGATGTCCCGGTCGCAGTTCAGCCTTGAAGCGGCCAAGGACGTCATCGACGGCTTCGTCGAAGGGACGATGACCGACGCGAGGCTCGCGGCCTGGCAGGAGGAGTCGATCTCCGGGGTGGACGCGGCCGAGGGCATCGCCGCCTTCAAGGAGCGCCGCCAGCCCGTCTTCACCTGGACGCGCAAGCCCTGACACGCCACGGTGTGGGAAGGTTGCCTGGGTTCACGGAGATTTTTGAGAATCCTGGTATAACGGGGATGCGTCATAGATCACGACATTTCTCCCGCCCCCCTTCGGAGGACCCGTGCGTATCATCGCCGTCCCCACCGGCCTGGCGCTCCTCGCCGGCGGCCTCGCGTTCGCGCCGCCCGCCTACGCGGCGGTCGGCAGCACCCTGACCATCAAGGTCTCCGAGGCGCCCGCCTACATCGGCGACGAGATCACCGTCACCGGCAAGCTCACCAGCTCCGCCGGCAAGGCCCTCGCCGACCGCGACATCCTCGTGAACGTCGCCGGCAAGCGCCAGATCGTCGAGACCAACGGCCAGGGCCTGTACATCACCGAGCTGAAGGTGCCCAAGAGCGGCGCCTTCACCGCCGACTTCTTCGGCGACTCCTCCTACAACGAGTCCACGGCCACCACGCCGTACTACACCGTCGTCTACCGCAGCGGCATCGACGACTTCGGCGCCAAGCCGCGTCCCGTCGCGCAGAACAAGCCGCTGAACATCTCCGGCCGCGCCTATCGCTCCGGCCTCGCCGGCCGCGAGGCGCTGGCCGGCGCCCAGATCGACCTGCTGTTCTCGGCGGACGGCCAGAACTGGAGCTGGGTCGCCGCGGGCACGTCCGACGCCAAGGGCCGCTTCCGGTTCGCCCCGACCGTCGCCCAGGACGGCACCTGGCTCGTCGTCCTCGCGGGCAACGGCGCCGCCGACGGCTGGGCGAAGGCCGAGCGCAAGATCTGGGTCGACTCCCGCTACCCGACCCGCCTGTCGGCCCACGCGACGCCCAAGAAGGTCTCCTACAAGGGCAGGGTCAAGCTGTACGGCTCCCTCGGCCACAAGGTCGACGGGATCTGGGCGGCGCTCGGCAAGGTCCACGTCGGGGTCTACTTCCGGGCCAAGGGCTCGGGCAAGTGGACCTTCAAGGGCAACGCCTGGGTCGGCGCCGACGGCAAGTACGGCAAGAAGTTCACCGCCACCCGCGACGGATACTGGCGCACCGTCTACAAGGGCACGGGCGCCGACTTCAAGGTCACCAGCGGCAAGACCTACGTCGACGTGCGATGACGCCGTAAGGCGTCCCTGCAGGGCTCCCGGGGCGGGTCGGCGCGCGGCCCGCCCTGGGGATAACCCGACGCGCCGGGGTGTCCCGGGGCGATAACCTCGGTTCTGTGATTGACCTGCGAGCCCTTCGTGACGACCCCGAACGCGTGCGCGCCTCCCAGCGCGCCCGAGGCGAGGACGAGGCAGTCGTCGACTCCCTGCTCGGCCTCGACGAGCGCCGCCGTGCCGCGCTGACCCGCTTCGAGCAGCTGCGTGCCGAGCAGAAGAGTTCCGGCAAGCTGGTCTCCCGGGCGCAGGGCGAGGAGAAGCAGGCCCTGCTCGCCAAGGCCAAGGAGCTGGCCCAGGGCGTCAAGGACGCCGAGGCCGAGTCCGACGCGCTCGGCGAGGAGCTGAACGCACTGCTGCGCTCCATCCCCAACGTCATCGAGGGCGCCCCCGCCGGCGGCGAGGACGACTACGTGGTGCTGGAGACGGTCGGCGAGGTCCCGTCGTTCGACTTCACCCCGCGCGACCACCTGGAGCTGGGCGAGCTGCTCGGCGCCATCGACATGGAGCGCGGCGCGAAGGTCTCCGGATCGCGCTTCTACTTCCTCACCGGCGTCGGCATGCAGCTCCAGCTCGCGCTGCTGAACCTCGCCATGGAGCAGGCCGTCTCCGCCGGGTTCATCCCGATGTACGTCCCGGTGCTCGTCAAGCCCGAGACGATGGAGGGCACCGGCTTCCTCGGCAACCACGCGCCCGAGGTCTACCACCTGCCCGCCGACGACCTCTACCTCGTCGGCACCGCCGAGGTGGGCCTGGCCGGGTACCACATGAACGAGATCCTCACCGATCTGCCCAAGCGGTACGCGGGATGGTCGAGCTGCTTCCGCCGCGAGGCGGGCTCCTACGGCAAGGACACCCGCGGCATCATCCGGGTGCACCAGTTCGACAAGATCGAGATGTTCTCCTACGTCGACCCCGCGGACGCCCACAACGAGCACCTGCGGCTCCTGGAGTGGGAGAAGGAGATGCTCGCGAAGGTCGAGCTGCCCTTCCGCGTCATCGACACCGCGGCGGGCGACCTCGGCTCCAGCGCGGCCCGCAAGTTCGACTGCGAGGCCTGGATCCCGACCCAGAACACCTACCGCGAGCTCACCAGCACCTCGAACTGCACCACGTTCCAGTCCCGCAGGCTCTCGACCCGCTTCCGCGACGCCGAAGGCAAGCCGCAGGCCGTCGCCACCCTGAACGGGACCCTGGCCACGACCCGCTGGATCGTCGCCATCCTGGAGAACCACCAGCAGGCCGACGGCTCGGTGCGCGTTCCCGAGGAGCTGCGCAGGTTCCTCGGCGGCCGCGAGGTCCTGGAGCCCGTCAAGCGCTGATCCGCCTTCCGTTATCCGCCTTCAGCGTCCGCCTGCGTCCTCTTGCCGGGGCGCGGGCGGTCGCGTCTTCAGGCGGCGTGGTGGCCGTCGAGCAGTTCCTCGAGGACCGCGGCGACGCCGTCGGCGTTGTTGTCGGCCGGGGTGTGGGCGGTGATCGCGGCGAGGACCGACGGGTGGGCGTTGGCCATCGCGTAGGGGCGGCCCGCCCACGTCAGCATCGGAAGGTCGTTGGGCATGTCGCCGAAGGCGACCACGTCGGCCGGCGCGACACCGCGCGCGGCGCAGTACTCCTCCAGGGCGGTCGCCTTGGTGACGCCCAGCGCGCTGATCTCCAGCAGGGAGCGCTCGGAGGCGCGGGTGATCGTCACGAGGTCGCCGACGGCCTTCACCGCGTGCGCCATGAGCGCGTCCGGGTCGCCGCCGGGGTGCAGGCCGAGCAGCTTGGTCGCCGGACGCGCGACGAGCCCCGCGTCGTCGACGGCCTCACCGCCCATCCTGCCGAGGTCCCAGTTGCCGCGACGGTAGCGCTCCTCGAACACGAAGCCCTCGCCGTACTCGACGGCGAAGCGGAGCTCCGGAAGCTCCCCCCGAAGGCGGGCGATCACCTCGGCGAGGACGTCGGCGGGGATCGTCCGTCGGCTGACGATCCGCTCGGTGACCAGGTCGTACAGGACGGCGCCGTTGGCGCAGATCGCCTGGCCGCGGTTGCCGATCTCCTGGGCGACCGCCCGCATCCAGCGGGGAGGGCGGCCGGTCACCATGAGCACGGCGAGGCCCGCCCGCTCGGCGCGGGCCAGGGCCGCCACGGTACGGGGGGAGACGGTTCCGTCCGTGCGGACGAGAGTGCCGTCGAGATCTGTGGCGATGAGCTTCATGGTCGTGCCGGGGAGGCGGGCGGCGGGCCCGCCTCCCCGGCTCACTCCTTACAGGTAGGGCCCGCTGGACCCGCGGTCGTCCTCGTGGCCGACGCCGGGCGGGACCATGCCCGCGGGCAGCGCCCGGCGCATCTGCTCCAGCTGGGCGCGGGCGGCCATCTGCTGGGCGAACAGCGTGGTCTGGATGCCGTGGAACAGCCCTTCGAGCCAGCCCACGAGCTGGGCCTGGGCGATCCGCAGCTCGGACTCGCTCGGCACCTCCGAGGCGAACGGCAGCGAGAGCCGCTCCAGTTCCTCGACGAGCTCCGGCGCGAGGCCGTCCTCCAGCTCCTTGATCGACGAGGTGTGGATCTCCCGGAGGCGGGCGCGGCTCGCCTCGTCGAGCGGGGCGGCCTTCACCTCCTCCAGGAGCTGCCGGATCATGCTGCCGATGCGCATGACCTTGGCGGGCTGCTCCACCATCTCGGTGATCGGCCGCTGCTCCCCGTCGTGCTCTTCGTCGTTTCCGCCGAGCGGATCGCCGCCGATCTTGCCCGGTCCGACGATCAGCACGTGCGGCTCCTGCTCCTGTTCGCTCATGACTCCCCAGTCTCCAACAAGATCTTCCCGAAGTGGCCGCTGTTCTCCATCAGGCGGTGTCCTTCGGCCGCATCGGCCATCGGCAGGGCGCGGTCGACCACCGGTCGGACGGCGCCCGACCCGATGAGCGGCCAGACGCGCTCGCGCACGGAGGCGACGATGCGCGCCTTGTCCTCCAACGAGCGGGCGCGCAGGGAGGTTGCGTGGACCGAGGCGCGCTTGGCGAGCAGCTTGCCGAGATCCAGTTCGCCCTTGCCCCCGCCCTGGAGCCCGATGACCATGAGGCGGCCCCCGGTGTCCAGCGCGGTGACGTTGCGGGCGAGGTACTTCGCGCCCATGTTGTCGAGGATGACGTCGTAGGGGCCCGACTCTACGAAGTCCTCGGTGCGGTAGTTGATCGTGAGGTCGGCGCCCAGCTCCCGGCACAGTTCGGCCTTCTCGGGCGTGCCCACCGTGCAGGCCACGTACGATCCCGTCGCCTTGGCGAGCTGGATGGCCATCGTGCCTATCCCGCTGCCTCCGCCGTGCACGAGGAAGCGGTCGCCTTCGGCCAGCCCGCCGTCCAGGAAGACGTTGGACCAGACGGTGCAGACGACCTCGGGCAGCGCCGCCGCCTCGGTGAGGGAAACGCCGTCGGGCACCGGAAGGAGCTGGGTGTGCGGAACCGCGACCTTCTCGGCGTACCCGCCGCCGGCGAGGAGCGCGCACACCTCGTCGCCGACCTTCCAGCCCTCCACGCCCCGGCCCAGCGCGCTGATCCGCCCGGACACCTCCAGGCCCGGATAAGGCGACGACCCGGGTGGAGGGTCGTAGAAACCCATCCGTTGGAGCACGTCGGCGCGGTTCACCGCGCTCGCGACGACGTCGAGGAGCACCTCGCCCGGCCCCGGGACCGGGTCGGGGACCTCTTCCCAGACCAGGGCCTCAGGGCCGCCCGGCGCCTTGATGGAGATCGCATGCATGGTTCTCACGCTATCCATCGACGAGCACGCCGGTGCCCCGGGCCGCTATCGTGGTGACCTCCACTGGAGGGTTCGCATAGTGGACGAGTGCAGGCGCCTTGAAAGCGCCCGGGCCTTCACGGGTCCCATGGGTTCGAATCCCATACCCTCCGCCCAGTGACACCGCGGGCCTCGGGGCACCTGCCTGCGAAGGGGCCTCAGCCCATGAAGATGACGAGGGCCGCGATCGCGACGGCCACGACCCCCGCCACGGCCGCCGCGGCCGCGATCATGCCCATGGGCAGCCCTGAAGGCGCCGCGGGCTCGGGACGGTTCTGCTCGGTGAACGCGCGGAACTGCTGGGTGCTCCGCGCGGGATCCAGTTCGTTCTCAGCCATGCGCGGGAGGATAACCAACGCGTGTGACGGCTGGGGTTCCCCTTTCTCACGCTTGGGGCTTGACGGGGGCTGAGAAGGCCGGGGGCGGTCAAGCCGCCAGTTCCGCGATCTCCGCCTCGGCCGCGCCCTTGAGGGCCTCCAGATCGACGTGGGCGGCGCGCAGGGCCGTCACCGCGGGGGAGTTCGGGAGCATCAGCAGGCCCAGCAGGACGTGCCCGTCGCAGATGAAGCGGTTCTTATCGCGCAGCGCGACCCGCAAGGCGAGCTCAAGGGTCTTCTTAGCCTCGGAGGAGAATCGGATGTGCCCGCGGGGGCTCGCGCCGGGGCCGCCGTCCAGGGCGCCGGGGCCGAATGTGGCCTCGGTGGCCTCCCTGACGGCGTCGAGGTCGATGCCGATGGCGGCGAGGGCGTCGGGGTCGAGTCCGTCGGCCTGACGGGCGATGATCGGGCGCAGCGCCGCGGCCGTGACGTGCTGGGAGGCCAGCGCGCGGCCTGCGGGGCCGTCCGGCGGGCCGAAGAGGCCCAGCAGAAGGTGGGCCGTGGTGATCTCCCGGTGGTGGAGGCCGCGGGCCTCGGTCTGCGCCCGTTCGACGGCCACGCGGGCGTCCCGGTTGAAGCGTTCGAACACGTCAGTCCTCCCCGTCCCGTGCGACGGACACGCGCCGCACCGTCTCCAGCTTCCGGTGCTTCTTGTGGACCGCCTGGCGGCTGATCCCCAGGGCCTCTGCTATCTCCTGCCAGGACCAGCCGAGGGCCCGGGCGTTGCCGACCTGGAGGGATTCCAGGCGCTCGGCGAGTTCCCTCAGCGCGCGCACCGCGCGCAGGCCGATGGCCGGGTCGCGGCTGCCCGCCTCTCGGGCGAGCTGTACTCCATCGCTCATGTTGTCAACATAGGTTGACGCTCGGGTCCTGTCAACCTTGGTTGACGCGAAGGGCAGTGTGACGCGACCTACTTGGGACGAGTTCTGGTGATTTGCCCACATGCGGGCGCTCGGGAAGGTAATTGTTCAGAGCATGGTCATGTGGTCATGACCCCGCGAACCCCGTACGGCCGCGGTGGTGTCCGCGCCCCCGCCGCGGCCGTACGGAACCAGCGTCAGCGCTTGTCGAAGTGCTGGTAGTCCCGCGTGCCGGACCAGTAGCCGCCCCACTGCCAGCCGATCGCCTCGAACGCCTTGACCGTCTTGTCCCCCGCGGTGATCACCCCGGGCGCAGGAGAGCGGTCCGTGTAGAACTTCTTGCAGCGCGGGTGGGAGACCTCCCCGGACGTCGAGACGTAAGGGTTCTCGCAAGGGTTGATGTCCACGGCCATGCCGTAGGCGTGCCTCGACCAGTTCTTCGAACCCGTCGCCGGACGGCAGTTGAAGGCCGAGGTGTTGTCCGCCTCGATCGAATCGAAGTCGTCGCCCTTGTAGACGTCGACCGGGACCATCTTCCGGATCGGGAACTTGTTCTTGTAGAGCGTCCCGAAGGTGTCCGCGACGTCCTGCGCCACCTCGGCGTTCACGACGAGTTTGCCGCCTTCGTGGGCTTTGCCGTCAAAGCCCCAGTAAGGCATGGTGATCATGCGGAGTCCCGAAACCGGGACCGGGCAGCCCTCCCGCCACGAGTGCTCGAGGTCCGCGGCCGTCAGCTTGGAGATGTCGGCCTTGAAGGCGACCTTCGTGGGAGTGGGCTCCGGGGTCTCCGCTGACTCGGAAGGAGTGGCGAAACCCGATGGCGACGCGGCGCGATCCGGGACCTCCTCGGTCTGGCCACATGCGGCCGACCCGACGAGGAAGACGGCCGTCAGGGCAAGTATCGGAACTGTCCGTACAACGTCCATCACCTCAGGATCGCCCATGACCGAGAAGGACGAACGCCCGACCCTCTCGGACGAGCTCTTCGGCGGCGAGGACGGACCCGCCGAGCCCGTCCGCGACCTTCCCCCCGAGCCCGCGCTCCCGTCCTGGCCCGCGTTCCTCGGCGCCAAGCCCACCCCCGGCCAATGGGTGCTGGGCGGCATCGGCGCGCTGCTCTTCGCCGTGATCGACCTGATCGTCATGTGGGCGCCCCTGCGCGACCGCGACGTGGCCAGCGACGTCCAGTCGGTCGTGCTCATCATCGTCGCGTTCGGCATCGGGACGGTGATGGTGAAGCTCGTCGGCAACTCCTTCAGGGCCATCGGCTTCGGCATGATGGCCGCCTGGATCGCCCTGACCCTCTTCTCCCTCGGCTTCGCCACCGGCCTGACCTAGCGGCCGGCCGGAGGGGACGCCTCAGCCGAGGGCCGGGCGGGCCCGCTCGGCGATCCTGGCGAAGACCCGGCCGACCACCTCGAACTCCTCGGGGCTGAGGAGGTCCACGAAGTGGTCCCGGACCGTCGCGACGTGGTCGTGCGCCGCCTCGCTGAGCACCCGGTACCCCTCTTCGGTGAGGGTCGCGTTCACGCCGCGCTTGTCGTCGTCGGCGGGAACGCGGACGACCAGGCCCTTGCCCTCCAGTCGGGCGCACGTGTGCGACAGCCTGCTGCGCGAGTGGTAGGACATCTGGGCGAGTTCGGCCATGCGCAGGGTCCTGCCGGGGGACTCCGACAGGCGGACGAGGATCTCGTACTCGGGCATGGTGAGGCCGTGCGCGGCCTTCAGCTCACGGTCGAGCAGCTCCAGCAGCAGCGAGCTGCCGTCGAGGTAGGACCGCCATCGGCCTTGCTGGGCCGCGTCCAGCCAGCGGGTTTCAGCCATGCCGCGAGCCTATCGCCAGGTTTTGCCCAGGGTCGGTGGCGAGTCGAACATTTGTGCGTTACGGTGAGCGCACGCGATCGAACGCATCTTCGATCAATGCTGGTCGCGCCGTGTTCGGTGTGCCCTGTTCGGTCTGCTCTGTGTGGTGTCCGAGGTCTAGGCGGGGTTGGGGGGAATCATGGCTGTAGTGGCGACACGCCGTAGATGTTCATACGGAAATCTACGGCCAGGGCTATATGGGCTCATAGAGTCCGAGAGCGTGGATCCCGTACGCAATCCCTATGCACCGGGCGCGGGCCAGCGTCCACCGGAGCTGGCGGGGCGCGACCGCGAACTGCTCCAGTTCGAGGTCGTGCTGGAGCGGGTGGCGCGCGGCAGGCCGGAGCGCAGCATGGTCATCACCGGGCTGCGCGGCGTCGGCAAGACCGTGCTGCTCAACACGTTCCGGTCGATGGCGATCCAGCGGCTGTGGGGCACCGGCAAGATCGAGGCGCGGCCCGAGCAGTCGATCCGGCGGCCCGTCGCGGCGGCGCTGCACACCGCGGTGCGCGAACTCGCGCCCCGGCACCGCGCGCCCGATCGGATCGAGGGGTTCCTCGGCGTCCTCAAGGCCTTCGCCCAGGCAGGGCCGCAACCGACCACGCGGGCCAAGGCCCCGGCGCACCGCTGGCAGCCGGGCATCGACGTGCCCGCCGCACGCGGCCGCGCCGATTCGGGCGATCTGGAGATCGACCTCACCGAGCTCTTCGTCGACGCCGCCTCCGTCGCCACCGATCTCGGCGTGGGCATCGGCCTGTTCGTCGACGAGATGCAGGACATCCCGTCCGAGGACGTCTCGGCGCTGTGCGCGGCCTGCCACGAGCTGTCGCAGACCGGTGGGCCGCTGATCGTCGTCGGCGCGGGCCTGCCGCATCTGCCTGCGGTGCTCAGCGCCAGCAAGTCCTACTCCGAGCGGCTCTTCCGCTACGCCAGGATCGATCGCCTCGACCGCGAGTCGGCCGATCTCGCGCTGCTGGCGCCCGCCGAGCGCGAGGACGTCAGCTTCACCCCCGAGGCCCTCGACGCCCTGTACGAGGCCGCGGACGGCTACCCGTACTTCGTCCAGGCCTACGCCAAGGTCGTCTGGGATCTCGCGCCCACTTCGCCGATCACCGTCCACGACATCGAGGTGGCCGCGCCGGAGGCCGAGAGCGAACTCGCCGTCGGCTTCTTCGGCAGCCGCTACGAGCGCGCCACCCCGGCCGAGCGCGACTACATGCGCGCGATGGCCCTCCTCGGCGACGAGCCGGTGCCCACCGCCTCGGTGGCCGACGAACTCGGTCGCAAGCCATCGAGCCTTTCCCCGGCCCGCGACGGCCTCATCAAGAAGGGCCTCATCTACAGCGCCGAACGCGGCCTCGTCGCCTTCACCGTTCCCCACTTCGGCAAGTTCCTCCGAGCCCAGCCGGCCTGACCCCACGCCGGGCCCGGAGTCCGGATCGGAGTTTCTACAGCTCTCTAGCCTTTTCCCTAGAGAGCTGTAGAAAGCCGTGACCAGAGTTATCTACGTGTTTCTAGCGTCATGCGTAGAAACCGGTAGAGAACTCTTGCCGATCTCCGACCAGGCCCATTGGCCCGTCATCCGGCCGAACCGCCCTGTCTCCCACCGAGGCGCACGGCACGCGTGGGGCACGCACGCTCGACGGCGGTCCGGAAGCGAGCTGCTCGGCGGGATCACGCGGCCGCTCGGCTCGGTGAGGGCCGAAGGGAGGGGGGCGTAGGGTCGGGGTCGCGGCGGGGGCGTCAGGCGAAGACGGGGGCGGCCAGGAGGCCGGAGTCATCGTGGGTGGGGGCCGTCGGGACATGGGCGACGCGGACCTCGCCGTCGGCGAGGGAGACGGCGAAGACGAGTTCGCCGCGGGGCACCGGGTAGACGAGGAAGCGCCAGCACAGCTCGCGCCACACGTCGGAGGGCTCGCCGAGGCCCGCTCCGTGCTTGCGCCAGGCGGTGCTGGAGTGCAGCACCCGCAGGGTGTCGGTGAGCGGCACCGGGCGGCGTTCGCACGGCACAGCCGCGCGCTTCAGCAGCGCCGTCGTCTCCGGCGAGACCGCCGCGATGACGGCGAGTTCGACGAGGAAGACCGCCTCGGCGAGGCCCGGGCCGTCGGCCAGGACGGCCCAGCCCGCCGTCGGCGCCCAGCAGGCGGCGATCGCGACGCCCGCCATGAGCGCCGTGCGCGCCACCGTGCGCCGGCCGATCCGGATGCGGCTCAGCCGGCCGAAGCAGCCGCAGCCGTCGTCCGGCCGGGAGTTGCGCAGCTCGCCGACCACCCACGTGGCCGCGGTGAGCATCACCGCGGTCACCAGGCGCGGCACCAGCGCGTCGGTCGCGAGCAGGGCGAGCGCCAGCACGCCCTCGACGAGCGCGTAGAGAACGCCCGCCCGGTTCTTCGGCGCGTGCAGCTTGCCCCAGGAGGCCAGCGCGAAGACCACGATGATCACGAGGAGCTGCGCTCCGAGGAACTCGTCCGACATCTCACCCCACCACCAGGGTCACGTTGAAACAGCCGACATCCAGATCGCCGCCGAGGTCGACGAAGCTGGCCCGGGTGAGTTCCACCACCCGGCCCCGCGGCGACGTCCCGCAGACGACGCAGCGGTCGCAGAAGCGCGCAGCGGTGCAGCCGCACTCGATCACCCGCGCCTCGGCGCTGCGCTTGCCGCAGTCGTTGCGGACGTGCAGGGCCGAGCCGAGGGAGAGCAGCGGAAGCGGCATGCAGGACGTGGGCGCCTCCGGGCAGCCTCCGGCGGCGCCGTACGGGTCGAGCGCCGGGTACGCGGCGCCGCGGCCGCCGACGGAGAACCAGGTCGCGGTCCCGCGCAGCAGGGCCCCGGCGGCCGCGCTGGGCACCTCGGCGAGCGGTCCCGCCTGTGCGGTTCCCGGCCGCACCGCGACGGGTCCGCGCTCGGAGCGCAGCGCGATCACGTCGAACAGCTGGCCCGGCTCCATGCGGGGATGCCGGACGAGGATGTGCCCGTAGTTCTCCGGCGGGATCAGCACGTGGGCGCGCGGCCGGTGCGGCCCCTGGTCGACCTCGACGTTGTGCGCGGCCCCCCGCGCGCCCCGTTCGCGCGCGACGGAGACGATGACGCCGTTGACGCGCAGGATGTCGACCCAGATCCGATCGGCGGCCAGGCCGTCGGCGGTGGGCCGCACGACCACCTCACGACCAGGAACAAGCGCCGACAAATCCGCCTTTCCTCCATGCCAGATCGTTGTTGATTCCGACATCGCAATACGAAAGTCGTGAAAGACCGGTTCTCTCCCGTGGGAGTGGGCCGGGGTGCGCAGTACGAGCAGGTGGGGACTGGCATCGACGATGCGCCCCTCGACCGCGTGCAAGGACGCTTCCGCGGGGGCCAGGAGCCGTCTCGGCCCCGCCCCCAGCACTGCCGCCCGCAGCTCGCGCCTCCGTCCCATGCCTCTCCTCACCGTCTCGGTGCTCCACACTTACTAGGTATCAACCATGAGTCGACCATTTTGTCCACAAGTCCCTGTCACAGGGGGAGAGAAATCCTCTACCGGGTAGAGATTCCTCTCCCTCAGGTGGTCCGAAATGGAGGATTCTTCTACCGAGGCGGTGGATTCGACGGTGCATGTCATGACATGCGGCAATCGGCGGGACGGACCGGGGCATCAGGGCCCACGCGAGGCGGAACGGCCGGGCGTCGGTACGGTGAAGGCGCTCGGCGGGCACCCCTGCGCCCGCTAGTCTCGGGATCCCCCGCCTCCCCCTGGAGCCACCATGCGCCTGCGCCCGGCCCTCATGGCCGCCGCCCTCGTGCCCCTCGCCGCGTGCAGCGGCGGCGGCTCCATCGACCACGCGGCCGCCTGTGAGGGCTACAAGACGGCGATCAACACGTTGGGCACGACCCAGGTGGGCGTCGATTTCTCCGACCCGTCGACCCTCACCGGCCCCTACAACGACGCGGCCGGCGAGATCCGCGCGATCGCCGGCGACGCCGCCGACGAGCGCGTCGAGGAGGTCGGCGACCAGATCGCCGATGCCCTGGACCAGGTCGTGGAGGCCGCCAAGTCCGGCTCCTCGGCCGACCGCCCGTCCCTCACCGCCAGCGGCCGCCTCGCCGACGCGGTCTCCGCCATGGAGAGCGAATGCGGCCCGATCTCCTAACCGCTTTGCGGGCCTTCCCCATCCCCGGTACCCTGTCACCTGGCCCCCAAGGCCATGGAGGTGTCGCCTAGTACGGTCTATGGCGCCGCACTGCTAATGCGGTTTGGGTTCACGCCCATCGCGAGTTCAAATCTCGCCACCTCCGCCCACGATCAGGGCCTCCGCTCATCAGATGAGCGGAGGCCCTGATCATTTCCCGACCCTGGTTGCAGTTACCGGTTCTCGGTGCCCCAGAGGGCCGATCCGAGCCGGTTCCCCGCGTCCTGGACGAGCTGCGACGCGATCACCGTGTACCGCTCGGTCGTCGTCACCCGGGCGTGGCCGAGCATCTCCTGGATCACCCGCACGTGGATCCCCTGAGCTGCCATCAGAGCGCCGGCGGTGTGCCTGGCGTCGTGCAGCCGCCCGTTGTGGACGCCCGCCTGGTGAAGGATCGCCTTCCACTCCTTCCAGTCCTCGGTCCGGTCCAGCGGGGAGCCGTTCGCCTGGCTGAAGACCACGTCCCAGCTTCCCAGTCGCCCGCCTTCGCCTTCTCGCTCTCCTGGTCGATCTTCTGCTGACGGAGCTCGGGCAGCAGCTCCGGCGGGCACATCAGGACGGGCTTCTTCTTGCCCTTGCGCCGCCGGAACGTCGCCTCGCCGCCGGCGCGCCTCGGGCAGCGGTGCGCGTGGCCGACGCAGTCCTTCGGACACGGCCGCTTGGGGCAGGCATGCCCCTGCTTCGTGCAGCCCGGCTTGCAGGAGCCGCGGTGGACGTACACGGCGCAGTTCTTCGCGCACTTCGCCTTGTGCAGCGCCTCGCCGCACGCGTGCGGGTCGGAGCAGCCGTGCCGCCAGGCGGCCTTCTGCAACTGGTACCACGGCCGGATCTCGCCGGTTTCGAGGTTGACGTCGGGCCAGCGCAGGCCGATCACCTCGCCCTGCCGAAGCCCCAGCGCCAGCGCCAGCGACCACCTCGCCCGGTTCCGCCGCTTCAGCTGGGTCACCTGAAGGATCTTCCGCGCGTCGTCGAGACCGTAGGGGCTCGGCTCGAAGTCCGCCGGTTCGGGTGCCTCGATCAGCCTGGCCACGTTCCGCCCGACGAGCTCACGCCGGACGGCGATCGTCAGCGCCCTGGAGATGATCCGATGGATCTTCAGGACCGTGCTGGACGAGAGCCCCGCCGCGTACATCTGCTGGTAGGCGGCCTCCAGGTGATCGGGCAGAAGTCGGTCCAGCCGGTGCTGCCGAGCAGCGGGACGACCCACAGTCGGTTCTTGCTCCGGTAGTCGTCCAGCGTCCGCGGCGCCATCTTTCCCGACGACACGAGCACCTCGCAGACCGTGCCGAGATAAGTGGCCATCCACTGCTCAAGCGTGGGCGTCCGGCCGGCCTTGCGGGTCCTGCCCGCATCCCGATCGTTCTCCAGCTTCCGGACCTTCTCCGTCACCTCGGCCTCGGTGGAGCCCGAGCGGTGCCGCCGGTCCGGCGACCCGTCGCTCTTGACGCCCATGGTCACCCAGCCGTGCCAGCGCCCGTCCGTCTCGCTGAAGTAGATGGAGGACCGGCCGTTCGGTGTCCTGCTGTCGGCGTTCTTTCGCCTCGCCATCGCTCAGGCCACCTCGGCTTCCCGCTCAAGGACGGCGACGTACTCGTCGATCGCGCGGACGGGGACGAGACGAGTACGTCCCTCGCAGACGGTGCGAAGCCTCGCCGGAGGCGATGAGCTTGTACACCTGGCTCCGGCTCTGCGAGATGAGGATCATCACCTCGGGAATCCGGTAGAGGGCCTTCTTCTGGATCTGGGGAGCCGCTGTCGCGACTTGGTGATTCGTCTTGGGGGAGACGGTCATGATGGGGGTGCTTCTTACTCAGTCCCTGAGGGGACAGGTCGGGTCGGGAGCGGCGGCCCTGATGCGCGTACTTGGCGGTAGGTGGCATCGGGGCCGCGCACTCCGGATAGATCGGGTGTACAAGCGGCGAAGGCATATAGGCCGCAGAACGTGACAGCAGGGGCTCACTCGACGGCATGGGCACACGGCGCACAGAGGCGGTAGGCCATCAGGACGGGACCATGCGCGGCGGACCCGGCGTAGAGCGGCGACGCCAACTGCCCGCACCGATCGCAGCCGCAGCCGCGCCCCTCGGCCGACTGGAGTTCCTCGGCACACGACGCACAGACGAGTCGGTCCGTGGCCCACGCGGCCGTGTGCCCGACATCGGCGAACGCGTGATGTGAGGGCAGAACGTCCCCTCGCCCGCGACCATCGTTCGTCCGAACTCGGCGAACCTCTCCCGGATCCAGGAAGCCTCGGTCCCTTTGACGGCCGTACCGGTCTGTGCGGCGGACCGGTTCAGAACACGGCGGACTTCGGCCTCGGCTGCCCGGTACTGATCGCGGTAGGCAATCTCCGCGGGCGTCATGACGTCCCCGCTTCGACCTTGCCCACTGGTTCAGCGGGGTGGGCAAGGTTGTGGGCAACCTCCTGGGCAATCTCTTGCCTGATGGTCCTGACCAGCACCAACGCCTGCGACTTGGAGATCCGCATGGCCTTGGCGAGGTTGTCGGCGGAGATCGGCCGCCCCCGGCTTGCCCGGTGCTCGGCGTCCAGTTGCCGAGCTTGCCCAAGCCGCTCACGCACCTGGGCAACCTTCTCCTCCGCGGTGACCGCTCTCCGGCGGGTGCGCACCGGCTCGGTCGCGAGATTGCCTGGTCCCTCTTCGACCCCTACCGCGTCCTTGCCTGGTGTCTCCGCAGGCTCGGACTCGCCGCGGACGGCCGGACCGGTCTGGTTCTCCTCGGCATCCAGGACTATGCCCTCGCAGGTCGGACGGTCGGCAATCTCCCGTGCGGACCGCACGACCCACATCGCCAACTCGTAGGAAATGATCAGCGCGACAGCCGGCCATGCCGCGATGGCGGCAGCGAGTGGACCGTATTCGAGTCCCTGGAGCACGTTCGCGACCAACGTCGCCGCGATACCGACGACCAAAGCGGTCTGCGACAACCACCCCGGCTTGAGCCCGTACCGGACCGCCCACAGCTTCGCCATGGAGGAGGCGTAGATCATCCCGTCGATCGTGAGCGGGATCAGGTAGACGGCTGCTTCCCGCTCGGCCCCGTACCGCTCGACCACCTCGACCGCGTGCCAGTACGAGACCCACCCCGCGACGGCGGCGACAAAGATCACGATGACGGTCATCGACAGCCGGATCAGCTGATCTCCAACGCGACGGCCTTCCGCCGCCTCGGCGCGCTTCATCGCGCGGCCACTTCGACCGGCCGACCGTTGAGACGGGCCAGCGCCTCAAGGACGAGACGCAGGTTGGTGCCGTCGAGACCGCTGAGCGCATCGCGCAGGTCGACGGAATGCCCTTCGGCAATGCTCGCCGCGATCCGCAGCATCGCGGCCTCACTGGCGGAACAGACCAGACGCCCCGCCCTGACCGCCCCGACGGCGGCCTTCCAACGGACGAACGCCATCGGGGCGTCGCCGACGTGAGCAGGGTCCGTCTCTACCTCGATGTAGCGGGCGACGAAGTCGGCACGGGACAGCCAGATCCGGTGACCGATCAACATCTCGACGGAGGCCTCCGCCGAGAGGAGACCACGAGCGGGACGACGCAGCATCTCGCCTATCGCGGCGGCGGAGTGGGGGATCTTCACAATCTCTCCAGTCATCTTGGGGAGCGGTCAAAGACGAGAAGGGGCATCGACCGTTGGGCGTGACACCTTCCTCCCCGGCACGCACTCTCCCTCGGGTGCTAAGGGGGACTTAGCACTTAAAAGATGGCAACGCCTCCCGGGTGATGTCAAGTCCCCCTAAGCACTAGTCTGGTGCGGGTAGGAGAGGCCGATCGGGAGGGCGCGTGATCGAGGAAGTTCGCCGGGTCGCTGCGATCAAAGACGACGCCGCTCGGGTGAAGGCCGCCGCCTCCCTGATGACGGAGCTCCAAGCCGGCGTCATGGAGACGGCGCGAATCCGCAGAGAGGGCATCCGCCTGCTCCGCGAGAGCGGTCAGTCCCTGGCGGACGTCGGCCGGCTGCTCGGCGTCAGCCGCGCCCGGGTCGCCCAACTCAAGGACGCCGGCCCGCCGCCCGAAAGAGCCTTCCTCGCCCTGGACCGCCTCAGGGTCGCGATCCCCGAACAGCCGGAAGGCCGCCTGGTCGCCCGCGCCGACGCAGCCGCTGGCCAGCAACTCCTCACCCTCGCGCTCAGCATGGACCTGAGAGGCGAACTCGAATACCTCCCGCCATCCGGCGACATCGACCTCACGGGCGACGACCTCATCATCATCTGCCGCCCCGAGACATCCCCACAGATCACGGCGCTCCTCCAGGCAGACCCGCGCCTGGACCTATCCCCGCACACCGGCGACCAGGGCGAGATCGTCGAGCGTGATGGCGGCAAGACGCACTCTGTGGAAAACGCAGAGAACAGCGCCATCGCCTACCTCGGCCGCCTCCCCGATTCGAGCGGAGACGGCTCCGTCCTCGTCATCGCAAGCGCCCAGCCGATCGGAGCGTACGGGGCGGCCCACTACCTGAACGAACACCTCGCGGACCTCTACAACGCAGCCGGACGGCACCACTTCTCCATGGCCATCTCATCGGTGCACGACCTGGGCACGGACGAGGTGGTGTCTTCTCGGGCACTGACTGGTCCGCTGCTGCATGCGGGGACAAGCGAGTGAGCTTTGTCCCCGGCACGGTCCCCGCGGAAACCGGCTCTGACCAGGAACGGGGATGACGGGGACAGTAGGGACGCCTAACGGCCGTATACGCGTTCTTCGGTCATGCAGGGAGGCTCTGAGGCCCGAGCGGCAGCCGAAATCTGACTCGTACGCATCCGCCGACCATGCCACGGTCGGCGGCGATCCGGCGTGGCTCACCGAGGTCGGCATCGACTTCGGTGGTCGTGATCGATCAGGCGCAATGCGCTATCGAAGATTTTCACGCCCATGATGGGCAGAGCCTGTTTGGGAAGCCTCAGCGAGCGGGCCGCACCGCATCCGCGTGATCGCCCGAAGGGCCTCGCCCCAAGCGATGCCCGGCCCGATGGCGAGTGCCAGTATGCGCCGGGAAGGGCTCTGGCGTGGGGAAACGTGTCCTGGCAATGCAGGATCTCGTCTCCGGGTTGCGATCGGACACACAGGGTGCCACTTAGGTCAGGCGTTCGGCTGCCTCCTCGGCTTCATGCCCAGTCGCCAAGCGCCTTCAGGACTGTCGTGCGTTCGCCGCGGTCGGAAACAGCCGATTGAACAATGCATCTCCGCCGCGTCACCCACCCGTCCATACCTACGTGGCGAACCTGACATCCCTTGGCAGTCGATAAGCCCTCTTGACCAGTCTAGATGAATCCACTTAAATGTTGATCTCTGGCATAGGGGGCGGATGTATGGGTTTGCAGGAGCGCGCGCTGAGTGTCCTGGACACGGATTCCGAGTGGCATTATGTGATTGATCTAGAGACGACTGGACTGGTGGATGAGCCCGGTTACATCACGGAGATCGGTATCACCGACACCACTGGCCGGGCGATCTTCGCGATGAGGTTGGATCCCGAAGCGCCGATCACCCCTGAGGCAGCAAGGATTAGTGGCCTCCACCAGGACTGGGGGCGTTCAGGTTCAGTTCATGGGATGCCTACGTTCGCGCAGATCTATCCGCTTCTCCGTGAAGCTCTCATGGTTGATGAAGCGGAGGGGGGAGGAGGGATCCGGCTCGTCGGCTTCAATGTGGAGTTCGAGCAGGGAATCTTCCGGAACGAGTTGCTTCGGCTCGGAGTGGATGAGGCCGAATTCAAGCGTTGGGCGTCATTGGATTGGGTTGACGCCCAACCCTTCCTCGCTGAGCATCTAGGTAGGAAGGTCACCGAAACATCGCTTACGGGCGCAGACCACACTGCACTGGGAGACTGCCAAGCAACCATCGCAGCACTCGAACTGGTAGCTGGTCGAACTCCGTCATCGGGTCCCAGTGGACAGGCGGTTTCGCCGAAAAAGCTGGCCTGGCTTTACGACCTTACCCGGGAGGCGGAGCCTGACTCGAAGTGGTCCTCGCGGGACTGTGCCGTGGCCATCGTCGGGCGACCGATCACATTTCTTGACGAGCTGGCGCCGGATGAGGTCGAACAGGTAATCGACCATCTGAACTGGAACGACAAAGCCGCAATCGGAGCGGTTCGGACCCTGCGAGGACTCCTGGCCAGCCGGCTGGAAACCACCTCGGGTATGGGTGGTACGAAACTTCTTGCTTCGATCGTTAGCGATCTCCTGGGGCGGCAGGTCGGCAGTGTCTGGGAGCTCGATCCGGAAGTGATTGTCGCTTTGGCGGATCAACTCCAGCAGGAGTCGTGGGAAGAACCTAACGCGGTTCCATCGGCTGACAGACTCATGAAATCTCAGGTAGATCGTTTGAGAAACGCACTGCGTGGGGTATTCGAGGAGTGTGCGACATCCCGCTACATGTTCATGACCCGCGTCCTTAAGAGGAAGGTCATCTCCTTCGGGCAATTGACGGAGGACGAGGCCGCCTCGGTCTTCAACGCAATCGTTAAGCAGCGCGCTAGCCTCTCTCGAAAGCTCCCGGCGTGGAAGGCCTGACGCCGCTACACGTAGTCTCCATGCAAGGTTCCTGACGGTTTACCTGCAACAGCAACGGGCCCCTGAATGAAGGCGACTCCCAGCTAAGCGCCTTGTTGGCTTCGAGGTCAGGATCCAGTTCGATCGCGTGCTTCGGTATGGGCGATCGCTTCGGCCCGTGTGCGCGGTACCCGTGTTCCGCTCCGAGAGAAGCTTACGAGCTCCTCAGCATCCGCAGTTGGTCGCTGGCGCCATTGGCAGCGAGCGATTCTGCCAGTGAGGCTTCGGCTGCCGAAGTGGCAGCTGTAATCTGCTTGAGGAGTTCGGCGGGGACGGTGCTTTGGCTCAGCCCGGAGGCGTCCAGAAGATCGGTCAGCGTGTCCCGCGCGGAGGCGGAGATACGGGCTTGGCCGACGGGGCTACTGAGGATGTCTCGCGCGGCGTACGCGTCCTTCGTCCGCAGCACGTCTGACTCGATCGCCAGAACCAGTCGGCGATCGGGCTCTTCGTCGGCGAGGCCGAGCATGGCGAGGCCGAGTCGTGTCCTGAACAGTACGTGTCGGGGATCGTCGTCATCGAGTGCGAGGTAGCTGTCGGCGAGTGTCGCGTTCGAGACGCCGTGGCCTATGAGGGTCGTGAGCGTGGCCGCGATGGCGGCTTCCCAGCGGGTGGGTGTGGGGGTGTCGTTCAGGAGATCGGCGGAAATCCCGGTGTCGCCGTGGGCGTAGTGGGCGATAATCGCGATTTGGCGGCCGTCGAGGAGACCGTGACCGATGCCCTTGTGGTCATGGAGGTGCTGGAGGGCCTGATCCCAGCATCCGGCTTGGGCCAGGGCGCGGGTTCCATCGGTCAGGAGCACGGTCCACAGCCATCGGACGACTTCTCGGTGGTCATCTGCGGTTCGGGTGAAGCCGTCGAAGTCGGTAGGGATGCCGTCGATGAGGACCGCTTCCCGACGACGAACTGTGGCGTACAACGTGCTGATCAGCTCGTGGCCAGTGATTCCGTCGTCGTCGCGGGTGCGGAGGCGGCCGAGGTTGATCAGAGGCTGAAGGACGAGCTTCGCGGTTGCGGCGTCGAAGGGACCGGCAGCGCGGAAGATCTCGAACTGGCGGCGGCACAGCTGGTGGGCGAGGTCGGGCAGGCCGCAATCGCTGGCGATGAGCGCAGCGAAGTTGAGGGCCTGAGCCGCGGAGGCGGCGGCTTGGTCTGGGTTTCCGTGGGCTCCGGTGTCCGCCAGGTCGGCGATCTGGCGGACACGGACTTCCAGCGGATGGCAGGGAGGCGCGAGGCGGGGCACGAGAGGGAAGCGGCGGGCGACGTCCTCGTGCAGCGCCGGATTCTGGTTCACCAGGTGACGGCCAGTACGGAGTGCGGTTTGTCGATGACGGTGCCGACGGCGGGCTGGGCTGGTTTGAGGTAGGCGTCGATGCGGGGCGTGGTGTCGCGGTGTGCGTCGTCCCATAGACGGATCTGGTCCAGGAACAACTCGGTCAGGGCATTTCCGCCAGGTCCGTGGGCGCGCACTCCCAGCTCGAACATCGGCCGGGCATCTGGCGCATCGGCGTTCTCCCGCTCGGCGGGCCGGATCGTGAGGTAGGCGAAGGAGTCGGTCGAGTTGGTGAGGGCTGCGCCGCCCCAGCGGAAGGCGGGGGTCGCGAGGTCGCTGGTGACGGCGTCGGGGGCGGCGACGATGCGGCAGAAGCCGGGGCTGGTGGTGGCGAGCCAGAGATCGAGGTCCTGGAAGGGTTGGCCCGATCGGACGGTCACGCCGGACCAGGTGCGGGTGGACGGCTGAGTGAGGGCGTCGGACATGGGTTCGGCTGCGGCGGTGCCGCCTTCGCTGAGTAGGAGGTTGACGCCGCTGGCGAGGGTGAGGACGGGTTCGTCTCGGGCGTCGATGCCGCGCATGGCGAGGAATCCGCAGGTGATCATGGAGCGGCTGGTGAGGTGGTCGTCTTCTCGGTCGAAGGCGATGGCTCGGCTGGTTCCGCCGATGATGCGCAGGGGGACGACGAGCCTGCCGGCGGGGGCGAGCTGCTGCCACCAGGCGGGCGGCAGGTCCCAGGCTCCGGCGGTGACGATGATCCGGTCGTAGGGGGCGCCGGGGGCGTGGCCTTGCGCTCCGTCGGCGGTCAGCGCCTCGACGTGGGTGAATCCGGTGGCGGCCAGGGCGTCGCGTGCTCCGGCGACGACGTCGGCGTCGATGTCGACGGTGACGACGTGGCCGGTCGGGCCGGTGAGGGTGGCGAGCAGGGCGGCGTTGTAGCCGGTGCCCGCGCCGATCTCCAGGATCCGCATCCCCGGCCGGACGTCGAGCTGTTCCAGCATCGCCGCGACGACTCCGGGCGCGGAAGCCGAGCTGAGCGCGATGCCGTCGGCATCGCGCTTGGTCACGACGGCGTCGTCGGGGGCGTAGGCCGTCTCCAGCGGCGAGTCCGGAACGAAGGGGTGGCGGGGCACCGCCCGCAGCGCCGCTTCCACCTGGGGCGAGATCACGGTTCCTCGGGCGACCAGGAGGTCAACGAGGCCGGTGTGGAGCTGGTCGGCGGTCGCGCGGGTGTCGGTGTTCATCGTGGGAACCTACCTTCGGTCGTGGCGCTGGACAGAGAGTGAAACGGATCGTGCTCACTCGGCCCGGTACGGCTGGTCGCAGGGGGCATGAGCAGGGCTGTGGTCCAGGTGGCCGGTGTCTCGGGGTCGGCCATGTCTGCGAGGAGTAGGGCGATTCCGGCCGCGCCGACCAGGAGGCCGGGCTCGTCGGTGACCGTGCCGTGGTCGGAGTGGGAGAAGAGGAACGGGAGCCGCTGGTCGTGCTGCGCGGTCAGCTCAGCGAATGCTGCGTTCGTGGTGCTGATGCTGCCCGCGGCTGCGGCGCAAAGCAGGACGCCGGCCGTTCCGTGGCAGATCGTGGCTCCCTCGGTGTCCCAGCGGCCGGACCGCGTGGCGAGCGCGTCGATCGCGGCCAGGCCGTCGCCGATCAGGTCCGGGTCAGCGAGCGCATGGCCCGCAGCGTGGAGGGCGACACCGATGCCGGGGGCTCCGTAGCACCAGGCGTCACGGCGGCCTCGGGTGCTGGGCGCGGTGGCGGTTCCGGCGAGGTCTTCGGCGGTGATCTGGGGCGGCCAGCCGTTGCCGTCGCGCCAGTCCAGCAGCCAGTCCGACGCGACTCGGATGCCCTCGGCCTGTCGGACGGAGCCGTGGCCGGTGAGCTGGCATGCGGAGAGGAAGGCCAGAGGCCCGGCGATGCCGTGCGCGAGTCCGGTGTTGGCGGCATCGACGTTGTGCGGGTCGGAGCGCGCGGCAGGGTGCTGCGGCGTGGGACGCCACCAGCCGGGTCTTGATTCGTCTGGGGTTTCGATCATGGCGATGAGGGATTCCTGCGCTGCGTGCAGGCCCTCTTCGGCATCGGCGTGGCCTTCCTGGGCGGCAGCCAAGAGGACCCTGCCGATTCCCGCCAGGCCGTTGATGACGTCGAAGGTCTGCCAGGGAGTCCCCGCGTCGCCGGCGTACCGTCGGTCGCGCTGCCAGGCCGCGACAGCGGCGGCTCGGGAGGACAGCCATCGGACTGACCGGTCGACCGAGGCTTGATGTCGGCCGGAGTCCGTCAGGTAAGGGGTGCCGAGGATGAGGGAGGTGGCCAGGGCGCCTATCCCGTTGAAGATGCCGCCGGTCCGGGGTGGAGTTTCGATATTGATGCGGGTGGCGCGCGCCCAATGGGCGTCGGCCGCGGCGGCGAATCGCCGGTCATGCTGGGACAGGCGGGCGTGCAGGAGCGCGGTGCCTGCCAGCCCTCGGGACAGCGAGGTCGCGGCGGGTCCGGTGGCGGTGATGATCGGATTTGGGTCGATCAGCCGGTCGGCGATAACGACGGCCGTTTCGACGGGATCGAGAGCACCGGTGGGGATAGGGATGACGGTCATCGGGACGACCCTTCGGTGAGGCGGACGCGGTAGGCGATCAGATCGGCGGCCAACGCGCGGACAAGCAGTTCATCGCCGGGCGCCAACCGGTTGCAGTGCATGTGGATCAGATCGGAGGCGATCGCCTCGTCGGGCTGGTCGAGCGCGGTGGAGTAGGCGTCGAGTGCTGCCTCCCACCCGTCCCCGAGCACCGGGGCAGCGCGGCGAACTTTGGGGCGCAGCGCGTTCATGCGGCGGTGGTCGGCTCGGCCGAGACGCCGACGCAGAGACGCCGCTCCGCCAACGCGTGCGGCGATCTCGACGGCGGCGTGCGCGGCGGCGGCGAGGCGCTGCTCTTCCCGGCGGGTGGTCGACAGGAGGCGCAGGACAAGGCGGCTGTCGGCGTCGAAGAACCTTTCGGCGGCGGTGATGGCGTCGGGGCCGCCGTACCGTTCGATCTCCTGCTCGTATGGTTCGACGCAGAACCCGCTGATCAGCCTCTGCGCTTGCTGATCGGACGCCCACATCGATAGCGACGGCAGCAGAGTCCCGTACAGATAGGCAGGTTCACCCCGGAACCGGACGCGAAAGTGTTCTCCATGGCGGCTGTCGTGGAAGCGCAGCCAGAACCACCGGTCCCAGTCACCGGGAGTGTCCTGGATCCAGCGCCCGAGCGAAGTCAGGATCGGCTCTTGGCAGGTGGTCGGGGCCTGGAGCGCCAGCGATAGCCATGGCCCTCCCGGTAGGTACAGGCCGTCGCCCGCGCGCCGGGGCGATGGCGCGCACGGAACCGGGCGGTCGTCCTGCCGGCTGGCTCGGTCCAGAGAGACGACCAATTCCAGGACGTGGTGCCCGTTGGGACCAGGGATCACCGCGCTGGATCCGGCAGAACCTGGTGGGGCAGCGACCGCTGCCAGCCCGCGCCGGACGTAGCGGCGCAGAAGCTCACGATCGTCGACTCGCGACAAGTCCAGGACGAGCTGCCTGTCGGAGTCGTCTGTGACCACCACGTTGGGCAGGGGCGGAACCACCGTTCGCCGCCATGACGCCAGCGCGCGATCCCATCGGTCGGCGCTGCTCGCAGCCGAGGCCAGATGGTGGGGCAGGGTCCAGCGGGCGCTGGTGAGCCAGGCATCGCGGTAGCGGACGGCTGGGGTGAACGGTGCCTTGAGGTTTCCCCAGGTCCAGCAGTGCCAGGGGCGCTCTCCCGAGTGACCGGCCATCGCCAGGAATCGGGCGGCCGAGGGCAGGAGCGGCAACGCGATCCGGCTGTAGAGGACAGGACGAACCGGCCGGCCCAGGAGCCGAGACCACACGATGAACCGGTGCCCGTCGGAGAACACCATCAGCGCCGCCATATCGAGGTCGCCCGGCCGCGGCGGGACGCCGATTGGAATTCGGCAGGGCGCGACGCTGGTCTGCACGGAAACCGAAGCGAGCGAGGCCCTCAGGGGCCGGACCACGAGTTCGGCGTCAACGGGAGCCGTCCCATCCGCGGGCGGCGGAGCGGGCGCGACGCCGAGCAGCGGGGAGAACCGGTGGCTCGTCGATCCCGCGTCCTGAGATCCCCCGGACACCACGATCTGGAACGAGCAGGACGCCGTCGGATCGGCCAGAAGCCGGAAGTAGATCTCAGCCGTACGAGGCGCGCTTGCGGGAGATCGATTGGTCAGCCGGTCGACGTCCTCCTCGTCCAAGACGATCTCGGTCCATCCGTGTGCCGCGGCGTCAGCCAAGAGCCGGGCCAGCACGGCGGACCGGGTCGGGTCGTCGGCAGCGGCTCCGATCGTCTCCGTCTCTTCCACGGGGCCGAGACCGACAACAGGGTCCAGCAGTTCCAGGAGCGGGACGGCCCGTGCGGTGCCGTAGCGGGTGAGGAATCGCTGGTGGTAGTCGTCCAGCGGATCGGTGCCCCATCCGATCCTCCACAGGAGGCTCGCGGTCGCGGCGGCCTTGCGGGCGACCTCGGTGGGCAGCGTCACGGTGGCGTCGACGGCGGTGTCGGCGCGGAGAATCCGATCGGCTGGCATGAGGTCATGCGCAGTGGCCAGAGCATCGATGAGGAACGCCAGCCTTTTCGAGCTTCCGGGGCGATGGCGGTCCGCCTCGATCAGGAGCGAGCGGAGCCGGTGCAGCTGCTGGCGATGCGAGGAATCCGCAGGAAGTCGACGCAGCAGGTGCCCGAGCGGATCGGAGCGCGGATCGTCAGGGACGAGGTTATGAAGCAGGAAGCCGCTGTCCAGAAGCTCACGCAGCAAACGCTGTGCTGGACCGGCGGGCCATCGTGCCGCCAGTTCAGCCAAGACCGTCGCAGCGCGGCTTCCTCCGCGGCAGGATTCGAGAACGAACCGGGTCACCTCGGTGGCGCGGATACTGATCATCGTCTGCCTCGTGCTGCCGTCGATCGAGGGTTCGATCTCGTAGCGGTCGCCCCGTTCGAAGGTGAGGTTGTTGGTCGTCACCGTTGCTTCGTCCATGCCATCGGGATCGTTCACGACCTCGCTGACCAGCTTGTTCAGCCACGCGGGATCGGGATAGGTGATGGTTCTGTGGTCCGAGCCCAAACGGAGGTCCGCGGTCTCGGCGAAGGCGGCATTGGCGACACCCGCGAACACACCGTGCGGGGTAGTACGGGCCTGCGCCCTGATCCCGTAGGCCCGCCGCGTCAGGCTCCCCGGCCCACTGTGTTCGGCCGCCTCCTGGGCTGACGGACTTGCCAGGCCGATCGCTTCGTCCAGCAGCTCGGCCGAGCCGACGCCGCTGCCGAGTTCGGGGAGAAGAGGAATACGAGCGAGGGCGTGAGGTCGGGCGGTGAAGATCGGACGGGCCACAGCGCACTCTCCTTGAGGGCCGTGGCCCGTCTCGTGGGTAGGGGTCAGCTCTGCGGGTCGGGGTAGCGGCAGGCGGGGAGCGTGCCGCAGCCGTTGTCGGTGATGCTGTCGACGATGAGGAGGTCGCTCGCGACCGTCCGGGCGTCGAGGTCGAACAGATCGGTGGTGAGGTCGTCTAGGACCTCGGTGCTGGTCTGCATGGTCACTGCCTCTCTTTGCGGCGCGGTGATCGTGCTGCTCCGTCCCACTGGCGCGCCGCCGGCCAGGGAGCCGAAGTCATGGGCGGGACGATGTCCCGCTGTGGTTCCGTCATCGCCGGTCCTCACACGGAGGCATCTGATGCGACGGAGTCCTGCTCTGCGCGGAGCATCAGCGTCCGCAGGTCCGGAGTCGGTTCTGAGGTGGCGATTTCCACGAGTTCGCCGTCGGCGTCCAGGCAATAGACGCGTGAGCCGCCTTCCGGCATGTCCTCGCGCGGCACCGCAGGCTCAGGGAGCAATGCGGCGAGGATGGGGTGTTGAGGGCCTTCGCGACCGGTGACCACGTACATCACGCCGCCACCGCCACCCGACCGGTGCCACGCGGGCGGAACATCCCGATGTGGCTGCGGAACCAGCCAACGGGCTCGACGAACGTCTCCGGCTCGGGCGCGGACCAGCCGAGCGCTTCCATGCCGAGGTTCAGCGCGAGTCCGCGCGCCGTCTCGTTCTCGATGAGGCGGTCACCGACGAGCGCCCAGAACTTCCCGGTCGCCTCCCCGAACCAGATGACGGCCTCGGGGAAGCGCGTCTTGAGCGCGTTGAGCGGTTCCGAGATGGGCGTCGGCCCGCCGCCGATGCGGCTCTTCGTCGCGTACTCCCGGACTCTGTGCATGGTCGTAGCATTGGCCACAGTCAGGACTCCGTTTCCTGGCGAGGCCCCGGAACCCCCGTCGTTGGCGCGACGGGCCGGGGCCGTCTTCGTTCAAGGTGGTCACTCGCTGGTGGAAGCCTTATGAGTTTGGCTATCACCCGCAGTTAGATGGTTGCGGGTCCACCCTTTTGCCAGTGACACACCTTGTGTCACCCCGTTTGAATTGCCGGATTAAATGGCTTTTGCCCATTCGGCATAGCTCAGAAGAGCGTGGGGCGGCGACGCGTAGAGGCGGATCAGCGTCGCGAGCGCCTCGCGAACCTGGCGATGCTCGCGCACGTGCTGCGGAGCGATTCGGCGCGCTTCCTGGAGGGACTGGAGTGAGGCGTCGCGTTGCCCGAGCCACAGCTGCGCACGCGCGAGTTCGATGTAGAAGTGCGATCGGCGTTCCGCAGGTAGCGACGCCGGGACCTCCCAGGATTCCGCGGCGTCGACCGCGCGCACGCCGTCACCGAGCTCTACGGCCACAGAGACCTCATGGACGCGCATGGAGTCCGGCCCGAACGCCGTCCCGCTGTAGATGCCCTCCGGGACGAGATCGGCCAGGCGGCGCGCCTCCCGCATGTGCTCATCGGCGACTTCGGTGTCTTCGAGCAGCCGCGCGGCGACGACAGCGGCCCTCATGTGGAGGGCGCCGACCGAGGCGATCTCCTCGGGCGTCCTCGGCGAGGGGATGGGGCGCAAGGCCGCTTGCAGGGCACGGAGGCCGGGCGCGAGGTTGCGGCTCGCGAAGAACGTTTCCGTGCGTACGTAGGCGATCGTGGCAACCAGCACCGGACTTTCTGAGATGGCGGCGCCCCATCGCATCAGCTCGACCATGCGCCCCGACAGGTCGTGATAACCGAACTTGTACGCGACGGCGTCCGCAGATCGGTAGGCGAGTGCGAACAGTTCGGCTGCACGCGCCCGCTCCGCGCCGCGCGCACCGTCCAACACGCGCGACAGTTCGCCGAGAAGTTCGGGAATGGCCTCGCCGAGGCGCGAGTACTGCGACGTCACCCGTAGGTCCGTGGCGGACTCGACCATGTCTTGAAGCTCGTCGAGAGACCGTGTCGGGCCGTCCTCCGGGAGGTCGTAGGCGTCAACGGCATGCCGAATGCGTGGGATGGCCGCATGGACGCGAGTCCCGGTCTTCGCCTCGGCAAGGGTCAGCCGCTCAGGTTCGATACCGAGAGCGTCCGAGATGGCGAACAGGACGTCGTCGGTGAGGTTCCTGCTTCCCTGCTCGACCTTCCGGAGCAGGCTGAGGGAGATGTGTGCACGCTCGGCGAGCGCGGCTTGCGACAGGTGCCGTGCCATCCGGGCCGCGGCGATGCGCTGACCGATCAAGTTCTTGGACGCGATCATCAGGACTCCGCTCGGTCGCGTCGCCGATCAGGTGGACATGATCAGCAACGTCAGTTCGGTGAGTTCGTCTATCTGCCAATCGGCCGAGGTCGCGGAAGGATCGTCGGCCCAGAAGTGGCCCCAGGGACCACGTCGGAGGTGAGCCGTTCGGAGGCCCGCGGCCTGCGCCGGTAGTACGTCATTCGCGGGATGGTCGCCGACATAGAGGATCTCCGCCGCGGGCAGGCCGGCCCACTCGATCAACTCAGCCCAGAACCCGGCGTCGGGCTTGGCGACGCCCCACTCTCCCGAGGTCGCGACGGCGTCCGTCGGCAGGGACAAGGCGCGCAGTAGTTCGGCTGCCCGGCGCGTCTGGTTACCCGCAATGCCCACCCACACACCCTGCTCCCGGAGCGCGGCGAGCGCAGGGCGCACGTCCGGGTAGAGGTCGGCCTCAGTGAGCACTTCCCCGCGACCTGCCTCCTCGCGAGCCTGCCGTTCGACTTCGATGTCGATCCCCGGCCGGACAAGGCGAAGCGCGTCGGCGTTGTCCCTGCCCGTCACTACGACGGCTCCAACGAGAGCCGACACTGTGTGCAGCGGGACTGATAGCCAGTCCGCCCAGGCCTTCCACTCCCGAGTGTCGTCAATCAGGGTTTCGCCGACATCGAAGACAACCGCCTTGATCACGCCACCAGGGTACGTCGCAACGGCGAACCGCCCATGCCTTCCATGAGGAAATGACGGGCAATAGCGGCCTCACCTGCACATGAGTGCGAAAGCTTCACGCTAAATGGCCACCGCCTCAGCCATCGCTCAGGTTTCAGGGCCTCAGCCGGAGCAGGCGTCGGAGCCCGTGTCGCCCGAGCCGCAGTTGTCGTCGGTGCTGGTGGAGTAGGCGGTCGCGACCGGGCCGGCGTCAACGAGGCGGAGGTTCAGCTCGTACTCCATCAGGGGATCTCCTTCTCTTCTGAGGTGAAGGCCAGGACGAGGCGGCTGTGTCGCTTGTCCAGGACCGCCCCGTCGGGCAGGTCGCCGTCCGGGGTCTGGATGGGGAAGATTTCGAGGGTCGGGGCAGGGCAGCCCGCGTCGACCCATGCGCGCATGTGCTCGACCATCCGTCCGGCTGCCGCTTCGGCGTTGGGCCCGTGGGCGTACGCGCCGAGATCGAATCGCCTACCGGTCCAGCGCAGCTCGGACCGGTAGGCGAACGTGCGGCCGTCAAGCGTGGCGGTGGTACCGAACCGCCACGCTGGCGCGACGAGTCCGGAGACTACGGCTTCTTCCTGGGCGGTGAGCATCACCGACTCCGGGCGAAGGCGGGCGGACAGCCACCAGTCCAGGTCCGGCAGGGCGGTGCGGGGCGGCAGGCTCACCCCGGCCCATGCCTCCTTGCGTGGTTCGTCCAGCAGACCGGTGACGGACTCCGCGTCGATTCGCTCTCCCTCGTCGATCCGCAGGTGGACGCCGTCGGCGATGCCGATGTACCGGATGGCGCTGGCGCCGTCGCCCTGCATGGCGACGAACCCGCACAGCCTGCGGCTGTGGCTGACCAGACGATCGCCGTCGCGGCGCAGCGCCCATGAGCGGGTCGAGCCGAACATCCGCAACGGCACGACGAGCACGCCGTCTTCGGTGAGCTGGTCGCGCCATGCGGGCGGAATGTCCCAGGCGCCGACCGTCACGATGATCAGGTCGTAGCGGCGAACCGGTTCGATCGGATGCTCGGCGTCTGCGCACACTACGGTGACGTCGTTATAGCCGGCGGCCTCCAGGCAGGCCGCGGCACGGTCGGTGACGTCCCGGTCGATGTCGACGGTCGTAACGGACCCTGACGGCCCGACGAGTTCGCGCAGCAACGAGGCGTTGTAGCCGCCACTGCCGATCTCAAGCACGTGGCGGCCTTCCAGCCCGTCGAGCGCGTCCGCCGCCTGACCGATCATCTCCGCGATGAGGAACGGAGCCGACACCGAGCTGATGTTCTCCCCCGTGGGGAGCTGCTTGGTGATGATCGCGGTGTTCTCGTACGCCTCCTCCACCGGGATACCCGGCGTGAACAGCTCGCGGGGGACAGCCCGCAGCGCGGCCTCCACCTCGGGACGCAGGGCCAAGCCCTTCGCTTGGTGGTCGGCGGCCAGGCGATCGACCATCTCGTCGCGGAGACTCTGACTGTCCATCGTGCCGACGCTCATAGCGTGCCCTTTCAACGTGTGCGTGCCGCCCGATGCAGGCGGCTTCCGAATGCCCGGTGACGATCCCCGCGGCGAAAACTCATGCTCTCCCACTTGCGAACCACGGTTGCCTGAACGACTCAGCCCGTTCCACATTTCGACGAAATGCTCCATATGCGATAGAGCGCCATCATGTTCGCCGGTGAAGTAGCCGCTTGGCAGATAATTCCAAGACCAGACCTCCCCTGGAAAGCTGACGGTGCGACGTGGCTCTCCAGAGAGATTGGAGGACGATCAAGCCTGTGCAGGCAAAGCGAAAGACGCTGCGAGAGACCGACGTGTCGACGAGCACAAGCCAGCCCACACCTTGCGGTCCTCAGCGGGGACAGCGGGGACGGCGGGGACAGCTGGATGTTGGCCGCTGTCCCCGCTGGAGCTCCTTGCCGTCCCAGCTCAGGCCATCTTTCTCTGTTCCGGGGACAGCAGGGACAGATTCATGACGGTCGCGAGATTGCCGCGCTCTCGCAGGCGGCATCACGTGCTCGGTCAGATTTCTATGCCGGGCTGGGAGAGCGTCCAGGGTCGGAATGGAGAGCCTTGAGAGTTCCCAGACGCCAGCCGTGGGGTCTCGTACAGATTTGTCCAGTGCTGCTGCAATCGAACGAGGCGCTGCTGGGTGGCGTCGGCCCTCTCGATGGCGTGGAGGGCTCGTCGCTGGGCACGCCCGGATTCGAGGATGATCTCCAAGAGTCGGATGAGTTGGCGGAGGAACATGATCTGGCCGTAGTTCGGGGTTGCCTGGGGTGAGGCAGTGCTGGCGACGACGGCGACCGCCCGTAGGTCGAACCTCGGGTGCTTCTGCCGGTGCCGCGGGGGGATGCGCCTGTGACCTGGGTGGGCAAGGTCGTCGGCGCGGGCTTGGGCGAGTTGGGCGGACTGGGCAAGGACGTCGGCGACGTGGGCAAGGGTGCCTGGCCGGTTGATCTCGATCTGGAGAGACCACATCGACAGGACTCCCGCGGCTTCCCGAGCCGCCAGCGCCCACAGTTCCGGCTGGTCGACTGGAACAGCGATCAGTTCGGCGCGGAGCTCGGCCAGCACGGTCGCTGCCTTCTGCCATGTCTGCGAGCCGTACGTCTTGTCGGGGAGCACGTTGCCGGCGCCTGAGCCGCCCCATGCCGCGAGGGTCTCGGCGTGGCCGATCGGGCTTGGTTGGGTCTGGCCGTCTTGGGGCCAGCGGCGTTCGCGGAGTCGGGGGAGGGTGAGCTCGCGGTGCAGGCGGCCTCCCCCGAACCAGATCGTGGGTTGGCGCGGCTTCGGTGGCAGCGCGACGGAGTACCCCACCACCTCATCCCGCCCGCCGGCCGCGTAGCGGGGACGGACCAGGATTCCGAGATCGCGCAGGGCGCCGACGAACTCGGCCTCACTGCGGGCCACCGCGACCGCCGCCCGAACCGTCCGTGCAAGCCGTGCCTGGTCCGGCTCTGCCTTGCCCTCCCTTCTCGCCCGCTCCAGCTGGGCTCTCGACACATCAGGCTGACCCACACCGGCCCCTGCCCCGGCGTTCCTGCCCTCGACGATCTGGAGGCCGAAGCGCTGCTCCATGTCGCGGCACAGCTTGCTGAGCGTGACCCAGTCCCGGAAGTGCGACGCGGTCATGCCGTCCTCACGCAGCAGGCTCGCGACCAGGTGGACGTGCTCGTTGCCCTCCACGGACCGACCGTGATGGACAGCGATCCACCGGCACGGGGCCTTACCCTCGGCCTCGAACCCGAGCCTGCCCACCGCCTCCCGGACGACCTCGGCCCACTGCGCATCGGTCAGCCTGCGCTCTGCGGTCGAGTCGGCCGGTGGCAGGGAGATGGCGCAGTGCCACAGGTGCCCGTTCGGGAACTCCCTACCGAACGCCTTGCGGTGAGAGTCGAACTGGCCACCCAGCTCTTTGATCTCCCCGCGCTGGGTGCGGTAGTCCAGGCGAGTCCCGTCGATGATCCCCAGCGCGGTGGACGCTGCGATCACTCTCTGGCGGGTGTGCTCGTTGGCTTTCCCGGGCCCGAACAGGTACAGCATGAGCCCCACCGGGTTACTCCCCAGCACCCGGACGCCGCCTCGCCGCTTCACGGCGACGTGGGCGATCACGGCTTCCTCAACGCGGCCACGGTGCCGTCCAGACGGTCGAGAACCCGCTTCAGAGCATCCAGCACGACCGGCAGCTCGGCTGGAGTCCGGTTCGTGGCGTTCGCCGCCCGCGCCAGCTGGTTCACGTTGTTCCCGATCGCGGCCACCAGCCGACGCACCGCCAAGAACTCCGCGACCAGGCCCCGCCGCTCCGACGCCGTCCTTCGGCCTCCCGCCAGAGCGGACTCGACCAGCAGCCGCGGAACACTCAGCCGAGCCTCCTCCGCCCGCTCGACGAGTTCCGCTCGTTCCTCATCGGACAGCAGCACTTTGACCGCGTGCTTTCTGCCTCCGGGGTGACGCTCCAAACGCCGCACCTCAGCCATCCGATCGCCCTTCCCATTCCGACAGATGTTGTCGGAATGGGAAGGGCGATCGGGCGCGGAACATGACAACGGCCAGCGCAGCGACCTCGAAGAGGACCCCTCAGGCCCGCCCAGGGCCGCCGTGATCAGGTCACCTGATCGCCTATCTTGCTACCCCACGGCAAGGTAGATGTGGACCCTCTCCCAGGGGCCCGAGCCAGCCTCAAAATCAGGCATCGGCTGAACGGGCCCGCGCAGCCGATGTTTCACAGTGGCGCTTCAACGAGGGTGCGTTGCACCTTGAAGAGAAGATCAGGATCTTCATATTGGGAAGCGATCTGGACGAAATCCGCATGACGACAATCAAGTACTTCTCTACCATCTAAACATGACCTGGGATGAAACTACCGGAACCGTCAGTCGTGCCTTCGACCAATGGGTTGCCACTGATCGTGCGATACAGGCGTTCCACGCGCTTTCTCTCAGGTGGTCAGAGCCTGGCTTCGAGAGTCTTTGGCAGCAGGCCGAAGCGAGGATGAACGCCCACTTCGACCCGGATACTCACTACGGCGACGAGCACCTCAGCTACTTCGAGCACAGTACAGGCGGCCTATGGCCGGACGACTTTAGCTGGATGCTCCGTGCTGCCGTGGTCAAGGACGCCGTCACGGCATTCGACGTCTACATGGAGGAGTCCATCGTCGAAGCCATGGGCAGGCGAGGACTCGAATTCGACGTCAAGGACCTCCGGCCTTCTCCGCCTTGGCCAGAGGTGGTGAAGCTCCACAAGATGATCGGCAACGACCTGTCCACCGAGCGTGTAAGGCACATCCGTGGCCTGCGACACCTGCTAACGCACCAGAGGGGCATCTTCCGAACCCAGAAACTCCTGGAGAAGTACTCCGAGGCTCAACCGCCCCCGGACGGGTGGGATGACGCCGGTCTGCTCGAACCCCTCCTGGCCGATGAGTACGTAGGCAGCCGGGTGCCGCTGAAGCCCGAAACCCTGGAGCAGATCTTGAAAGATCTCCACTCGACTGTGCGAGACGCCGACAAAGCGGTGTGGGCGATTAGCTGGGCCGATGCACCAGCGCCGGAGCTCGATGCACTGCGGGCGACGCTACTCGCGAACGAAGAGACGCCCTAGCAGGGTCTTTGCCAGAACCAATCAGTTGATCTTCCCCATGATCAATATGATTGTCCGTCAGTCCAACCGCTTCGCGAATTGTGAGAGATCGTGACGAGGTCCAGCCATCTCGGTAGACCAACACCGGCAGGCCAAGCCACATCTCCGGGACCGGTTCGGTGTCCCTGCTGTCCCTGGCCTCATCTCCACCGGTCGGAGTCGTTTTTCCAGGGACAATCCAGTCCTGTGATGTCCCCGGTGTCCCTGCGAGTCTGTTCAGCTCCCCTTCTAGAAGAGGATGGGCTCGGGAAGGGACAGCGGGTCACGGAGCAAGCTGTCCAGGGCGGACACTGTTGAACAGCCAACCTGCAGTTCGCATCCGCCGACAGAAGCCTGGTCCATTCGCTTAAGCCAACCAACCACGGACCAGCAGCGGCGGAGGCCGGCCCGGCATCACTGTGCCCTCAGGCATAGAACCGGAACACAGTCCCGTCTCGGTCAGAGCTGAGGCTGCCGGCTGCGATCAAGTAGCTTGACGGGTTCGTGTTCTGGGCGGTGCTCTAAGAAAGATCAAGTGGCACACTGAGAGTCCGCCCAGTTACCGCCATCTGTTGGGGGTGCCTTGCCTGACGAGCCGTACCACTACCCGTCCGAACTGCTTGAGCTCCTGATCGAAACCATCCCTCGCCTGTTCAAGTCGAAGGACGGAGTGCTCGACTTCTTCGTCGGCGCGGGCGTGCCGGACCGCATGACCACTGACCTCCGCGCACGATTGCGCACAGACCGAGAGAACGTCAAGAAGTTTACGATCGCCCGCATGGTCCTGAACAGGATCAACGCCGGTGGAGACAGCACGCTGCGAGCACGGCGTGAGGTGCTGAAGCGAGTGTGTGAGCACGAGGACTTCTCAACGCCTTGGCCTGAAGACCAGCTCAAGGCCCAGGGTCTAGTGGCGGCTGTCCGGAAGTCTGTTGATGCCAAGGATTCCTTCACTCGGATGCAGCAGGCGGCCGAACAGGAACGAAGCGAGCGGCTGCGCCGGCAGCGGGAGTCTGCCGAGGCCGAGCAGCGCCGGCGCGTGGAGCGCCAGGCCCTCCGCTCTCGTCTCGCAGGTCTCTCCTCCATGGAGAACGCCCAGAAGCGTGGCATCGTCTTTGAGGGCCTCCTGAATGAGCTGTTCGCGCTCGACGGCTTGCTTGTGAGGGAGTCTTTTGTACTGAAAGATGGTGACGATGGCATCGTTGAGCAGATTGACGGCGTTGTGGCGCTTGATGGCCAGGACTACCTTGTCGAGGCAAAGTGGTGGAGCAAGCCCCTAGGGCCGGATAAGACCGCCCAGCACCTTGTCCGTGTATACAACCGGGCCGATGTGCATGGGCTCTTCATCTCTACCTCGGGCTACACTGCCGCCGCCATCAAACAGAGTGTCGATGCGCTAGCTGCCAAAGTGCTGGTCCTTGCGGAAACACCTGAACTACTGCTTCTCCTGGAGCAGGATGGAAACCTAGCCGATTGGCTGCGAGCCAAAACCAGAGCGGCAAAACTCGACCGAATACCGCTCTTTCGGCCAGCGTTTCAAGCCACGGTATGAATGTTAATAGTCAAGTTGCTATGCTTCGGTAGCGAGTGGGACGATGCTCCATAACAAACCTGTTTCCGCTAATCTTTCCATTGCTTCTGTATTCGACTTGCTCCGTGGAGTCGCTATCCGTGCGTCCGCAGATGGTTGCACGGTAGAGACTCCAGGTGCTGTTCGCCTTATCCGGCTCAAAAATATAAGCCGTGACGGCGTGATCGCCCCGGTCGATGAGGAGACCGATATTTGGCGGGCTGATATCCCAGACCATCAAAATCTTAGAGAAGGTGATGTCCTACTATCGGAGATAGTCTCAGGTCGCCCTAAGGCTGCCCTAGTAAATGAATGTGATCTTCCCGCCGTGGCCGTGGGAAGTCTCTATATCCTCCGGCCAAAGGTCCCTCTGGATCCGCAGCATCTACGTCTTATTCTGACGTTCCTCCGATCAGCAAAGGTCGGCGCGTTGGCTCGTGGGGCCTTCGGCCGACCGCGCTTGTCCAGGAGGGACCTTGCAGACTTGATCTTGCCTGCCGCGGACACGGCCCTATCTGCTGCGCTTGACGAACTCGACACCGCTCGGCGTCAGCTGGACATATGGGGTGCCGAGGCAGCCAATCTTGCAGAGACCGTGTTCGACACGGACACGAACACCCTGCTCGCCCGCCAGTCGATCATCGACGCTGGACAGTTGACGCGTTTGCGGGCGGAGACGGCTGCACAACTGGACGACCTTGGCTACATCATTCGAACTCGGTTCCCTTACCCCGTTGCGCTGAGATGGCGGGAATCGGAGGTCCGAGAAAGTGCCGGCGATGACGCCCGCGCTTACGCCGCAGTACTAGAAGCAGCCGAGATCCTATTGGCCCACAGTGCCCTACTCGTTCTCGCGCTCGCACAGGAAGCGTCTGTCGAGCTCTCCTCGGCGACAGCGCTTCGCACAAAGCTCACCGGTGAGCGCGGCGGCGGGCCGGGCCTAGGTGAGTGGACCGCCATTCTCCAGGAGATTGCCGGAGCGAAGAAGCGCCGCGGGCTGGGAAGCGACCACCCCCTTCATGAACTAGGCAATCTACTCAGTAGTGAAGCAGCCCAAAAGGCACGCAAACGCATCGCCGGGCGCAGGAACGCCGCTTCGCACCTCCGCCCGGTCGATCCCCTAGACTTGCCTGCTGCTCTTCAGGAAACTCTCGATGACCTGCGACTTCTTGTGGCCCGCGCCCGCTTTCTAGCGGACTGGCCCCTGGTTCAGGTTACATCGGTCGCTTGGGATTCATTTCGAAATGAGTCGACTCTTAGCGTCCGCCAGCTCATGGGTGATCATCCAGTGGTTCCCACCTCAACGATGAAGTATCGGAGTAGTGCGGTAGAGCAAGGAAGTCTATATCTTGTTGATCGGGATCATCGCCTTTATCTACTGCGACCTTTCCTCGTTGGGCAGCTCTGCCCCCTATGCCGTAACTGGTCAACCTTCCACGTCGACAAAGTTGATGGGGAGCTTGTATTGAAAAGTCTGGAGCATGGCCACTGGTTCGTTTATCAGGGGGATCTTGATTCCCTCAAGCAAGTAGGACTGCAATAGTTGCTGTCGGCCCCACCCGACCAGATCAAATAGCCCAGGAACGTTCAGGGACAAGCCACTAGCTGAACCTTGCCTCGGTGCCGGGCGCGATCCGCGATCTGACAGCCGCCCGGAACTGGGGCATAACCAGCGCGCTCGCAGCGTCCGGGTTGATCGTTTCGGCAGGCAAGGGCTTATGCCGGTGCCGACCTGGCGATCTTGGTGTCGTACACGCGCAAGAAATAAGCCTGCCCCCCACGAGTGGGCCAACCGCTTCCACGCCAATCTCCGTGCTCCTGGCGAAGGTGCGAACGCATAGCTCAAAGTCGTGGAAGATCCTCGCGAAGTTCTGTTGCTGGCTCTTCCGCGCCAGCTAACTCGCCAAGGTCATGGTCGGTGTCCTGGATAACCGAGAAGGCCAGTCCAGCGCATGATCGAAAGGCTTGATGGGTTCACTATCTTAACGGTAAAGCAGCCAGGCTCCTATGCTAATTCCCGCAAGTAGTAGGGGTCCATAAACGGGAGCAACTGCCCACGATCTAATATCAGACCAATCGGGCCAATAGCCGACTCTAGAGCCCGCCGGTGATGCGAGAACAGGATTCAAGGAAAACGCGGGGATTGAACGACCGGCCGCCACCTCGTCATAGAGATTACGAAAGGCGCGCTCCTGCTTTATGTAATTAGCGTCAAGGATGGCGAAGATAAGTACCGCCAAGACGCCGAGAAGCGCCGTAACGATCGAACTCTTCGTGATTGCGTATCCGTACGTCGCGGTTACAATCGGAAGTAGCCACGTCTTCGCGGATGATGACGCTTGCGACATTCGCGTAATTGTTGCTTGGATAAACGTCAAGTGCTGCCGACGGTCCTCTGGTCCAACAGTATTTACTTCGTTGAAAAGTGCAGACTGAATCGCGGCGAGAGTCTGGTTTTGAGCTTGACTATCTTCGGCCTCACCTGCGGGCCATCTGATCACCATGCGATCCCCCGACCATCGGGGCACGAGGTGGAAGTGCACGTGAGGTACGGTTTGAGTGGCGACTTCCCCAGTCGACTGAATTACGTTCAGGCCATCCGGAGTTAGGGCTGAGCGGATCGCGCGCGCTGCCCTGAGGAGCGCCTCGCCCAAATCACGTCCCTCGGAAGCATTGAGATCGGTCAGGTCTGAAACGTGACGGTTCGGCACTATCAAAGTGTGACCGCGAGTGGCTTGTTCCAATGGAAAGAATGCGGTGACCTCCTGGGTGCGATACACCAGCCTCGCATTGGAGTCGACCCCTGCGATAATCGCACAAAATGGGCATGTAGATTGATCTACCATGATCACCTAATTATCCCTGTTCTGACCGGGAATCCACGTCACTACGCAGCTTGCCCCTTAGTTCACCGCGAGCTGGTCGTCTTCAACGGCCACAAGCTCTGCGATCTTGGTGGCAACTACTGCCATCGAATCCTCTGCGGTGTCCAACCCGTTTCGGGACGCAAGGAGCGGGCTGACGTCCCGGAGCGCGTTGTAAGTCGTCTCGTGTATGACAGGGAGCAGCAGGTCGCGTGCAAGGAGCTCCGAGAGTTCCTTGTCGGAGACGCCACGGCGCTCGAGGCGTGTCAGTAGTGCAGGGGTGACCAGAACGAGACCCGTGCGCGACTTCGCGAGTCCTCTGTCGATTTCCCGCATGAACGGTAGGCCGAGCGCGATGTCTTTCTCGCTGAACCAGACCGAGACACCCTTTGCTTCCAGCAGGGTGCACAACTCACTGGCAGCACCGCGCCGGTCATCCCACGCGTGGCAAAGGAAGACATCGCGAAGTTCAGGCTGTTCAATCGCGCGCAATACGGCGGCATTGCGAACAGGAGTCAGACTCTTAACCTCGCCAGGTGTGTAGATCATGGAGGAGGTGCTTGACCAAGGTGCCCGTATCTTGCCGCTACTGGAGCTGCCGTTACTGGTCGCACCGCCCCCGCCCCCGCCGCTGCTCCGCGGAGTGTAGGCCGACGGCGTGTAGTAAGAGCGGGCCGAGGATCCGTAGCCGCCGCTGCAAGCGGGGCACGCCGCACGTCCGCTGGCGGTCCGATGACCCTGAACCGGGGCTGTACAACGACTCATAAGTACATGGTAGTCGTGTGACTACTGCTAGGGGCTGTTTTGAAGTCTGGCTTGTTGCGGTGTGTCGTGATCGTGAAGCAGCGAGGTCTTCAAGGGACCGTCCGCTGGACCTTGGGCATCGCAGATAGCTGGTTGCAGTTCTGGTTGCAGTCCAGGGTCATCCGGCCGGGTCCTTGGCGGTTTAACGCGCAGGTCAGAACGGGTGCGGACCGCTGGGATCGGGGTGGTGCGCACTGCTAATGCGGTTTGGGTTCACGCCCATCGCGAGTTCAAATCTCGCCACCTCCGCCCACGATCAGGGCCTCCGCTCATCAGATGAGCGGAGGCCCTGATCATTTCGCAGGCGTGGTCACCGGTCCTCGGGCACAGGGGGCCGAACTGAGGCGGTTCCCTGCGTCGTGGACGTGCGGCGGCCGGCCCGCCGTACGAGAGTCCTGATGGGTGCTCAGGGAAGGAAGATGCCGTATTCGCGGATCTCGGGGGTGAGGTGGGGGGTAGCGCGGCTACGGCGGAGAGCACCTCGGCCGAGCTGAAGCCGATGACCTGGGATCTGACCTGCACGATGAGGTCGGCGAGCTCGGGGGTGATGGCGGTGAGGAAGCGCGGGGACGTGGTTGACGTCGATGAGGCCGCCGTCGTCGTAGTAGCGCGGTAGGTCTGGGCGTCCGATGCACAGGTCGCGCGCGAGGACCAGGTCACGGGCTTGCTCCCGGGCCTGCCGGCGCAGCTCCCGTCGCATGTTCGCGATGGCCAGGGCCTGGGCGTTGTTGGCGTACTGGTTCGGCGCGGGTGGTGCGAACCCCGGATACAGCGGCCCGCCCTGGTGGACGTGACCCCGCTCGTCGACGGACAGAACGATCCGTTTCTCTTTTCGACGACCGCGAGGATGATCCAGACGGGCAGCCACAGCCCGCACAGGAAGAGCGTGATCAACACGTGCACCGCGTGGTTGGTCTGCCCGCCACGCACGAACACGGCGCGTCCGGGGGCCGGGCGCGCCGCGCCGGCTACTTCACGGGGAAGATCTTGGACTTTACCGGGGTGGTGGAGACGGTGCCGGCCCAGACGATCTGGAGGGCCCCCGCGGCCTTGGGTGTCACCGTCTTGGCGAACTTGCCGTTGGCCTTCGTCTTCACCGTGGACAGCAGCGTCCACTTCGTGGAGCCCTTCTTGCGGAAGAGGATCTTGAGGTTCCGCTTGCCGAAGCCGGTGTAGGAGCCGTACTCGATGGTGCGGAGCGAACCGGAGAGGGTGACCGGGGACTTCTTCTTGGCAGGCTTGGGCTTCACGGTCGCGGTGAGCTTCGTCTTCGTGCGGACGGTGATGCCGGTCGTCGGCCCGGTGATGTCGGCGCCGGTCTCCTCGCCGATCGCGGAGGTCTCGACCAGCCACTTGCCGGTCGCGGCGAGCAGCGCGGTGAGCTTGACCGTGCCGGTGTAGACGCCGTCGCCGTCGGGGTCGGTGAGGTCGAGGTACTCGTAGCCGGTGCCGCTCAGCGCGGTCAGCTCGGCGAGGATCTTGTTGTCGTAGAAGGGCTTGCCCTCGTCGATGGAGGCGCTGATGGTGAGCGTCGTCGCCTTGCCGGTGGTCACGACGGCGTTCTTCGGCGTGACGGTGACGTAGGTCGCCCTGCGGTCCGGTTCCGCAGCGCTCGCGGGGGTCGCGAAGGCGGTCAGGGCGACGGATGCGGCGATGAGGGCCGCGAGGGACTTGCGGGACATGGGTTCACTCCTGATTGCCCGGGGGTGTGCAGGAATGAGGCTAATTCTGATCACTCAAGGGATTTGCGTCGTAGGCCGCGTTTGGCGGGCTTGGTTGGGATCTTGAGGGCTGCGTTCATCAAACCGTCATGTGGGCTCACGGAGACCGGGGTGAGCTCCGGGGGCGGGGGCGCTAGGCTGCCAAGATCCCTCGAACCCTCCCATGGAGTGAACTATGCGACGAATCGCCCTTGTTGGCGTCGGCACAGTCGTCCTGGCGGCGTCCTCGGTCTTCGGGGTGGGCGCGGCGCAGGCGGCTCCGGAGCCCGAGCGGGCGGCGGTGCGCAAGCTCTACGTCGACGACGTGACCCCCAAGAAGGGGGAGAAGGTCGGCACCGGGATGCCGATCATGCTGCGCTTCACCCAGCCGATCCGCAACCGCAAGAAGGTCGAGCGGGCGCTGACGGTGACTTCGGGCAAGTCGACCCTCGGCGCCTGGTTCTGGACCAAGAGCGCGTCCGGCATGCCGCTGGCGATCTTCCGGCCGAAGACCGCGTGGAAGCCGAACCAGACCGTCACCGTGACCGCCGCGCTCAAGGGCCTCAAAGGCGCGGGGCCCGGCATCGTCGGATCCAAGAACCTCACGCACACCTTCCGCATCGGCGACGACCACGTCGTGAAGATCGCGGCGAAGAAGTACCGGGCGAAGGCCTACCGGAACGGCAAGCTGGTCCGCTCGTGGCCGGTGAGCCTCGGGTCGGGCGGCGAGGTCGTGAACGGCACCGACGTGCTCATCACCACCAGCGGCACCCACCTCGTCATGGCGCACAGCAAGCTGGAGCGCATGATCTCCCCGGGCAAGGAAGAGGGCGACCCGGGCTACTACGACGAGATGATCCCCTGGGCCACCCGGATCAGCGGCTCGGGCGAGTACATCCACCAGAACATGGACGACCCGTCCTGCCTCGGCAGGCGCAACTGCTCGCACGGCTGCGTGCGCTCGCCCGGCGGCGACGCCAAGTGGTTCATGAACTGGTCCTACCGCGGCGACCGGGTGATCATCACCGGGACCAAGCGCAAGCTGGCCTGGAACAACGGCTGGGGCTACTTCCAGATGTCCTGGAAGCAGTGGGTCGCGGGCGGCGCGCTGGACACGCCGGTTCAGACCTGAGCGGGCACCCGGACGGCGGCGCGGTCCCGCCGCGCCGCCGGGCGCCACGGCGTCACCGCGACCGCCAGACACACCAGCGCGGCCGTGACGCAGACGGCCACGCCGCGGGTGCCTAGGACGGCGACCGCGTAGCCCCCGCCCAGGGCGCCGAGCGGGGCCAGCGTGCCCGTCGCCAGCGCGCTGACCCCGGTGGTCTTGCCGAGGAGGTCGGCAGGGGTGTTGCGGCAGCGGTGGGCGGTGGCCGCGACGTTCATCAGCGAACCCAGCAGGCCGATCCCGGCCCACGCCGCCATGCCGGCCTCCTGCCGGTGCACGACCGCGACGAGCAGGACGAGTGCGGCCCATCCCCACGCGCAGACGGCGGGCACCGCGGGGCCGAGCCGGTCGGCCCAGCGCGGCGCGACCGCCGAACCCACGGCGCCGCCGACCCCTGAGGCCGCGATGAGCACCCCGATCTGGAACGGCGGCGCGCCCTGCCGTTCGGCGAGCACGAGCAGCATCAGCAGGAAGCCCTGGAACAGCGCGTTCGTCGCCGCGCACAGCGCCACCGCCCGCCGCTGGAACCGGTCGCTCCACACGAACATGACGGCCTCCCGCAACGTCCCGGGAGGCCGATCGCCGTGCCGGGTCCGCGAGGCGAGCGGCCGGATGAGGACGAGGGCGCAGAGCGACGCTGCGCCGGCCAAGGCGTCGGCGACGTACGGGACGGCACGGCCCGTCCCGTAGAGGAGCCCGCCGAGGGGTCGGCCCAGCAGGAGCGATAGGTGCAGGCGCAGTTCGTTGCGGGAGACGGCGGCGTCAAGGTTCTTCGTGGGGACGACCCGGGGAAGGGCGGTCTGTTCGGCGACCGTGTAGAAGGCCGCCGCTGTGCCGTCGAAGACCGCCAGGAGAAGCAGCCCCCAGAGGGGAGGCCGCTCGAGAAGCAGAAGGGCGCCCGCGCCGGACAGGGCGAAGACGAACCGGAGAGACTGGCTCCAGAGCATGATGAGCCGCTGGTCGACGCGGTCGGAGAGCCGCCCGGCCGGAGCGTGGGCGAGGATGTGGGGCAGCGTCGCGCAGGCCGCGGCCCAGCCTGCCGCCGAAGGCGACCCGGTGAGGCCGAGCGCGAGAAGCGGAAGCGCGGTCGAGGTGCCGGTGCGGCCGAGATGGGCGGCGGCCGAACCCGCCCAGAGCAGTGCGAAATCACGGCGCCAAGCGCTCACCCCGGTGGTGCCTTCCTGAGATCCCCGCTGGAGGGGCATGCGCCGCCGCGCTCTCGGCGCGGGCGCCCGGCCCGCCGGGCAGTCCCATCGAAGGCGGCCCGGATGCCGAGCAGCCTACTGAAACACCCCGTGAGCGTCCGGTGACCCACGATGTTCACCCGAGTCAAGCCCGGACCCGATCACCGGCCCCGCATCCCGGTCGGCCCCCACGCGGCCGCACAGGGGCGGTGCCGTCGGGGACGGCGCCGGTCGAAGAACCCGCTGCCGATCGGCCGGCGCCCGGCCCGATCGGCGGGTGTTCGGTCAGGGGCGCCGGGCGGTGAGGCGGGTCGCGGTGCTGTGGAGGTGAGGCGGGAGTGGCGGGTCGGTGGCCTGGGTGGCGCGGGCCGCGAGGGCGGCGGCGGTGGCAGGGTCGCCGGTCAGGGCGGCGACGCGGGCGGCGCGCAAAAGGACGAGGGAGCTTTCGGCGGATTCGGGAGAGGCGTCCGCCAGCGCCGTGCGGGCCTCCTTGGGCCGGTCCAGGACGGCCAGGGCGAGGGCGCGTGCGGCCTGGGCGGAGGCGACGGGGGCGGTGAGCCGGTCGAGGTCGCGCAGCGCCGACGCGGCCGAGACCGGGTCGCCGAGGTCGGCGAGGATCTCGGCGCGCGTGCCCAGGGCTTCGAGGGTGCCGCCGTCGAGGGCGAGGACGCCGGTGAGCACGGCGAGCGCGGGGACGGGCCGTCCGGCGAACCACAGGGCGCGGCCGAGGCCGGTCTGGATCGCGGGATCGTGGGGGACCCGCCCCACGGCGGAGTGCAGATCGGCCACCGCGCGCTCGGGGCACTCGCCTTGGCCGAGCCGCAGCCTTCCGATGGCCGCGAGGAGCCTGCCCACCGCCGTCGTGTCCTGGAGCGCCTCGCACGCCACGGCGGCGGCGCGGTAGTGCCCGGCCGCAGCCTCGGGAAGGCCGCGCTCGTAGGCGATGTTCCCCAGCGTCGTCTCGGCGGCGGCGTGGACGCGCAGGGAGCCTTCACCGGTGCGCGCGGCCTCCGCGGCGGCCTGGGCGAGGGCGTGTTCTCCCCAGTGCAGTGCCTTGTCGGCGGCGCGTAGGTGCTCCTCGGGGGAAGGCCGGAAGGCGGGCGCCGGATGGAGCGCGCGTACGGGCTGGACGAGGCGCGGATGCGTCAGCCGGTAGAAGAGCAGCCCGTCCCGGTGCCGGTGGGCGCGCAGTAGGTGCCCGTCCACGAGGTCGCGCAGGACGGCGGCGGGCATGCCCGCGGTCTTGGGCCCGTCTTCGTAGGCGACGCGGGCGCCTCCGGAGCGGGGCGCGAACACGTCGCGGAACCAACCGGTGAGGGCGGCGGGCGTCATCCGGTGGTCGGCGGCGGTCCGGGCGAGCACGTCGGCGGCGTGGTCGGCGAGCGCCTGGTCGACGTCCGGGCCGACGTCGTGGCCGGGACCGGGCGTGTCAGGACCGAGCAGCCGCGCGCACACGGACTGGAGGAGGGACGGCTCCACCCCGGAAGCGTGCTCCTCGCCGCGCCTGGATCCGCCGCGCCCGGTCCGTCCGCCTGCCGCCAGATCGGCGGCGAGGCGTTCGGCGAGGTCGTGGTCGCCGTCCTGGCCGAGGGGCCCGCGGATCGCGGCGGCAGCCGCCGCGAGGTCGAGCGGGCCGAGCAGCATCCTGCCGGGCTCGCCCAGCCGCCCGGCGAAGGCGAGTGCTTCAGGCAGCCTCTCCTCGCGAACGCACAAAAGAAGCCGGACCCTTGGACAGCTGGAGAGCGCCTCGGCCAGATCGTCGAGGAAGGCCATCCGGAAGTCTTCGGCGGCCGACGGCGCGAAGAGTTCCTCCGCCCGGTCGATCGCCAGATGCGCGGCGCCGCGCGGGCCGTCCAGCCCGCGCAGGAACGCCGCGGCGGTCAGCCCGGCAAGGCGCGTGGGCGCGGTCTCGGGCTGCCACGACGAGAGGACGGCGAAGGTGTACGGGTTCTGCCGGGGGATCGCGGCGAGCGGCAGCGCGGGCCGGTGCCCGGGCAGCGCCGGGGGCAGCACCCGCAGCGCCGCGTCGCGCAGCGCGGGAATGACGCCCGCGCGCAGCAGCGAGCTTTTTCCGGACCCCGATTCACCATGCAGAATCGTGATTTGATGGCGCTGCCAGATTTCGCTGAGTTCGCTGATTTCAGCGATCCGGCCGTGGAAGTGCGGACGGTCTCGCGCGGTGAACTCTCGATTTCCGGGAAACGGTGCGGAAAACGTCATTGGCCGCATCCGGCCAGGCATGTCGCGGCGCCCCTTCGGCGGCACGCGCGGCGCGGGCTCAGAAGGCGGGCGGAAGGCTCGCGTTGAAGGCCGCGACGGCGTCGCCGGCCTCGGGCTCGGCGGGGCCGAGGATCTCGGTGAGCACGTGCCACAGGGTGGAGTGGTCGAGGGAGTCGAGATCCGGCAGGGACAGTCCGGAGACGTCCACGAGATCACCGCGGGCGTGATCTTGCATGATTCCTCCCGGTCGGCGGTCACAGGTCGCACCAATCTTCGCACGCCGCCCAACCGCTTTCCAGAGCGAAAGGAAAATGATCTGAGGCCGGTCTGTGCCCTATGCCGCAGTCCCCGAAATGTGCTGTTGCGGCAATTCGGGAACGCGGGGTTAGCATGACGTGGGACATCAGCTGCGAAAATGGACCACCGCGGAGGTTTCGATGGCGAAATCCCGTTCCGCCGGCGTACCGGGCAGGCCGCTCGGGCGGGTGCCGGACGTCTGGGGGAAGGTGCCCCCGCGCAACAAGAACTTCACCGGCAGGGAAGACCTGCTGACCCGGCTGCGCGAACGCGTCACGGGGCAGGTGACGGCGGTCGTGCCGCACGCGCTGCACGGGCTGGGCGGGGTGGGCAAGACGCAGATGGCCGTGGAGTACGCCTACCGCTACCGGCAGGAGTACGACCTGGTCTGGTGGGTGCCCGCGGACCAGCCGGCGCTGGTGCGCTCCAGCCTTGCCGCGCTCGCCCCGCACCTGGGCCTGCCCCCGGCGACCGCGACGGGCATCGAGGACGCCGCCAACGCCGTCCTGGACGCGCTGCGCAGGGGGGAGCCGTACGCGCGCTGGCTGCTGGTGTTCGACAATGCCGACCAGCCCGAGCACCTCCAGGACGTCCTGCCGCAGGGGCCGGGCCATGTGCTGATCACCTCGCGGAACCACCGCTGGGAGGGGGTCGTCGACACGGTTCCGGTGGATGTGTTCACCCGTGCCGAGAGCGTCCAGTTCCTGGCGAAGCGGGTGCCGAGGACCGTGCCGGACTCCGACGCAGAGCGGCTCGCGCACGAACTCGGCGACCTGCCGCTCGCCCTGGAGCAGGCGGGCGCGCTCCAGGCCGAGACGGGCATGCCGGTCGCGCAGTACCTGGAGCTCCTGACCGAGCGCACGGCCCAGCTGCTCTCGGAGGGCAAGCCCTCGGAGTACCCGGTGTCGATGACCGCCGCGTGGGGCCTGTCGGTCGCGTCGCTGAGCGGCACGATGCCCGAGGCGATCGACCTGCTGCGCGCCTGCGCGTTCTTCGGCCCGGAGCCGATCCCCCGCGACGTGTTCAGCCAGCCGCGCGGGGACCTCGGCCCGAAGCTCGCGGCGCTGCTGCGCGACCCGATCCGGCTGAGCCGGGCCGTCGGCGAGCTGGGCAGGTACGCGCTCGCCAAGATCGACGCCTCGGCCCGGACGATCCAGGTGCACCGGCTGATCCAGGCCCTGGTGCGGGAGGAACTCGACGCCGAAGAGCAGCGCCGCGTCAGGCACGAGGTGCACGTGCTCCTGGCCACCGCCGCGCCCGGCACCCCCGACGACAGGACGAGCTGGCCCGCCTACTACGACCTCCTCGGCCACATCCAGCCGTCCGGGGTGGCCGAAAGCAAGGAGCCCGAGGTACGCCGGCTCGCCTTGGACGTCGTCAGGTACCTGTATGCGTCGGGCGGTTATGCCTCGGCAAGGCTGTTCGTACAGGGGTTCATCGACAGGTGGTCTCAGGACGGGACACCGGACGACCTCGACGTCCTGAAGGCGAGAAGGCAGCTCGGGAACGTCCTGAGGGAACTCGGCCTCTATCAGTCGGCGTACGAGCTCAACCAGGCGACGCTGAAGCTGCACCGGGGACGGGTGGACCAGGACGAGAAGGAGGTGCTGCGCCTCGTCAACACGATAGGAGCCGACCTGCGGGCGCGCGGAGACTTCCCGGCGGCGCGCGCGCACGACCTGGAGTCCAGGGCGCGGCACGAGGCCGTCATCGGGGAGAACGAGCCGCACACCCTGCGCGTCATCAACAGCCTCGCTCTCGACTACGGGCTGATCAGCGACTACCAGCAGTCCAAGCGCCTCCACGAGGAGGGCTACATGAGGATGCGGGCGCTGGGGAGGAAGGCGGGGGCCGTCGACGTCCTGGCGCCCTGGAGCGGGCTCGCCCGTGCCGTCCGCCTGTGCGGGGACTACGCCGAGGCGTGCGATGTCGGGGAGGAGGCCTACCACTACGGGGCCAACGAACTCGGCGCGGACCATCCTTGGACACTGCGCACGGGCAAGGACCTGTCCATCGCATGGCGAAGGGTGGGGGAGCTGGACCGGGCGCTGGAACTGGCGCTGGAGATGCACGCCAGGTACGTCCGGCTGTACGGGCTCAGCCACCCCGACACGCTCGCCTCCGCGATGTGCCTCGCGAACGCCCAGCGCGCGCTGGGCGACCTGGATTCCGCGGTCGACCTCGCGGCCGACACCGTCAACCGGTACCCGAACGTCTACGGGCCGGAGCATCCGTACAACCACGGCTGCGCGGGCAACCTGGCGATCCTGCGCCGCGCGACGGGCGAGCCGGAGGCGGCACGGGCGCTCAACGAGGCGGCGCTCGCCGGCCTGGAGTCCAAGCTCGGCCGCGACCACCACTATCCGCTGACGGTCGCGGCGAACCTGTCCAGTGACTACGCCGACCTGGAGCGGCTCGACGAGGCGGTCGCGCTGGGCGCCGACACCCGCGAGCGGCTCGCCCGCGTCCTCGGCCCCCGGCACCCGATGACGCTGTCCTGCGCCGCGAACCTCTCCTCCGACCTGGCACTCCTGGACCGCAAGGACGAAGCGGAGGCACTGTTCACCGGAACACTGGAGGCCTACTCCGCGACCCTGGGCCTGGCCCATCCCGACGCCGTCGTCGCCCAGGACCGCCGCCACCTGGACTCCGACTTCGATCCGCCGCCCATCTGACCGGAGGCCGCGGCCCCGTTTCAGGCGCAGCCTTCGCCGCCCGCCTCAGGCGGGCAGGGCGGCCTCCGGGACGGGCTCGGCCTGCCAGGAGGCGAGGGTCGCGGTCGTTTCGGCGAGGAAGGCGCGGCCGTGCGCGGTGAGCGACGGGCTTCCGGCGAGGGCGAGCGCCGCGGCGTGGGCGGCGTCGCGCCAGCGGGCGTAGGAGACGGCTGCGCGGGGCCCCGTCAACGGGCGCTCGCGCCGCCAGAACCCGGCGACGCCCAGATGGGCGTAGACGCCGTGGAGAGCGCCCAGGAGGGGGCGGGGGTCGGTCCGCCAGGCCACGGGGTAGCGAAGGCCGTCGTCGGTCCCGGTGAGGGCCTGGAGGTCGAGGACGGCGTTGAGCTTCGTGTGCTGGATCTCGTGCGCGATCGTCTCGGCGAGGCCGAGCGCGTCGACGGGGGAGGAGAGCCCGATGAGTCCTGGCGCGTGCCGGGGGGTGCCGCTGGTGGCCCGTCCCGGGGGCGCGTCGAGCACGGTGAACGCGCGGAGCAGGACGCGGGCCTCTGCCGCGGTCGTCCAGTGCCGCAGGAGGAGGATCTCCCAGGCGTCCTCCAGTAGGGCTCCCCAGCGGGCGGCCTCGGCGGCGGTGAGCTTTGCCTCCCGGAGCCGAGCGCCCGGCATCCGGTCGGGGTCGGTCTCGTCCAGCAGGAGCGTTATCCCCGCGGCTCCCTCCCCCGCGCTGAGCGCGCGCACGGGCGTCCACCCCGGCGCCGCCCCGATCCGCGGCACCCGCACCGCGCCTTCCCGGCCGAGGATTTCGATCCCGTCTCCCGTTCGCGCGACGACGTCCCGCCCCGCCCACCCTTCCGGCAGCGAAAGACTCCCCACCGAAGGCAGCACGAGCACTCGGCCGGGCTGGGGAATCGTCAGCGAGGCCCGTATCCTGGCGCGTACGGCCGCCGCCGCAGCCACCTTGCCGAGCAGAGCGGCGGCCTCCGCCCGAGCCTCCGCCTCTCCGCCCATGACGCCTCGCAGGACCCTCCGCGCGGCGGCCTCCACCGCCGGATATCCCGCGACCAGAGCGAAAGCCGAAGGCTCCCGCTCACGCACGTCGGCGAGCACGCGCCAGGCCTTCTCCCCCGCGTGGGCGCACCCGCCTGCCCGCGCGGTCTCCAGCAGGCCCCGCAACAGCACCCCCCGCCGCGCGTCCTGCCCCGCACGCAGCACCCGGGCCGCCCGCTCGCCTCCTCCCCCGGCCGCCAGCACCCGCAGCACCTCGCCGGACAGCCCTCCCGGACGTGGGCTCACTCCGGTCCGCCGCGGTGCGTGCGGAGGGCGGCTATGTCGGTGGTGAGGGTGTCGCGGACATGGGTGATGAGACGGGTGAGGTCCGGGCAGTAGACGGACGGGTTGCGGAAGCCCGTACCGGTGCGGTGCCTGTGCGGGTAGAGGCCGGCGCCGCAGACGCGGACAAGGGAGCAGGCACGGCACTCGGCGGAGAGGGCGCGGACGCCGATCTGGCGGGCGGCGATGCCGGGGACGAGGAGCGCGTCGTCGAAGGAGTCGCGGGCGATGTGCAACGGGGTGCGGCTGGCCCCGTCGAAGGCGGCCTTGAGCGTGTCGACCTGCTCGATCCGTCCGTTCGTCTCCACGACCACCGTCGCGACGGGGGACAGGCCGATCGTCTCGCTGCGCGAGGGCCTGCCGAGCAGCAGGTGCAGGATCTCGCCGAACAGCCGGACCCGGGTCTCCCGGACGGGCGCGCCGTACCAGCGGTCGAAGGCCTTGACGAGCCAGTCGCCGTACGGCGTGGAGCGATCCGGCGGCCTGCCGGGCGGAGGCAGGTCCCATGTGCCGTGCGGAAGCAGGAAGTCGATCTCCGGCGGGTCGTACGCGAGCAGCGCCTCGTAGGTGACGACGGGATCGTTGGCGAGGTCGACGGCGGCGAGCAGCCCGCCGAACAGGTGCCGGTGCCGCGGCGCGGTGAGCTGTGCAAGGCCGCGCCGGACGGCTTCGTGGCTGCCTTCGCCGTCGTGGCGGAGACGGTGCCTGTCGTGTGCCTCCGCATCCCCGTCGAGGCTGACGCCTACGCGTACGTCGAGCTCGTCGAAGAGGGCGAGGAAGATGGGGTCGAGGAGGGTGCCGTTCGTTTGCACCTGGAAGGCGACCCGGACGCCGGGCATCGCCTCGCGGGTCGCCGAGACCGCGTACCTCAGGTGCTCGACCCCCGCGAGCAGCGGTTCGCCGCCGTGCAGCACGACGGTGACGGCCGGGAGCCGGTGCGCGGCGGCGTGCTCGGCGATGCGGGCGATCGCCTGGTCCAGGGTCCCGCGTGCCATGCGGCGTGGCTGCGCGCGCCACCCTTGGTCGGGCGATTCGTACATGTAGCAGTAGTCGCAGGCGAGGTTGCAGCGGCTGTGGATCTTGAGCACGTACTCGCGGAACGGCGTAGGCCGCCACCCGCCTTCAAGTAGCGCTTGGACGTCGAGGAGCGCGGGCCACTCGCCGCCGCTGACGGCCACGCGATCAACTCCCCATGATGGGTGTCTATCCAGTTTCATCCTGTTATGTGGCCGAAGTCGGGATATTGAAACTCAGGTGTCCGGCAGTTGCCACGGCTCGCAGCGCGCCACGCCGTCCAGGGAATCGGCGGTGATCGCCCACCGCTCGTGGTCGCGCCACACCCCGTCGACCCTGATGAAGCCGGGCGAGAGCCCCTCCCGCCGGAACCCGACGCGCTCGGCGAGCCGCAGCGAAGGACCGTTCCCGGGGTCGATGTCGGCCTCGAGCCTGTGCAGCCCGAGCGGCCCGAAGCCGTACCGGACGACCAGGGCCAGCCCTTCGGTGAGGTAGCCCTTCCCGACGGACGGCGCGAACCCCGCGTACCCGAGGATCGCCCGTTCGTAGACGCCCCGGGTGATCCCGCTGATGATGACGACCCCGACGATCGCGTCGTCCTCGATCCGCCGGACGGCCAGCGGGATCGCGCCCTCGTCGGCGAGCCGCAGCAGGTAGTCCAGGCATTCCGAGGTCGTCCGCGGCATGTAGACCCACCGCCCGTGCAGCTGCCGGCTCAGCCTGCCGAGCCGCGCGACCTCGTCGGCGTCCGCGGGGCGCAACCGTCTGAGCACGACACGGTACATAGGCGGCATTCGACCAATATCCGAGGACCCGTGTAAACCCCCGGCGAAGCGCGCTCAGAAGAGCGTGAGGGGCTCCTCCGGCGCGGCCAAGGGGGCCGGCTCCGGGAGGGGCGCAAGGGCGGCACCGGCCTCCGGGCCGAGAAAAGCGCGGACCTCGTCGTGGAAGCGGCGGGCGAGCGCGGGGGCCTCGTCGTTGCCCGGGGTGTGCAGGAAGAACGTGGGTGAGCGGCCCTCGCGCAGCCAGCCGGCGACGGTCTCCACCCACGGCGCCCAGCCTTCGACGGTCTCCTCGGCCGAGTCCCGGCCGAGGTACCGGACGATCGGGGCGCGGGTGAGCGCCCGGTCGCGGCGCGGCATCCGGGGCTTGCGGGTCCACGCCTCGCGCTCGGCGTCGGTGGTCGGCGGCGCGGCGAACAGCACCGTGGTGTCGAACGGCACCCACTCGGCGCGCGCCGCCTCCAAGGTCCGCTCCAGAAGCCGCACGGACCGCTCGTCCTCGAAGAAGGCCCGGTGCCTCACCTCGACGGCGTAGCGGTACCCGCCCGGAAGTCGGCGCAGGAACCCCGCGAGCGCCGCGACGTCGCCCGGGCCGAACGCCCCGGGGAGCTGGATCCACAGGACGCCCGCGCGCGGCCCCAGCGGCTCTACGGCCTCGTAGAACGCGGCGAGTTCCGCCTCCGCCCCCGTCAGCCGCCGCTCGTGCGTGACGGTCCTGGGCAGTTTGAGGGGGAACCTGAAGTCCGGCGCGGTCTGCGCCGCCCACGACGCGGCGGTCTCCCGGGTGGGCGTCGCGTAGAACGTGGTGTTCCCCTCGACCGCGTTGCACCAGGACGCGTAAGCGCTCAGCCGCTTGTCCGCGGGCAGCGGATGCGGGACGTACCGCCCCCGCCAGGGAGCAAGGGTCCACATCGCGCATCCCACATGAAGCCGCATGGACCCGAAGTTACCGAACGCGCGCGGCTCCCGGGACGATGCCGGATTCCGGGATATGTCCTCACGCAACGAGGTCATCCGATTACCCTACGCCCGGAGTTCCGTAACCCCCAGGCACCCTTCAGGACGGTGACGCATTGTCAGAGCAGCCCGCGCCGCAGCAGCGGCCTTCCGGCCCCCCGGCCTTTCACGCGACGACACTCCGCTACGCCAGCCATCGCCTTCTCATGGTCGCCGGAACGCTCGACGAGAGCGCCGTCGCGGGTCTGGAGGCGGCCCTGCTCCCCCTGCTCCAGGAGGAGCCCAGCACGCCGCTGGTGGTCGACCTGGAAGACGCGCTCGACATCTCCGAAGCCGTCTATCCGACCCTCGTCGAGGCCGCCCGCCTCGCCGTCGACAGGCAGGTGACCCTGACGTTCAGCTGCCCCTCCGAGCGACCCCTGGCCGCCCTGCGCGCGATGGACGCGGTCCGCTTCATGTCCCTGTGGGAATCGACCCCGGACGCCGTGGAGGCCGCCCTCACCAGGTGAGGACGGCCTCCGGCAGACGGGAGCCGGGCCGCCGTGCGTCGCCCCGCACGGTCGCCCGGCCCGCGTCCGGGACCGCGTCCGGGACCGCGTCCGGGACTACGGCCGGGCGTCAGCCCATGTGCGGGTAGCCGTGGGACGTCGGGGGCACGAAGGTCTCCTTGATCGTCCGGGTGGACGTCCAGCGCAGCAGGTTCTGGAGCGAACCCGCCTTGTCGTTGGTGCCCGAGGCCCGGCCGCCGCCGAACGGCTGCTGCCCGACGACGGCGCCGGTCGGCTTGTCGTTGATGTAGAAGTTGCCGGCGGCGAAGCGCAGGACCTCGCTCGCGTGCGCGACGGCGGCGCGGTCGCGGGCGATGATCGAGCCGGTCAGGCCGTAGGCGCTGGCCTTCTCCATCTGGGCGAGCATCGCGTCGTAGGAGGCGTCCTCGTACACGTGCACGGACAGGACCGGGCCGAAGTACTCGTCGCGGAAGATCTCGTGCGCAGGGTCGTCGCTCACCAGGACGGTCGGGCGGACGAAGTAGCCCTCGGAGTCGTCGTAGGAGCCGCCCACGAGGACGTCGATCTTCGGGTCGGCGGCAGCGCGGTCGAGGACGCCCTTGAGCTTCGCGAACGACCGGGCGTCGATGACGGCGCCCATGAAGTTCCGCAGGTCGCGCACGTCGCCCATGGTGAGGGACTCGACGGTGGCGGCGAACTCGTCGCGGATGAGGTTCCACACCGAGCGCGGGACGTAGGCGCGGGAGGCCGCGGAGCACTTCTGGCCCTGGTACTCGAACGCGCCGCGGACCATCGCCGTCAGCAGCACCGCCGGGTCGGCCGAGGGGTGCGCGACGATGAAGTCCTTGCCTCCGGTCTCGCCGACGAGCCGGGGGTAGGTCGCGTAGGAGTCGAGGTTCTCTCCGACGGTGCGCCACAGGTGCCGGAACGTCGCGGTGGAGCCGGTGAAGTGGATGCCGGCGAGGTCCGGGGCGCTCAGCGCGACGTCGGACATGGCGATGCCGTCGCCGGTGACCATGTTGATGACGCCCGGGGGCAGGCCCGCCTCTTCGAGCAGCCTCATCGTGTGGTGCGCGGCGAACTGCTGCGTGGGAGACGGCTTCCAGATGACCGTGTTGCCCATCAGCGCGGGCGCGGTCGGCAGGTTCGCGGCGATCGCGGTGAAGTTGAAGGGCGTGATCGCGTAGACGAAGCCCTCCAGCGGCCGGTGGTCGGCGCGGTTCCAGACGCCGGGCGACGACACGGGCTGCTCGGCGAGGATCTGGCGCGCGAAGTGCACGTTGAAGCGCCAGAAGTCGGCGAGCTCGCACGGAGAGTCGATCTCGGCCTGCTGGGCGGTCTTGGACTGGCCGAGCATGGTCGCGGCGGCGATCGTCTCGCGCCACGGGCCGGTGAGCAGGTCGGCGGCGCGCAGCAGGATCGCGGCGCGGTCGTCGAAGCTCAGCGCGCGCCAGCCGGGGGCTGCGGCGCGGGCGGCCGCGACGGCGTCGCGGGCGTCGGAGTGGTCGGCGTTCGCGGTGGTGCCGAGGACCTCGCGGTGCGCGTGCGGCTGCACGACGTCGATCCGCTCGCCCTTGGCCATGCGGTGCTCGCCGCCGATGACGGAGGGGAGTTCGGCGCCGCCGACGGACAGCTCGGTGAGCTTGGCCTCCAGCCGGGCTCGCTCGGGGCTGCCGGGCGCGTAGGCGTGTACCGGCTCGTTGACCGGCGCGGGCACGGTGGTTCGGGAGTCCATGAGCTTGTTCCGCCTCCGGGTGAATCGTGGGTTCGCGTCTCTCTCTCGAAGCTAGGAGCGCGCCCGGTCCTTCACCATCGACAGGTGTCACGACCTCGCCGGTGATCTTTCATACAGCTGTATGAGGAGGTTTGTCGCGATCACGCCTCCCTCACGCGAGGGATGTGGCGGGGCTGTCGGGATAGGCAGAATCCAGCTGACGGATCTTGCTCGACGGATCCGCGGATGTCGCATGGATCTCGGGAAAGGGGCGGCGCGATGGGCGTTCTCGTGTTGCACGGCTGGCAGAACCACCGCCCGGAGGGGCACTGGGAGCGGGAACTCGCCGAGGAACTGGCGGAGCGCGGGGTGACGGTGTCGTATCCGCAGCTTCCCGACCCGGACGACCCCGATCTGGAGACCTGGCTCGCGGAGTTCGTCCGGCATCTGGCGGAGCTGCCGGGGCCGGAGAAGGTCGTGGTCTGCCACAGCCTCGCGTGCGTGGTCTGGATGCACGGCGCCTCGCGCGGCCTGGTGAAGGCCGATCGGGTGCTGCTGGTGGCGCCGCCCTCGCTGGAGTTCTGCGCGAGCCGGCCGGAGCTCGCGGAGATGGCGCGGTTCGCCACGCCGCTCACGCCTGAGCTGATGGCGGCCTCGGGCGCCGTGCGGCTCGCCGCGTCCGACGCCGATCCCTACTGCCTGGGAGGGGCGCTGGAGCTCTTCGGGCGTCCGCTGGAGTTGGACGCCGATCTGCTTCCCGGCGCCGGACATCTCGATCTCGGCGCCGGGTACGGTCGTTGGCCATCGGTGCTGGAGTGGTGCCTCGACCCGGAGGTCAGGCTCGTTCCACGCGTCAGTTCTTGAGGAGCATGGCGATGAGGGAGGCGACGATGCCGAGGGCGATCGCGCCCCAGCCCCAGGCGGAGCCCATGGTGGTGCGGCGCCACGGACGGCCTTCGTCGAGGCTGTAGCGGCCCGGTCCGGTGAGGGCGAGGCCCGCGCCGGCCGCGGCGATGAGCAGCGGCGTCTCGGTCCCGCCGTAGAACCCCTGCTTCCAGGTGCTGAAGGCCGCGGTCAGCATGACCCCGATGACCATCGCCGAACCGAGCGGCCACAGGAGCCCGAGGGCGAGCAGCAGCCCGCCGACGAACTCCGTGAGGCCCGCGACCACCGCGTAGAACTGGCCGGGGTCGAATCCAAGCTTCCCGAAGAACATCCCGGTCCCCTTGATCCCCCCTCCCCCGAACCAGCCGAAGAGTTTCTGTGCGCCATGAGAGGCGAGGACCAGCCCGAAGACCAGTCGCAGCAACAACAATCCCGCGTCCATACCGCCTCAAGGTAACGGAGCGTGATCATGAGACCTCGTCACCGAAGTTCTGCCCTCGGCAAACTCGGGGATCGTCCATCCGGCCGACCCGCCCGTGGAGCCGCGCTGGGCACCGGCTCGCCTCAAGGGCTCGCCGGGGGCTCGGGTGGGAACGCCGCACGCCCGGCACCATCGGGGCGCCGGGCGTGCGGGTGGAGCGCGGTGATGCGCCGGTCAGGCTTCGGCGGCCTTCTCGGCGATGTCGGTGCGGTGGTGGGAGGCGCGGAGGGTGATCTTCGAGACCGCCTCGTAGGCGTTCTCGCGGGCCTCGGTGAGGTCGGCGCCGGTGCCGACGACAGAGAGGACCCGGCCGCCGTTGCTGTAGAGGACGCCCTCTTCGTTGACGGCCGTGCCCGCGTGCAGGACGTAGGCGCCGTCGACGGCGTCGGCGGCGGCCAGGCCCTCGATGGCGTCGCCCTTGACGGGGTCGGCGGGGTAGTTCTCGGCCGCGACGACCACCGTCACCGCGGAGCCGGAGTGCCACTCCAGCGTCGTGTCCGGCTTCAGGTTGCCGACCGCGCAGGCCTGCAGCAGCGTGCCGAGCGGGGTCGCCAGCCTGTCCAGGACCACCTGGGTCTCCGGGTCGCCGAACCGGGCGTTGAACTCGATGACCCGCACGCCCTTGGACGTGAGGGCGAGCCCCGCGTAGAGGACTCCCACGTACGGGCTGTTGCGGCGGCGCAGTTCGTCGATGGTCGGCTGCACGACCGTGCGCATGACCTCCTCGACGAGACCTTCGGGGATCCAGGGCAGCGGCGTGTAGGCGCCCATGCCGCCCGTGTTGGGTCCTTCGTCGCCGTCGTAGGCGCGCTTGAAGTCCTGCGCGGGCATGAGGGCGACCGCGTGCTCGCCGTCGCTCAGCGCGAACAGGGAGACCTCGGGCCCGTCGAGGTACTCCTCGATGACGACCCGGGCGCAGCCTTCGGCGTGCGCCTCGGCCTCGACCCTGTCCTCGGTGACGACGACGCCCTTGCCGGCGGCCAGGCCGTCGTCCTTCACGACGTAGGGCGCGCCGAGCGTGTCGAGCGCGTGGGCGACCTGGTCGGGTTCGTCGCAGACGAACGCGCGGGCCGTCGGGACGCCCGCGGCCTCCATGATCTCCTTGGCGAAGGCCTTGGAGCCCTCGATCCGGGCGGGGCCGGCGTCGGGGCCGAAGCAGGGGATGCCCTCCCGCCGGACGGCGTCGCCGACCCCCGCGACCAGCGGCGCCTCGGGGCCGATGACGACGAGGTTCACCCGCAGCCGGACGGCCAGTTCGGTGACCGCGATGGGGTCGGTGGGGTCCAGGTGGTGGTTCTCGGCGAGTTCACCGATGCCTGGATTGCCGGGCGCGCAGTAGAGCGCGGTCACGGAGGGGTCTTGGGCGAGGGAACGGACCAGGGCGTGCTCACGGCCGCCAGATCCCAGAACAAGGACGCGCACGTTACGCGAGCCTATCGGCAACGGCGTGTGAACCTGGACGATGCCCCCGGCGTCTGATGTGTCGGGTGCTAATCTGCCGGGGGCTGAACAGGCCGATTCCCGGCCATGCCGCTTTTCGTCAGCGGCTTCGGTGAACGGTGGACGCGGCCCCGCGTCCTGTCCCCGCACGCGAAGGGAGGTGGCCGGAGATGAGTACCGGAGATCCTTGTAGTACCGGCGAAATGCCTCATCATCCACCATCCACTCCCAGTCGGGGCCCCTTCGCGGACGCGCGCTCCCTCGTCTGACGCCGTACCGGACGGCGTCGCGCACGAGGTCGCAGCGCCGTTCGCCTCACCGGGTCTCGCACTCGCCCGTGTGAAGGAGATCCGGTCATGGCCATGACCAAGGTGCGTCCCGGTCTTTCCCTGTTCGGCCGCGGCCACAAGCCGCTCACCCTCGACCCGGTCTGCCGCGACAGCGCGGTCATCGACTGGGCCGTCTACATAGACGGTCAGCGGGTGGTGACCGAGAGCGTCGCCGACGCCGTGCGGCTGGTCCGCGACGGCGAGCTGTTCGTCCCTGCCGACACCGACTCCCCAGGTTTCGTCTGGGTCGGCCTGCACAATCCCGATTCGGCCGAGCTGGAGAGCCTCGCCGCGCTGTTCGGGCTGCCCGCCCTGGCCGTCGAGGACGCCATCAAGGCACACCAGCGGCCGAAGCTGGAGCGCTACGACGACCTCCAGTTCTTCGTGCTGAAGACCGTCGGCTACGTGGCGCAGGAGGACGGCGTCGACGCGGTCGAGACCGGCGAGATCATGATCTTCTGCGGTCCGGATTTCGTGGTGACCGTCCGGCACGGCGTGCACGGTGAGCTCGGCTCGGTCCGGCGCAGGCTGGAGGCCGACCCCGAGCGGCTCAGGCTCGGCCCGGCCAGCGTCATGCACGCGGTCGCCGACAGGGTCGTCGACGAGTACCTCCAGGTCGCCGAGGGCATCCAGCAGGACGTCGACGAAGTGGAGGAGTCGGTCTTCTCCCCCGAGCGGAGCAACGAGACGAACCGGATCTACCACCTCAAGCGCGAGACGATCCAGCTCAAGCGCGCGGTGGGCCCGCTCGCCGGGCCGCTGCGCACCCTGTGCACCCGCCGGATGGTCCCGACCGAGATCCGCGAGTACCTGCGCGACGTCGAGGACCATCTCGCCCGCGTCCGCGAGCAGGTGGACGCCTGCGATGAGCTGCTCAACCCGATCCTCCAGGCGCACATGACCCAGGTGACGGTCGGCGACAACCAGGACATGCGCAAGATCTCGGCCTGGGGCGCGATCCTCATGCTCCCGACCGCGATCGCCGGCATCTACGGCATGAACTTCGAGCACATGCCGGAGCTGAGCTGGGCATATTCTTATCCGACAGTGATTTCCGTCATCGCCGTCGGCTGTCTTCTGCTCTACCGGGGCTTCCGCCGCAACGGCTGGTTGTGATCCGGGGGAGCAGTTGATCACCGTCACGGGGTTGAACGTCCATCCGCTGAAGAGCGGGTCGGCCACCCCGGTCCGCTCGGCCGAACTCACCGAGACGGGGCTGGCGCACGACCGCGAGTTCATGCTCGTGGACGCCGAAGGCAGGTTCCTGTCGCAGCGCAAGCACCCTCGGATGGCTCTGCTGCGCACCTCCTACGACGGCGTCTCCCTCGACGTCAACGGCTTCCACCACAAGGCCGTCGGCCCCGAGGACGGCCCGGTCGTGGCCGTCTCCGTGCACGGCAGGCCCTGCCAGGGCGTCGACCAGGGCGCGGAGGCGGCCGCGTTCTTCTCCGGCTTCATGGGGATGGACGTCCGCCTCGTCCGGTTCACCGGCGTCCGCCTGACGGGCCGGGGCGGCGGCAGGGTCGCCTTCGAGGACGGCTACCCGCTCTTGATCATCGGTGAGGACTCCCTCTCCGACCTGAACTCGCGCCTCGCCGAGCCGGTCCCGATGAACCGGTTCCGGCCGAACATCGTGCTCTCCGGCCTCGGCCCGTTCGGTGAGGACGCCGTGCGGCGGCTGCGGATCGGGTCGGTGGAGATCGAGATGGTCAAGCCGTGCGGGCGCTGCGTGCTGACGACGGTCGACCAGGAGACGGGCGTCAAGGGCAGGGAACCCCTCGCGACCCTCGCCGGGTACCGCACCTCGGAGTTCGACGGCGAACGGCTGATCATGTTCGGCCAGAACGCGATCCCGCGCACGACCGGTACCCTTCACGTCGGCCAGTCGGTGGAAGTCATGGAGTTCGCAGCGTGAAGCACGTGCACAGTGGCAAGGTCAGGGATCTCTACGAGCTGCCCGGCGGTGAGCTGCTCATCGTCGCGCGCGACACGATCTCCGCGTACGACTACGTGCTGGACACCCCCATTCCGGACAAGGGTGCGATCCTGACGCAGCTGTCGCTGTGGTGGTTCGAGCAGCTGGCCGACGTGGTGCCGAACCACGTGATCTCCACCGACCTTCCCGAGGACGCGCCCGCCGAGTGGGCGAAGCGGGCCGTGGTCGTCAAAAAGCTGGACATGGTGCCGGTCGAGTGCGTCGCGCGCGGGTACCTGACGGGCGGCGGCCTGAAGGACTACCGGGCGTCCGGCGAGGTCTGCGGGATCGCGCTGCCGGCCGGGCTGGAGGACGGCTCCGAGCTGCCCGAGGCGATCTTCACGCCGACCACCAAGGCCGATGTCGGCGACCACGACCTGCCGATGACGTACGCCGAGGTCGAGGCGAAGGTCGGCGGCGGGCTGGCCGAGAAGCTGCGCGGGATCACCCTTGAGGTCTACCGCCGCGGCGCCGAGCTGGCGCGCGAGCGGGGCGTGATCGTCGCCGACACCAAGATCGAACTGGGCCTGCTCGACGGGGAGCTCGTCCTCGGCGACGAGGTCCTGACGCCGGACTCGTCCCGGTTCTGGCCGGCCGACCAGTGGCGGCCTGGACGGTCCCAGCCGTCGTTCGACAAGCAGTTCGTCCGCGACTGGCTCACCTCGCCCGCTTCGGGCTGGGACCAGGCGTCCGGCGAGGCCCCGCCCGTGCTGCCCGCCGACGTCGTCGAGCAGACCCGGGCGAAGTACATCGAAGCGTACGAAAGGCTCACCGGCCGTAAGTGGGTCTAGGCGTCCCGATTGCCGATAGGTTCTGGGGCATGTCGTCGGTGCCCAGGGTCGCTCTCACGGTGGACCTCGTCGTGCTCACCGTGCGCGAGCAGCGGCTCTGCGCACTGACCTGGCTGCGCGACCACGAGCCCTACCGGGGCCGCTGGTGCCTGCCCGGCGGCTTCATCCAGCTCGACGAGGACCTCCCCGTCGCCGCGGCCCGCCTCATGGACGAGAAGGCGGGCCTCGCCGACACGGCGATCCACCTGGAGCAGCTCGCCACCTTCGGCTACCCCGACCGCGACCCGCGCCAGCGCGTCGTCAGTGTGACGTACCTGGGCCTCGCCCCGAACCTCCCGGCCTCCTCCCGCGCCCAGGTGACGTGGAAGCCCGTCGGCATCCTCCTGAACGACGAGGAGAACGCCTTCGACCACCGCCGCATCCTGCGCGAAGGGATGGAGCGCGCCCGCTCCAAACTCGAGTACACGTCCCTCGCCGCGGCGTTCTGCCCCCCGGAGTTCACGGTCGCCGAACTCCGCCGCGTCTACGAGATCGTCTGGGGCACCCCCCTCGACCCGCGCAACTTCCACCGCAAGGTGACGGGCGCCGAAGGCTTCCTGGTGCCTACCGGCGCCACCACCACCCGCGACGGCGGCCGCCCCGCGCAACTCTTTCGCCGGGGCCGCGCCGAGCAGCTCCACCCGCCGATGCTCCGCCCCGGCGGCTAGGCCCTCATCGGCCGCCGTACACGCGTCCAGACGGGGCCGGGCCTGCGGGTCAGGAGCGGACCTGCAGGTCGGTGACGATCGGGCGGGTGCCCGTGATGACGTCGAGTGCCGACGGCGCCGTGAACAGCAGCCGGACGTAGCGTGCCCTGACCGCTCCGAACTTCGCGACGGCCCGCCCATCGGCGGCCTCGCGGGTGGCGACCGTGCGCCAGGACCTCCCGTTCGTCGACACCTGGATCCGGTAGCCGTACGCCGACGACGCTCGCACGGCGACACTCCGCACGCGCCGGGCGGAGCCGAGGTCGACCTTCAGCCACTGCCCGGAGGCGACCGACGACGGCGTCCAAGCCGTCGCTGCGCTGCCGTCGACCGCGGCGAGCGCGGCCTCTCCCGGCGCGGCGGAGACCGCGTCGGCCGGGCGGCAGCGGGCCAGGTCCCCGGTGGGCTTCTCGGACGGCCGCCGGGTGGCGATCGTCAGCCTCCGCCCCTGGGTGAGCACCTTCTTCCCGTTCGGATGCTCGACCGGCAGCGGCCTGCCGGACAGCAGGGTCACCGTGGTGCGCTTCGGGCCGACGTCGACGGTGAACGTGCGGCCCGCCCAGGTCATCCGGCGGACAATCACCCGGGGCAGCTGCGGCGGCAGGCTGGGGTCGAGCGCGATCGAGCCGTCGCCGCCGCGGAACCCGGTGAAGCCGTACTGGAACGTCTGCAGGAACCCGGCGGCGCCGGTGAGGAAGCCGTAGGACGACTGCAGGTCCGGCTTGCGCACCTCGGAGAACTCCAGGTAGGGGCGGCGCACGAACGGCTGGTAGGAGCGGAGCAGGTAGGTGTACGACGCGCAGCCGGCGACGCCGAGGTGCGAGCTGTCGATCGCGTGGATGGCGTCGGACATCGCCGGGCCGAGGGCCGAGGTCCTGGCCGCGTAGTACTCGAGGTCGTTCACCGCGGTCCGCCGGGGCATCTCGAAGCCGAGCGGGTAGGTGAGCATCGCGACGTCGGCCTGCTTGATGGTCGCGCCGGCGTACCCGTCGTACTCCTTGTAGATGTCCTTGGCGCGGTCGTACGGCATGGTCGCGGTCAGTCCGCGCGCGACCTTCGCCCAGCGCGCCGGCGGGGTGATGCCGAGCGTCTCGGCCGCGGCCGCGGCGTTGCGGAGGGTCAGGGCCGCGACGGCGTTGGTGTAACTGCTGTTGGTGACCTTCTCCTGGAACTCGTCGGGCGGCTGGACGCCGGCGATCTCGTACCCGTCGGAGGTCCTGGCCGCCTTGGACTCCCAGAACAGGGCCAGCGCCTTCAGCATCGGCCAGCCTCGGGCGCGCAGCCACTTCCTGTCCCCGGTGGCCAGGTAGTACTGCCAGAAGGCGAGCGCTATGTCGCCCTGCAGGTGGAGCTCCTGCTCGCAGCTCGGCCCGTAGCAGTTCGTGCCGTAGACGCCGTCCGAGCCGCTGGTCCACGGGTAGAAGGCCCCGGCGTAGCCCTGCGCGGTCGCGTTGCGCCGCGCGGCGGCCAGCGTCCGCGACCGGTAGTCGGGGATGACCGCGGCGATGTCGGGGTGCTGGACGAGCAGCGCCGGGAACATCCACGTCTCGGCGTCCCAGAAGACCAGGCCCGCGTAGCCCTCCCCGCCGAGCCCGGACGGCCCGACCGCACTGGGCGCGTCGGCCCGCAGACTCGCGTAGAGCGCGTACTCGCTCGCGTGCACGACGCGCTGGAGGTCGGCCCGGCCGGGCACGAGGATGTCGCTGCGGTAGACGGCGCGCCAGGCGGCGGCGTTGGACCGCGCCAACGAAGGCCGACCGACGGCGGCCGCCGCGCGCGCCTCGAAGACCGCGTCGCCGGGGCCGGCGATGATCGCGGCGTACTTGGTGAACTCGTAGGTGCGGCCTTCGACGGCCTTGAAGCTCATACGCTCGCTGGCGGTCGCCGCGCCCGGCTGCGCGTCGCCGGTGTCGCCGGTCAGCGGCACTCCGGTGCGCAGCACCTGCGCTTCGGTCAACGCCTTGCCGACGCCGGTCGAGACCATGGTGACCCGGGAGGTGTGCGTCCCGGTGTCGACGGCGGCGCCCTTCGCGGTGAGACGCTGCGCGCCCGCGCCGTCCAGCGTGCCCGTGACCGAGGCGGCGCCGCTCCACAGCGGGGTCAGCGCCAGGTGGACGACGCCGATGTGCGGACGGGACCGGTCGGCGAAGACCTCGTAGCGGAACCGGGTGCGCCGCCCCGCCGGATCGGTCCACACCCCCGACGTGGTGACCGTGCCGGTCCGCAGATCGAGCGACTGGGTGTAGCCGCCGACCGTGCTCGCACTCGCCGTGTCCGGCCCGTACGTACCCGACGGCGTGGTGAACCCGAGCGTCGTCCACGCCGGGATCGTCGCGATGGCCTGCTTGTCGCCGCCGACCATGCTGGCGGTCCGTCCGTAGAGGCCCGAGACGATGCCGGTGGTGATCCGCGGGTTGAACAGCGGCCAGGTGTTCATGCCCTGGTCCCCGCCGTACAGGCCCATGCCCGCCGCAGGTATGCGCTGCCCGAAGTAGCCGTTGCCGACGTACGGGGCGGCCGTGAACGCCGTGTCGAACCGGTGCGTCGTCAGCACCCACGCCGCGTCACGGCTCGCGGAGCCTTCCGGCTCCCGCCGCGACGGAACGCCCGAAGCGGGGACCGCGCCGACGACCACCGCCAGCCCGGACACGGCGGCGACCCAGCCGAGGGACCTCATTGCCCACCCACTTCACCGCAAGGCCCCCACCCGAAAGTTGATTCACCGTACTCGGTTCCCGCCCCGGCGAAAAGAGCCGGTTCACGACCGTTACCTGGCGAAATGACAGGCTGCGCCCACCAGGCGAACGATCACCGCTCGAAACTGCCGGAGAAACGTCGAAAGGACCGCGGGCCGCGCGCCCTGGTGGCGTGCCACCCAACGTCCTGGGACAACGGGATCGAGCGCCTCAGGCCGGTCCGAGGAGGTCCCATCGGTTCCCGGCGATGTCGAGGAACACGGCGAGACGGCCATAGGGCTCGTCGCGCGGAGAGATGACGAACTCCACGCCGAGGTCCGTCATGCGTGTGTAAGCGGCGTCGAAGTCGTCGACCCTCAGGAAGAACCCCACGCGTCCTGCGACCTGGTCACCGATCACGGCGGCCTGGCGCTCCCCGTCGGCCTGGGCGAGCAGGATGCCGGTCTGGGCTCCGGGCGGCCGAACGACGACCCACCGCTTCGGGCGTCCGTCGTTCGTCAGCGATGGCGAGTCCTCGACCAGATCGAAGCCGAGGACCTGGGTGAAGAACCCGATGGCGCGGTCGTAGTCGTCCACCACGATCGTGACGAGATCCAGTTGCATCCCGCGATCGTAGAAGAGCTAAGCCTCCACCCTGCCCGCAAGGCACCTTCGGACCGGCCGACTCCAGAACCCTCTTCCCGGCACGATTTCGGAGGTTCGAGGAGAGCCACTCGCAGCGAAGCCCGGTTCAGGGGCGGGCGGTCCCCTGGCCGAAGAAGCCGGAGAGGGGCACCGGGAGTTTCTGGGCGGCCTTGGGGCGGGTGACCGGCACGACCCACAGGTTCGGGGCGGCGCTGTCGGGGATGACGAGCTCCTTCGCGGAGTCGCCGACCGGGTTCTGCACCACCATGTCCTGCGCGTCGATGCCCTTCGCGCCGAACGCGGCGGTCTTGAGGGTCCTGACGTGGGCGGTGTCGAGGCCGGTGCGGATGCCGCGGATCACGCGGAAGGTCCGCGAGTCGGACGCGATGACCACGTCGGCACGGCCGTCGCCGGTGACGTCGCCGACCGTCAGGGACCCCTTGAAGGGGATCGGCGCGAGCGGCGCGCCGAACGACCTGCCGGTACCGAGACGCACGTCGAGATGGCCTGCGTCCGGACCCGTCAGCCGGGCGGAGACCAGGTCGGCGCGACCGTCGCCGGTGACATCGGCGAGGTGGACCGGCCCCGCGTCGTCCTGGAACGCGTCGGAGGTCCACGACCGGGACGGATCCGGCCAATACCCCTTCTTGCTCCGGAACGTCACGGCCTGGGCGTCGACCGCGACCAGCTCGGGAAGCTTGTCGCCACTGACGTCACCCACCGCGAGCCGCCCGGTCACCCCCTTGAGGATCTTGGCGCGATCGGCGGAGAGCCCCTTGGCACCCCCCTTGAAGACCATGACCCCCATCGGAACCCGAACCGCCACATCCGAGTAGCCGTCCCCATTGAAGTCGGCGGCGACGGGCGCGACCTTCTCTGCCGCACCCCACGGCAGCAACGTCCGCGCCTTCTTCCGCAGCCCCTTGCCCGACCCCGAGTACACGACCACCCCGCCCTGCACGTCCCCCGGCACAGGCTCCCGCTCGAGCGACCCGGCCAGGTCCGCATACCCGTCTCCGTCGAAGTCGCCGGTCGCCAGGGCGGTGAAGTGCCCCGTAACCTTCGGCCTCTCGATGACCGCGGGCTTCCGCGACACCTTCCCCTTGCCCCCGGAGTACACGAGGATCGCGGACCTCTTCCCCCCGTCCCGCTCAAGGGTCACCGCGATGTCCCGCCGCCCGTCCCCGTCGAAATCCCCGGCCCGCGCCGGGTGCGGCCGCGCTTGCGCCCCCGAGCCGGGCACCAACACCCCCACGAGCACCAAAGCCGAAAACGAGGAAACGACAACGGCCTTCATCAGAGCCTCCCGACCACGAGCTTCCACAAGCCCTGGGCATGAGACGACCCCGAACCCCGAAAAGTTCAGCCCGCCGATCCGGCGGCTCCGTGGCTTCGGGCGGCCCTGGAACCGCAGCGGCGGGCTGAGCTCCGCGCCCGCCGCTTCCGCACTGAGCCGCCGGGCGTTACTGGGTCTCTCGGATGAGAGTGGCGCTCTGACCGGAGAACTCCACGACGGCGTTGTGCGGTGCGTCCTGCACCCATTCGTCAAAGCCGTCGATGGAGCATTCGCTCTCGTCAGACGGCGCGGTGCCGTCGGGGCAGTTGCCCCCGGCGACAATCAGGACCGTGTCGGTGGCGATGAAGAAGGCGACGTCGCCGACTAGGAACTTGCCCGGCGCCAGATAGCTCAGCGTCCCCCACTTCTCAGTGATCTGCTGACCCTGCTGCGCACCCGAGGCGTCCGATCCACCCGAATTCTGCGACGTGGAGCTTCCGCTGGGCGCAGAGCCCGCCTCCGGCGTAGAATTCTCACCCGGCGTCGCGGTACCGCTGGGCGCAGCCACCGAGGGCGGAGCCGCCGCAGAGCCCCCGTCCCCCTCCCCATCACAAGCCGTAACACCCAGCGCCAGCACAGCCACCACACCCGCGACCAGAATCTTCCGCATGGCTCCCCGTCCCAGAGCGCGACCTTCATGATCGCGATACACCGGTTAAGACGCGGACACCCCCAACGCGGTTCAAGCCCCACGAGTGATCAATCCGACCCCCCACATCCCGAACCCGCAGCCCCACACCAGCATCAAGACGCTCAACCACCCCAGAGAAGTTCACGCGCCTCCCCGAACTCTTCCCGTCATCGGTGAAGGGAAAAGGCCCCGGTCTGGAGCATGCGACGTGTTTGTGCTCGGGCGATGCGTCTGCCACGGTGCTCGGATGGCAGGGCTGCTGGGTGACAAGCGCAGGTTCGCTGTGGAAATTGGAGACCGCGACGGCTCAGCGCTGCGTCGGGTGGATCTGTGGGTCGCCGATCAGTGGTTGACCTGCGACGACAACATGGTCTTCGTCAAGTCGTTTCGCCACTACGTGGCGCGCACCGCTGCCGGACTACGCCGCGGGGACATCGCGGCGGAGCCGTTCGCTGGTGTGTCTCCAGTCGCCGCTCACCGCCGGCTTCTCGCCGGGACCGGGGACGGTGACGAGGAGTGCGAGCGGTTCGGCTTCTTCGGCCGCTGGGGCTGGGGCCCCACGACCGACAACGTGATGTCCTTCCTTTGGCGGGATGAGGACTGCGTGGTGATCACGGCGGAGTTCTGGCGGGAGAGCCACTTGCTCACGCATCCCGACCACGCGGGATCGGTCTTCGCAGCCACGCTCCCGGCTACCGAGTTCGCCGAGATCTTGGATGAGACACTCGCGGCCCTCGGCGGAGGCCCGTGACGACCGGGGCTGAAGCATCGGCTCTAAAATCGAAAGGACTCACGTCTTGGGAGAATGCGAAAGGCCAGGTCGGCATCGTGCTGACCTGGCCATTCAACTGCGCACCCGAAGGGATTCGAACCCCTGACCTTCTGATCCGTAGTCATCGACCCGTGCCGGGTGTTTTGGCTGCGCGTGCGGCAGGAACGTCGTCCTGGATGGCGTAGGGTCTGCGCACCCGGAGCCGGGCGATGAGTTCTTCGACCATTCGCGGGTCGAGATCGCTCAGGTGCGTGATTCCGGCGGCGCGATCGGCGTCTCCCGGGTGCGCCGTGGAGCCGTCACGGCAAGCGCGTAGGAGCCGTGGGCGGTGATCGCCTCTTTTCCCGACTCCTTCCAGGAACGGACGGCCAACACCGTCCACCTTGCTCGCCTCGGACCATCCTCGTCAGAGTTTGTAGAGCCTCGGGAATGGGGTGGGAACGCACACCTGCAGGGTGCCGAAATCAACGGTCACCGTGGCGGTGCCACCGATCGAGATCACCGTGCCGAGGCCGTGCTTGTCATGGCTCACCCGGTCGCCGACCGAGAAAACCTCGGGTGCCGGCGGAGGAGGAGGCGCTTTGAAGGGACTTGTCGGCAGATGGCGCACTGTGGACGAGCGTGACTGGTTCATTGATTTCAGTATGCGCGCCGAACGCTCGTGGTCGGGTCTTCTGACCTCAGAAGCTTGGCCCGGTTCTCTGGGTGGGGCTGTCCCGGGCGCGGTTGCAACGGAGCGTTGGGGCGGGATCGGGACGGCCTAAGCGATCTTGCAGACCCTCATGCGGCCGGTCCCACTGTCAGCCGGGGTTTCCTCAGGGATGGACGCCCGAACGACGCCCGCTCGCCACAAACGAACACAGCCAGTCCTTCTCAAGTGAAGAACCGGCTGCTCAGGCCTTACTTTAAGGCGCACCCGAAGGGATTCGAACCCCTAACCTTCTGATCCGTAGGGCCAAAGCACCATTTAGGGCGTTTCTTCTGGTCGGGTGGGGTCGATGCGGCGCGTCCTTCGGGGCCTGGTGGTCAGAGGACGAGCATGAGCTTGCCGCCGGGTCGGCGGGACCGGCTGAGCTCGGCCGCCTTCTGGATCTGGTCGAGCGTGTAGGTGCGGGCGACCGATACGGCCAGGACGCCTTCGCCCGCCAGGTGGGCGAACTCTTCCATCCGGTCGTAGCGCAGGTCGATTCGGGTGATCCGGGTGCCCAGCTCGGTCGCGGTGGCGAAGTCCGAGACGGTGAGGACGCGGTCGGGGTCGCCGGTCAGTTCGATCAGGTTCGGCAGGGCGCCGCCGGCCGGGCTGGCCTGGTCGGCACGGTCGATCCGGCCGCCGGTCGGGGCCGTGTCCAGGGCGCGGTCGACGCGGCCTCCCGCCAGTGCGGCGACGCGTTCGGCCATGCCGTCGCCGTAGCCGGTCGCCGCGGCGCCGATCTCTTCCAGGGCCGCAGCCCGAGTCGGTCCAGCGGTGGCGATCACCCGGATGCCCCGGTGCAGGGCGAGGCGCACCGCCGCCTCACCCACAGTGGTGCCCGCGCCGTGGACGAGCAGCAGCTCGCCCGGCTGGACGCCGAGGTCGTCGAGCGCCTGCCACGCCGTCTCGGCCGCCATCGGCAGCGCAGCGGCCTGCTCGGCGGTGACGCCCTCGGGAACGCGTGCCCAGGCCGCCATCAGCGCATACTCGGCGGCTCCCGCTGTCGGACCGTCGAAGGTCGCCGGGCCGAACACGCGGTCTCCGATCTCGACACCGGTGGCGCCCGCACCGAGCGCGTCGACGGTGCCCGCGATCTCGAAGCCGAGCCCGCGCGGCAGCGGCGGCAGACGGTCGGCCAGGAGGCCGTCGACCACCGCCCAGTCGGACGGGGTCAGGCCGCACGCCTGCACGGCGATCCGGATCTGGCCGGGTCCCGGCTCCGGCTTCGGGGCGTCGCGGAGCACGATCACGTCCGGGGATCCGAACCGGTCGAACTGAAGGGCCTTCATGGCGATCTCCTGAGTGATGACAGCATCTGTTGTCATGATCCTAGCAGCGAGATGACAGCATCTGCTGTCATATGCTGTGTGCATGCCACGATGGGAATCCGACGCGCAGGGCCGACTGGAGCGTGCGGCGCTCGAACTGTTCGAGACCCAGGGGTTCGAGCGCACCTCGGTCGCGCAGATCGCGCGCACCGCCGGCCTGACCGAGCGCTCCTTCTACCGCTACTTCCCCGACAAGCGGGAAGTCCTCTTCGCCGGCGACGAGCTGGAGACCCACCTCGTCGCCCAGGTCGAGGCGGCCGACCCGGGTCTCCCGCCGATCGAGGCCCTGCTGACCGCGCTGGGGACGGCAGACGAGATCTTTCACCCGCGCAAGTTCCTGCTGCGCCGCACCAAGGTGATCGCCGCCAACCCGGCACTGGCCGAGCGCGATCTGATCAAGCTCGCCGACATCGCCGACGCGCTGACGCGGGCGCTAGAGCGCCGCGGCATCGAGCCCGGCAAGGCACGCTTCATCATCGACGTGGCCATCGCGATCTCCCGGCGCGCCACCTCCCGCTGGCTGGCCGAGCCGGACGCGACGCTCTCCGAGCTCGTCGCCCAGACCGCCGCCGAGCTGTGCGAGGCGGTCGCCCCCCCGCCCCCCACGGCCGCCTGAGCCCGCCGCGCAAAGCTCCTCTAAGCAGGGTGATAGGGACGAGCGGAAGAGCATGCATTGTTCTCGGCGGCAGCGCCTGGACGCGCCAACCACTCGCGCAGATCCCTTAACCGCCCGCACCGCGGGCCCACCAAAACAGCCGGGCCGGTCAGTCGGCGTGACCCCGGCGAACGGTCCACCAGGGGCCGTCACGCGGGCCGGACGGCGTCATTCTGTGGGAACGGATCGGGAACGGGGAGCCGGTCATGGCCGGGTTCCGTGGCTGTGAATCGGACATATGAACGTGTCCGATAAATGCGAAAGGCCAGGTCGGCGTGGTGCTGACCTGGCCTTTCAACTGCGCACCCGAAGGGATTCGAACCCCTAACCTTCTGATCCGTAGTCAGATGCTCTATCCATTGAGCTACGGGTGCTGGTGGGTGTTGCGGTGGGGCAACGAGTCATAACCATACAGGGTGAGGGGGG
>NZ_BAAGPQ010000041.1:0-1027 GCF_054783995.1 Actinocorallia aurea
GGCGGGGGATCTGGATGATTGCTGGTCAGGGGGTTGGTCGGGGTGGGGATTCGAAAGGGTGATCGACTTGCCAGGAGTCGAAATCTTGTTCGATGATGGGTGGTGTGGGTGCGTTGGACGGGCTCCGGAAAGAGGGGCTCGTGGGGCCGTTGGCGGCGCCGGAGGAGCTCTCGGAGGAGCTCGTGCCGGTGCTGCCGCCGCTGCGCGCGGTACTGCCGCGGCTGAGAGGGGGAACCGTGGTGACGGTGGGGCGGAGCGCGGCGCTGGGCACCGCGCTGGTCGCGGGGGCGGCGCGCGGGCAGGAGTTCGCGGCGGTCGTCGGGATGCCGGAGTTCGGGGTGGCCGCCGCCGTCGGGATGGGGGCCGATCCCGACCGCCTGCTGCTGGTCGACGCGCCGGGGGAGCGGTGGGTCGAGGTCGTCGCGGCCCTGGTCGAGGGGGTGCGGCTGGTGCTGGTGCGGCCGCCCGCGCGGCCCGCGCCGGCGCTCGCGCGCCGCCTCGTCGCGCTCGCCCGCAAACACGGGTGCGCCCTGGTGGCCGCGGGCGAGTGGGAGGGCGCCCAGGTGCGCCTCACCGTCTCCGACGCCTCTTGGGAGGGCCTGGGCCAGGGCCACGGCCGCCTGCTCTCCCGCCGCGTCCGCGTCACCGCCGCAGGCCGCGGCGCCGCGGCCCGCGCCGAGTCCTCCTGGCTCCTCCTCCCCGGCCCCGACGGCCGCGTCACCACGGCCCCAGCCCCCCTCCGCCACCTGGAGGTGGTCGCATGACCGCCACCCCCCACCCCGCCCCCCTACACACCCCCACCACGCCCGCTTCCGTCACGTCCGCTCGTGCCACGACCGGTTTCGCCACGATCAGGCTTGCCTCGGTTGGGCTTGCCATGGTTGGGCTCGGCTCGATTGGGCTCGCCACGATCAGGCTCGGCTCGGTCGGGTTGGGCTTGGTTGGCCTCGGCTCGGTCGGGTTGGGCTTGGTTGGCCTTGGGTTGGGTGGGGGGTGGGGGTGGTGAGGCGCGTGTTGGTGGTGTGGT
>NZ_BAAGPQ010000042.1:0-6241 GCF_054783995.1 Actinocorallia aurea
CCCCCACTGAACGCCAGGGCCCCACCCCCCACAGCCGCCCCCCGCAAGAACCCACGCCGTCCCATCACCCTCATCACCACAACCTCCTGAACCAGACCCCGAGCCGACAATCCCAACCACCGCAAACCACAACGGCCCAGCGAATATCACCCCAAATATCCACCCAGTCAACCCCCACCCCACCCCCTGACCACAACCCGCCACCCACCCAGCAACCAACCCAACCCCGGAACACAAACGCCGGCACCCAAACCGCAAAGCACAACCCACAAAACACAGCCCCCAGACGCGCACCACCCGCAGGAACACACCGCATGACGCAAGGCGCGAAGCACAGAGCCCAGGCCCAGCAGCACGAGCACAGAGCCCGAACACCGAGGCTCCCGGCCCCCGACTCGAAAAGACGCGAAGCCCAGGACAAAGGCACGCGGAGCAGCCCAGGACACGCGCCAGCGCCATGCCGATAACCGTGTGATCGGCCCCTGTCCGATGACCGATACACCCACGAGCTGCACTGAGCAGCGAGGACGACCGCCCCACCGCCATCCGATCAGACTCGGACGCGAAGCGCAGAGCTCGCTGGGGGACGCAAGGCGCGAAGATGCGGCACACAAGGCGCGAGAACACGGACACCAGGCGCGGAACCCAGGTGCGAGACGCAAACGGGATGCTCAGGGGCACGGGCGCGAAGCGGGAGAAGCGGAACGCAGGGCGCGCGCAAGGCGCGGGACCCAGGGCTCGGAGCCCGGTGTGCCGGGTGCGGCTTATCCAGGTCAGATGTCACGTTGGCGCCAGCGACGGGAACGACCCAGGCGTGCAAGGCGCGGGGAGCAGGCCGGACGCAGGGCGCGCGGAGCGCAGGGGCGGGGCTCAGGGCGCGGGAGCAGGGGGCGGGAGCAGGGCGGGGGCGGGGTGCGGAACGCGAAGCCCAGGGCGCGGGACGCGGGTCGACGCGAAGCTCACTGCGCAAAGCCCGGGGCTCGGGGCGCTGAGCGAAGGACGCGCATCCGTGGAGGCATAGCGCGAAGCGCGGGGCATGGAACGCGGGATGCGGGAGACGCGAGGCGCGGGCCGTGGAGCGCGAAGCGCGGGGCGCGGAACGCGGGGCGCGGAACGCGGGGCGCGGAACGCGGGTACGAGAGGCGCGGGTACGGAGGCGGAGCGCGGGGCGTAGAACGCAGGAGACGCGAGGCTCGGGCCGTGGAGCGCGGAGCGCAGGGCGCGGGACGCGAAACGAGAGGCGGAGCGCGGGGCGTGGAACGCGGGATGCGGGTGTGGAGCGGGAGGCGGGGGCGTGCAGGGAGAAGGGGGAGGGGAGGAGGTGGGGCGGGGAGTGCGGTTGGGGGTTGGGGTGAGTGGGGGAAGGGAGAAGCCCGGCGCGGGGCGCCGGGCTTCTTGTTGTCAGTTGGATTCGGTTGAGGTGGGGGCTTCGGGGGGGTTGGTGCCGTCGGTGGCGGGGGCTTCGGGCTCCTTGCCAGCTTTGGGCGTTTCGGACTCGTCCGCTTCGGGCTCGAACTCGGCGGCTTCGCCGTCTTCGTCCTCGCGCTCGTCGTCCGCTTCCTCGTCCTCGTCGTCCTCGTCGTCGTCCTCGTCCTCGTCCTCGTCCTCGAAGTCTTCCTCTTCGAAGTCGGACTCGTCGTCGAAGTCTTCCTCGTCCTCTTCTTCCCCTTCGTCTTCGTCTTCGTCGGGCTCCGTGGTCGGGGGGGCCTGGAAGGACGGGGTGAAGGGGGAGGCTTCGGAGGTGGTGTCGGACGGGGATTCGGAGTCGCCGGTGTCGATGATGTGGAGGCCGTCGAGGGCGGCGTAGCGCTCGGCGGCGTCGGTCTCCTCGTCGCGGTCGGCGGCGGCGGAGCGCAGGAACCAGTCCTTGGCCTCGTCGGAGCGGTCGGCGGCGACGAGGGCGTCGGCGTAGGCGTAGAACAGCCGGGCCGACCACGGGCGCAGCCTGCGGTCCTTCAGCTCGGGGATCTGGAGCGCGATCACCGCGGCGTCGAGGTCGCCGAGGTCGCGGCGCGCGCCGGACTCGACGATGTGCAGCTCGATCCGCTCCTCACGCGGCAGCGAGGAGGCCTCCTTGGACCTGGCGATCTCCAGCGCCTTCTCCGGACGGCCGAGGCCGCGCTCGCAGTCGGCGAGGATCGGCAGGTAGAGGTCCTCGCGGCCGGGCAGGCGGCGGGCCGCCCTCAGCTCCGACAGCGCCTCGGACCACTCGCCCGCATGGTAGGCGGCCAGGCCGCACGCCTCGCGGACCACGCCGACCCGGCTCGCCAGGCGGCGGGCGGTCTTGGCGTGCCGGTAGGCGAGCTCCGGGTCGTCGTCGACGAGGGTGCCGGCGGCGACCAGGTGGCGCGCCACGAGCTTCGCCAGGTCCTTCGGCAAGGTCCTGAGCTCCTCGCGGGCCAGGTCGTCGAGTTCGTCGCCGGTGATCTCCTCGGGGAGGGCCGGGTCGTCGTAGGAGGTGCGGTTCGGGTCGCGGTCCTCGCGGGCGCCGTAGCCGCCGCGCGCCTGCCGCTCCTCGCGCCGCTCGCTGAACCGCTCGTCGGCGGTGCGCTCGTCGCCGGGGCGGAAGCCGCCGCGCCGTCCGTCCTTGCCGGTGAAGGGACGACGCTCGTCGCGGCTCCCGCCGCGCTCGCCGTCGCGGGGCCGGAACTCACGACGCTCACCGCGGTCGTCCTTACGGAACCCACCCTGGCCGCGGTCCTCACGGGGGCGGAACTCACGACGCTCACCGCGGTCGTCCTTGCGGAAGCCGCCACCCTGGGGACGGTCATCGCGACGGAACCCGCCACCCTGCGGACGGTCGTCACGGGGCCGGAACTCACGACGCTCACCGCGGTCGTCCTTGCGGAAGCCACCGCCCTGCGGACGGTCATCACGCCGGGATCCGCCCTGGGGACGGTCGTCCCGCCGGAACCCGCCACCCTGCGGACGGTCGTCGCGCGGACGGAACTCACGACGCTCACCGCGGTCATCTCGGGGGCGGAACTCGCGGCGCTCACCGCGGTCGTCCTTGCGGAAGCCGCCACCCTGCGGACGGTCGTCCTTGCGGAAGCCACCCTGCGGACGGTCATCGCGACGGAACCCGCCACCCTGCGGACGATCCTCACGAGGACGGAACTCACGACGCTCGCCGCGGTCGTCCTTGCGGAAACCGCCCTGCGGCCGGTCATCACGGGGGCGGAACTCGCGCCGCTCGCCGCGGTCGTCGCGGGGACGGAACTCGCGGGGGCCCCGCTCGTCCTCACGACGGAAACCGCCGCCGCCCTGGCCACGGTCATCACGCTTGAAGTCACGCCGCTCACCGCGGTCGTCCTTACGGAACCCGCCCTGGGGACGGTCGTCGCGGGGGCGGAACTCACGGCGTTCGCCGCGGTCGTCCTTGCGGAAACCACCGCCCTGGGGACGGTCGTCCCGCCGGAACCCGCCACCCTGCGGACGGTCGTCACGGGGCCGGAACTCACGACGCTCACCACGGTCATCGCGGGGACGGAACTCGCGGGGGCCCCGCTCGTCCTCACGACGGAAACCGCCGCCGCCCTGGCCACGGTCATCACGCTTGAAGTCACGCCGCTCACCGCGGTCGTCCTTACGGAACCCGCCCTGGGGACGGTCGTCACGCCGGAACCCGCCGCCCTGCGGCCGGTCATCACGGGGCCGGAACTCACGACGCTCACCGCGGTCGTCCTTGCGGAAACCACCGCCCTGCGGACGGTCATCACGCCGGAACCCGCCCTGCGGACGGTCGTCGCGGCGGAACCCGCCGCCCTGGCCCCGGGTGTCGTCGCGGCGCTCGCCGTCCCGCTGGAATCCTCCGCGGGCGCCCTGGCCCCGGTCGTCGCGGCGGAAGGAGCCTTCGCGCCGCTCCCCGTCACGGGCGCCGAACGGCCGCCCCGCAGGCGGCCTGCCGCCCTTGCCCTGCCCGGCTCCGCCCTTACCCTGCCCGGCTCCGTTCTTGCCCTGCCGCGGCGCGCCGGCCTTGCCGCCCGGCTTCGGCGCCTTGCGAGAAGCGCCCGGCTTGCGCCCGGCCTGACCGCCCTTGCGGTCGCCGTTCGCACCCTGACCCTGACGTCCCTCGCGGTTGTCGCCGCGACCATCCTCTTCCTTCACCACTACATGGTAGACGGAACGCGACACACCCCAGACGCCGAACGCCTCACCTCGAAACCCACCCGGGGGCAAACCGGAGCCAAAGAACACACCATCCAAGCGCCGCAATCATCCTTTTCCGCCGCGCTTATCCGCCTCCACGAATGCGTCTTATCCTGCCATTCGGTCCCACCCCGTCCATTTCCCAATACCTTCGCCGGGCACCGCATCCCGCCCCACCCGTCGCGGCAGCCCCGTCCCGCACGGCGCAATGCCCGCCGAACCGCCCTCAGACGACGAACGCCGCCCCCGGCGCCGCGTACTCCACCGGACCACGAAAACGGCCCTCCGCCCGCCTCACCGCATCCTCAGGCGCGACCGAACGGCCCACATGCGTGACGACCAGACGACCCGCCCCCGCCGCGTGAGCAGTCTCACCCGCCTCCTCCGAAGTGTGGTGCACCGCACGCTCCCCCACCGGCGGAGGCGACGCGCTGTCCGCCTCGCACAGCAGCACATCACACCCCGCGGCGAACTCCGTCAACGCCGCGCACGGCGCCGTATCCCCCGAATAGACCAGACTCCGACCGCCCTCCTCCACCCGCAGGGCGAACGCCGGCATCCCATGCTCGACGGCCGCGCTCACCAAGGTCAACCCGCCCACCTCCACCCGATGCCCGTCCACCAGCTCCGACACCGCGAAAGCCTCCTCGACGGGGCTCCGCTGCGGCCCGTTCGTCAAGAACCCCGCCAGCCGGTCCGCCACCCCCGGCGGCCCGAACAACGGCACCGGCGCCGCCAACCGCACATCGGCGAACAGCAACCCGTAATACGCCGTCAACAGGTCCGCGCAATGGTCGGCGTGCAGATGCGACACCCACACCGCATCCACTTCATCCAACCGTGCATACCGCAACAACTCCCCCAACGTCCCCGTCCCCGCGTCCACCCACACCCGGACACCCCCGCCCACCACCAGATAACCCGAACACGGATTCCCCGGCGCGGGGTAAGGCGTCGCACTCCCCAACACGATCAACTCCACCCCGGCATTATCCGCATCTCAGGCCCAGCCTCCGCCCTCGGGGGCCCGCGGTGAGCCTGTGATCGGTGCCTTCACACCCTGAGCTGCCCCGCCAGCCCTGTCCGCCGATCCGCCCGACGGGCCGACCGTGATCGAGCGCTTTCGCGTCCGGGCCTATCCCTCCGTCCCCAGCCAGGGGGACTGCGGGCCCAGCCCAGGGGCACCCGATCACTTGACCTGCCGCGCCTTCGAAGCTCTCCGAAACAACCCGCACCTGACCGCGCCCGGATGACGCCGTCGGCACTCCCTGGGACCCGGCGCGGCCCCGTGCCCTCCAGCGGCCCCCAGAATGCCTAGGGGTCTACAGGAGGGTGATCACGGCACGGGTGGGACTTGTGGGTCGCCGAGTGCCCGGCTCCCATGGCCGGAGGGGCCGTTCAGTGTCGGTGCATGTTCGATGTGTCTGCTCCTGCCTTCCCGCCCGCGACCCGTGCCGACCTGCCTGCGGAACTGGCCCCTGCTCGTTGATGAGGACCAGGTCGTCCTTCTCCGCGCCGGTCGTCGTGACAGGCCTCTGAGCGCGCCTTCGCCGTGATCGACGCGGACCCGCGCAACGAGATGCTGGTCCTGGTCGACGATCGCAGCACCGTGCTGCGGTGCCCGCAGGCCACGTACGTTCCGGGCCTCGGCACGGGCGGTGCCGATTTCACCTTGAGTGAGGCGGTGCGGATCCGGGCGGACCGACGCCGCGGCGGCCTCGGCCGGCTGCTGATGACACAAGCGATCAGGAGGGCACGCTTCCGAGGATGCGCACAAATGCGGCTGACAGCAATGCGCAATGGGCTGGCGCGCGCACCGCTTCTACGCCGCTCTGGACTTCAGCCCAGCCACGAAGGGTTCAAAGACGCGCTTGAGAAGCGGTCGCACGCCATCCTGCGGAGCAGAGGCATCGCAGCCAGAAGATCGCGACGCCGAGGTCTCCGTTCACGAAGGACCGCGGACGGCGGCACCGATCGGCGCCCAGCGCACCCTGCCAGTCGGCCCTCCTCCGGAAAACACTCCAGTACATCCCCGGAAATGCGAAAAGGCCCCGAACCGAAGTTCGGGGCCTTTCCCAAGTGTATTGCGGCG
>NZ_BAAGPQ010000044.1:0-822 GCF_054783995.1 Actinocorallia aurea
CCTGCTTGGTAGTGGTGGGCGAGTTTGTCGTAGCGGGTGGCGATGGCGCGCCATTGCTTGAGCCGGTTGATGCAGCGTTCGATGACGTTGCGGTGCCGGTAGGCGGCGGGGTCGAAGGCGGGCGGGCGTCCGCCGTTGCGGCCTCGTCGCCTGCGTCCGGCCTGCTGGTCTGCGCGCTCCGGGATCGTTGCGGCGATACCTCGCCTTCGCAGGTGGGCGCGGATGGCGCGGCTGCTGTATGCCTTGTCGGCGATGACGCGCTCAGGGCGGGTGCGGGGTCTTCCCCCGCCCGGCCGCGGCACCCGCAACGTGTTCATGAGCTGCGGGAAGACCGTGCAGTCGTTGACGTTCCCGGCCGTGATGACGAGTGCCAGGGGCAGGCCGCGGCCGTCGACCGCGAGGTGGACTTTGCTGGTCAGCCCACCCCGGGACCGGCCGAGGGCTTGGCGGTTTGTCCCAGCCTGCTCCCCTTTTTGCGGGCGCCGGCCGCGTGCTGATGCGCCCGCACGATCGTGGAGTCGATGCTCACCGACCAGTCCAGGCGGCCGACCGCGTCGTCGTGGACCTGGACGTGCTCCAGCAGCCGGTCGAACGTCCCATCGGCAGCCCACCTGCGGTAACGCTCATAGACGGTCTTCCAGTTGCCATAACGCTCCGGCAGATCCCGCCAGGGAACACCCGTCGCCAGCTTCCACAAGATCCCGTTCAACACGATCCGATGATCCAGCCACCGGCCACCACGAGCCGCCTGAGCAGGCAGAAGAGGCTCCACCCTCGCCCAGGCGGCATCGGTCAGCTCATGACGACGCACCATGCACGCCA
>NZ_BAAGPQ010000045.1:0-2541 GCF_054783995.1 Actinocorallia aurea
TGCTCATGGGTTGCGAGGGGCTATCGTGCGGCCGTGACAGGTTCCGCGCAGCTTCCGTTGCTGTTTCTCGATGTCGATGGGCCGCTCATTCCGTTCGGGGCAGCGCAGCAGTACCCGACCTTTGAGACGGGTCATCCCGAGCCTGAAGGGGCCAGTTCTCATCCGCTCCTTGCCAGGATCGATCCCGAGCACGGGCGCAGGTTGAAGGCTCTGCCGTGCGAGCTGGTGTGGGCCACGACCTGGATGGATGATGCGAACCAGTGCATCTGTCCGCGCATTGACCTCCCGCAGTTGGCCGTCGTGGTCTGGCCAGAGCCTTCCGACGTCGATGAGGAGGACGAACGCATGGGGCTGCACTGGAAGACCCGGGCCCTCGTCGATTGGGCCGCGGGACGCCCGTTTGCCTGGGTCGACGACGAGATCACCGACGCTGACCGGGCTTGGGTCTCGAGTCACCATCCGGGCCAAGCGATGCTCTATCGGGTCGATGCTCGCCGCGGCCTGGCCGAGAGTGACTTTGTTGTTCTGGACGAGTGGTTGCGCAGGGCTCACGGCATGCTCGCGAACTCATAACACGCCGCTCATGGGCGCGGCCGTTCCGTCACGATCTGGATCGCCACGATCTGATCATGCCGAAACGGCCGCGAAGGAACCATTGTGCTGCAGGCGCTGTCTGACGACCGGGTCCGCCTGGTGACCATGCTGTTCCCACAGCTGGGCGGCCTGGAGGTGGAACAGATCGAGGATCTCGGCGACGACGGCGTCCGGGTCCTTGCACGCACCGGCACCGGAACGGCGTTGTGCCACGGCTGCGGAGCGGGCTCAGCGCGTGTTCACGACCGGTACCGGCGGCGCCTGCATGACCTGTCGTGCGCCGGGAGACCGGTCCTGATCGAACTGCAGGTCCGCCGGTTCCGCTGCGGCAACCGGTCCTGCCCGGTCGCGACGTTCGCCGAACAAGTCGAGGGCGTGACCCAGCGGCGGCAGCGCCGGACTCCGGGACTGCGCCGCACCTTGGAGCGGGTCGCACTGGCACTGGCCGGACGAGCCGGCGCACGCCTGGCCTCGGCCCTGGGAATGAGGGTGTCGCGGTGCACGCTGCTCAGGTTGATCCGCGCCCTGCCCGACCCCGAGATCGGGCAGGTCACCGTCCTGGGGGTGGACGAATTCGCCAAACGCAAGGGGCAGAGCTACGCCACCATCCTGGTCGACCTGGACTCCCACCGGCCGATCGACGTCCTGGACGGGCGAGAGGCCCAGGTCCTGGCCGACTGGTTGACCGCCCATCCAGGGGTGGAGACCGTGTGCCGCGACCGCGCCGGCGGGTATGCCGAAGGCACCCGCCAGGGAGCACCCGACGCCCGCCAATGCGCTGATCGCTGGCACCTGTTCCAGAATCTGTGCACGGTGGTCGACAAGACGATCCGCGTCTACCGTGCTGACCTGCGGGAACCCGTTCCCGCCCCAGCCGAAGACGACCAGGAACACGCAGTGGCCGAGCCGTTGACCGAGATCGCGAGCACCGGAGCCACCCCGGACCGCCAGGACGTCCACGCCGCGCGGCGCGCGGCCGAGGAGCTGCTGCCCGACGAGCCCGAGACCGCACGGTTGCAGGACTTCCTCCCCTACCTGCGCCAGCGCGTCCTGGACAGCGGTTGCGTCGACGCCGCCCGCCTGTTCCAAGAACTCCGGGCTCACGGCTACTCCGGCGGCGCCCGGACCGTCCGCCGCGCCATCGAACCGCTCCGCGCCGAGGTCGCCCGCCGCGAGCTGCCGGTAGTGCCGCAGCCCGCCCGGAAGACCCCGATCGTCGATCGCACCCGTGACCGGCACGCCGAGATCCACCGGCTCCTCGCCGAGGGCTACAACCAGATGCAGATCGCCCAGATCACCGGCCTCAACGACAAGACCATCCGCAAGTTCCAGCGCGCCGCCACCGCTGACGAGCTGCTGTTCGGCGAAGGACGCAGCCAGCGCCGCCACTTCGAGTCCTTCATTCCCCACCTGCGCAGACGCGTCATGGAAGACGGATGCGGCAACGCCGCCGAACTCTTCGACGAGCTCCGCGAACAGGGATACCGAGGCAGCGTCCGCACCATCCGCCGCTACGTCGCCCCGCTCCGCACCGGCCTCGGCACCCCCGACCTGCCGCCCCCACCGCCATCGGTCCGCGACGTCCGGCGATGGATCACCAGCGACCCTGACCACCTCACCGACGACGATAAAGACCAGCTTGCCGCCGTCCTGGACCGCAGCCCCGCCCTGGCCGTCCTCGACCAGCACGTCACCACGTTCGCCAAAATGCTCATCCACCGCACCGGACAGCGCGACCTCGGCCCCTGGCTGACCGGCGTCGACACCGAGACCACTGACCTGCCCCACCTGCGGTCCTTCGCCTCGGGACTGCGCCGCGATCACGCCGCCGTCCTCAATGGCTTGTCCCTGCCCTACTCATCTGGCGCTGTAGAGGGCGAAAACTGCAAGGTCAAACACCTGAAGAGAATGATGTTCGGTCGCGCCAACCTCGACCTTCTCCGAGCC
>NZ_BAAGPQ010000046.1:0-952 GCF_054783995.1 Actinocorallia aurea
CCGACCCGGGTCCGGGCGAGGCCGTGGTCAAGATCCAGGCGTGCGGGGTGTGCCACACCGACCTGCACTACAAGCAGGGCGGCATCAACGACGGGTTCCCGTTCCTGCTCGGCCACGAGGCGGCCGGGATCGTGGAATCCGTGGGCGAGGGCGTCACCGAGGTCGCTCCCGGCGACTTCGTGGTGCTGAACTGGCGGGCCGTGTGCGGGCAGTGCCGGGCGTGTCTGCGGGGACGTCCCCAGTACTGCTTCAACACCCACAACGCCGAGCAGAAGATGACGTTGGAGGACGGCACCGAGCTGTCCCCCGCCCTCGGGATCGGGGCCTTCGCCGACAAGACCCTGGTCGCCGCCGGCCAGTGCACCAAGGTCGACCCGGCCGCCAAGCCCGAAGTCGCCGGGCTTTTGGGCTGCGGAGTCATGGCCGGCATCGGCGCCGCCATCAACACCGGCAACGTCGGCCGCGGCGACAGCGTCGCGGTGATCGGCTGCGGCGGTGTCGGCGACGCCGCCATCATGGGCTCCCGCCTGGCCGGAGCCCGCAGGATCATCGCCGTCGACATCGACCCCCGCAAACTCGCCAAGGCCGTGGAGCTGGGCGCCACCCACACGGTCAACAGCAGCGAGACCGATCCGGTGGAGGCGATCCGGGAGCTGACCGAGGGCAACGGCGCCGACGTCGTCATCGAGGCCGTCGGCCGGCCCGAGACCTACGAACAAGCGTTCTACGCCCGCGACCTCGCCGGAACCGTCGTCCTCGTCGGCGTCCCCACCCCCGACATGAAGATCGAACTCCCGCTGCTGGAGGTGTTCGGCCGAGGCGGCTCCCTCAAATCCTCCTGGTACGGCGACTGCCTGCCCACACGCGACTTCCCCATGCTCATCGACCTCCACCTCCAAGGCCGCCTCGCCCTCGACGCCTTCGTCACCGAGACCATCGGCCTGAACGACAT
>NZ_BAAGPQ010000047.1:0-724 GCF_054783995.1 Actinocorallia aurea
CGCCGGAGGCGGTCTGTCGTGCGGTTGCGGCCTCCGCGAAGGTGCTGCCGTTGCTCTCGATGAAGTCCATGAACTCCTGGGTGGGGTGGCTGGTGACCTGGTTGGTGTAGGTGACGGTGCCGTCGCCGTTGTCCTTGGCGGACAGGTCCCAGATCACCTGGACCGTCGTCCAGCCGTGCGGGGTGAGCACGTCGGAGGTCGAGACCATGTGGCAGTGGTGCTTCTCGGCGGTCTCGGCGACGTAGTGCTGGATCACCAGTCCGGTGCCGATCATCTCGACGTTGATCGACATCGGCCGGCCGTCGTCGGTGGTGGTGTAGCCGGCTGCCTTGTGGTCGGGCGGAGCGCAGCGCTGGTATTCCTTGTCCGGGAGGTTCAGCAGCCAGTCGGCGATGTCGATCGCGTCCCAGGGGGCGTCGAGCGGCGCGTGTTCCGTCGAGGTGGACAGGATCAGATCGGACAGGACCTTCTTGGGATCACTCATGGCGTGCTTCCTGTGGTGAGGGCCACGGCCGGAGCCGGGCCGGTCTGTGCGGGGAGGACCGGCCGGACCATGCCGGTCCGGCCGCCCGTGGTGCCCCGCAGGCCGTCGTGCGCATCTGGGCGGGGCGGGCGGCGAGGAGCTGGCGCGGGCCGGGCGGCGCCCCGGGGCTGTCACCCCGGGGTCACCGCTGCCGCGGTCTCGGCCACCATCTCGGCTCGTCCTCCCTCGGTGCCCCCACGC
>NZ_BAAGPQ010000048.1:0-1448 GCF_054783995.1 Actinocorallia aurea
ACAGTTCACCCGAACGCCTTGGTATTCTCTACCTGACCACCTGAGTCGGTTTGGGGTACGGGCCGCCGGTACACTCACTAGAGGCTTTTCTCGGCAGCATGGGATCACTCACTTCGCCTAAAACGGCTCGGCATCAGATCTCAGGCACATGAAACACGGATTTGCCTATGCTTCGCCCTACATCCTTACCCCGGGACAACCATCGCCCGGGCTGAGCTACCCTCCTGCGTCACCCCATCGCTCACCTACTACCCGATCAGGTCCCGGACTAGCCCACATCCCCATCACCCGAAGGATCCGGAGAGGGATTCGCGCGGTTAGTATCACGAGGTTCAGCGTTGGCGCGTACCAGCGGGTACGGGAATATCAACCCGTTGTCCATCGATTACGCCTGTCGGCCTCACCTTAGGTCCCGACTTACCCTGGGCGGATTAGCCTGCCCCAGGAACCCTTGGTCATCCGGCGGAGCAGTTTCTCACTGCTCATTCGCTACTCATGCCTGCATTCTCACTCGAACAGCCTCCACCACTAGCTCACGCTGCGGCTTCACCGGCTGCACGACGCTCCCCTACCCAACCAGACAAACGTCTGATTGCCACGACTTCGGCGGTGTGCTTGAGCCCCGCTACATTGTCGGCGCGGAATCACTTGACCAGTGAGCTATTACGCACTCTTTCAAGGGTGGCTGCTTCTAAGCCAACCTCCTGGTTGTCACAGCAACTCCACATCCTTTCCCACTTAGCACACGCTTAGGGGCCTTAGTCGATGATCTGGGCTGTTTCCCTCTCGACTACGAACCTTATCGCCCGCAGTCTCACTGCCGTACTCTCACTCACCGGCATTCGGAGTTTGGCTGACGTCAGTAACCTTGTAGGGCCCATCGGCCATCCAGTAGCTCTACCTCCGGCGAGAAACATACGACGCTGCACCTAAATGCATTTCGGGGAGAACCAGCTATCACGGAGTTTGATTGGCCTTTCACCCCTAACCACAGGTCATCCCCCAGGTTTTCAACCCTGGTGGGTTCGGTCCTCCACACCGTCTTACCGGCGCTTCAACCTGCCCATGGCTAGATCACTCCGCTTCGGGTCTACAGCATGCGACTAAAAGCGCCCTATTCAGACTCGCTTTCGCTACGGCTCCCCCACACGGGTTAACCTCGCCACACACCATAACTCGCAGGCTCATTCTTCAAAAGGCACGCCATCACGGACAGCAGCAAAAGCTGCTGGAGACGCTCTGACGGCTTGTAGGCACACGGTTTCAGGTACTATTTCACGACCCCTCACCGGGGCACTTTTCATCTTTCCCTCACGGTACTTGTCCGCTATCGGTCATCAGGGAGTATTCAGCCTTACCACGTGGTCGTGGCAGATTCACACGGAATTTCACGGGCTCCGTGCTACTCGGGAACACACCCAAGAGACCTCGCAATTTCGTCTACCGGA
>NZ_BAAGPQ010000049.1:0-977 GCF_054783995.1 Actinocorallia aurea
GTGCAGTGTAGGCAAGTCACTCGGCCTATTAGTACCGGTCGACTCCACACCTTGCAGTGCTTCCATCTCCGGCCTATCAACCCAATAGTCTGTTGGGGGCCTTACCCACCGTAAGGTGGAGGGAGTCCTCATCTCAAGGCAGGTTTCCCGCTTAGATGCTTTCAGCGGTTATCCCTTCCGAACGTAGCCAACCAGCCGTGCCCTTGGCAGAACAACTGGCACACCAGAGGTTCGTCCATCCCGGTCCTCTCGTACTAGGGACAGATCCTTTCAAGACTCCTACGCGCGCAGCGGATAGGGACCGAACTGTCTCGCGACGTTCTAAACCCAGCTCGCGTGCCGCTTTAATGGGCGAACAGCCCAACCCTTGGGACCTACTCCAGCCCCAGGATGCGACGAGCCGACATCGAGGTGCCAAACCATCCCGTCGATATGGACTCTTGGGGAAGATCAGCCTGTTATCCCCGGGGTACCTTTTAGCCGTTGAGCGACACCACTTCCACACGTAGGTGCCGGATCACTAGGCCCAGCTTTCGCTCCTGCTCGACCCGTCGGTCTCACAGTCAAGCTCCCTTGTGCCCTTGCACTCGCCACCTGATTACCAACCAGGCTGAGGGAACCTTTGGGCGCCTCCGTTACTCTTTGGGAGGCAACCGCCCCAGTTAAACTACCCACCAGGCACTGTCCCCCACCCCGATAAGGGGCGCGGGTTAGACATTCGAAACAACCAGAGTGGTATTTCACCAATGACTCCACCCGAACTAGCGTCCGAGCTTCACAGTCTCCCACCTATCCTACACAAGCCATTCCAAACACCAATGCCAAGCTATAGTGAAGGTCCCGGGGTCTTTCCGTCCTGCTGCGCGTAACGAGCATCTTTACTCGTAGTGCAATTTCGCCGGGCCTGTGGTTGAGACAGCGGGGAAGTCGTTACGCCATTCGTGCAGGTCGGAACTTACCCGACAAGGAATTTCGCT